>JBAXWF010000051.1:0-28356 GCA_037128515.1 Bacteroidota bacterium | reverse complement strand
TTTGGTATTTTTTTGATGTTGTTATGTTCTTTTTATTTGTTGTTATGCTTTTTTTAATTGTTTTTGTGTATTTTTGTATTGTGTTTGCGTATTTTTGGTTTGTTGTAGTGTATGTATCGTAAGATTAAAATTTTTTGTTATTTATTTTGAATGGGTTACGTTTATGATTTTGTTTTCCCGCTAAGGGATTTGGATTTTTACTTGGAATTTTGTTGAAGAGGGGTTACTTTTTGTTTTTACATGCAAATGCAGGTGGTTGGGGTGAGTTATTTTTGATGTGAGGCTTTGATGAAATTGCATGGGCGGGTGATGAGGGGGAATAAAATGCTTTGGGGATGGGAAATTGTTGGTTTAATATTGTTTTGAATGTTGGATTTTTTTTAAAACTAAATTGATATGACGCGAAGACAAAAGATTTTTACGGGTTCGGTGCTGGTGACACTGGAAATGTGTGAGAAGAATGCGGCTGCGGTGGCTTTGGTGCCTGTGATGAGTGCAAGGCTTACGAAAACTAAGGATTTGCTGCGGGATTTTGATGATGCGGAATTGTTGGTGATGAACAAAATGAAAGGGGTTACGGAAAGTAAGGAGCAATCGAGATTGGCGCTGATGGTGGAAATGGAATTTGGATTGGATGTGCTGAGGTCGTTGGCGTTTGATACGGGTGATGCGGTGCTGAAAGCAGGGGCTGATTATGGCGAAACGGAACTTGCAAGGATGCAGGGGTTTGATTTGATGGAGGTGGCATCGATGTTGAAGACTAGGCTGGAGGGAATTGCTTTAGGGAGTTTGTTACCTTATGGTTTTGAGGCGGGGGATTTGTCGGATTTTACGGATAAGTTGACGGATTTTGAGAAGAAATTGTATTGGCCTGAAACGGGAATTAAATTGAGAAAAGCGGGTGTGGAGGACCGAAACGGAAAATATAAGAAGTTGCACGATTTTGTGAAAGAGGTGCTGGATACTACTGCCGGGGTTTATAGGAAAAAAGATCCGCATTTTTATGTTGGTTATAAAATTTGCAGAAAGTTGCATAAGCAGGGGGGCAGAAAAAAGAAGACGGCTGCGGGGGAGGTTGGTGCGGTGGTTGGTTGAAAGTTTGTAAAGGTGCATGGTGGAAAGAAGTGAGAAGTGAGGATATGGCAGTATGTACTCGCCAACAAAAATGCCCCCCAAAGGGCAAAAGGAGGAATACACTAGAACAATTCAGCAATTAAAACCCTAAGAAAAGCGATTACATGAGGTCGACTTTATTATCAGGCACAGCTTCTGCATTCTAAATTTTAACCTCTTTCGGATAGCACAAAAAATATTTCCTGATGGTTCGCGACAAAAGTTCGGTGTTTATTTGGTCGGAGCTTTGGGTAATGTCTTCTACTTTGCCATCGCGATAGAGCATCAAAATTTTATCGAAGGTGGGGTTGTAGGCATTGTTGGCCACTTCGGCGGAAAAAACAAAATAGTTGACCTCCAAGTTGGTTAATGCTAACAGTTGTTTTGTTTTGGATTTAATTTGGTCGATATAATTTTGGTTGAAAGGGGTATCTTGTATTTCGATTTTAAGCAAATTGCGGTTTACCAATTTTTGGCTTAGCATTGCCAATACTTTGTCGGAGGATTTGGTCCACATTTTTATGCTAAAAAACAAATCGTAATCGTCTAATTCGGCAAAAACATCGAGCAGATGTGGTTTTTCGGCAAAATCGTGTTCGGTAAATTGGTTTTCCAAAAATATTTTTAAAGCGGGGCTGGCAAACACCAATTGGCTTTGAGTGGCCAGGGTTTTTGCCCGTTTCAAAATGTGCATGAGCAGGTGTTCGGCCGAAAGCACGGTTTTGTGCAAATACACCTGCCAATACATCAGCCGGCGTGCTACAATAAATTTTTCAATTGAATAAATGCCTTTACTATCCACCACCAGTTCGTCGTTACACACGTTGAGCATTTTAATAATGCGGTTGGTGCTAATCACCCCTTCTGACACGCCGGTGAAAAAACTGTCGCGCATTAAATAGTCTAACCTATCTACATCCAACTGGCTCGACACCAATTGATGTAGAAACCGTTTTGGATACGTATCCGAAAATATTTTTTCGGCCAGTTGCAACCTGCCATCAAAAATGGCATTGAAGCGCTGCATAAAAAACCACGACATTTTTTCGTGTGAAACCTCCGACACCAGTGTGCGTTCCAAAGCATGGGAAAAAGGCCCATGACCTATATCGTGTAGCAAAATAGCGAGTAGCAAACCTTGTTGCTCCTGGTCGGAAATCAGGTGTTCTTTTAGTTTCAGCATTTCCACAGCTTGTGTCATCAGGTGCATTGCCCCCAAAGCATGCTGAAACCGGGAATGACTGGCGCCGGGATAAACCATATAGGTTAACCCCAATTGCTTTATATAGCGCAATCGCTGAAAATAGGGATGTTCTATCACATCGAAAATAAATTCGTTTGGAATGGTAATAAAACCATGAACCGGATCGTTTATAATTTTTCTTTTGTTATGAACCACAAGCAAGGCAGATTTTATATGTATCTTTGTAATAAATTAAGAGTTCAATATTACACATTTTTTGTTCAATAATTGCCAAGCACGTTTTTATTTTGCAATTCAATTTTATAAAACCTGTTTGATATGGGAAACCTGCACGGCCGAAAACCAAACTGGTGAAACGCTTAACCACAAATTATTACTTGGGTTAAAAAACTCATGAGGGCATGGGCCAAAGTGCAAAAGTAGCCTTGCGAACCACAAAAAAAAAACGAACACAAAAAAAATAGTTTCGATTATGAGTAAAGTAAAAATACTATGGGTGGATGATGAAATTGATTTGTTGAAACCCCACATACTGTTTCTGCAAGAGAAAGGTTACGAAGTTTTAACATCAAACAATGGCGACGAAGGTTTGGATTTGATTAACGATACCAATTTTGATATAATTTTTCTTGATGAAAACATGCCGGGCATTTCGGGTTTAGAAACGCTGACACAAATTCGCAACAATTTTCCGAATTTGCCTGTGGTGATGATAACCAAAAATGATCAGGAACACACCATGGACGATGCTATTGGGTCGAGCATATCGGATTATTTAATAAAACCGGTAAATCCGAATCAGATATTGCTGTGTTTAAAAAAGAATCTGGAGAACAAACGTTTGGTAAGCGAAAAAACCACGCAAGCCTATCAACAAGAATTTCGCAACATTGGCATGGATATTTCGAACCGATTAACCCACAGCGAATGGAAAGACATTTATAAAAAAATGACACGTTGGGAACTTGAACTTGAAAAATCGGACGACCCATCGATGAACGAAGTCTTGCTTTTGCAAAAATTGGAAGCCAACAATATGTTTGTGAAATATTACGAAAACAACTACATCAACTGGATTAACGGCAAAAATGAAGATAGACCTATTTTATCGCACACGGTGTTTAAAGAAAAGATTTTTCCACATTTGGATAACACAAAACCCTTGTTTGTTATTTTGATTGATAATTTGCGCTACGATCAGTGGAAAACGATTCAACCCATACTGGAAGAATACTATCGGGTTCAGGATGATGATATATTTTACAGCATTTTGCCATCGGCTACACAATACTCGCGAAATGCAATATTTGGCGGTTTGTTGCCTTCGGAAATTGAGCGCAAATATCCCCACCTATGGGTGAACGAAGAGGACGAAGGCACCAAAAATCAGTTTGAAGGCGAACTGCTTACGGAACATTTGAAACGCTATGGTAAAGATATAAAATTCAATTATTCAAAAATTCTTAATCTGGCCGCAGGCAAGAAATATGTAGAAAACCTGCCCAATATTATAAACAACAAATTAAATGTTTTGGTTTATAATTTCGTTGATATGCTGTCGCATGCCCGCACCGAAATGGAAGTCATTCGCGAGTTGGCCGACGATGAATCGGCCTATAGGTCCATAACCTTGTCGTGGTTTAAACATTCGCCCCTGCTCGAGGTTATAAAATACATATCGGAACAAAATGCCAACCTCATCATCACCACTGACCACGGCAGCGTTAAAGTTACCGACCCAGTGAAAATAGTAGGCGAAAAAAACACCAACACCAATCTGCGGTATAAATTTGGCAGAATACTGAATTACGATAAAAAAGAAGTTTTTGCTGTTCGCACACCCGAAGAAATTTATTTGCCGCGATTTAATGTTAGCACATCGTATGTGTTTTGCCGAGGAAACGATTTTTTTGCCTATCCCAACAATTTCCACTATTATGCCAACTATTACAAAAACACTTTTCAGCACGGCGGCATATCACTGGAAGAAATATTGATACCGATAATATTTTTAAACCCGAAGTAGCATGCCAACAACCATGCGTTGCAAAACCCTTGAGGAATTACAACCCATTGCGAAAACCATACTGGCAAAATATAGCAACGAACGCATATTTGTTTTTAAAGGCGAACTGGGTGCAGGAAAAACCACGCTAATAAAAGCACTATGTGGGCAATTGAAGGTTATCGACCCAACCAATAGCCCCTCGTTTGCCATCGTGAACGAGTATACCACAAGCGAAGGACGAAGCTTGTATCATTTTGATTTTTATCGCTTGAGGAACTTGGCCGAAGTATATGATATCGGCTATGAAGACTATTTTTATAGCGGAAACTATTGTTTTATTGAATGGCCCGAAATTGCAGCTCCGATTTTACCACCTACTTATGTTGAAATAGAGATAGATTGGGATATTTTTGATGGCACACGAAATATTTCTTTTACAAAAAAAACAACACTTGATTGATTTTATTACTAATTTTATAGTATCAAAATTTTATCATGGATTCAAAAAAGAACATAACGAAGTTTTCATATTCAAATCAGTTTATAACTCAGCCCGAAACGCTTGAAGTTAAGAAACAACGTTCACAACTAATCGTAGGCGTTCCGAAAGAGATTTCATTTCAGGAAACCCGCATCGGATTGGTTCCAGAGGCTGTTGCAATGCTGGTTAACAACGGGCATACCATCCTTGTTGAATCGAATGCAGGCAAAGCGGCACATTTTCCGGACAACGAATATATAGATGCCGGAGCACAAATGGTTTATACTTCTGCCGAAGTGTATCAATCGGACATAATTATAAAAGTTGCCCCCCCTATTCTTTCTGAAGTTGAAAAAATAAAAAGCAGAACAACCTTGTTCTCAGCGCTAAATTTGCTCGGTCAATCGGACGAATATTTTAAACGATTGATGTTAAAAAAGACTACAGCCATATCTTACGAGCACATAAAAGACAAAACAAATTCGCTTCCGGTAATTCGTTCCTTAAGCGAAATTGTGGGTAGCACAGCAGTTTTTATTGCAGCCGAATATTTAAGCAGCATTGAGTATGGAAAAGGAAAAAGTTTGGGTGGTTTTTCGGGCATCACGCCGGCCGAAGTTGTAATTATTGGTGCCGGCACTGTGGCCGAATTCGCAGCAAGAGCCGCAATTGGTATGGGTGCTTTGGTAAAAGTTTTCGACAACTCGATTTACAAATTGCGTAGCATTCAAAACAAATTAAACGAACGCTTGTTCACTTCAATTATTCAACAAAAAATTCTGGTAAAAGCACTTCGTACCGCCGATGTTGTAATAGGAGCAATTCATGCAGCTAACGACCAGGCGCCGTGTGTCATATCGGAAGATATGATAAAAGAAATGCCGTATGGTTCGGTAATTGTTGATATTAGCATTGTAAATGGTGGTTGTTGCGAAACCTCACGCGTAACCAATCACACGCATCCGGTATATAAAAAACATGGAGTAACACACTATTGCATACCCAATATTTCGTCGAAAGTTCCACACACGGCTTCCTATGCATTAAGTAATTTTTTCGCACCCATTGTTTTACAAATTGCTGATAATGGCGGTTTGAATAATTTCTTACTTAACGATCAGGGCGTGCGCAGAGGAACCTACCTGTATAATGGGATTTTGACGAACAAAAACATAAGTGATATGTTCAACTTACCTTTTCAGGACATCGACCTGCTTATGTTCCCTTTGCATTAAGGCAAAATGTATCCTTTTTTCTTTTTATTCGTATTTATTTTCAAAACAAGAGATATGCAAAATACTGGAAGTAAAATGCATTGTCGATTATATGTATTTTACAATTCAGAATACTACTTTTTTGTTTGTTGAGAATAAAGAATTTATTAACTTTGTCGCCCGATATGATTAGACAAAAGACAATTAGTAAACCTGTAAGTATAGCAGGCAAAGGCCTACACACCGGCGAAGAAGTAATTCTGACATTTGTACCCGCACCGCAAAATCATGGTTATGTTTTTAAACGTATTGATTTAGAAAATCAACCATTGGTTCATGCACGCTTAGAAAATGTTGTAGAAACATCACGAGGAACCACTATTGAAGAAAACGGGGTTCGGGTATGCACAATAGAACATATTTTAGCTGCCACGGCAGGTCTTGAAATTGATAATATACTAATTGAACTAAACAGTTCCGAAACACCCATTCTCGACGGGAGTTCAATCCGTTTTGTAGAGGCACTTTTAAGTGCCGGAATCGTTGAACAAGATTCACCGAAAAAATTTATTGAACTTAAATCGAATTTTGAATATTTTGATGCCGAACGTAATGTTGAAATGATTGCTATACCGAGCGACAAACTCCGCATTACTACCATGATTGATTATAAAACCAATGTTTTGGGTACGCAATTCGCATTGCTCGATGATATAAGTTTGTTTAAGAACGAAATTGCAAATTGCCGTACTTTTGTTTTCTTGCATGAGTTGGAATCTTTACTGGAGAACAATTTGATTAAAGGTGGAGATTTAAATAATGCCATCGTGTTTGTTAACCGAATCATTTCGCAACCCGAACTCGACCATTTGGCAGTGGTTTTCAACAAACCCAAGGTAAATGTGCTTAAAGAAGGTATACTTAATAATCTCGAACTAAACTTCCCGAACGAACCTGCCCGACATAAACTACTGGATATTGTTGGTGATTTGGCATTGTTGGGAGGTACATTAAAAGCACATATTTTCGCAAAACGCCCGGGACATTATTCGAATATCACCTTTGCGAGAAGAATTGCCGAATTGGTTGACAATAAAAATAAAAACAATAAAAAAGGCCTGACCGAAACTTTTGATTTGACTAAGCCCCCTTTATACGACATTAACCAAATTAAAAAAATCTTACCACATCGTCCACCATTTTTACTAATTGATAAGATTCTTGAAATGGACGAAAAGGGCATCGTAGGTTTGAAAAATGTTACGATGAACGAGAGTTTCTTCGTAGGACATTTTCCTGATGAGCCATTGATGCCGGGTGTGCTACAAATTGAAGCCATGGCACAATGTGGTGGTATTTTTGCATTAAAAACTGTTCCCGATCCGGAAAACTATTTAACACTGTTTCTTAAAATCGAAAGTGCTCGTTTCAAACACAAGGTGGTTCCGGGCGATACACTCATTTTCAAAATAGTATTAACAGCACCTATCAGACGAGGTATTTGCCAAATGACTGGCACAGCATATGTGAATAGCCAGGTTGTAATGGAAGCTGAGTTATTAGCTCAAATCGTTAAAAAAGACAAAAAATGAATCAACCTTTAGCTTATGTTCACCCTCAGGCTAAAATTGCAGGCAATGTTGTAATTGAACCTTTCGTTAGTATTGATAAAAATGTTGAAATTGGCGAAGGAACATGGATTGGTCCAAATGCAACAATATTGGAAGGTGCCCGAATCGGCAAGAATTGTAAAATATTCCCTGGGGCAGTCATATCTGCAGTGCCACAAGATTTGAAATTTGCTGGCGAAGACACTACCGTTAAAATTGGTGATAATGTAACCATAAGAGAATTCGTTACCATTAATCGTGGCACAAAAGCAAATTTCGAGACCATTATTGGCAACAACTGTTTGTTGATGGCATACGTGCATGTAGCTCACGATTGTATAATCGGCAACAACGTAATCTTGGCCAATTCGGCAGCCTTGGCAGGTCATATTAAAATTGACGATTGGGCTATTGTTGGTGGTATGGTTGCAGTGCATCAATTTGTAAATATTGGTATTCATAGTATGATATCCGGAGGGTGTTTGGTTCGTAAGGACGTACCGCCTTTTTGTAAAGCGGCTCGCGAACCACTTTCTTATTCAGGAATAAATTCAATAGGATTGCGCCGCAGAGGATTTTCGTCGGAAAAAATAAAAGAAATTCAGGATATTTATCGTATAATTTTCATAAACGGATTGAATGTTTCGCAGGCTATCAGCTATATTGAGGCCGAATTACCTGCCACTCCCGAACGCGATGATATTATTTCATTTATCATGACATCAAAACGCGGAATTATGCGAGGGTATACTCGCAACAATAATGGAAAAGAAAAGAAAGATATTTTGTAATTCTTTGTTTTTTACATTCAACCTTCACACATGAAGATAATTCTTCAAAACATTTCAAAACACTATTCGCATCACGAACTTTTCAGAGATTTTAATTACATTTTTGAGTCAGAAAATTCTTATGCTATCACAGGTTCGAACGGGTCGGGAAAAACAACCCTGCTAAAAATCATTTCAGGGCTTGTTACACCAACTTCGGGTACAATATCATATCAACTGTCGGGAAAAACAATTCCTGTTGAAAAAATTTTTCGAACTGTTGCAATCGCAGCACCATATATGGAGTTAATCGAAGAATTCACTCTTTCCGAAATATTGAAGTTCCATGTGCAGTTAAAACCGTTTTATTCGGCAATCAGCATTGCAGATGCTATAAAAATGATGTCGATGAATGAATTTGAGCACCAACCCATAAAAAGTTACTCATCGGGAATGAAACAAAAAATTAAACTTGGCATGGCACTTTACAGCAATACTCCATTGCTCTTGCTCGATGAACCTATAAGTAATCTGGATAACAACAATATTGAATGGTATCAAAACTCATTAAGAACATACCGCAAAAATCGCTTAACCATTATTTGTTCGAATTTAAAAATAGAAGAATATCCCGATTGTGGGAATATTATTGACATTACGCAAAATAAATGACAAATACCTTTTGTATTTCAAAAAAAAATCGCAACTTTGCACCCCTATTTAAAAAAAATCTAATTATCAATTAAAAATTAAACAATTATGCCAGCAAGAATCAGATTACAACGTCATGGTAAAAAAGGTATGCCTTATTACCACATTGTAATTGCGGATGGTCGTGCACCACGTGATGGAAAGTTTATTGAAAGAATTGGCACTTACAACCCTCTCGCAATTCCAGCGGAAATTAACCTTGATTTCGAAAAAGCACTTGATTGGTTACGAAAAGGCGCTCAGCCTTCGGACACCGCAAAAGCTATTTTGACATACAAAGGTGTGATTTTCAAAAACCATTTATTAAAAGGTGTTGCTAAAGGAGCATTGACACTTGAACAAGCTGAAGCCAAATTCCAAAATTGGTTACAAGAAAAAGAAGCTAAGGTTTTAAGTAAAAAGAATGAAGTAGTTCTTACTAAAAAAGAAGCACAGAAAAAACGCATTGAAGCAGAAGTTAAAGTTAATTTAGCCAAAGCCGAAACTGTTGCCAAGAAAAGAGCACAGGAATTAGCGAAAGAAAAACAACAGGAACTAGAAGCTGAAGCTAAGCAAGAAGTTGCAATTGCTGAAGAGGAAGTTGTTACTCCGGAAGAAGTAGTTGTTGATGAAGTTGCTCCGGTTGTAGAAGAAACTCCAGTTGTTGACGAAACTCCGGTTGTTGATGAAAGTCCGGTTGTTGACGAAGTTGCACCTGAAACTGAAAAACCAACAGAAGAAACTACCGAAGAAAAAGCCGAATAATTTCGAGCTGTAATAACACCCCTTTACAGATTTCTATGATGGATGAAAAAAAGTTTTTTTGTCTTGGTAAAATCTTAAAGCCTTTCGGATACAAAGGTCAGTTTGTAGCGATTTTCGAAGTTAATCATCCTGAAAAATATAAAAAATTGGAATTTGTTTTTGTTGAAATTCAACATGAACAAATTCCTTTTTTTGTTGCCGAATTCGAAATGCAAAAAAACGATACTGCCATAATCAAACTCGATTATATAGATACTGTGGATGCTGTTCGGAAAATTGTTGGAAGCGCGTTATTAATTCCCGAATCGGATTTAGAGAAGTTGGAAGCAGATGATGAATCGAGCACAAATGCGTTGGAAGGTTATACCGTTATAGACAAACAGCATGGTAACATCGGTACGATTCATAAAGTGCTGGAATTACCTCAGCAACTCATTATGCAGATTTTTTTTAATAGTAAAGAAATTTTGATTCCGTTAAATGCCGATTTTATTTCAAAAATAGATAAAAAGAAGAAAATCCTTACAATTATTGCTCCCGAGGGTCTTATTGATTTTTATCTTGCATGAGAGCCCCTTTTCGTTTCAAAGAATTTTGTGTTTCTGATGAGCAATGTGGTATGAAAATAACCACCGATGCTGTTTTGTTGGGAGCATTTGCAGAAGTTACAAATGCCAAACAAATTATTGACATTGGAAGTGGTTCGGGCATTGTTGCATTGATGATGGCTCAGAAATCAAATGCCAGTGTTGATGCCATTGAAATTGATGCAGGAGCAGCCGAACAGGCCAAAAATAACTTTTATAAAAGCAAATGGGCCAACCGACTGTTGCTTATACATGATTCTGTTCAGCATTATGCGGCAACTTCAACTCAGGTTTACGACTGCATAGTTTGCAATCCACCCTATTTTCACAATCAGTTAAAAAGTAATCGGCAGAGCAAAAACACAACGAAACATGACTTAACGCTAAACTTCATGGATTTGAGTTGTTGTGTTAAAAAGCTGTTGGCCGATGCCGGCCGGTTTTGGGTTATTATTCCCGCTTCTGAAAAACAAAACTTTTTAAACATTTTTATTGCTTCCGGATTATTTTGCAATCAAATCTTCGCTATTTCTGACAAACCCAAAAAAAAAGCCGCACGTTTTGTTATCTGTTTATCAAAGCAAATTCCATCTAAAACCGAAATGGTTGACTTTGTAATTAAAAACTCCGACAATTCCTTTTCCGACGAATTTATTCATCTTACAAAAAACTTTTACCTGAATTTTTAGTAATTATCGGCCTGATTTTTGTAAATTTGGAGTAGAATTTTAAAAATTATAGTACCATGAAAAAATTTGCAGCATTTGTTTTTATCATTTTTTCTTCCTTGATTTGGGTAAACAGGGCACAGGCCCAAAAAGTATATTCAGCCGACAGTAAATACGATGCCGATGTGAAAGTTTTTGTGGCCGATAGTAAATACGATGCCGACCTGACTGTTTATAAATGTTCGAGCCAATACGATGCTACGGGTAACGACGGATTGTGGTTTTTTGTGAGCAGTAAATACGATGCCAATAAAAAAATATTTTTTGTTGATAGTAAATACGATGCCGATTTAATTATTTATTTCGTGGACAGTAAATACGATGCTGGTTGGCGCAACTCGTCGAAAAAACAACTGATGTATTAAATGATTGGCAAGCGATTTGCCAAATCTTTGAAATCAAGATTATCGAAACCTCCCGAACTCATCATCAGGAGGTTTTTGTTTTTCCATTGCATAGTCGTTAAAAACGATACCAAATCATCCTTGCAATTAAATACTTTTAAATCGGTTCTGCCAAAGGATTTGCACACCAATTCCTGAGGTAAAGGGGGCATGTTTTTTATTTGCAAGGCATGCGAACTGTAATACACTATGGCTATATCGGCATCGTTCATGGCATGTTCATATTGTTTTAAAAAATCGCTATTGAGGCTGCTATAGGTGTGCAATTCCATGCATGCAACTAGTTTGCGGTGGGGATATTGTTCTTTTGTAGCATTTATGGTAGCCTGCAATTTGGAAGGCGAATGTGCAAAATCTTTGTAAAAAGCTGATTCGGCATTTTTGCTTATCAACTCCAATCGTTTGGCGGCACCTTTAAAAGTTGCAATGGATTGCATGAATATTTCGGTTGAAATACCCAAACTTTCGCATATCAATCGTGCTCCGTTTAAATTCATTAGGTTGTGCTGGCCAAACACCATTATTTCGGTCGATTTTTGGTTGAAAACAACCGAGGTAATTCCATTTGCAATGGTGTATTGGGGTACCGAGTAGGGTTTGGCAACAATATCGGAGCGCAAATTGGTGCTAAGTTGTTTTACGTGTGGGTCGGTTTCGCAATAAATTAAGGTGCCGTTGGGTTCAATCAGGTTGATAAATTGCCGAAACTGGTCGACATACATTTCGAATGTGGGAAACACATTAATATGGTCCCAGGCAATGCCGCTTATTAATGCGATATGCGGTTTGTAGAGATGAAACTTGGGGCGTTTATCCAATGTGGATGTGAGGTATTCGTCGCCTTCGAGCACAATAACGGGGGCATTTGAGATGCGAAACATGGTTTCGAAACCCGCTAGTTGGGCGCCTACCATGTAATCGAAATTGTGTTGCAGTGCGTGTAAAACATGCATCACCATGGCGGTGATGGTGGTTTTGCCATGGCTACCGCCTATCACCACACGGGTTTTGTTTTTTGATTGTTCGTAGATGTATTCGGGAAAGGAATAAATTTTTATGCCCAATTGTTTTGCGGCAATCAACTCGGGATTGTTGTTGCGGGCATGCATTCCCAAAATTACGGCATCCAACTTGGTGTTTATTTTTTCGGGATACCATCCGGTTTCCTTTGGCAAAATACCTTTGGAGGCCAATCGGCTTTTGGCTGGCTCAAATAGTTCGTCGTCGGAACCTGTTACGGTGTGGCCATTGTTGTGCATGGCTATGGCCATGTTGTGCATCACGCTTCCACCTATGGCTATAAAATGTATGTTCATGGTTTCTTTTTGGGGTTTTTGGTTGTGGGCTTGCCCACATTTTCGAATTTGTGTTTCTGAAATGTGGATTCCTTTTACCTATTTTTATGGCAAACTTAGTTTTAATTTATTGCATTGTTTTGGTGTTTCGAAAAAAAATACGAACACGAAATTGTGTGAAAACATGATTTAATTTGCTTTTTATTGAAATTTTTATTTTTTGATTTAAAACTATACTTATATTTGAAGCGTGAAATATTTTTTAAAATAGAAACTATATGAAACTCCCTTTTGCCGAATCGTATAAAATTAAAATGGTTGAACCCATTCGTAAAAGCACTAAAGAAGAACGCTTAAACTGGATTAAAGAAGCGAAGTACAATTTGTTTAATTTGAAAAGCGAACAGGTTTTTATTGATTTGCTCACCGATTCGGGAACGGGTGCTATGAGCGACCGCCAATGGTCGGCGATGATGCTGGGCGACGAAAGTTATGCCGGTGCCAGTTCGTATTACAAAATGAAAAATACGATAAGTACCTTGCTCGGTTTCGAATATTTTTTGCCTACACATCAGGGGCGGGCTGCCGAAAATGTGTTGTTTTCGGTGATGATTAAACCAGGGGATTTGGTGCCGGGCAATTCGCATTTTGATACCACCAAAGGGCATATTGAATTTCGCAAAGCAAAAGCTATTGATTGTACTATTGACGAGGCTTTCGACACCACGGCCATCCATCCCTTTAAGGGAAATGTGGACTTGAACAAGCTGGAAACGGTGCTAAAGAACAATCCGAAAGAAACCATTCCGATGATTATTGTAACGGTTACTTGCAACAGTTCGGGTGGGCAACCGGTTTCCATGGCCAATTTGAAGGAGGTGAAGGCGCTGGCTACAAAATATGGCATTCCGGTGGTGTTTGATTCGGCACGTTTTGCCGAAAATGCTTATTTTATTAAGCTTCGCGAAAAGGGCTACGAAAACAAATCGATTAAGGAAATTGTGGCCGAAATGTTTCAATATGCCGATGCTATGACCATGAGCGCGAAAAAAGATGCTATTGTGAATATGGGCGGTTTTATTGCCATGCGCGACAAAGAGTTGTTTCGGCAGGCAAGCGTTTTCAACATTATGTTTGAAGGCTATATTACCTATGGAGGCATGTCGGGGCGCGATATGAATGCTTTGGCGCAGGGCTTGGACGAGGGTACGGAGTTTGATTATTTGGAAACGCGCATAAAACAAGTGGAATATTTGGGCGAAAAACTAAAAGGCTTCGGGGTTCCATTGCAGGAGCCTTTTGGTGGGCACGCTATTTTTGTGGATGCTAAAAAGTTTTTGCAGCACATTCCGCGCGAAGAATATCAGGCACAAACCCTGGCTGTTGAATTGTTTATTGAGGGGGGGGTGCGTGGTGTGGAAATTGGCACCTTGCTTGCCGACCGCGACCCGATTACACGCCTAAACCGATATCCCACCTTGGAACTATTGCGCTTGGCCATTCCGCGTCGGGTGTATACCAACAATCACATGGATTATATTGCGGTTGCGCTGGCCAAGGTGTTTGAACGCCGCAACGAAATTCGCCACGGATTAACCATAAAATACGAAGCACCCATTATGCGGCATTTTACGGTGGAAATGGAGAAAGTGTAGCCGCAAGAAAGAAGTTGGAATTTGGTAATCTTTTCAATTAAAAATAGCTTTTGAATTAATTTGTGACATCGGAGATATCTTCGGTCATTAAAATTAATTAATCTGTGCCATCGGAGATATCTCCGGTCATTAAAATCAGCCCATAGCCAAAATATCCTCCTCGCCCCACCTTTCCCCCTTTAAAAACTTTCAACCAAGCCCACCAGGCACTTTAGGCACTTGCGCAAAAAAAAAAGAGGCTTTCGCCCCTTTTCCATGCAATTATTTTTTGGCAGGTTTTCCGGCCGGATAAAGCACCACACGCAAATAATGTTCTTTGGTGAGGTATTTTGTGGCAGCTTCCTGAATATCTTTCAGGGTAATAGCGTTCACTTTATTTTTAAAATCGGTAATCATGCTGCCATCGCTTTTGTCGTAATACAACGACTCCAGTTTTGCCAGCCAAAATTTGTTGGTTTTGCTATCCACTTCGCGGGCACGCAACAATTCTTCTTTGGCTTTGTTCAGGTCAATTTCGGCTGGGCCTTTGTCGCGAATGGCTTTAATAATACCCAGACATGCCTTGGTAAGTTTGCCGGTGTTTTTGGGCGAACAGCCAAACATTATCATCAACGAAAACTCGGCCTGCGGATATTGTTCCACCTGCATTTGCACCTGTGGCGAATACACCCCGCTCATTTCTTCGCGAATCACCTCTATAAGTTTTATAGAAATAATTTCCTTAGCCATGCGCAGTGCCAACAGGTTTTTGTCGTTCCATTCAAACTTTTCGTCAAAAATAATACCCACCATACTTTTGGGGTCCGTTCCTTTTTTAATACTCACATCGGTAACACCAGCCGGAAATTTAATGCCGTTATCTTTCCAGTTTTCTTGTTTTCCGTTGCCCGGAAGGCTTCCCAAATACTTTTCGAGCAGGGGAGTAATCGAGTCCACATCCACATTGCCCACAATAAAAAATTTCTGATTGGCAGCATTGCCAAAACGGTCGGTATAAATTTTATACAACACATCCAAATCAATTTCGTTAAGCTGCTTGATGCTCGGAATAACCACCGAGCGCGCACTGTTTGATGTAGAGGATTTGTACAACGTATCAATAAAAGCATACACCGGGTTTGAACCAATAAATTTCATTTGCGATTTCATTTTCGAAATAAAACCATTGTAAGCCGCCGTATCTTTTCGCGGATCTTTGCAATACAAATAGGTGAGTTGCAAAAGCGTTTCCAAATCTTTTGGAGCACATTTGCCCTGAAATCCTTGTTTTAGGTCGTCCATATACGGATTAATTTCAATAACTTTTCCTTTCAGTTTCTTTTCAAGCTGCGCATTATCAAACGAGCCCACCCCACTTTCGTTTATCACGCTGCTTGCAAAAAATGCCGAAACAAAATCCTTGTCCGAAACCAACGAAGTGCCACCCAAAGCATAAGATGAGATAAGAATTTCATCGTTTTTGAAATCGGTTTTTTTAATCACCACTTGCACCCCATTGCCAAAAGTGAGCTCGGTAAAGCCCAAGGCTTTGTTATCGGTTTTCTTCACCACTTTTGCACCGGCAAGTTGCTCTTTCACCAGCGGTTCGGCCTTAAAATTATCAACATAAGCCAATAGTTTTACCGATTTTGACAGTGCAATAATTTGTTTTATGCTGGCTTCCGTTGGCAGTTTTATACCATCGCGGGCAGGTGCAGTCACCACAATAGCAATGTTGTCGTCAGTAATCCATTTTTTTGCCAGCGCGTTAATATCTTCCAGTTTAATTTCGGGCAACAATTTTTTGGTAAGTTTGTATTCAATTTTCACACCCGGCATCGGCTCCTGACGCAAGAAATTGCTCACATATTCGTTCACCAAACGCGATGATTCCGTTTTGTCAAACTCTTTAGAAGCCTGTTCGGCATCCGATAGCATTTGGTCTTTCAACCGTTCGAACTCGGTGGCCGTAAAACCAAATTGCTTCACACGTTCGTTTTCGTTCAACAAAATTTCCATCGATTTTTCAATCATATTTTCCTTTGGAACAGCAAACAGTTCGTAAGCATCCGTAGTACGAGCCAAAAAATTAGAATAATCGCTTCCCGCCTGTATAAAAGGAGAATCGGCCTTGTCGCTTATTTCTTTAAAACGTGCCGCAAGCATTTCGTTATAAAGTTGCGCTTCCAAATAATGTTTGTAATCCTCAACCGTATAAACCGATTGCGCTTTGTGCTTATACAAAACCAACACCATAGAGTTGGTAGCTTCCTTGTCAGAACAAATACTAATTAAGGGTTCTTTGTTATCAGGCACTTCATAAACCACGCGTGGTTTAGCGTTAACCGGATTTTCGATTCCGCCAAACATTTGTTTAATCATGGCTTCAACTTCTTTCACATCCACGTCGCCAACCACAGCCACTGCTTGCAAATTTGGCCTATACCATTGTTTATAGAAACTACGAAGGGTATCATACGGAAAATTTTTAATCACATTAATATCGCCAATCGGGAGCCTGTCGGCATAGCGCGAATCTTTAAAGATAACCGGAAAATACGCTTTGCGCATACGGTCGTCGGCACCCAATCCCAATCGCCATTCCTCGGTAATAACGCCACGTTCCTTATCAATTTCTTTGCTATCCATGGTTACATTGTGAGCCCAATCTTCAATAATTTGCATACCCTTCTGAAAGAGTTCTTTATTATCTGTAGGTATTTGCAACATATAAACCGTTTCATCAAACGAGGTGTAAGCATTCAGGTCGGCGCCAAAAGCAATACCATATTTCTGCAAATAATTCACCATTTCGTTTCCCGGAAAAGTTTTGGTTCCATTAAAACACATGTGCTCGGTAAAATGTGCCAAGCCCAATTGACTCGGATTTTCGAGAATAGAACCTGCGTTAACAGCCAAACGAAGTTCAACACGTTTTTCGGGTTTAGTATTTTTTCGAATATAATACGTTAATCCGTTAGCCAATTTCCCGATAACAACATTGGGATCAGCAGGAATAGTGTCCTTGGGGTTGACAATACCTTTTTGCCCATAGCCTGCAAAAATAAAGCAGAAGAACAAGGCAAAACCTAAGAAAGTGATTTTGAAATTTTTCATTTAAAAAAAAATTAGTTTTATGAATACTGAAAAAATTGAATTTAAGCGCGTGAAAGTAATATTTCTTTGCGAATTTAACGCAACTTATTACGAATTTATGTTTCAAGAAAGCCACAAAACAATTCTTTTATACCGCAATTCTATGCTAGATACCAGTAAAAAAATTAATTATGCATGTTTTTCATGACGAATTGGCAGAAAACAACAAAAAGACACTAAATTTGTTACACCATTTATCTCAATTATTTAAAATAATTCGTACTTTTGACTGTTGATTCAACAAGCGTAAAATTAAACAAAATATTATGGATTGTCCGGTTTGCAAAAAATCAATGATGGTGCTGGAGCTTCAGCAAATTGAAATAGACTATTGTCAGGGATGTGATGGAATATGGCTTGATGCCGGCGAACTGGAATTGTTGCTCGAGGATACTTCTGAAAAAAAACAACTGCTCGATTCGTTTATAGTTGACCCGCAAAACGCCGAAAAGCCTCGCCGTTGTCCAAAATGTTCAAAAAAAATGCACAAGGTTCATGTCGGAAAAAACAAAGATGTGTTGGTAGATAAATGCAAAAAAAATCATGGCATTTGGTTCGACGAGGGCGAATTAAAACAAGTTGTGGAGCTTGGCAGCGTTGATAAAAATAACAAAGTAATAGAATTATTAAATGAAATGTTCGCATATAAATTAAAAACCAAATAAAATTAGGAGGAAAATTATGATTGCTTTATGGATTGTATTAGGAGTTGTTGTTATATTGGTCTTCATGATCATTGGCATCTATAACTCGTTAATTAGGTTACGAAATCAGGTAAAAAATGCCTGGGCACAAATTGATGTTCAATTAAAAAGACGACACGATTTGATACCCAATTTGATTGAAACCGTGAAAGGCTACATGACACACGAACGCCAGACATTTGAAGCCATTACCCAAGCACGCAGCAATGCAATGAGTGCCGGAACCGTTGCTGAAAAAGGTCAAGCCGAAGGCGTGTTGAGTGGATTGATGGGCAAATTGCAAGTTGCTGTAGAGGCGTATCCAGAATTGAAAGCCAACCAAAATTTTTTGGCGTTGCAAGAAGAACTGACATCAACAGAAAACAAAATTTCGTTTTCACGTCAGTCCTACAACGATCAGGTTTTGTTTTACAACAACAAAAAACAAGTATTCCCATCCAATATGATAGCCGGCATGTTTAATTTCAAAGACGAGGTATTTTTTGAAATTCAGGATCAGGCCGAAAAAGCGGTTCCAAAAGTAAGTTTCTCGTAAGTAGTAAAAAAACCAGCAAACTATGTGGGAACTCATTAGAGCTAACCAACGCAAATCAGTGGTACTATTCGTGCTGATGGGAATTGTACTTATCGCTTTAGGATTTGTAATTGGTCTTGGATTCGATCCAAAAGGCAACGGAGGTGGTGCTATATTCGGCATTATCATTGCCCTTGCAGTTTGGTTCATCATGTCGTTGATAGCCGTCACCTCGGGCAGTGCAATTATGTTAGCTGCAAGCGGAGCAAAAGAAGTTACCGAGGATGTTCATCCCCAGCTATTTAATGTGGTGGATGAAATGCGCATTGCTTCCGGTATGAACAAGATGCCCAAGATTTATATCATCAACTCGGATGCTCCAAATGCATTTGCAACCGGCATGAGCCCCGATAAAGCCGTGGTGGCTGTTACTGCAGGATTGTTGGCCCGAATGAACCGCGACGAACTACAGGGAGTTATTGCTCACGAAATTTCACACGTTGTAAACCGCGATGTTCGTTTTATGACCATTGCCGGAGTGATGTTGGGAACGATTGTAATCATTTCGGAAATATTTTTGCGCAGTATGCTATTTGGAGGAGTTGGAGGTAAAAAGAGCGGTCAAGCACAAATTATCATCATGATTATCGCACTTGTTTTTGCTATCCTCGCCCCTATCCTGGCTCAATTACTTTACTTTTCTATATCGCGCAAACGCGAATATTTAGCCGATGCTTCAGCAGCCCGCCTAACACGATATCCTGAAGGATTGGCTTCGGCATTAGAAAAAATTTCGAATTCGTCAGCAGATATGCCAATGGCAAACAAAGTGACTGCTGCCATGTATATATGCAATCCCTTGAAGAAAAAAGGAATGAAAATGTCAGATTTATCGAGCACACATCCTCCCATATCGGAACGTATACGACTTTTGCGCGCCATGGCAGGTGGCGCACGTTTAAATAACTACCAAAGTGCATATAACCAAATTAAAGGCACCACTAAAAACGTAATACCAGTAGGCGAATTGAACCAACAGGAGAGCCTCGGTATTCGTATAGGATTAGCTGCTGAAGTTTCCAGTATTAAAACCACGGCACGCAGTTCGCATGATATTATGATGAAAGTTGATAACTATTCTTTTATTAATTGCGATTGCGGGATGAAGTTAAAGATTCCAACCAATTTTACTGATGATACAATTGTTTGTCCCCGATGCGGAACCCAACACACCGTATAAAAAAAATATTGACAAAAAAAAATCCACCACGAAACGGTGGATTTTTTTTTTTTGCAGAAAGTAATAAAGAGAATATTTCTATAAATAAACCTAAATCTATACATTTGTGAAAATATATAATTATTGATTATGAAAACAACTTTCCATTACAGTTTAATTGCATTTTTTCTGATTAGCCTTTCTTCGTGTAAGGTGAATGAAGAAGCACAGGTAAAAAAAGTTTCAATTGATTTTCTGACATCACTGAACAATAAAAATTATGACAACGCAAAGAAGCTTGCAACAACCTCAACGGCGCAAATGCTTGATATGTTAGCAGCTTTTGATAAAATAATACCCGATACAGGAAGAACTACACCTATGGATATTAAATTTGTTTCTTGCAATATTAATAATGACATAGCACATTGCTCATATACAAATCGTGGTAAACAAGCTGAAATTACATTGATGAAAATTAAAGGAAAATGGCTTGTTGATATGAAAAAAGAAGATGCACAAAGCAATTCCGACAGTAAAAAAACTGCTCAGGAAGATTCAATTAAAGCCGCTGAAGAAGCATATCAGGATTCAATATCATACGCTAACGACAGATTAGATGAGGCATCAGATACCGTTACGTATTTTGATTTTTGTTTGACGGAAATGAAAAACCAGAGCGGATCAGTTTCCGTATCATTTATATTAAACAACAGGTCGGAACATGATATTACACATTTGTGGTTTTGCCTTTATTTTTCGGATTCCACCGGAAAATTTATTCAAAAGAAAGATTTGATGTTTGATAAAATCCCCAAGTATGAAATTCCTGAGGGGGATTCCGTTTCGCATGGCAATTGGCAGAAAGTAACGATGATTTTGGAGAAAACGAATGCCGACAATATTGGAGAAATATATATTACTCCAATCAGGCAAAACATGCAACCTGATTTTAGCGAAGACTACGAGTACGGTTACTTTAATGATTTTTTGAAGTATTATACAAAGTTTAAAAATATTACTGGGAAAAAAGTCATCTTTACATATTAGGCAACGAAAAAAAACGAATATCGCCCAATGGATTTGGGAGTTACAATAGTAAAAATTAGATTTTCATTTTAAAAAGTTTCTTTTCATCGTCGAGGTATTTTTCCTTGTAAAGAAAATATACGCTACCATTGTGAACTTTTATATTTTCGACAAACACAAATTCAGGAATTTGAATAGTTTTGGCGATTTTGCCGCTACACAAATCTATTTCTTTTAAAAACGAAATACCATTCCTTACAAATAAATTATACACTTTAGATTGATTTTCATCTACAAATAAACTTCGCTCATAATTTTTCTCTTTTTGAAAGGTAATTGATATTTGATTCAAGGTGTCGGTATTCAGTGCGTATTTCTCAAGTTTGGATTCCAAAAAATTAAACAAATAAATGGTATCGGCCAAACGCACAAATGGAGCGAACACCTCTTTCAGCATTATCAGTTGTTGAAAACGAATATCTTCTTCTTTGCCATCGAAATAACTTCCCCATCGATTTCTAAGTATATTATCGTTGTCTGATATGGTTCGAAAACAGTTGAGTTTATCGTTGATACCATCGTAGCTATAGAAGCTAAGAATTTGGTTATTAAATTGAAATTGCTTCAAAAAGTAATTATCTTCCACATGATCAATAATTACATCATTGGTTTCTGCATATTTTTCGTTGCTAATTGGATTTGTCAGTTTAATTTGATTGTTTTCAACACTGATTTCAAAACTAGTAGTTTTATTTACAAAAAACACCTTTCCATCAAAATCTTTGCACAATTTCAATGGTTTCCAAACTAACAGACGTGAAAGAGTGTCACCATTCGTATCTGTTAATAATAGTGTTGGCGACATCATGTTTTGGTAATCGAAAGCCAAAAGGATTAAATTATCTCCCAAAAATTCATAATCGGTAATATAGTATTTTTTTCCAGCCATGATTTGAACAGGCAAATTACAGGAAATCTGCACAGCTGACAATTCGATAGGTTTGCAGAATATGTCAACTTGAACTGAGTTATTAGCATTATCTATTTTAATTTTTTTTGTAATTCCTCCCAAAATATGAATTTCAAGAACGCATGGGAAAGAAGTTGAGCTAATAGTAAAGTTTCCATTTTGATCAGAAAAAGTTTTATTCGATTGATTCAAGTTCACAACTTCAGCATTTGCTATAGTTTTTTTTGATATGGAATCGAATATAGTCCCCGAAATGTTCTCCTTTGGCTGAGCAAATACTGTTATACAACATAAGAAGAATAGCATCAATATTGCATATTTTTTTCGTTCCATGTTTTTGATTTTTAAATGCTGCTTTTTCAGCAGAAGCTGAAAAAGCAGCAAATTAATACAACTATTTTTTTTGAGAATTTAACCAATCGAAATAGCCCATGCTTTCGATAACAACGCACCCCCCTGTAAAGTCGCCATAAGCAGCAGGTACACCTCCGGTATATACCGTAATGCTTCCAATAGCCAGTGATGGGATATGTGCTTGACCATCGCTTGATTTTACTCCGTCCACAATATAAACAAAATTATCATTGCGAGAGCCTCTGAAATAAAGTTCTTTATTCTCTGTTACCATGATATCGCTCGACATTGAACTAATTATTTTTGTTAAATCGGTGTTGCCGGCAATACTTTTAAATTCTTTGGGTCGAATTGTAAATTTTGGGTCAGGATCAATGATTTTATCCTTCCACTCAATAATAGTTGCAATATCCTTATCTAATGTTATAACAACTTCAGCAAGATATTGATCATCAATGAATGTAATCTTTGCCGGTGAAACATTTACATTATTAATAATAACTGTTTCCATGCCGGTGTACTTTATTGTAACATTGTAAATACCTGCATTTAGCGGTTTAATTGTATAATTTCCGTTTAAATCGGTTAACACCCCAACAAGATTGTCTCCAACCTTGACATAAACACTAGCTCCGGGCAGCGTTTGTTTAGATGTTTCATCATAAATTGTTCCTTTGATTTCACCCGTGTTTTGTGCGAATGATTGCGCAAACAGGAACGAGATTAATGCGCAGCATAAAATTAATTTTTTCATAATGTGTTTTTTTTAGATTAATAATTCTTTTTTGAATTCGGGCGTTAAATTACTACATTTGAAAAGGCAAAGTACAGGTAAATCAGTTAACGGTAGTATTTTTTCAGTTAACGGTAGGTTTTGGCAAGTTAACGGTAAACTGGAAATGAATTTCATTTAAAAATTGGGCATGTAAAACATGTTTTATTTTGCATTGAGTTTTTTTGTAATTTTGAATTAAATTAAAAAATCTACACTATGCAGTTATCTTCAATTATAATCGGTATCTTGGGTGGACAAGAAATCGTATTAATCTTAATCGTTATATTGGTTTTGTTTGGTGGAAAAAAGATACCTGAACTTATGAGAGGTCTTGGAAAAGGTGTGGGCGAATATAATAAAGCCAAAAATGAGGTGTTGGACGAACTAAGCGACATGGCAAAAAGTAAAGAAGAAAAACAAAAAACTACCGAAACAAAAGAAGAAAAGCCTGCACATGATTAAGCAGTTTTTGGTAAGAAAATTAGCCAAAAAAACTGATGACCTCACATTTTGGGAACACGCTGAGGTATTGCGAAAATACCTTTTTCGCATCGTAATTTTTATTCTTTTAACAACAATTGTCGCGTTTTTTTTTAAGAGTTATCTCTTTGATGTAATAATTTTAGGACCTAAACAATCGGATTTTATTACGTATCGATTGTTGTGTTCGCTTGGCAAACAATGGAATATGGATGGCTTATGTTTTAGTCATATTCCTTTTTCACTTATCAACATCGATTTAGCTGGTCAGTTTCGATGGCATATTATTATATCATTTGTTGCAGGATTGATTTTGAGCTTTCCGTTTATTATTTGGCAACTTTGGCTTTTTATAAAACCTGCTCTGAAACAGGCAGAGCAAAAATATTCGAGAGGTTTACTATTTTATATTTTAGGATTGTTTTTTATTGGGGTATTGTTCGGTTATTATGTGATAATGCCGCTTACTCTAAATTTTTTGGTTAATTATGAACTTAGTACTGAAATAAAAAACCAAATCACCATAAGTTCTTATATTTCCACAACAACTGTTCTTCCACTTTCAACAGGTATTGTTTTCGAACTACCGGTGCTCGTTTATTTTCTTGCAAAAATCGGGATGCTGACAGCACTTTTCTTGCGAAAATACCGAAAACACAGTATTGTTATAATTTTACTAATTGCAGGAATCATCACACCTTCCACAGATATGTTTAGCCAAATATTGGTGGCGCTACCTCTTTATTTGCTCTATGAAATCAGTATATGGATAGCACAATCGGTGAATAAAAAACAAAAACTCGCCGGTTAATAAATAGTAATTCAAACTTTTTAGTGGTTAAATATACGTTAAACCATTTTAAATCTGAATTTTCTTCCTTAATTTTACCGAAATCTAAATCTCATTTTTTGTATGAAAAAACTATTCATTTTTGTATTGCTTATTCTTTGCGGAATAAATTATATTTTTTCTCAGATTTACGAAGGAACAAATGCAGAAAAATATATTCCAGGTAGCCAAATAGTGCGTTTTTCGGGAAATAACGAAAATCCGAGCTATATCAAGCTTAATCCATCTTTTCAGCCAAATTTGTATGAAATAAACACGTGGTTGAACAGAACATTCAATACGGGTGATTATTTCGGAATTAATTTATTAAGAAAAGAATCGGATGAAATGGGCTATGAACACTATCGATATCAACAAACCTATAAAAATATCCCAATCAGAGAAGCAATTTTCCTGGTTCATGTTAAAAGTGGCAAAATTGAATCGTTTAATGGAACAATTTTTAGTAATCCTATTATTAATAATTCAATTATTTATACTGAAAACTCGGCTCGTATTAATGCTATTTCATCCATACATGCTGCAAGTTATATGTGGCAAAACTCCGACAACGAACAATGGTTAAAACAATTTACCGGCAAAGCGGATGCAACCTATTTTCCAAGCGCGAGCAAACAAATAGTATATAATGTTAAAGACCGATCTTTTAGAATTGTTTTTGCTTATGATATTTATGCAGAAAAACCATTATCACGTCAAAACGTGTATGTGGATGCAGAAAACGGCAAAATTATCAAAACATTAAATACACTATACACAAATGATGCTCATGGAAATGCTGTAACAAAATATAGTGGCACGCAACCTATAACAACTGACTCCGTGTCGCCAACTGTTTTTCATTTGCATGAAACCGGCAGAGGTAATGGTATTCAAACAATGAATATGCAAACTTCAACCAATTATGGTTCAGCCGTTGATTTTGTGGATACAGATAATTATTGGAATAATGTGAATACGCAAATGGATAATGCTGCCGCTGATGCACATTGGGGAGCTGAAATGACGTATGATTATTATTTTACCCAACATGCAAGAAACAGTATTGATGGTAATGGATTTGCCTTGTTCAGTTATGTGCATTACGATGTTGCTTTTGATAATGCTTTTTGGGATGGACAAAAAATGACCTATGGAGATGGAAGTAATAATAATCCTTTTGTTGCATTGGATATATGTGGTCATGAAATTACACATGGACTTGATTCGTATACAGCAAATCTTGACTATGCGGCAGAATCGGGAGCAATGAACGAAGGTTATAGTGATATTTTTGGTACTGCAATTGAGTTCTACGCAAAACCAACTCAAGCCAATTGGACCTGCGGAGAAAATATTGGTTTTATTATTAGAGATTTGCAAAATCCGAGTGCAACGCAAAATCCTGATACGTATTTGGGAACGTATTGGGATTTGGCTCAGGAGGTTCACCAAAATAGTACCGTGATTAGCTATTGGTTTTATCTTACGAGTCAGGGTGGAAGCGGTACAAATGACATTGGAAACGCGTATTCTGTTACTGGAATTGGTATTACAAAAGCAGCAAAAGTTGCCTTTAGAACACTTACAGTTTATTTAACCAGCACATCGGATTATGCCGATTCACGGTTTTATTCCATTGTTTCTGCTGCCGATATATACGGAGGTTGTAATCCTGAAGTTCAAGCTGTAACTAATGCAATGTATGCAGTTGGTTTGGGTTCTGCCTATGTGCCTTCTGTAACCATCGACTTTTCTGCAACAAATACGCAGGCCTGTTCAACACCTTCTAACATTCAATTTACAAATTTGAGTACGAATGCCACGAATTACACTTGGAGTTTTGGTGATGGCACTTTTAGCACTTTGGCAAATCCATCGCATACTTATAGTTCACTAGGAAATTTTAATGTAAAACTTAAAGGACAAAGCAGCGGCTGTGGTTCTGATTCTTTGACAAAAAATGCTTTTATCAGTATTGCTAGCACCAATTCAAATTATGCCAATATGCCTGTGTCGGGAGTTGGGCAAGCACTCACTTGCTGCTCTGGAACTCTTTTTGATAGTGGCGAAAATGGAGATTATTCAAATAACACGGATGGAACAATTACTATTGCTCCGGTTGGCGCCTCGGATGTGGTATTGACCTTTTCATCCTTCAATTTTGAATCAGGTTACGATTATCTTTATATTTATGATGGGCCCAACAGTTCATCTACTTTAATCGGACAGTTTGATGGAACAAATTTGCCTTCGGGTGGCATGATACAATCAAGCACCGGTTCAATAACCCTCAGGCAAGTTACTGATCCTGGCGTAACAGCCTCTGGATTTGCTTTAACATGGCAATGTAGTTTACCATCAACACCTCCTGTAAGCAATTTTTATGCTTCCGAAATTTCAACTTGCACAGGTATGGTTCATTTTCATGATATGAGTACAAATGGTCCGGTCTCCTGGCTTTGGAAATTTGGTGATGGAGGTATGTCAACCTTACAAAATCCAACACATGGCTATGTATCAAATGGCATGTATACCGTTACGCTTAAAACAACAAATGCTTTTGGCAACGATTCGCTTATAAAAACAAGTTATATTGAAGTTACTAATTTACCATCCATACCCTCTGTTACACCCGGTAGTGCTTGCGTGCCCAATACAGTGAGTTTATCAGCAAGTGGAAGTGGGCAATTGAATTGGTATGATGCTGTAACGGATGGCAATCTTTTGTTTACAGGATCAAATTATGTTACACCAATGCTTTACAATACTACAACGTATTATGTCGAAGATAAAATTGCAAGCCCTTCGCAATATGTTGGTAAAGTGGATAATTCGGGGAGTGGCGGAAACTATAACAGCGCGAGCAACGTGCATTACGAAATTTTCAATTGTTATTCGCCAGTTCGTTTACTTAACGTAAAGGTTTATGCATCAGGTGCTGGAAACAGAACAATACAACTGCGCGATTCTAATCTCGTTGTTTTGCAATCAAAAACGGTGGCGATACCTGATGGTGAAAGTATTGTTTTTTTAGATTTTCCAATACCCATTCAGTCGAGTTTGCAATTGGCATGTACTGGAACACCCGATTTGTATCGAAACAACAATAGTTCCGCTTCTTATCCCTACCTCCTAGCGGGTTTAATAAAAATTACCGAATCCAGCGCCTCAAAACCTCCTTACAACGTAAACGGAAATTATTACTATTTCTACGATTGGGAAGTGAAAGAAACCGAATGTGCCAGCCCGCGTGTGCCTGTGGTGGCTACCATCAACGATTGCAGCGGCATAAACGAAAACAACGGATACAGCAATTTTAGTGTATATCCCAATCCTGCCACCGAAAAATTGTTTGTGGAGTTCACCTCCTCTTTTCCTCAAAACTTTGCCATCACCCTGCATGATGTGATAGGCAAAATGGTTTATAGTGAATCCTATTTTTCGACCATTGGCTTGAACCAACGCCAGATAAACCTTAAGGATGTGAAGCCGGGGGTTTATTTTATTAAGGTGGAGGGAAACTCCTGGACCCGGATGGAGAAAGTGGTGGTGAAATAGCGGAAGTTGAAAGACCGAAGACCGAAGTCGGAAGAAAAAAATAAAAGGCCTGCCTACAGTTACACTTAGGACTTGTAACGTCATTTATTATTTTTTAATTTGCAGCTATTGATGGCTGATTGCATGGCTTTGTGTGCTGATGGTACGCGATTGTGCACGACTCACACGCGATTGTGTGCAGACCGGACGCGATTGTGTACGACTCACACGCGATTGTGCACGACTCACACACGATTGTGCACAGCTTTCACGATTTTGCTAA
>JBAXWF010000050.1:0-28482 GCA_037128515.1 Bacteroidota bacterium | reverse complement strand
GGTTAAAATCAAGCCCACATAGGCTTGATGTGGGCCGTATGATTGTAAAAATGAATCAAATAGCAGAATTTTCGTCTAGTATCGTTCGCAGCTATCGCGGTCGATGTGCCCTGAAAAATCGGCAGTGTTCTTTCTTTTTCGAACCCCGGTTCCACAATTTTTTGCGAATTATGAAATCGGGAACTTAAATCTTGAAAATGCATTTCCCTGTGGCTTGCCCCCCATCAACACAAAACAGCAAAATAACATTTCCTCATAAAAATGAAACCCGCCACTGCCGATTGCATGCTGCTTATGCTAGCTAACTATCTAAAGGCATTCCGGCTAATGGCCTGCCTCACTTTTTCGCTGTAGCCCCATCACTAAACGGAACCACCTCCACCCATTCGCCTTTGGTGCGGGCATAAATGGCGTTGTCGTACATGGCATCGCAACTAACTGTAGGTAAATAAAAACGACCCAAATAACTTGCATTTAGCAAGACTTTGTACGTTCGTTTTTCGTTTGTACCCACGCTGAAGAAGGTATACACCCTATCGTCGCGAAAATCCTGATAATCGAATGCCGACATGGTGACCATACCGTAGGAATTATCCATACGGGTGTTGTGTATTTCCCAACCCGAGGGGAAAATGTGTGCCAAGGCCATATTGTAATAAAAGCCCAGCAAGCCCGGATTGGTGATGGTTACTTCGGCCATAAAATCGGTGCCTTGTTGCAGTTTCACGGGGTCTATTTTGTCGCCTTTCAGCGATTTGTATTGCACTTCAATTTTCAAATTGTTGTCGGTAGCTTTTTCGCCACCTGCAGCCGGAATCCCTGTCATGATAAGGCGTGCATATAAAACACCTGTGCTATTGTTTTTAATTTTAAGTTTGCCTTTCTGCACCGAGTTCTTCTGGTTTAAATCCACAGTGCACACGGGTTTCTGCGATGTTTTTGTTACCGCGGTTCCGTTGTTGAGGGTGTAGGTAAAATTAACACTGCCATTACCCCCTGTGGAGTTTACAAACTTGGAAATGGCCATCAGGCAGAAGGCTGTGGATTGTGTGTTCATCCATTCGTCTTTACTCAAGCGTTCCGAAATCATTTTTACAATGGGGGCTGCTTTGGTGCGTTGGTCGAGCAAGGTTAAAGCTTCTACAATCATTGCGCGGTCGCGATCGTCGGAGCCATAGGTAAACGCCATTTCTTTATATGGTTTGATGGTGGTGGTAGCCCCGTTGGCAATTTGTTTGGCAATGGCGGTTTGGCCTGCCAGTTGGTAGGCTGCTGCCAAGCGCCATTTGGTTTGAACCGACAGGTTTTTTTGTTCTTTGAGCAAGTTCATGGCACCCAATTCCGGTGCTTTGGCTAGGGCCAGTGTGTAGAGTCGGTAGGCTTGCACCAAGTCGTAGTTGTAATAATATTTTGAATACGATGAGGTCCATTCCAGGGCTTTGCGTTTTTGATATTTTTCCCATTTCTTCAACAAAACAGACGAAACCGTGTAGCCTTTCTCTTTGGCTTCGAGCAAAAAATGTCCGGCATAACAGGAGCCCCATTCGTCGGCTTCGTAAGAACCTGGCCAATACGAAAATCCGCCGGTGGATGTTTGAAAGGAGTTGATACGATTGATACCGGCTTTAATATTTCGCTCGATTGTTTTCTTCATATTGTCGTCAACCTCCATCAAATCGGCCAAATACAATTGCGGGAAAACCGAAGACGTGGTTTGTTCAATACATCCGTAAGGATAGGCTACCAAGTATTTCAGTCGTTTTTCGAGATTGATGGGGGGTATGGATGAAATTTCGATGATACATTTGTTGGTGCCAGCAATACCCACAGGGGTGAAATTGGCATTCCAGGTTTGCCCCGATTTCAACACATCGGCCAGCACTTCGGTAACTTCGGGATTGGGATTGCGCACATCAATTTCAATGTCGTATTGCGCCCATTCGTTACCGCTGTTGGCCACCACTTTCACTTTTCCGATGCCGGTAACATCTTTCACTTTCAGTTGAAAATTAACCATTTCATCGCCAATTTCATTAAAGGTGATGGATTTGGAGTTGTTATCTAAAATTGTAAACATTTCGTTGGTGCTTACTTTTACTGTAACATTTTTCACGAATTTTTCCATGGCAAACACACTCACAGGCAGCGACACCGTTTCGCCGGGACCCACCACGCGTGGCAAAGTGGCCAGCAACATCAGTGGTTTGCGCACCGCAACGGTTTTCTCGGTTGAGCCGTAGGCTCCGTCTTGTCCGGCAATCACCATCACCCGCACCGAGCCAATGTATTGCGGCATTTTGAAGTTATAGGTGTTGGAAGCTCCTTTTTTCAGAGCAAAAGGCCCGAAAAACTTCACCATCGGTTTAAAACGGTTGGCTCTTTTGGCACCTTCGCCTGCACCACCATCGTCGCCCCCGCCTATGCTTAATATGCGTTCCAGTTGGCCACCATAAGCACCCATCACCAAATCGTAAAGATCCCACGATTTAACCCCCAAGGCTTCGCGAGCATAAAAATAGTTCCACGGGTCGGGGGTTTTAAACTTGGTCAAATCCAGTAAGCCTTCGTCAACCACTGCCAGGGTGTAGGTCATCGCTTTTCCGGTTTCTTCTTTAATGGTGATACTGGCATTTTCTTCGGGACGCAACACTTCGGCCATTTTAATCACCGGCCGCAGATGGGTGTTGGGGTCTTCAACAATAATGGGTATTACACCATAAAGGCGTATGGGCAAATCGTTGGCAGTTTGTCCGTGAGGTTGTATCAAGGTAACGCCCACATAAATGTTGGGTGCCATTTCTTCGGTTACCGTAAAGGTGAAAATGGTTTGGTCTTTTTGGGTATCAATCCAAAACGATTGCAGCACCTTTGAACCTGTTTCTAGTGTTATGAGTGCACGTGCGCCTTCGCCTGTCGGAATGGTGAGTTTCACTTCGTCGCCCACCTGATATTTTTCTTTATCCGACGAAAACATCAACATGCTGGCACCTTCTTTTCCTTCGCTCGAACGGCTTGCCCATCCGGGCCAATCGAAATAAACCACTTTGCCGGTGCTGTGTCCGCTTTCGAGGTCGGTAACACGAACAAAATACCGCCCCCAATCGGCATCTGGAATATTCATTACAAACTGTCCCCGGCCTTGCGTTGAGGTAAGTTGATAGGATTTGTACGGTTCGTTGTAAACGCTACGTACGAAATCGGCCACATCGTTGCCCGAGTTATCCCACCACCAACGCCAGTTCACTTTATAAATATCCACTTTTACTTTGTTGGTCGGAACCGCATTGCCTTTTACATCCAGGTTTACAAAACGGAAAGTGTAATCTTTTTCGGTGTATAACATTCCGGTATATTTGTCTCCATCGGGCACATACACTCCCACATAGGTTTTGAACGGATAATAGAGAAAGGAGAATTGGTCAACGCTGAAATCGCCGCCTTGTTCAAAAACACGCGCCTGAAAATTGGCCCGCAAAACACCGGGGGCGGTTTTGTCTATATTGATATCGGGAAATATGTCGGCTTTTCCTTCGTTATCGAGTGCTGCATCAAAAATTTTATACGTTTCTGAATAAAATTTCTTTGAAGGGTCGTCGAAAATATATGTAGCGTACTTTTCAAAAACAGTGGTGGTACGGTTTAATACTAGCGAAATATCGGCTTTCAGATTGCGTGCAATAGCACCATGCAACCATTTTGCTTCGAGCACCCCTTTAGATTCCTTGGTGATTTTGTCGGCACCAAAGTCGAGCATTATTTTCAATCGGTTGGGTTTAATCGTTTCAATTTTTAACGACTTGGAGAAACTGGAGCCACCCACCTGAACTGTAGCTGTCCAATAACCGGTTAACGCACCCGCATCGGTGGCTGTGCGGAAATCATAAAAGCCGTTCACCGAAGTGGTTTTCACCAAATGCTGGACTTTTTGTCCGCGTGGATTGGTTAAATCAAAAATCACAGGGGTTTCGGGCGAGAGTTTATTTAATTTATCTTCTAAAATAAACGTCAGAAATATTGAATCGCCCGGACGCCAAACACCCCGTTCGCCATACAAAAACCCTTTGATACCTTTTTTCACGGCTTCGCCACCCACATCAAACATACTGAGCGAAAGCGATGAACCACCTGTTAATTTTAAATAGGTACGTTGGTCGCCTTTTTTAGCCACAATCAAAAAAGGAACTTTTTTTAATTGAATCACCACTTTGCCATCGGCATTGGTTTCAACCTTGTTGAGTTCCTGATTCTGATAATCCAGAACGGTGATTGAAACATCCGACATGGGTTTGGCAGTGACCAAATTGGTGGTATAGATATTGAGTTCGCCTGTGGTGCCCACTTTAGCAATAATGCCGATATCGGTAGCCAAAACATTTCTGCTAAGAGTTTTACTGTTAAAATACGATTCTTCGCAGGGGTTGTCGCGTTGATACCAATCGTAATCATAGTAGTCGTAATCGTTGTCGTAATATTCGCCGTCATAGTTATAATAATACCAGTTCTCGGGTTCTGCCTGTTCCGTTTCGTCCCACGATGCCGACATGTTCTTATCCGTATTTACTTCCTCTTTATCTTCGTTACAATTGGTGTAGGTTGAATACGCTTTTTTAATGCTCAACGTAACTTTGTATATTGCTCCGGGTTCGGTTTTAATCAGGTCGGCCAAATCCAAATAATAGCGTGTCCATTTACTATAGTTTAACACGGCCGTTTTGGCCGATTGCAACGAAATGGTTTTCTTTAGCACCACTTTGCCCACGCGGCTCAATTCGCGGTCGCCCTGAAGATCGTTTACCTGAAGAAATTGTGCCACACTGCTTTCGTATATCTTCAATATTTTCACATCCACAGCGTTCAAGTTCACTGCTTCAAACGGAAAAATAAGTCCGTTTGTACTTGGCAAAATTGAGCCCTCGCCCACCAAACGGATGTTGGGTTTCACATCTTCAAAAATAACCGAATCGCTCACCTTTTTTCCAAGTTCTTTGTTGTTGATGTTTTTTATGTTCGATTCGAGGGTAATAATTTCGGAACCTTTTATTTCGAGCGGAGGATACACCCGAATTTGGTTATCTTCAATCACAAATTTTAAATCCTTGGTTTTGCTCATGTTGATAAAACCTGTTAAATCCTGATCTTCGAGCAAAGGGTCGGAAAACTGCAGATTGATATATTGCTCGGGGCTTTGAACTGCTTTAATGGATAAGAGTTTGAAATCGTTTATGGAAGGTATGGCCACTGCAACAGAGCCTTTGGTATCGGCATCAATTTCTTTTCCGTTCCATTTTATTTCAACTGACGATTCTTTTGCGGTTCGGTTCACACTATCGATAGAAAAATTGAATGATTTTTTGTCACTATTGGCAGTCACCTTCACATTCAGTTTGCGACTTTCCTGTTCGGCTTGCAACATACGTTGCACATCTTCGGTTTCGGCAGCATCAGCGGTTATCAGGGTTCCGTTTATTTTTTCAAGTGCTAGATTTTTGTTGTTATATGCTTTGTGATTATCAACATTCACTTCAAATGCTTGTTTGGTGGTGTGAAATTGAAAAACAAAGGTTTTCATACTATCGGGCACTTTCATCACCTTGCTCAAATAAAACTTCACCGTGAACAGCTCATCAGCAGGAAGTCTTTTCTCGGGTCGAAATTCGACTGTGCGCGTATCAATCCAAAAGGCTTTTCCGCTTATGCTGGGCGAACAACTGAACAAATTTTCTTCAATCTCTTTCTCGAATTTGGATGAATCAGCCATATCAAAATTCAATCGGACCTTTATAGTCGATTCGGTTGAAATTACACCCGAAGTAAATGCCGAAACATATTCGCGAAAAGCAGGGTTAACTTTAATAATGGCCTGCGATTTGCTTCTTACAATTAAAACAATGGTGAGAATCACAAAAACTCCAATGATGGAGAATAGCATAATTTTTTTCTTGTCCATATAATTTTGAATTAATCGGTTTTATAAAAATATTTTAAGTAAAAATAGAAAATAAAAATGGGTTTAAATCCACAATTATTAAAAAAATATTTTTTTCAACCAATTTTATACCCGTTTTCTAAACTTAGTTGAGGGCAAACAATACGATGTCAGCATGTATTCAAACATCCTTTTTGCAATGGAAACCGTCAGAAATCATGCAACACAGGTATGCGCTATTTCATTATCTTTGTGAAAATATTTTCTATGAAAAAAATTGTTTTATTATTACTGATGCTGCTTGCCTGCGGATATTTTGCAGAAGCTCAGATATCCGGATCAAGAACGGCTGATGAAACATTCAGTTATGCTTATAGTAAATATAAAGACGGTTTTTATGTGGATGCCATTATTGAATTGAACAAGGTCATTGAATTGAAACCCGAATATGCCGATGCCTATTTTTATAGAGCCATGTCGTATAATATGATTGGAAAATATCAGGAGGCTATTTCAAATTTTTCGTCTGCAATACATTATAATAATAAGTCATCAGACTTTTATTTAAACAGAGGCATCACTTACAATACCATATCGAAAAACAAGGAAGCCTTGAGTGATTGTGATACGGCGATAATGTTGGATATAAAAAATTCTCATGCTTTTTTCACCCGGGGCTATCTTAAATATTTGTTGAAAAAAGAATTGGGCGCCATAGAAGATTACACCAAGGCTATCGAAATTAATGAGGGATATACCGACGCTTACTACAATCGAGGTTTGGCATATTGGAAAACCTTGAATTATTTGCCTGCTGTGGCCGACTTTACAAAAGTGATTGCGCTTTCGCCTAAAGACTATAGGGCATTTGTAAATCGTGGAATGACTTATTCCAATCTGAAAAAATATCAAGAAGCATTAAACGACTACGATAGCGCCATTGAAATTAAAGCCGATTATGCATTGGCATATTACAATAAAGGCTTTACAGAATATGCCATGAAAGATTTTACTAGTGCCGAAATGGATTACTCAAAAGCGATTGCGCTACAAGATGATTATAGGGATGCCTATTATAACCGTGGACTGACGCGTTATGAGCTGAAAAAATATGGTGATGCCATAAGCGATTATACCTACCTTTTAAGTAAAAATCAAAAAGATTTTGACACCTATTTGAATCGGGGTGTTTGTTATGAACGCTTGGAAAAATATGAGGATGCAATTAATGATTACACCAAGGCAATTGAAATTAAACCTGAAAATTTAAAAGCTTACAACAACCGAGGTATGGCAAAATACAGTCTAAAAGATTTTAATGGTGCTTGCGACGACTGGAAAAAGGCTATGAGTATGGGAAGCAAAATTGCCGATGCAAATTATAAACAGTTTTGTAAATAAATTTCCGAATAAATTCTATATTTGTAAAAAAGTAAATCATTTCATATGCATATAGCAATAGCAGGAAATATCGGCTCGGGAAAAACGACCCTTACAGGCATTTTGGCCAAACAGTTTAAATGGGAAGCCCACTACGAAGACGTGGAAACCAACCCCTATTTGAACAGTTTTTACGAAGATATGCAACGATGGTCGTTTAATTTGCAGATTTATTTTCTGAATAGTCGGTTCAGACAGATAATTAAAATCCACGAAAGTGGCAAAACAGTTATTCAGGACCGCACTATTTATGAAGATGCCCACATTTTTGCCCCCAACCTGCATGCCATGGGTTTGATGACCACACGCGATTTTGATAATTACAAATCCTTGTTCGATTTGATGTCATCGTTTATAAAACCGCCCGATTTGCTGGTGTATTTGAGAGCCGAAGTGCCCACATTGGTTCGGCAGATACAGAAACGCGGACGGGATTATGAAAACTCCATCCGTATTGATTATTTAACGCGTTTGAATGAACGATATGAAGCTTGGATTTCGGCTTATGATATAGGCAAACTACTGATTGTGGATGTAGATGATAAAGATTTTGCAAACAATTCAATCGATCTGGAAAAAATTATCGATAATATCAACGGCGAACTTTACGGATTGTTTAAATAAAATGAAAATTATTGGTATCATTCCGGCACGTTTTGCCTCAACACGATTTCCGGGGAAGCCTTTGGTTGAGATTAACGGCAAATCAATGATACAAAGGGTTTACGAACAGGCGAAAAAATCTTCTTCGCTTTCGGATGTTATTGTTGCTACCGACGACCAACGAATTTATGACCATGTGAACGGATTTGGCGGAAAAGTTATCATGACATCAGAATTGCATAGCACAGGTACCGATAGGTGCCACGAAGTGGTTATGGCACTGGAAAAAGAAAAGCTGTTTTATGACGTTGCCATCAACATTCAAGGCGATGAGCCCTATATCAATCCTGAACAAATAAACTTACTAGCCGCTTGTTTTAAAAACGAACGAATAACAATTGCAACACTAATAAAAAAACTTGAGGATAGTGAAGCCTTATTCAGCCCCAATACCATAAAAGTTATTAAAGACTATTTGAACAAGGCTGTTTATTTTTCACGAACTGCCATTCCGTTCATGCGTGACAAAAATCGTGAAACCTGGTTGCAATTTCATACGTATTACAAACACATCGGAATTTATGCTTACAGAATCGGCACATTAAAAGAAATATCGGCTCTGGCTGCAGGAAATCTGGAAATTGCCGAATCGCTTGAACAGCTCAGATGGCTAGAAAACGCTTATGAAATTTTTGTTGTAGAAACAAATTTTGAAAGCCATAGCGTGGATGTTCGTGAAGATTTGTTAAAATTTGATTCGGTTGTTGAAGATTGATATTTTTTATGTAATTTAGCAACAGCATTTCTACTGAACTTTTTTATTATGCACGTGCTCCAATATATCAGCGAATTACTACTACGACACGATTGTGTGATTGTTCCGGACTTTGGTGGTTTTATAGCCAACCACGTTTCGGCAAAAATTCATCCCGTGACGCATCGTTTTATGCCTCCCACAAAAGAAATCATATTCAATTCGGGCTTGAAACATAACGATGGATTGCTGGCAAACTATATTGCACAAAAAGAAGGGATCACTTACAATCATGCTATCGGAAAAATTGCGGTATTTGTAAAAGATTGTCAATCGACACTAACGAATTCCAAAAAACTCATCATTGAAAAGGTGGGTATTATTATTGTTGACGAGGATAATAACTTACAATTTAACGCCGACAAAAGCATAAATTATTTGCTAAGTTCGTATGGCCTTACCGAGTTTATTTCTCCTGCAATACGTCGCGAAGGAATTGAAAAACGCATTGAAAAAGCCTTTGCCGAAACCAAAGTTTTTCGTTCGGAACACAAATCAAAAAACCGTTTTGCAAAAATCGCCATCATATCTATTCCTGCTGCTGCTGTGGTGGTGATGGGCTTCTTAAATATAGGCACGATACAAGATGTTGCCACAAACTATTCAAGCATTTTCAATATATTTTCGACACAACCCAAAGCAGCTACGCTTGCCGCAGTGAATCACAAAGAGCTCCATTCCGATATCAAATGGCAAAATCCATTCGATGTATCGAGCCAAACTGAAAAAACAAATTCAATTATATATCCTTCCTTTACTAACAATACTTCCACCCCCGAACCCGTTGTGAAACCCGAAAAAGACACTGCGGAAAACACCAGCACTTCAACTGTAGTTTCAGCATGTAAATTTTTTATTATTGGCAGTTGTAACCGAGATAAAACATTGGCCGAACACTATAAAAGTAAGCTGATTGAAAAAGGATTTACCCGTGCCAACATTATTGAACCAAAAAATGGCGGGCTTTACAAAGTGTATATCGATTGTTTTGATTCGGAAGCTTCAGCGCAAGCCGGTTTGAACAGCGTTCAACAAAAAGAAAATTCAAATGCCTGGTTGTTAAAAATGTAATCTTTACAGTGGCAAAACATAAACTTCAACGGTTTGCCGAAACGGCAACCTTTAGCAATTTTGTTCAACCTTCCGCTTATCATTGTACTGATAATTACCATCTGAAAGGTGTTTGGAGCCGCGAGTTTTTTCATAACCATCATCCCCTAATTCTTGAATTGGGTTGCGGAAAAGGCGAATACACGGTTGGACTGGCACGCGAACATCCCGAAAATAATTATATCGGTATGGATATCAAAGGGGCACGTATGTGGAGGGGTGCCAAAACCGCTTTGGATGAAAGTATTGAAAACGTTGGTTTTTTAAGAACACATATCGGACAAATTGAACAGTTTTTCGGCAAGGATGAAATTAGTGAAATTTGGATTACCTTTCCAGACCCACAGCCTCAAAAACCCAGAACCAATAAACGTTTGACTAGTCAACGGTTTTTGATGCGCTATAAAAATATATTACAATCGGGCGCACCCATACATTTAAAAACCGATAATGCTGCTTTCTTTGATTTTACACTTGAAATCATAAAAGAAAATCATCACACGCTGCATTACCAAACGCATGACCTATACAGTACCGGAGTTCATAATGAGTTAACCCATATTCAAACGCATTATGAATCTTTGTTTTTAGCTGCTGGAAAAAAAATCTGTTATTTAAAATTTTCATTACATCCCTAACTTGGAAAAAACGCAGATAACGGAAGCTTCGTTCTTCGAAAAGGTGTATGAAGTTGCTCGCTTGATACCCTATGGACGTGTTACATCCTATGGTGCTATTGCCGAATATTTGGGAAGCAAAGGTTCGGCACGCATGGTGGGTTGGGCCATGAATGGTTCTCATCACCAAAAGCTGCAAGTGCCAGCACATCGTGTGGTAAATCGCTTGGGTTACTTAAGCGGAAAACATCATTTTGGAGGCAGCTCCATCATGCAGGAGCTGCTTGAGCACGAAGGTGTACTAGTTGAAGACGACCAAATTAAAAACTTTACCGAACTATTTTGGAATCCGGCAAAAGAACTCTATTGAGCTGGATGACGTTTTTTAAATTCATCTTTTCCGGCCTGCAAAAACTTTACAAAATTATCTATATTCAAATCGTGGGCTTTTGTTCCTGTTAGTTTCGCCAGTTCCACCACCGATTTATCTTTTAACTCAACAAATGGGTCGAGCAAAACATAATAAGGTTGTGCGTTTACATTGAAAAAATAAATCTGAAAATCGGCGAATTTTTTTCCAATGGTTTTTTTAATCTCACCGTCGTATTTTGAAGTTATCCAATCTTTTTTGTCCATCTCTTTTTTGTCATCTACATAAAGGGTAATAATAACATAATCTTCCTTCAATATTTTCAGCACTTTGGGATCGGACCAAACATTGGCCTCCATTTCGCGACAGTTTACACATCCGTGTCCGGTGAAATCAATAAATATGGGTTTATTTTGACTTCGGGCACAAGCCATTCCTTGTTCAAAATCAAAATATCCTTTCAACCCATGGGGCAAACTCAAAAAATCGGCATATTTTGGTGCATCGCAAAGCTCTTTATTTGTTGGGGTGGATGCTGCTCCCTGATTTTCGCGCACAATTTTATAAATATCAAAATCAAGCGATTGTTGTGGTGGTATATAACCCGACAAAACTTTTAGCGGAGCTCCAAACATGCCAGGAATCATATAAACCACAAAAGAAAAAGTGATTATTGCCAACATCAATCGGCCAACACCAATATGTTTTAAATCGCTATCGTGACGGAATTTTAATTTGCCCAGTAAATAGAAACCCATCAAAGCAAAAATTATAATCCATAAAGCCAAATAAACTTCCCGATCGAGTATTCCCCAATGGTAGGTTTGGTCGGCTATGCTTAAAAATTTCAATCCTAAAGCCAATTCTATAAATCCCAAAACTACTTTCACCGAGTTTAACCATCCGCCCGATTTGGGAAGACTGTTAAGTAAGGACGGAAAAAATGCAAACAAGGCAAAGGGTAAGGCAAATGCAATTGAAAAGCCCAACATCCCAATGATGGGTTCCAACACCTGACCGCTTGCAGACTTAACCAAAATAGCTCCTACCAAGGGTCCGGTGCACGAAAACGAAACCAAAACCAAGGTAAACGCCATAAAGAAGGAGCCCAAAATGCCTCCTTTGTCAGCTTGTTTATCCGATTTATTGATCATCCAACTTGGTAGCGTGATTTCGAACATGCCAAAAAATGATGCGGCAAAAATTATAAATATCAGGAAGAATAATACATTGGGAAACCAATGTGTGCTTAAGAAATTGGCAAAATTAACCCCAAGGGTTAAAGCCACAATGGTTCCAATAACAGTATATATTAGTATGATTGATAAGCCAAAAACCAATGCTTTGAAAATTGATTTTCCTCTGCTTTCGCCCTCGTGCATAAAAAACGACACCGTCATGGGAATCATAGGAAAAACACAGGGTGTAATAATTGCAGCTAATCCTGCCAAAAAAGCAAAGAAAAACAAACCCCACAAACTCATGTTATCGATATCGTCCGTTGAAGACGTAATTGTGGCATTGGCTGTTAAATCGGTTTTGGTTTTATTGAGTGTGTCTGCAGGCTTTTTTGCGGTAGTATCGGTTTTTGCCGTGTCATTATTCTGAAGCGGTTCTACGGCTCCGGTGGCAGCATCCACCTTTATCGAAAATGATACATCGTTTGGTGGCAAACAACTTACATCGTTACAACACATAAAATTCACACTGCCTTTCACCGTGGTGGGCTTATCGGTTACTAGTTTTATTTTTTGTGTAAAAACCGCTTTGTTTGCAAAAAACTTGAGCACCATATTTAATACGGGATCGTTTTCGGTTATTCCTTTGGGTTCTGCAATTTTGCCCACAAGTTGAACCCCCTTGTTTTTTTCAATGGTGAAGGTTGTTGGCACGGGTCCGTCGGTTGGCACACTTTGAGAATACAAATGCCAACCTTTATCAATTTTTGCTGTGAATAATAATACGGCTTCGGTATCCGATGTTTTATTGGAAGAAAACGTCCAGTTTATGGGGGTTAATATTTGTGCTTGCAGTGTTGAAATACAAACGATAAGAAATAAAGTAAAGTAGATTTTTTTTAACGAGCTCATGTTTTTGTTCTTTTACATTAAACGATAACTGGCATTAATTATTTGAACACGATTGTTTTTACATTGAAACTACAAATCTATTCAATCTTTGCGATTTTATAAATAAATTGTGTGTTTTCATGCACCCTGAATCGTTCGTCTAAACGATGGCCAACAACCCAAACAATCATATTATCTGAACAAAGAAGCCAAATTTTTGATTTATCAAAACGCGATATTTTATTTGAAATAAAAAAATCGCTCAACTTCATTCGGGTTTTCATGCCCAAAGGACAAAAATAATCACCTTTTTTCCATTTGCGAAGTATTAACGGAAATTTAACCTTGTCGAAATCAACCATTGCAATGTCTTTTCCGGTTTTTAAATTGGTTTTTTTGGTTTTTTTATGTTTCGATAGTTGAAGGTGAATGGGTGCCGAAATTGTTTTACACTTTGGGTCAACAATGAAACAATCCTCGGTTTCGGCATCTGCAAGGGGTTCAATTAGCAAGTGATCGCGGTTTTTGAGCAACTGATGCGTTGCCGAAAAAAACTGTTTGCCCGAAATGCCGTTCAAATGGCTGCAAATAGCATTACAATCGGAAGCATTGAACCCATAAGGCGCAATAAATTCGTACAAAAAATGTTGCATTGGTTGCAAGTTTTGAAGCTTTGGCAGCGATAGGCGTATCAAGCCGCTTTTATCGGTTTCAATGGGATTCACCGATTCGAGATAGTTTCTATAAATTGTTTCTGTTGTGTTTAGCAAGGAAATGGTGTGGGTGATTGCTTCGGAATAATTCGGGTTGATGTGGTTGAGCATGGGAACTAAATTGTGGCGAATGTTGTTGCGAAGATATTTATCGCTTTGGTTCGACGAATCGTTGCGAAATGTAAGTTTGAATTGAAGCGCAAATTGGGCAATTTCGGAGCGCGTGGCAAACAACATGGGCCTGATGATGTGATTTTGTTTAAGGGCAATGCCTGTAAGCCCCGCAATTCCGGTGCCCCGCAACAGGTTGATGAAAAATGTTTCAATTTGATCATCGATATGGTGTGCGGTTGCAATAAAATTGAAAGCATGTTGCTCACGAATTTCCTCAAACCAATTGTAACGCAAATTGCGAGCAGCTTCCTGCACCGAAAGTTTGTGTTGTTTTGCATACTCGAGGGTATCGAAACGTTTGGTAAAAAAATCGGTTTCATATCGATTTTTTGCCAATGCGCTCACAAACAATTCGTCGGCATCCGATTCGTGGGCACGCAAGCCAAAGTTGCAATGGGCCATGGCAAAGCGGTAGCCAGCTTGATGAAACAATTCGGCCATCACCACAGAATCAACACCTCCGCTAACAGCCAATAAAATTTTTTGACCGGGAGTGATTAGCGAATTGCGATGCATGAATGTTTCAAAGTGTTTTAGCATAACCACAAAGGTAGAAATTTTTAAGCTACATGCCGAAAGGAATTCTGGCGTAAAAATTCGGAATGGGTTTTTGCCTGTATCATTAGGCTGGCTTTTGTTGTTTGTTTTTGTTGTTTTTGTTTCAATTGCTGCGTTGTTTAGCGATTTTCATTTTTTTGTTACACTTCACTTTGGGTATTTTAATAAAAAAGCCCGACATCAATTGCCAGGCTTTTTTATCAACGTTCCTTTGTTTTTTTGTTTTTACCTGATTGTAAATAAAATCGGGTCGCTGCCAGGCATCAAGCCACCCCGAGTTAATGCACGATACCGAAACCAACGTTTGGCATCGGGTGTAAAACCTGTTAAATAGGTTTTACGCTGCGCCGACGTTCCCACCACCGACCAATCTTTATCGGATGCAGGTGGTTTTTCGTCGACACTTTCTTCCCACAGATACGCTACAGCATTTGGATACGCTTTGCAACCTATGAGTAGGGCACCGGGGTTCATACCGGGCACAATCCAAAAAGCATCACGTTGCGACACAGCCGGATCTTTGGTTAATTCGAAACCGCTGCTCACCAAAATCTGTTCGCTACCTTTTGCTATTTTTTCTACATACCATGCCAGACTTCGCAACAACGCAACCAATTTTGCTCGCGAAACCTTCAGGTTTTCTCTTGCAGTTTTGCCGCCTTCAAGGGCCAGTGCCGCTTTGGTTTCCAAGTCGTCGGTTGCTGTGGTAACATCGGCCAATGCCGGGTCGGGCGTTGTAAAAAATGCATTGCCCGTAATTTTAAGTATTACAAAACGGGCTAATACTATCAGAAATTCAACTGATAGACGCATAAAGCCAACTTTAATTCTCTTAACTTTCATATTTCCTCCAATTTTAAGGTTAATAATAAATATAATAAAACAAAGGAACGTTGCTTGCGTGGGGCTGAGTTTGCGTAGCCCGAGACCAACAACGTTATATATAGTGTGTGGAAGTTGCCCAATTTTTTAAAAAATTTGATTCGAACAAAAGCACTTGACATTGTAACAAAAGCATCTGACATTGTAACAAAAGCATCTGACATTGCAACAAAAGCAATTGACATTGCAACAAAAGCAACTGACATTGCAACAAAAGCACTTGACATTGTAACAAAAACAACTGACATTGTAACAAAAACAACTGACATTGTAACAAAAGCATCTGACATTGCAACAAAAGCATCTGACATTGTAACAAAAGCAACTGACATTGTAACAAAAGCAACTGGTTTTGCAACAAAAGCAGTTGGCATGGGCCGAATGTTGGTTGCAATTGTAGCATAGCTAACTACTTTTTGAAAAAAGCAACCACTTTTAGTAGCATGGCAGTTAAAATGGGTAAAATGCAAGCATAAACTCGTTTCGCAGCAAATGGCATTTGCAAAAACGCTAGGTTTTTCTAAATTTTGAAAATTTGTGGCAAGCGAAAATTTCATGCTTTTTTAAATTATGGAATAAAGGTAAAACAATCGCAAAGTGAAAACTAGGCAAATCAGTTAACGGTAGGAAAAAATCAGTTAACGGTAGGTTTGGGCAAGTTAACGGTAAAAAAAAAAAAATGTGTACCCTAAAAAAATAAGAAATTTGCGGTCAACCTATTAAAAAAAACGCAACAACATGGCAGCCTATTTTAATGAAAATGCTTGTTGAATTAATAAAAGTTGTACATTTACTTTTTTAATTTACCTCGTGTTTTCTGCAATAAAAAATGGGGGGCAGTTTGCAACAAACTGCCCCCCCCTGAAATGATATATTGGGGGGGGAATTGTTATTCAGAGGGCAAATAAAATGATAATTTTATACCAGCAACCTGTGCGAGGCGATTCCGAAATAGTTTTCGTTTAAAAACTCCCGATAGGAGTTTTAATGCTTCTCCGCAATCTTTTTTCCACACCACTAACATTTTACTTGCTTTTATGTTGCTTTCAACCTAAATTTGCCAAAAAATAAAACCTTATGAAAAATCGGTTTCATACTTTGCCCAATCCTTGCGTGGCTTTGTTTTTTCTGTTATTTTTGGCAACATCAATGCTGCTCAACGCACAAAACACCTACATCATAAAAACCAATTCGGCGGCAGTTCGTTCGGGTGCTGGCAAAAATTATGCTGTTATCGGCAACCTTAAAAAAGGCGATACCGTTCAGGTTATAAACTACACTTCGGTGAGCTGGGCGCAAATTAAGTTTCAAAATAAAACCGGTTATGTAAACAAAAACTATTTGATTGAATCCACGCAAGATGTAATTCCCGAAGTGAAACAACCATCCACCGAAGAAACCCTGCTGAAAATAGTTACTTCCGTTTGGTTTTTTATTGGCGTGGTGGTGTTTATCTTATTGATGCTGTTGCGTGGTGCTCACAAAAAAAAGTGTCCGCAATGCGGTCGTTGGAATACCATGCGTAACTTTAAAAAAGAAATGCCCAGCGGAAAACCCGGGGCCGACGGGGTACACATAAGCCGGATAAAACCCGGAGCTTATGCCGCCAACACCTACAAACAAGCTGCCACCAAAAACTATCAGGTTCACCGCCGATGCAAATCGTGTCAGCACGAAGATTATATTGAGAAAATTGCCAAAACCGCCCGTTGATTCGGGCAAGTTAGCAACGCATTTATAAGCCGATATACATACGATTTTAAAGGTATGTAAACCGAAAATTATTTGGCAGGTGGCACTCGAAAACAAAAATTTGCCTTACTTTTGCATCTTAGTTAAAAAAACGGCCCCATAGTTCAACGGATAGAACGGAAGTTTCCTAAACTTTAAATTCAGGTTCGATTCCTGGTGGGGCTACTTACGTGTCACATATTCTGAAACCATGTCAATAAAGGTAGAACAAATAACCAAAAAATACGGCAAGCAAAAAGCCCTCGACACCATTTCGTTTCAAATCAGCAGCGGCGAAATCGTGGGTTTGTTGGGGCCCAACGGTGCCGGAAAATCAACCTTAATGAAAATTTTGAGTTGTTTTATTCCGCCCACCTCGGGCGATGCTTTTGTTTGTGGTTTTGATGTGATGGAACAATCCTTGGATGTGCGCAAAAAAGTGGGCTACCTACCCGAACAAAATCCTTTGTATTACGAAATGTATGTGCAAGAATTTTTGCTATTTATTGCCGGCATACACAAACTGGGGAAAAACAAAAAAGCTCGGGTGCAGGAAATGATTGATATAACGGGGCTGGAAGTGGAACAACATAAAAAAATTGGTGCTTTATCAAAAGGATACCGTCAGCGGGTGGGCTTGGCACAAGCCATGATGCACAATCCCGAAGTATTGATATTGGACGAACCCACTTCGGGCCTCGACCCAAATCAGATTGTGGATATCCGCAACCTGATTAAAAAAATAGGACAAGAAAAAACCGTGATACTCTCTACCCACATTATGCAAGAAGTGGAAGCGGTGTGCAACCGCGCTATCATTATCAACAAAGGTATTATTGTAGCCGACGATTTAACAAAAAATCTGCACCTGTTGTATAAAAACAAAAAGAGTATTCTTGTTGAATTTAACACCACAGTGCGTGCCGAAGACTTGAAAAAAATTGAGGGTGTGAAACACGTGGCGCACAAAAACAATTTTGTGTGGGAATTTCAGGCCGAGGATAGCGAAAAAGTGCGTACCAATATTTTTAATTTTGCGGTAAGCAACAAAATAACGGTGCTTTCCATGCACAAAGAAGAAAGCAGCATGGAGGATGTTTTTCATCAACTAACAAAAGAATAAAAAAACAGTAGCCGTTTCCAATAAATTGTGTACTTTTGCAGCATCAAAGCTGACGTGGAAAAATTTGATTGATTGCAACCACAGGAAAAAATGCTAAAACAATTTCTTTCCCCCCACATTTCAATCAATAATTCAAGCAGCCTACTATTTATTAACTAAAAACCAGTATAACATGGGATATTTATTTACATCAGAATCAGTTTCTGAAGGACATCCAGACAAAGTAGCCGACCAAATTTCTGATGCTTTACTCGACGAATTTTTACGTTCAGATCCTGAATCGAAAGTGGCGTGTGAAACATTGGTAACAACAGGACTAACCGTTTGTAGCGGCGAAGTTAAAACCAAAGGCTACGTGGATGTGCAAAAAGTGGCCCGCGAAGCCATACGTAAAATAGGGTATACTAAAGCAGAATACCGTTTTGATGCCGATTCGTGCGGAGTAATTTCAACCATTCACGAACAATCGGCCGATATAAACCAAGGAGTTGAACGCAAAAAAGAAGAAGATCAAGGTGCCGGCGACCAAGGTATGATGTTTGGTTATGCCTGCAAAGAAATGGATAACTTAATGCCTATGCCCATCGAATTGGCGCATGTGTTGCTGCAAGAATTGGCCGAAATTCGTCGCGAAGGAAAAAAAATGAAGTATTTGCGTCCCGATGCCAAATCGCAAGTTACCATTGCCTACAACGATAAGGGCAAAGCCGAAACCATAGATACCATTGTGATATCAACGCAACACGATGATTTCGATACAGAAAAAAAGATGTTGGAAACCATTAAAAAAGATGTGATTGAAATACTGATTCCCAGAGTTGCCAAAGTAAAAACCTTGCCCGAAGTGGTAAAAAAGATGCTGAAAGGCAAATTCAAACTGCATGTAAATCCTACAGGCAAGTTTGTTATTGGTGGCCCTCATGGCGATACCGGACTAACAGGCCGCAAAATTATTGTAGATACTTACGGTGGTAAAGGTGCGCATGGCGGTGGTGCTTTTTCGGGCAAAGACTCTTCCAAAGTAGATCGATCGGCTGCCTATGCAGCACGTCATATTGCAAAAAACCTGGTAGCTGCCGATGTAGCCGACGAGGTGTTAATTCAAGTTGCTTATGCAATAGGTGTGGCACAACCCGTAGGTTTGTATGTAAACACCTATGGAACCTCCAAAGTGGTTGACAAAGCCGGAAAAAAACTCACCGACGGACAAATTGCCGAAGTCATAAAATCCGTTTTCGATATGCGCCCCTATGCTATTGTAAAAAGATTTGGATTAAAAAATCCTATTTTCCATGCTACGGCAAGCTACGGCCATTTCGGCAGAGATTACGAGAAAAAAGAAGTTGAAGTTTATTATCAGGCCGACACCACAAAATCAAGAAAAGTGAATGGCAAAGAAAAGCATTTTAAAACAGTAGAATTTTTCGCTTGGGAAAAACTCGATTATGTTGATAAAATTAAAAAAGAATTCAAACTGAAATAAAAAAAAACCCGCGAAAGCGGGTTTTTTTATTTACAAATGCCGAACCACAAGCCGCTTGGTATATATCGCCTTATTTTCGTTTACAAAAGAATAAAAATATACACCATCAAGCAGTTTCTCTGTTTCTATTTTTATGCTTCCTTCTTTTTCTGTAACAGGTATAACAATCACTTCGTTGCCAACCATGTCTATCACAACCACCTTGGCATTTGGGCTACCATAAATTAAACTGTAACTCAAAACCGTCAAATTATCGGCCGGATTAGGATAGGCATCTGAAACCGTAATATTATCATCACCATTATCATTACGAGTTGCTAACAAATTGTCGCCCCTATTTGCATGAACATTGGCTAATTGGCTGGTGTCGGTGAGTGTTTTAGCGGAAGTGTTGCTCGTTGATTTTCCAAGTACGTAGGTTATTTTATTGCTTTGAGCATTTACTGTTATTGATAAAATGGACCCAAAAACTAGAAGTAGAATTTTTCTCATCATAAGCCTTTCTTTAAATGAAAGTGTAAAATTACTACAAAAAGGAGCAAAAAGCAAGTAAAATCAAAAATATTTATGATGTAATAGAATTATAAGAAGATGAAACAACATAAAAAACCCTCGCTCATTTAGGATGAACGAGGGTCTCGTTGAACATATTTTCTAAAATTTTACGTTTTCTATTTGTGGTTTACAACAAATTTTTTGGTTGCAACCACTTTATTTCCCGTAACAAAAGAGTAAAAATAAAGCCCACTGCAAAGATTATCGGTTTCAAATTTAACAAGCCCTTCTTTTTCAGTTGCCGCTAAAGTTATTATTTCTTTACCCAATAAATTGCTTATCACAATGCGTGCTGATGCATCAGCAACACCAACCGAATATTTTATCACGGCACTGCTGTTTGCCGGATTAGGATAAACATCCAAACTGCTCATGCGTGCGTCGGATTCATTAATACCCAGCGAAGCATTGTATTCGGCTACAAAGCAAACGGTATCGTGTATTGAATATTTATTAAAGAAAGTATATCTAATATAGGAAGTTCCAACATAACCATTGGCATTATAATCTCCTGAAAATACTGTAACGGTTGCTCCGGCAGCAATAACTTCTGGTGGTGTCACCGACACACCTATCGGCCAACAACTACCACCCCAACAAATTGAATTTGTTGAACCCAAAACAGTATCTGGGTTAAATCGGCGACAAATAATAGAATCACTCGAAGATGTTGTATTGGTTACATCAACATGGCTGCTCAACATAACCAAGCTGCTGCCATAAACTTTTACTGTATCGCCGTTTGCAACGGGATGCGATAAATTGGATAAAACTATATTTTGTGCAAATAAAGTCATTCCTGAAAAAAGGGCAACAGCAATCAGCGTAAATAGTTTTTTCATAATTTCCGGTTTTGTTTCTGAAAAGTTGGTATATAATTTGTTTAGTGTGATATAAATTGCTGCAAAATTAGTATATAATAGGAAACGAAAAGCATATTAACACAAGTTTAACCAATTTCAAAATAATAAATCCGAACGGCATTATATCAAATTTATATCTTTGTAAAAAATCAAATAAGCCCTATAATTAAAGCTATGAAAACAATTTCTTTAAGTATCGTACTGTTTTTTATGAGTGTTTCAATTCTTGTTGCTCAGGAAAACATTCAATCCCCATTGGGATTAAAAAAAATTCCTTCAGTTGAGCTTAAAACGCTGGATGGAAAAACCATAAATACTGCAAATATTACCAACAACGGCAAACCAATAATCATAAGTTTCTGGGCAACATGGTGCAAACCTTGTGTCAACGAACTAACTACTATTTCGGATGTTTACGAAGATTGGCAAGCCGAAACAGGTGTAATTCTTATAGCCGTTTCCATCGACGATTCAAAAACCTCCGGCAACGTAAAGGCTACGGTTAACGGAAAAAGCTGGAATTATCAGGTATTGTTAGATGTGAATAGTGATTTTAAACGCGCCATGAATGTAAATCTGGTTCCGCATACTTTTGTAATTAATGGCGAGGGCGAAATTGTGTGGCAACACACTTCTTTTTCGCAAGGCAGCGAACTTACCTTGATTGATATTGTTAGAAAAGTGGCCAAAGGCCAGAAAACTTTTTAAACAAAACATATTGTTTCCTTCACACAAATAAATAATTATGAAACACCGATATTTTTTATTGTTGGTTATAATAGTTCTTTGCGCTTCAGCAGATATAAATGCCCAAGGGGTCGAAAAATTCTTACAAAATAGTCAGGTAAGCGGCGACTTTGAATTTGATGGAATGTATTACAACAAAGATTCGCTCATTGGTGCTCCCGATGTACCTCAAAAAGTACTCATGAATGCTTTTGCCAATATCCATTATACCAACGGTCCATTTTCTGCCGGGTTTCGATTCGAAAATTATTTGTATGCTTTACAAGGATATGACCCCCGTTACAAAGGAATTGGTATACCCTACCGATACGTTTCTTTTGAAAAAGACAAATTCAGTATTACAGTAGGCAACTCTTACGATCAGTTTGGGTCGGGTTTAATTTACAGGGCTTGGCAAGATTTTAGTTTGGGTTACGACAACTCTTTAGATGGTTTGAATGTGAAATTCCGACCCTACAAAGGCATTACAATAAAAGGAATTTGGGGTTTGCAACGATTTTATTTTGCCCGAAGTCCGGGTGTTATCAGAGGTGCCGACGCGGAATTTTCTATAAACGATATTTTTAAAAAATTAAACGATATTAATTTTAGAGTTACAGTTGGCGGTAGTTTTGTTAGTAAATATCAGGACGCTAGCGACCCGGTTTATAATTTGCCTAAAAACGTGGGTTCGTATGCGGCACGGGCAAACATTACCTACAAAAACTTTAGTATCAACGGCGAATATGCTCACAAAATTAACGACCCCTCAGCATTTAACAACCGTATTTATAAACCAGGCAATGCTACACTTGTTCAAGCAACGTATGCCAAAAAAGGAATGGGTTTTTATTTGGCAGCAATTCGAACCGATAATATGAGTTTTAAAACCGACCGCGATGCCTCCGGAAATGATTTGAATATTAATTATATTCCTGCAATATCAAAACAAACAACCTATAGTTTGCCAGCCATGTATCCCTATGCTACGCAACTTAACGGTGAATTTGGATTTCAGGCCCAAACCCTATTTTCTTTTAAGAAAAAATCGAAATTAGGCGGAAAATATGGGACATCGTTTTCAATCACCTATTCGCAATATAATGCCATCGACAAGCAAAAAATTGATGATGTAACGCCGCTTGATTCTACAGGAACACTTGGATATAAATCCAATTTCTTTAAAATTGGCAAACAAGTAAATTATCAGAATTTTAATCTGGAATTTACTAAAAAATTCAATCACACTTTTAAAATGATTTTGAGTTATTTTTATATTAATTACAACTCAAAGATTATTGAAGGACACGATGTGCCGAATATTTATTCACACACCGGTGTTGCCGATTTAACGTTTAACATCAACGAAAAAAATTCGATACGCACCGAATTACAATATATGTATACCACACAGGGCGATGGAGCATGGGCGTATGCATTGGTGGAATACACCATAGCCCCGAAATGGTTTTTTTCTGTTTCCGATATGTATAATTATGGAAATGCAAATTCCGAAAAACAAATTCATTATTTTGGAATTGCCACAGCTTATGCTGTTGGTTCAACCCGTATCTCATTAAATTATGGCCGTCAACGTGCCGGCATTTTCTGTGTGGGTGGCGTTTGTCGGTTTGTCCCGGCAGCCAATGGTTTAACGCTTACCTTAACAAGTAGTTTCTAAAACAAGTACCTTATGAAAAAAATTATAATTTTTGCAATGTCATTATGTTTTATCGGTGTGGTAGGCTTAATTGTTTCCTGCGATAAAGTGGAAACGCCTTACATGAATGTTGTGGATGTTTCTGATTGTCCGGTTCCAACTTTCCCCGATTTTCCGGCTCCGGCAAAAACAGTTTTAATAGAAGAATTTACAGCGCATAAATGTACTTATTGCCCAACAGGTGCGTATAATATTCAACAAATTCAGCAACAAGCTTACGGAGATAGAGTCATTGTACTTGGTATTCACTCAAGCGGATTGGCTGACCCAGAACCGGGCAATTTTAGTCTCGACCTTCGCCCAGAAGACCATGGTAATGATTTATATGCAGATTTTTTGGTTCCTGCCGAACCACGAGCCATGTTTAACAGAGCCAAATTGGATGGAACAAATATTCTCTACGATTCACCAACAACTTGGCAGGCTAAAGCCGAACAAGTTTTGGCCGAAACTCCGGTTTTATCCATGCAAATTATTAACGATTACGATGCTTCTACACGAAAATTGTGTGCGCACGTAAAAACAAAGTTTTTAACCGCGTCTTCCCAAAATCTGAAAATTGCTGTTTGGATTTCAGAAGATAGCATAGTTGGATACCAGTTAAATAATAATGCTTCTGTAGGCACAACACCCGAAATTTCAAATTACGTTTTTATGGATGTAATGCGCGACGAATTTGTTGGAACCTATGGCGAAGTATTTACCACCGGTAGTGTTGCTCAAGATTCGGCTATTATCCGATCGTACAAAAAAACATTGAATCCCGATTGGGTTGACTCCCATTGCAAGGTGGTTGCCTATGTTTACGATGTTAATACCAAAGAAATTCTTCAGGCAGTGGAGTGCAAAGTCATCGAATAAGCATTCTTAATAATCATAGTATTTATCGGGTATCGACATTTTTATGCCGAAGGTAACCACATTTGCATAATTGTTTTTAATTGACGATGCTGACGAACGGTAATAATATCCCAGCACCACACGTAAATTGTTTTTCGGATTGATTAAATAGGCTGCGTTCACCGAATAATATTCTATTCGGGTTTTTATCCCTTGAGCAATATTGTTGAAATAATGTTGAACAGGCACATTGTTCGCAGCAGGGTCGTAAACATCCCAAACGGGTTTATAAATATCCTGTCCAAAATCCGAATTCAGCGTGTCCATGCCTGTAACAATATAATTTAAATGACATTCGAAAAACCAGCGTTTGTAACTGTAGCGCAAAAGCAAAACTGTTTCCCTAAAATTGGCTCCGGCAGGATGTGCCAACGGCTCATTATAATGTCCATAATTTTGAGTTACAATTCTATGGGCATAGGTATAAGGTCGGGCAAAATTAAACTCCAACAATGCAGATAAGTTTTTAATTTTAAACAAGTCATACGATTTAACTCCAATTTGCCATGCCGCTTTATTGGTCCAAAAACCATACGATAACGTGGTATCATGCGGATGAAAAATCTTTTTAATACGGTTCCAAGTTCCTGACAATGCTTCACCCCAAATAATATCATCAATCAGCAGTTGGCCGTATATCGATGTTTTTTTGCCGACTTTCACCCGCAAACTAACTCCCAGCAAGGCATTGTCGGGCGAACCTCTCGAAAACTCTACCGGACGCAAAAAAAGAATCGGATTCAAATAATTTATGTCAAAACCTCGGTTACCCGCACTGTCTTTTCCTTGCCAGATAATCGATTCAAAGAATCCCAGATTCACCCGTTTCGATATATCCCAACTCAGATAATGGAAAGCTCCGTATTTGTTGGTCATATCACGCCACCGCGTCAACGGAATACCTGTCATATCTTTAAAGTTGGTGTACAAATTCACCAATTTAAAATGCCACACATGGGTTGTTAATTTAAGGTAGGGGTAATTATAAGCATTATCCGACAGAAAAAGCGATCGGTAGCCATCGCCCCAAAAGTTTTTGCCAAATCCGGCCTCGAGCGTAAAATATTTCAGAAAATTATACGAGGCAAACAAATCGTAGTTCAAATAATTGTAACCTTCACTAGCTGATTTATACGCGTAGCCTTGGCCCGAAACAATTCTCGACTTTTCAATTTCTTCAGTAATAAATTCAGGGAAACAAGATTGATTGTACAAAAAGGAACCGCCAAATGCCAGCTTCTTATAAAAATCGCCCTGAATTTTCACACCAAGCCCAGATTCATAGGTGGCTTTTTTCCCAGCAAAATCATAGCCACCTATGGCATTTAGTAAAGGGTCGGCAGTGAAATTGCATTTCGTACTTTTATAACTTACAACATTTTTTGTCAACGCCTTTTCGTAGAAATGGGTTTCTTTTGGAATTTTATATTGAAACAGTGTATCCAAATTTAGGCATTTTTCTACATCGTTTCTATAATATGGTTGCACATCGGGATGAAAGTTTTGTTTATGCCAATATAGTTCTCTATTCAACACCTCACGCATTCCAGTGAAAAATTCGAGGTGTTGTGATTTTGCAAGCATGCAAAAACCCATGAAGGTAAAAAACAAGATAATATGTAGTATGCTTCTTTTCAATAGCGATATTTAAAAATCATGATACCTGTTTGTCAACGAGGTTTTGAGTCCAAAATAAATATAACTTGTCATTTTATCCGAAAAATCGTTTGCATATTTTCGAACACAGCATCCGGCTTCAACCTGCAAATTGGTTTTTGGATTAAACACGTAACAAACGCGCAAGCCGGTTTCAATAAGTTTCGTTTTAACGCCTTGCGCAATGCTGTTTCCTTCCGATTTGTAGCCATGGGTAGCATACAATTGCGAACGGAAAATGTTCTGTCCCCAATCAGAGTTGTTGGTATCAAGCCCAACCATAGCATAATTTAATTGCATTTCGGCAAAAATCCTTCGGTAACGATAATTCATAAATGCAACCACTTCCTTAAAATTTGCTCCCAATGGATGTGTCAACGATTGGTTGTAATGTGTGTAGCTTTGCAGCGGGTTTGGATGAGAGTATGAATACGGGCTCACCTGATTGTATTCAACCTGAATAGTAAAATTTGGGATACCGAACATATCGTACCATTTTCCTCCCAACTGAAACCCCCAATTAGTGCCCTGATAGCCTTTAACAGAGAGTTTTTTTAAACTCAAATTATCCAGCATCAACTGTCCGTAAAAATTCAAAGTGCTTAAAGGTTTGTATTTAAATGTCATACCTATCACCGAATTGTTATCATCAAACAACGAATATTGAATGGTATTAACAAAAATAATGGGATTTAAACTGTTATAATTAAACTTTTTGTTTTTAGCCGATGCTTCAAAAACAATACCTTCAAACAAGCCGAGTTCTATATGTTTCCCGATTCGGAATCCTGCATAATTGAAAGTTGCCGGTTTGGTTTGATAACCGTGATACCAAACATCGGGTGCATTCAACACACTGTCGGTATTCAAATTCTGAAATGAAGTAAAAATGGTTTGATAATAAAACCACCCATAGTTGAGATAGATTTTTAAAAACGGGCTTTGATAGGCATTGTCCGACAACAGCAACGAACGATACCCGTCGCCAATAAAATTTTTGTCGAACCCGAATTGAAAATTCAAATGCTTGTTGGGGCTGTATGAAATAAGTCCCGACGAAGTTCCATAATCAAAGGCATTGTTTTTAAAGTTTTTTACCCTGCCTTGCCCGGGAGCAACTTCATATTTGTTTGTAAAAGTGGCTATATAATCCGGAAACCTTGACTGCGTTTCGTAGTACGAAGTAATAAAAAATATCTTATTACCAAAGTTTCCTTTTATCTGAATTCCGCGTGTGTTTGTATAAATATTTTTGTTTTCGCCAAAAGACCTGCCAAAACTAAAAACGAAAAGTGGATCCACATACAAATGAAAATTGTCATAGTTCACAATAAATAAATCTTCACGAAACAACTTGCGTTTAATCCAAGGTTCGTGCTCTTTTGCCTTTTTGCATCCCGGTGTCAAAGCCGAGTCAATATTTACTTGTTGTTCAACAAAGGTTTTATTATAGGGTTTTAATGCAGTAAAAATTTTACATTCTTTTCGGTTTACATATTTATCCAAAGCAAAAACAACATCACGATTCAACGCAATATTTTCCTGAGCAACCACCAACAGCGATAAAACAATCAACAACAAAAACAATGATATTTTTTTAACCATTTTCCGCTACCGGTTTTACTTGCTTGTTGCTTTCAATTATGATAACGATTTCGCCTTTAACGGTCTTGTCAGCCAAAGATACGGCTATTTCCTGTAAAGTGCCCCGTATGATTTCTTCGTGAATTTTGGTGAGCTCGCGCACCACCACAGCATGGCGGTCGTCGCCAAAAAACGCTGCACATTGCACAATGGTTTTCTGCAATCGATGCGGCGATTCGTAAAGCACAAGTGTATGATCGAGTTTGGCCAAATACGAAAGCCGCGTTTGCCGGCCTTTTTTATGCGGCAAAAATCCTTCAAAGAAAAACGTATCGCACGGAAAACCCGACACCACCAAAGCCGGAACAAAAGCTGTTGGTCCTGGCAAACATTCAACTTCAATACCCTCACGCACACATTCGCGAATAAGCAAAAATCCGGGGTCCGAAATACCCGGCGTGCCAGCATCGCTTATCAAAGCAAGTGTTTCGCCCGATTGAATCTTTTGAATAATGGTCTGAAGGGTTTTATGCTCATTGAATTGGTGATACGCAAAAAGTTTGGTCGAAATAGCATGGTACTTAAGCAGCACCCCACTGTTTCGTGTATCTTCGGCTAGTATAACATCCACTTCTTTCAAAATACGGATAGCGCGCAAAGTGATATCTTCCAGGTTTCCAATTGGTGTAGGGACAATATAGAGTTTCGACATGACGATTTAATCTTCAATAAAATTAATTTTTTTTTTTTGAATTCGTAAAATTAATTTTTTTTTCTAAAAAAATAGTATATTTGCATCCCCAAATTGCGGAAGTAGCTCAGTTGGTAGAGCACGACCTTGCCAAGGTCGGGGTCGCGGGTTCGA
>JBAXWF010000005.1:0-102267 GCA_037128515.1 Bacteroidota bacterium | reverse complement strand
AAAGATTTTCAAATACTGTGAACCCGAAAATTTGTATTATGACATTAAATTCAAAGTTCATTTTAAATTACCTGTCCATGCCCGAAATACCTTGCTCCTGTCATTTCTAAAGAAATAAAAAAAAACAGCCTGACTAAATCAGTTAAAACGGTCAACGCTATTTGGGCACGAACCGCAAGACCAAAACTACAAAAGCCCCCTATAAACTGCTTCGTACACCCTCACCCCCTGCTCAAGCGAATACAGTTGCAAAGCAGTATCTACAATGGTTTGTGGCGGAGTTTTTAAAAGTTCGGGAAGTTTGCCAATGGCATTTTCGTAGGCAGCTGTTGCAAATTCATCAACCAAAACCCCCACAGCATGGCCATGCAGCAGTTCGTCCATATCGCCCACACCGCTATTGGCCACAAACGGTATACCCAGGCTCATCAATTCGCCCATTTTGGTTGGCGAGGAAGCCTTTTTCGAGTAAAGCGGTTGAATAAAAAACAACGAAAACGCACTCAGCGAAAGCAACAACGGCATTTGTTCGCGCGTTGCTTTGGTCACAATAATTTTATCGCAAGCTATCTTTTTTTCCGCAGCCTTTTGCCAAATCAAAGCGGCATCATCTTGTGTTATAAACAAAAAGCGCGCGTTCGCCGTGGTTTTCAACAATACAATAAAAAAATCGAGCATCTCGTTCACCATATACCAAGTTCCCACCGAACCGGAATAACTCACCACCAAATCCTCGGGCCCAATCTTTAATTGGGCGCGTAGTTTCAGTTGTTGGGCTTTCACAATATGCTTTCGCGAAAACACCTCCATATCAACACAACACGGAATAACACTAATAGTAGCTGCTGGCTTGGTATAATTGAAATGAGTCAAAATTTCGTTTTTTCCGTTGGCCGTAAGCGAAATAACATGGTCGGCTTCCGCCAAAAACTCCGATTCTTTCTTTTTAAAATAGGTGTAAATAGATTTATACAAGGGGTTTCTCAAATTCCACAAATTGCCGTCAACCCGTTCGTCGGCCCAAAACCCGCGCATATCAAACAAAAACGGAATCATCCCACGGCGTTTCAACATCAAGCCAACAAATGCTGCAATATAGCTGCGGCAATGCACCAGCCCAAAATGATGCTTTGCCAAAAGTTTTCGTGCCTCACGTTTCAATACATAAATATCCCACAAAGTTGAAATAACAGGCGGTTTCGCATTATATGCCATCGGAAACCACTTTATGTTGTTCTTTAAAAGTATTTCGCCCACCAGCAGTTTGTTGGTTTCAAAGCGTTCCTTTTTTTCGCAACTCAACAAATAAATTTCGAAACCCTTTGCCGACAAGCCTGCCAAATAGGGTATCACCTGCGAACGGCCCAACGAATCCGTCATCCCATCATACGAAACATACAGCACTTTTACACAAGGTATCATCAATTTCGGCAACTAATACTAAAAACTTAAGCAACAAAATTACCACATAATAACTACTTTTGCTATGAAAAATAAAAATTATGGAAGATTTGTTTACATACCAAACCGGCGAATTTCTGCTCACGCCATGCTATGTGCTCATTATTTTCCTTATCGGATATTTTATAAAGCAACGCCACATCAACGACAATCCCATTTACAAATATTTTTTGCCCGGATTAATGATAAAAGTGTTTTCGTCTATCATTTTCCTTATCATCTTCACCGAATATTATGGCTACGGCGACACCGTAGATTATATTTACGGTAGCATTGCCATGTCTAAACTCATGTTTAAAGATTTCGGGCACTACCTCCAAACCCTTCTGGGCATGGTGAAATACGACGAATCGTGGTATTTTTTCGATTCATCAACCACGTTTCCGCAATATTTTATGTGGAAAGACCCGAATACACGTTTTGTAATTGGCCTTTCGAGTATAATCAACACCCTTGGATTTCGGTATTTTATGCCTACCACCGTGCTCATGGCAGCTTTTTCATATATGGGTGTTTGGAAACTCTTTTTGTTTTTCACCAACTATTACCCCAAACTTTCCCGACAAATGGCCATTGCTGTGCTTTTCATGCCATCGGTCATATTTTGGGGATCGGGCGTTATGAAAGATACCTATACTTTTGCCGCGGCAGGTTGGTTTATCTACAACATGATGCAAATATTTCAGAAGCGCGAAAAGGTGGTCACCAACATTTTATTAGCCATCATCAACGTAATAATCATCATATCCATCAAACCCTATATTTTCGTGGCTTTGTTTCCCGGAACAATAATCTGGGTGTTTTTTAACCGCATGCAAAGCATCAAAAACACAACCGTGCGTGTCCTGTCCATGCCTTTTGTACTCATCATCATGTTTGCCACGGTATTTATTGTATTTTCATCTATGAAAGGCGGTTTGGGAGGTTTTGGCAGCGTCGATCAGGTAGTAAAAAAAGCCCAAATAATTCAAGAAGACCTTATGCGCAGCGAACAATACGGAAAAAACTTTTATAACGTAGGAAAAATTGACGGAACCATGTCGGGATTAATAAAAGTGGCCCCCAAAGCACTCTTGGCAGGCATGTTCCGCCCCTACATTTGGGAAGCCAAAAATCCGGTTATGGTGTTGTCGGGTCTCGAAAACATTTTTCTTTTAATTATTACACTCTATTTATTAATAAAGTTAAAATTTATTCGGTTTTTTCAGTTTCTGTTTTCCGATCCCATCCTCATATTTTCCATCATGTTTTCCATATTTTTCATGTTGGGAGTGGGCATTGCTTCGGCCAATTTCGGTGCTTTGGTGCGATATAAAATTCCTGCCATACCATTTTTCGTGGCGAGTATTTTTATCATGCTCAACAAATACAAAACCTATAAACTAGAAAAAGAACACGAATTTGATGAGCTCGAACCCGTGAACTCGGAAAAAGAAGAAAACTAGCCGCAGTGAAAAAATCGCTGCACCAAAGTCATCATTTCCTGGTCGTTGTTAACCAATTTCGCCCGAAGTTCTTTATCATCAAATTTCTTCAAATTTTTCACAATACCATCAATAATGTTTTGCGAAAACACATCGTGTTGTTTATATATTTCGGCCTGTTTTTCTAACATCAAAGCCGAATCCCAACATGAAAAAGGTAAGGTTTGCAGGTCTTTTACTTTTTCTTTGTGTTCATCGTGAAAAATATTCACGTCGACATACCTTTTTTGAGCAAACTCCAAAGCATCTTCCATTTGCAAACCATAACGTGCTGCCACGGTGAGTCCGGCCAATAGCAGATAAATATCCGCCGAACCATCCGGACAACGAAACTCCACCGTTTGTTTGTCGCTGTAATCGTCTTGTGGAACCAACTCCAATGGGTTTGCTTTCACTACCATATCGTTAATACCGCACCAACCCAATGGAACACGCACCAACACCGAACGGTTTCTGTCGCCCCAGCAAATATTTGTAGGCGCTTCCTGATGTGGAACAAGTCGGAAATAGGAGGTTGGGTTAGTATTGCCAAAAGCAGTTAACGAAGGTGCCAGCGACAAATATCCGGCAATAACCTTTTTAGCCACCTGACTGATGTTGCCGCAATCAACCATTACATTTTTGTTATTTTTCATCAAACGCGTGTGAATATGCATGCCGCTTCCGGCTTTGCCCACGGTAATTTTAGGCGCAAACGTAATGTTGATACCATATTTATATGCCAGCGTTCTAATAATCCATTTCGAAATCACCAACTGGTCGGCCGAGTCTTCAACATCAACTGGCAAAAACTCAATTTCGTTTTGTTCATATTCCAAATGGCCTATCGAAAAACTTCCTACTTCGGTGTGTCCGTATTTAATGTTGCCACCAGCGCGGGCAATTTCAAGCATAGCTTCGGTTCTAAATTGTTCCCATTTGGTAAAGGGGGTCGATTCGTGATAGGCTTTTTGGTCGGTTGCTGGAAACAAAGAGTCTTTTTCACTAATGGCATAATACTCCAATTCCCCCATTGTTTCAAAATGATAACCGGTTTGGGCTTTAAGCGCATTGTGAGCTTTGTGCAAAATATATTCAGGCGACGATGCTAAAGGGTTACCTTCTTTATTAAAGTATGAACATAAAATGTCGAGGGTAGGTATTTCCGAAAAAGGATTAATAAATGCGGTTTTAAAGCGCGGCATCACATACAAATCGCTCGCACCTGCTTCAACATACGAAAACAAACTTGAGCCATCAACACGTTCGCCCGACGAAAGTAATGTGTCTAAATGTTTTTTACTGTTTATAACAAAATTTAAAGTTTTCAACCGATTGTCTTCACCTACATAGCGGAAGTTAACCATCTGAATGTGGTTTTCCTGAATGTACTTCATCAAATCAGCCTTTGTAAATTCTTTTTGAGGTTTGTTTAAGTATTGAACCAGTGGATTTTGGTTCATTTCAAATAGCGTTTGGTCGGCCATAGTATCTTATTTTTAAATATCAGTTTTTAAAATGGTCGTCAAACATAGTAAAAATTTTATTTATAGGGCTCTATTATTGAAAAAAAAACCAAATTTTTGTAAAAACATAGGGCGGAAAGCGAAATTTACCCAAGCTGATTTTTAATAAAAACATGCCGAGGTTTCACGATTATTTATACTTTTGCACCACCAAACTCTCCGTAGCTCAGTTGGTAGAGCAATTGACTCTTAATCAATGGGTCATAGGTTCGAGTCCTATCGGGGAGACCAGAGATTGTAAAACAGTAATTAAAACGATTTCGATGTACTCAAAAAAATGACATTTTTTGGGAAAGAGAAGGCTTCTTATTGGAAGCCTTCTCTTTTTTAACATGAATAAGGTGCAAATTATTGAACATTGTGTCAAAAAGGGTTCTGCAAGACGAAATAAAAGCTATGCTGCAACCTTACCTAAAATTACAAATTCCATTCTTCGAAATATTCTTACCTTTAGTCAAACCGTTTCATTGTTTCGCAGAAACAATGTTGGTAGGCAGGCACAACAAGCGGGTTGGCACTGGGGTAAATCAGAATAAAATAGAAAATTAGCAAAGGCGTTTACGTTTCCCAACTTGTTGGGACTACTTTGCACAGATTTTCATTGTTTTCTGAGAGCGGGTGAAAGCAAATGCTGAGTTTGATTTTATGTTTGGTTTTTAAACAAGCAAAAAGTAAAAAGAATAGAAAAAACCTGCAGTCGTATTCCACCCCTCCAATGCAGGTCGCATAGAGCCAATTTTCCTTAATGGGCTTTTATAAATTTTATTTATCCGTATTCAAGGTTTGGGTAACAATGCGCCCCCCATTGGTTCCGCCGCCCGGCCCGAGTTCGATGGTGCAGGTGGCTTCCGATATAAGCATCGATTCGTGGGTGATGCAAACAATGGTGTTTTTTGTTTCAATAAGTTGGTCGAAAAGTTTCATCAATTTTTTTATGTCTGTGGTGTGCAATCCGCCGGTAGGTTCATCGAGCAAAAACAATGTATTACAATGTGTTTGGGTTGATAATCCCAAAACCAGGTTTAAACGCTGCAATTCGCCTGTGGATATTGTTTTTAGCAAACGGCCAGACGACAAATGTCCCAATCCATTTTGTTTCATCAGTTGAAGCGTTAGTGGCAAATTTGTTTTTGATTTGATGAGAGGATGTGCATCGAAAAATTGGGGCAAATCTTTAATGGGGATTTGCATCACATCGTAAATTGTGTTGTTGGCAAGGGTAATTTCGAGCACTTTGTGTGTAAAACCGGTTCCTGCGCAACTTTCGCAAGGCGAAATAATATCGCTAAAAAAGTCCATGCTCACTTGTGTCAGCCCACTGCCTTCGCAGATGGTGCAGCGACTATCGTGCGAACCGCTAATGAAATGCGATGGTTTGTAGCCCCGTGTTTTGCTTTCGGGCAATTCGGCAAATAGTTTTGCAAAAGCATCAGATAAACCTAATTTGTAGCCAAGGCTTGTGTTATATCCTTTAGCTGCGGTGGGTTGTTCAATATAAATTAAATCGGAGAAGTGGTTGAAACCACTAATTTTTTCGCAATGCATCGCCCTGCCCGATGTGTAGCTTGCATATATTACTTTATCGAGCAAACTGGTTTTTCCGCTACCACTCACACCCGTTATTGCGGTTAATACCCCAGAAGGAATTTCAACATCAATATTTTGAAGATTATTGGCATGTGCTTTTAAAATGCTCAGCCCTTTTTCGGTAGTTTCTTTAAAAACAGAATGTTTAGAAACTGGCAGTTCATCATTCGAAATTGCAAGCGTCGGTCCTGCATATAGTATGTGTCCGCCTTCATTTCCCGATGCGGGCCCCAATTCAATTGTATTATCTGAAATTGCTAACAGAATTGGCGAATGTTCAACCATAATAACACTATTGCCATGGCGGTTTAAATTCACAATCAAATCGCTGATGCGTTGTGTATCTTTTGGATGCAAACCAAAGGAGGGTTCATCCAAAATATATGCAATTCCGGTAAGTGGTGCCCGAACCAGTCCAGCAAGTTGCAAACGTTGATACTCCCCACCCGATAGCGTGCTCACAATTCTATCGGTGGCAATATATCCTAAACCGGCTTTTTGCAATGCATCCAAGCGGGGTCGAATCGTATCGCGAAATGCCATGGCTGCTTGATTTTCGAGCTTGTTTTTGAATGAAGTGGTAAAATCTGTGTCAAACCATTGCATAGCATCCTCGGCACTCATTTGAGTAAGCTGGCCTATGTGCTTGTCGTTTATTTTGTATTGCAGCACTTGGGGTTTTAGTCTATACCCATGGCAGTTGTTGCAAGCTTCGATTTTCATCAAATCGAGCATAGCTTGGCCACGAACATCGGCATGTTTGCGCAGATATTCTGTTTCAACAAGTTTCAGAAATCCGGGCCAAGCAGTTTGCAATTTATGCATGCCTTGGTGTGTTCCCCTTTTGTAATGCCAATCCACATCAAACAGCGTTTCGCCACAACCATAAAGAGCAATTTTTTTTGCATTTCCATCAAGTACCTTGTAGGGGATAGAAAAGTCGATAGCCAGTTTTTTTCCCACTGCCGCCAAGGTAGCAACATATTGTCCAAAAGGGTCACCATAAAAACGGCCAGCACGGCTGCCATCCATAGCCCCGGCCAGTAATGATTTTTCGGTATGCGTCAGCAGTTTGTTTTCGTCGCAAACCGTAAGGCTGCCTAAGCCCCTGCAGATGGGGCAAGCACCCTCTTCGCGATTGAAAGAGAAGGCCGTTGAAAGCGGATTTGTTTCCCCAGTGGCTGATTTGCCTAAACGACTATAAAACAAACGATATAAATCGTAAAGCCCGGTGAAAATAGCTATGGTTGAGCGAGGGTTGTTCACAGGATTTTTTTTTATAATTGATATGGCTGCAACCAATCCCGCACTTTTCTTTAAAATGGGTTGGCCCGCTTTTGAGGAAAATTGCCTGATATATGACGACATGCCTTCCAAAAACCGACGTTGGCTTTCGGCATACAGTGTGTGATAAACCAAAGATGATTTTCCGCTGCCCGAAACACCAGTAACGGCTGTGATGGCTCCCAAAGCAAATGAAACATTTATGTTTTTCAGATTGTTGGTTTCAACTCCGAACAATTGTATTGGAGCTTCGATGGTTTCAATTGGGCATTTCTGATTTTGGGTTCGTTGTTCGGAAGCAGTTCTTGCCAGAAAATTCTTTATTTCAGAAATGGTGAGCGATTCATTTTTTAGCATCATTTGGGATGTGAAACCCTCGGCAACAATTTGACCGCCTTCGTTGGCACTTCCCGGGCCCAAATCAACCATCCAATTGGATCGCAGAATTAAAAACGGGTCGTGTTCGATGCAAAGCAAGGTATGACCTTTTGAAATCAGTTTATGCAAAGCACATAACAATGTTTCAATATCGGCAGGATGCAAGCCACCGGTGGGTTCATCCAAAATATAGAGTGTTTGTCCGACAGCCGACCGCGATAGTTCTGTAGCCAGTTTCACTCGTTGGGCTTCGCCGCCCGACAAGGTGGTGGAAGGCTGACCGAGTTTGAGATAACCCAGCCCCAGTTCCGTGAGAATTTTGGTGATTGCAGTAATTTTTTTCTGTCCATCGAAAAACGTGTGTGCTTCGTCCACTGTCAACTCCAAAATATTGAAAATGTTGAGTCCCTTGTATTTTATCTCTAAGGTTTCATCAGTAAATCGTTTTCCTTCGCATTCGTCGCAAACCACTTCCACATTACCCATAAAATGCATGCCAATTTGTTGTACGCCTGCACCACCGCATGTTTCACAGCGTCCGCCTTTAACAACAAAAGAAAACTGACCTTTTTTATATTTTCGTTGATGTGCTTCGGGCTGAGCGGCCAGCAAATCGCGAACATGGTCGGACAAGCCGGTGTAAGTGGCCGGATTGCTTTTAGGTGTGCGCCCTATTGGAGATGAATCAATATGTATCATCTTGCGGAAAATATCGCTGCCGCCTGCTTTTTGCCTTAGGGTGTTTTCAATTATGAAATTAACCAAACTTGTTTTTCCACTACCCGAAACACCCGTGATTACGTTAAATGCATTTACCAAAAATCGAGGTGAGATATCGCGGAGGTTATTTTTGTTGGCAACGGCAACCTGAAAGAAAACTTGTTTATGGGGCCATGCTGTAAGCAGAGCCGGTTGGTTGGTAACCAAATACTTTTGGGTAATACTTTCGGGCAAGTTGTTGGTGAAAAATGTTTCAGCAGGTCCGTTAAAAAGAATTCTACCTCCCGCTTTACCTGATCCAGGGCCCATGTCGATAATCCAATCCGCTTCGCGCATGCTTTGTTCGTCGTGGTCCACAAGGATAACAGTTGTACCTGTGTTTACCAAAGAACGCAGCACTTCGAGCAGTTGGCGGTGTTCCCAAGGATGCAATCCGGAACTGGGTTCATCCAAAATATAAAGCACATTACGCAGGCCGGTTGCTGCCTGATTTGCCAGCCGGATGCGTCGTGCTTCACCGCCGCTTAGCGATAGCGATTCGCGATGGAGCGAAAGATGTCCGGCACCGAGTTTTATCAATAAGGCGGTTTGTTTTAGTATGGCTTCGCGCAGGGGCTCAACCACAGCCGATTCGTTTGCCTCTACTTTTAAATCTACAAAATAGGCATGAAATTGATTGATGCTCATTTGGGTAAAAGCAGCAATATCCTTACCCCAAAGTTTTACCGAGAGCGCAGTTTCGTTCAACCGTTTTCCATGGCAGTGTTCGCAGGTTTGCGAGCGAGCAAAGCGCATTATGTTGGGATTGCGCTCACGATGCAGAATTTCTTCCATCACCGGCAGAATGCCTTTGTAATAATCTTCTTCGCGCGGTTTGGCAGTGATGCCCTTCCACCGTAAGCGTGATTCAAGGGGATGTTTGCCGAAAAGTACTTTTATTTTTTTTGATCCGTTCAGGACAATATTTCTTTGATAATCGTTGAGGTTTTGCCAGGGCAGGTCCAAAGAAAATCCTTCGGCACGGCATACTTGATCGAGCACAGCCATAGTTACCTGCGAATAAACAATATAGTTGTTGGGCGTAGTAAGCACAAAGGCACCTTGGCGAATGGTTTTGGAAGCATCGCCAATCAGCAACGTAGCATCTATATGATCTTGAACCCCCAAACCTTTGCAAACAGGGCAATAACCATCGGAAAGATTGAACGAAAACAAGCTCCGATGAAGATGTATGTCGGGGATGTCAGATTTGCCAAGTCGTGCAAAAAGCAATCGCAAATAATCGTACAACTCGGTGAGTGTGCCCACAGTTGAACGCGGACTGCGTACCACATTATTTTGACCAATGGCAATCACCGGAAACAAACCATCGATGCGCGCTGCTTTTGGCCGCGAAACTTTTGCTGATGCATATCGACCACCAATAAAATTTTCGAAAAACAACCGCTGACCTTCGGTGCACAACACATCATACACCAAACTGGTTTTACCGCTCCCCGAAACCCCCGTTACCACTATCAATTGATAATGGGGTATTTGCAACGAAACCTGTTGCAAATTGTTTTCCGTGGCGTTTTCAATAACTATTTCGCGCATACCGTTGTGTTGACGATGCAAAGGTAATTTGGAATTTGATACAGAATGGAAACGAAATTATTTTTTTTATAAACCATTTTTTATCTATAGAGTTGAATTTCTTAACACGTTTTTTCGCAAATAGCTAATGCGATTTTACATAAAGCGGATGGGATGACAAAAATAAGGCAAGCGATGTCACAAACAGCCCAAAATCATATTTTACATGGTATGCATTTTGATTGAGCTGTATCACATTGATTTTAAAAAATCAATATTTCGTTTCAAACCAAGATGTTTAATGCGAAACACGGCCGAATCACAAAAAAGCCGGTTGAAATCTTCTTCCGAAATAGTTTCCCATTCCATTTTGGTCATGTTCAACAGAGCTTCCGACGGAAAAAAGTCATTTTCCCTGGTTGGCAGCAAATTCGTATTCCAAGGGCAAGCTTCTTGACAAATATCGCATCCATAAATGTAATTTTGCAATAAGTTGCGGAACTTCTCTGGTATTTCTGTTCGGTGTTCCATGGTGATATGCGAAATACATTTTCGTACATCAATTTCTGTAGGTTGTAGGGCTTGAGTAGGGCATGCTTCTATGCATTTGTTGCAGTTGCCACAAAGTTCGGTTTGTGGCGTGTCATATTCCAGTTCAATATCGGTTATTATGGTGCCAATAAAATGAAATGAGCCTGTTTGTTGGTTTAGGAGCAAGGTGTTTTTGCCAATCCAACCCAAACCGCCACGTCGGGCCCAGGCTTTTTCAAATATGGGAGCCGAATCAACAAAAAACAGTGTGTGTTTGCTTGCAGTTTTTGCAAAAATAAACTGAGTTGCATCATTTAATTTTGCGGTCAACACTTTATGATAGTCTTTACCATAGGCATAGCGTGATATTTTATAAAATTGTGATTCAGGTAAGGATTCAGGGGGATAATAATTAAGTAGCCCACACACCACCGATTTTGCTTCTGGCATCAGTTTCAACGGATTTGCACGTGTTTCCGGACTTCTTTCCAGATAGGCTTTTTCGGCATGATATCCTTTGGCTAACCAGTGGTCGAAAAACTTCAAATCATCGGTCAATTCTTCCGCTTTTGCAAATCCGCATTGCGAAAAGCCAAGATCGAACATTTTTTGTTTTAGTTGGTCGGAAAAAAGTTTAGAATCCATTGTAATAAAACGTAAAGCTGAAAAGAAAGTTAAAATGACATTTTTATTTTAATTCAGAATATGGTTTCGTCTATCAGATTCTCAAAACAATGCCTGCTGCGCATTCGGGTTGATTCTTCCGATATGTTTGTAAGCTTTTTCAGTTGCCTCACGACCGCGCGGTGTCCGCATAATGTATCCTTCCATAATCAAAAAAGGTTCATACACTTCTTCAATAGTTCCGGCATCTTCGCTCACGGCCGTGGCAATGGTGGTTAAGCCCACAGGGCCACCTTTAAATTTATCGATTATGGTAACCAATATCTTCATATCCATTTCGTCGAGGCCATTTTTATCCACATTCAATGCGGCTAGGGCAAAATTTGTAATTTTCAAATCAATGATTCCTGTACCCTTAATTTGTGCAAAATCGCGTACCCGACGCAACAACAAATTTGCAATACGAGGGGTTCCGCGGCTGCGGCGAGCAATTTCGAAAGCAGCATCTTTTTCAATCTCAATATCGATAATGCGGGCTGAACGTTCGATAATGGTTTGCAGAATGTCCGAATCGTAGTAGGATAAGCGCGTATTGATTCCAAAACGCGAACGCAAAGGAGCGGTGAGCAAACCCGAACGGGTGGTGGCACCCACCAATGTGAAAGGATTGATGGCAATTTGAATACTACGAGCATTGGGGCCGGTTTCAATCATGATATCTATTTTGAAATCTTCCATTGCCGAATACAAGTATTCCTCGATGATGGGAGAAAGTCTATGGATTTCGTCTATAAATAGCACATCGTTTGGTTCCAAATTGGTGAGTAGTCCGGCCAAATCGCCCGGTTTGTCAAGCACAGGTCCCGAAGTTACTTTTATACCCACGCCCAATTCGTTTGCAATAATATAGCTCAAGGTTGTTTTGCCCAAACCCGGAGGCCCATGAAGTAAAATGTGGTCGAGCGATTCGCCTCTAAGTTTGGCGGCCTCAACAAAAATCTTTAGGTTTTCTACTATTTTTCCCTGTCCCGAAAACGAACCAAAGGTGTTTGGACGTAAAAACTGTTCAAACTCTTGTTCGTTCGTAGATAAATTTATTTTTTCAGGATCGGGTAATTTCTCGGTCATTGTTATTTTTGCAAACAAAATTAGCAAATTCCGAAACAATGAACAGCTTATTTCGTTTAAAATAGAAAATTTATTGTAAAAAGAAGTGTAAAAAGATGAATATTTTTTAATGAAATCGAATGATTTCTTTAAAGTAATTCAACATTTTTACCAAAAAAACTCTTTTAGAAGTACCCATTTCATAAAACTTATTTACCTTAGCTGAAATATAATTTGATAAAACTAAACTTATGAGACAAATAGTTGTAGCCATTGATTTTTCTAAGAATTCTGTTCATGCATTAGAATATGCAATTAGTATTGCCAATGTAATTGGAGCACATATTATAATGGTTTGGGTTGACAAACCCGATAGTGATGAATCTATTTATAACAATTCTACGCACGAGCATCGTCAGGAAGCAAAAGCTCGTTTGGAAGAGTTTGTAAAAACATATTCGAAATCGTTGAAAAAAGGTACGCTTTCCTATAAACTTCGCAAAGGGAAAGTATATAAAGAAATTGCCAATCAGGCAAAATACAACGATGCTTATTTGATTGTTACTGGTTCGCATGGTGTTTCTGGGTTTGAGTCATTCATGATTGGTTCAAATGCCAGCAAGATAGTTACGTATTCTCCTTGCCCCGTGATTACACTTCGTGAATCGTATGCAGTTAAAAAGACCATTAAAAAAGTAATATTGCCTATCGACAATTCGTCTTCGACGCGTCAAAAAGTTCCTTTTGCCATGGAATTTGCGAAATGTTTTTGCTCCGAAATTCATATGTTGGAATTACAGTCATCAACATTAAAATCAATTCGGGCTAAGGTAAACAGCTATACTTCTCAAGTTGAAAAATATTTAACTGAAAATGGCGTGAACTATAAAGTAAAATCAGTTGATGCGTCCAATATTACTACAGCTACCATCAAATATGCCGAAGACGTGAAAGCAGATTTAATCATTATTATGACCGAACAGGAAGAAGAAACATCAAATATTTGGCTTGGTCCCTATGCCCTGCAAATGGTAAACAACTCTTCGATTCCAGTTTTGAGTATACATCCAAAAGAAATAGATACACTTGCCCGATAGTATTATGAGGAAATTCTTTTTAGTTTTCTGTTTTTTATTGACGTTTTCGAGTTTTGCTAAAGCGCAAAAGGGGAATGTTGTTATCACCGAAAGCCCTTTGATATCAACTCTTGTGGAAAAGCATAAATATATCAACGAAAAGCATAAAATTATTGGTTGGCGTGTACAAATATTTTTCGACTCGGGTAACAATTCAAAAAGCCATGCATACAGCAAAAAAGGTGTATTTATGGCTATGTATCCTGATATGAGCGTGTATTTGATGTTCCAATCGCCCTATTATAAAGTAAGGGTAGGCGATTTCCGTACCCGAATTGATGCAGAGGGTTTCAAACAAAAAATTGTAGGGGAGTTTCCCGATGCTTTTGTGGTGAAGGACGAAATAAATTTCCCCGATTTTTAGTTTCGATTCATTGCATTCAAATCGCTAAAGGCTATCTTTAATCTTTCAACCAAAGTTTTTTCCCCTTCGCGCAACCAAGCTCGCGGGTCGTAATATTTTTTATTGGGCTTTTCTTCTCCATCTGGATTTCCTAATTGGCCTTGCAGGTAAGCTTCGTTTTTCTTATAAAATTTCAGAACACCTTCCCAATATGCCCATTGGGTATCGGTATCAATATTCATTTTTACTACACCATACGAAATGGCTTTCTGAATTTTTTCAGGCTCAGAGCCCGACCCGCCGTGGAAAACAAAATGAACCGGATTTTCGACCGTATGATATTTTTCTTGGATAAACTTTTGTGAGTTTTTCAGAATGATGGGTTCAAGTTTTACATTGCCCGGTTTGTAGACGCCATGAACATTGCCGAACGAAGCTGCAATAGTAAACCGGTTGCTTACTTTATTCAATTCTTCATAAGCATAAGCCACGTCCTCGGGTTGGGTGTACAATCTCGAACTGTGTATATCGCTATGGTCAACCCCATCTTCTTCGCCACCGGTAATGCCAAGTTCAATCTCCAAAGTCATACCCATCTTGCTCATACGTTCAAGATAACGTTTGCAGGTTTCTACATTTTGTTCCAGCGATTCTTCCGACAAGTCGAGCATGTGTGAACTGAATAGGGGCTTACCGTTGAGTTTGTAAAATTTTTCACCGGCATCCAATAATCCGTCAATCCATGGTAAAAGTTTTCGTGCAGCATGATCGGTATGAACTATCACCGGAATGCCATAATATTCGGCCATCTGATGAATATGCATAGCTCCTGAAACAGAACCGGCTATGGCAGCTTTTTCGCTGGCATTGTCGAGTGCTTTTCCACCGAAAAACAAACCACCGCCATTGGAAAACTGAACAATAACAGGTGAATTAACCACCTTGGCAGCTTCCATTACTGCATTTATGGAATTGGTACCCACAACATTTACTGCCGGAATTGCAAACTTATTTTTTTTCGCAACATCAAATATATATTGAAGGTTGTTGCCAGTTGCCACGCCGGGGCCAATTTTGCTTAAGATACTTTCTGCCATAATATTATTTCTTTGCTACTTTATTCAGCCAATACAATGATTTTGTTTTTTTGCATTTCAACCACGCCACCATTTACATCGTAATATGTGGTTTGATTTTGCATATCAATTAACCTGATTTTACCTTTTTTTAAAACAGCAACAATAGGAGCATGATTATTCAATACTTCGAAAGACCCGTCTTTTCCGGGAAATTTCGCTCTGCGAACTTCTCCGGAAAAAATGGTTGTTTCGGGTGAAATAATTTCTATGAGCATAATTAGTGTTTTTTTAATTGAATTATGCCTGACTAATAAGTTTCTTCCCTTTTTCGATAGCTTCTTCAATGGTGCCCACATTGTGGAATGCTGCTTCGGGATATTCATCAACTTCGCCATCGAGTATCATACGGAAACCTTTAATGGTATCTTCGATGTTAACGAATTTTCCTTCCAAACCGGTGAATGCGGTGGCCACAAAGAAAGGTTGCGATAAAAAGCGTTGAACCCTGCGTGCACGTTGAACCGTAAGTTTGTCTTCTTCGGAAAGTTCGTCCATGCCCAAAATAGCAATAATGTCCTGCAATTCGTTGTAGCGTTGCAAAATTGCTTTTACACGTTGTGCAACATCGTAATGTTCTTCGCCAACCACATCGGGGCTTAAGATACGCGAAGTGGAATCCAAAGGATCGACAGCGGGATAGATACCAATTTCGGCTATTTTTCTGCTTAATACTGTGGTGGCATCCAAATGCGAGAATGTGGTTGCCGGAGCGGGGTCGGTTAAATCGTCGGCAGGAACATAAATTGCCTGTACCGAAGTGATGGATCCCCGATTTGTTGATGTGATTCGTTCTTGCAATATACCCATTTCGGTTGCCAATGTGGGTTGATATCCAACTGCTGAAGGCATACGCCCTAACAAAGCCGATACTTCGGAGCCTGCCTGCGTGAAACGGAAAATGTTATCGATAAATAATAAAATATCGCGTCCGCCAGTTTTTTCATCACCATCGCGGAAATATTCGGCAAGGGTTAATCCCGACAGCGCAACACGTGCACGGGCTCCGGGAGGTTCGTTCATTTGTCCGAACACTAAGGTTGTTTGCGAGTCTAAAAGATCGTCGGTGTTCACCAGCGAAAGATCCCAACCGCCTTTTTCCATATCTTCAACAAACTTATCGCCATATTTTATCAAGCCCGATTCAATCATTTCGCGCAACAAATCGTTTCCTTCACGGGTGCGTTCGCCAACACCGCTAAAAACCGACATGCCGGAATATTTTTTTGCAATGTTGTTAATCAACTCCATGATGATAACGGTTTTTCCAACGCCGGCACCACCAAACAAACCAATTTTTCCGCCTTTTGCATAGGGAATAATCAGGTCGATTACTTTAATACCGGTGTAAAGAACTTCTTTTGATGTGGCCAGGTTTTCGAACTTGGGAGGATCGCGGTGAATGTTATACGTCTTTTCCATGTTTACAGGGCCAATACCATCAATAGCTTCACCAATTACATTGAACAAGCGTCCGCGAATGTGATCGCCAATGGGCATCGAAATTTGCGAACCGGTGTTGATCACTTCAATGCCACGGCGCAAACCATCGGTTGAATCCATGGCGATGCAACGAACGGTGTTTTCGCCAATGTCCTGCTGACATTCTAATACAAGTATCTCATTATTGTCTTTTTTTACTTCGAGTGCATCGTAGATTTTTGGAAGATCTTCTTCTTTTTCGAAAATTACATCAACAACGGCACCAATGATTTGATGAACTTTTCCTTTACTGTTTACAGCCATTATTTTTAATATATTAATTTAAAACGAGTTAATTATTTAAAGAGTTAAAATTCTTTTTTCGTTACTTTACCAACAAAATTAGTGTTTTTTAAAAATAAAATAGAATTTCCGTCAAAAATATCTTTTATTTTTGCAAAAACGAATTAAATCTTAAAAAATTGAATATTTTTAGAAATTGTAATGAAATTCCAACTGATTTTAATTCGGTTGTTTCTACAGGAACTTTCGATGGAGTGCATAAAGGGCATCGGGCTATAATTAAACGAGTGAACGAAATTGCAGAACAACACAAACTGAAATCGGTCATCGTTACCTTTGAACCTCACCCGCGTGTGGCCTTGGGAAACGAAGGCACCCACCTAAAATTGCTTACGACCTTGGACGAAAAACTTGCTATTTTTGAAGAACTGGGCATTGATATTGTTTTTGTGATTGACTTTACCTCGGAGTTTGCGGCTATGCCTTATGAGGTGTATGTGAAGGATTTTTTGGTAAAAGAACTCAAAGCAAAGTATGTTGTTTTGGGGTTTAACCATCATTTTGGCAATCACCGTTCGGGCAATCACGATACGCTTTTTAAATCGGGCGAGGTGTATGGCTTTCAGGTGGAGGAGGTGAGCGAACAAACTGAGGGAAACATTGTGCCGAGTTCAACCAAAATAAGGCTGTTGCTAGAGCACAATCATGTTGAAGAAGCGAACATCTTGCTTTCGTATAACTATTCCTTGGTGGGCAAAGTGGTGGAAGGCAACCAAATTGGTAAACAAATTGGGTTTCCGACCGCTAATTTGAAAGTGGCCGATGTGTTGAAACAAATTCCGGCCAACGGGGTGTATGCTGTGCAGATTGTGGTGGATAATGAATTGTTTGAAGGTATGTGCAACATTGGCAACAACCCCACTTTTGTGAACAGGCCGCGAAGTATTGAGGTGCATATTTTTGGTTTCGACCGCACGATTTATGGCAAGAACATTAAATTGGTTTTTAAATATTTTGTGAGAAACGAAAAGAAATTTACTGGAGTTAAGGAATTGACAAAACAACTGGCACGCGATAAAAAAATAATTTTAAAAAAACGTAATGGCTAAATCTCCTACCTTGTATAAACCGATTATTTTTTTACTGATGCAGGTTTTGTCAGTTGTGTGCCTGTTTGCTCAAAACGCCGATTCACTGGTATTGTCGGCTGAAAAAGAGTACACATCCTTGGAAACGGCTTTAAAAACTCCCGATTTGGTTTATCGATTGGATTTGCACGGGCAACATTTGAAGGTGTTTCCTGCCGAAGTATTTCTGTTTAAAAATCTGCAGGAGCTTAATTTGTCGCACAATAGCATGGCTATATTGCCCGATAGCATCAGCAATCTGGTGAATTTAAAAATATTAAATGTGTCGCACAACAAATTAACCGAATTGTTGCCCGATGTGGGCGGCCTCAATAATCTGAGTATTTTAAATGTGTCGCACAACAAAATTTATACCCTGCCTGCCCAAATTGGTTTTTTGGTGAAGCTAAGCAGTTTGGATGTTTCGGAAAACAAACTCACCATGCTGCCATCAACCCTGGGCAACTTGGTGGCTTTGAAATCGATTATTGCCAACATGAACGAAATTGCCGAACTGCCCAAAGAAATTGGCAACCTGCAACAGCTCGCCTACATGGATTTGTGGGGAAACAACATCACGGAGTTCCCCAACGAGATTGGCAAACTGAGCCACAATTTGAAAGTGCTGGATATGCGGGTGATTGCCATAAATTTTGATAAACAAAAACGTATGCATGATTTGTTGCCCGACACGGATATTATTTTTTCGAAAAGTTGTAATTGCCAATAAAATGAAAAAGATAATTTGTTTACAGTTGATTTTACTGGGGTTGGGGCTATCGTTGTTGGCCCAAAACCCAAATTATCAGAAATATGGCATGGGATATTTGGTTCCTGAAAAAGGCATGACCGCATTGAACATCAATTTTCCGAATGCCAACTTTATGTTGATGAACCAACCCCAAGGCAAAAAAATTGGCACAATTTATAAAAAAGATTGGCTGAATTTGATGTACAACATCGGCAACAAATCCCTGCGGGTGCGTAACGAAGATTTGGTTGAATTTGCCGCTAAAGCCTATTGTTTAAAATATTTTGAAATAAAAAACAACTGTGTGAAAGTGTTGGTGAACAGCATTCGGGGCGGATGTTGGATTTCGATAAAAGAATTGGGCTATTTGCGCATTTCCTATAAAAATTGGAGCGATTATTTTATAGCCCAAAAACAAGGATTTTATCCCATTGTGGATGTGGGTTTAAACCTGCGCGAGCAGCCTGATGCCAAAAGCAAAAAAGTGGAACTGCTTAAAGGCAATTGTTTTCGGATTAATTTAACAGGCACCATGCTGGGTTTGTGGGCCCAGGTGGAAGTCGAAAAATTTGACACACCGCCTTGCAAAGCCAAAGATGCTGCACAGATGAAACCACAACGCCAACATAATGGCTGGATTAAAATAATTGACGAAGCCGGTATTCCCAACATTTGGTTTTATGTGAATGGATGCCAGTAGCGGGTTTTATTTCGATTTTCTGTTCTCTACAATTACGCAAATACGGAGTCGCCTCCATTCTTAATTTTTGTTTTTTTATAGATGCAAACCTTGTTGCATTGTGCTGCTGCCAATAAAAGCAAACCAAGATTTATCGAAAATTTACCCTTAATTTTTTCACCTGTATTTCACAGTTCGTACCAAAGGGTACCGATTGTTACTACCTGTATTTTACAGGTACCCTAAAACAACCTTAAAAATGGCTACCTGTATATCACAGTTCATACCAAAGGGTACCATTTGTTACTACCTGTATTTTACACGTACGCCCCAAAAATAGGTTTTTGCCTGGCGATTTGTATTTTTGTGAAAGAAATACGTTTTAACTTGAGTTTTCGTAACATTCATAGTGTTTTATGGCAGGGTTCATAGTCGAAAATGTCTGGGTTGACTGATTGGAAACACGAAATGGTGATTCAATCATCACAATTCAAAAAAAACACCCTATATTTGCAACTTACAACATCAAAAAAACAAAAATTTAAACCATCGGTTTTTGTATAGAAAAGGATAAAATATGATAGAAACCATCAAATTCGAAAACTTTAGTTGGTACCATATTTTAAATCCAACCAACGAAAACTACGATTATTTGGTCGAAAATTTTCAATTTCACCCATTAGATATAGAAGATTGTCGCAGCAAAGTGCAACGACCTAAAATTGATATCTATCCCGACTATTATTTTTTGATTCTGCATTTCCCTAGCTTCGATAACAATAACCGACTACTGGAAACCCGTGAAGTAAAAATATTTTGGGGCCAGCAATTTATCATCACCATTGGCAACTCGCATTGGATTGTAAAAAAATTATTCAACACCGTTAAAGAAAACCTGGAAGATTTTAAATCCGAGATGAGTGCCCAAACAAGCGATGCCCTGCTCTACGAAATTCTGGAACGTTTGAACGAAGAAACCTTTTCGATTTTAGGAAAAATAGGCAACGAGGTGGATCAAATAAGCTATGGCTTGTTCAAAGATAAATCCCCAAAAGTTATCGAAAAAATATCAATAACACGCAAAAACATCATCCTGCTCGACACCAGTTTTCGTCCACAGCTACGCCTGTTTCACAAATTCGAATCGGGCGAAATCAAAGGTTTTGCCACCGAAATGGAACAATATTGGGGCAATATTTTGGATTATTACCAAAAATCGTGGGATATGATTGAAGACTACAAAGAATTGATAGAAGGCTTGGCAAAAACATTCGATTCGTTGCAAACCAACCGCATCAACGAAATCATGAAAGTGCTCACACTCATCTCCACCGTAATGCTCCCCATGACATTTATTGCCAGTTTGTATGGAATGAACATCGGACTACCATTTCAAAATCATTCCCGCGCCTTTTTAATGGTTTGCGCATTCATGCTGGCCATTGTGCTCACCTTTTTGTGGTATTTCAAGAAAAAACACTGGCTATAGTTTTTTCAAACTGTTCATAAAATCGATTGTATTGATAATATACCTCACATGGGTTCCTTCACCAATTTTCCCATCTTGGTCGTAGGCCACAACAGTAAAAAATAGTTTCTTCCCTTCCGTTTTTTCCAGTCGTGCTTCGCATCTAACCTTCATCCCCACCGGGGTAGCTTTCAAATGTTTTACCGAAACTTCTATACCCACAGTGCCATAGCCTTCGGGCAACTGCGGCAACACAGTTTTTAGTGCTGTGTTTTCCATCAAGGCTATCATAGCAGGCGTGGAAAACACTTCAACCAAGCCCGACCCAAATTTTGAAGCCGTGTCATCATTGGTAACTGTTTTCACTTCCGTGTGAGTTAACCCAACGGTTAAATTAAATTCCATACGTTTTCCGAAATTAATAATTAAACGCGATGTTTTTCGTAATATCTGGATGCAAACTGCGCATCACAGGGCAATTGCCAATGGCATATTCAACAATCTTTTTCTCTTTATCGCCCAAAGCCAACCCGCTAAAATCGAAAGTCATATCAATAGCCCCAATTCGTCGCGGATCCTGGACCATTGTTTTGCCCAAAGCCACCGAAGCCCCATCAAAAGAAAAATTATATTTTTTTGTCGCTATGCCAATCACAGTTAAAATACACGAACCAAGCGCCGTCACCACCAAATCGGTAGGCGAAAAGTTTTCCCCCGTACCCTGATTGTCAACAGGTGCTTCGGTAAATAAAACACGCCCCGATCGCTCATGAATTGCTTTGGTTTGAAGATTTTGAGTATAAATAACACTAATTTTTTTCATCCAAAGTTTATTTTAGTTGATAAAACAAAAATACGAAAATTTTTTAAATGTTCGCGGTTCAATTGTTAATGATTGAATATGAGTGCAATTCGGATTTGATTTGTTAAGATTTCAAGCTAGTTCATCTAAGGTTATTAAAAACAGGCATTTATCATAGTTAAATTTTGGTTAAAGTTGATGACAACTATCCTTTTTGTTTTTTATCATGTACATTTGTATTATGAAAAAGAAATTGCTCTACCTAATAGCGTGTGTTACCACAATTTCAGTTATTGGATTGGTTGTTTCGCAATTTGTGTTGGTAAATAAAGCCATCAAATTGCGTTCCGAACAATTCGATGAAATGGTGTATGCAGGGCTTTCCAGAGTGGTAGATCGAATATTTTATTTCGAAAAGGAAAAAATACTGTCGCAACATTTACACGATTCAACACCAAAAGCACCCGACTCAACCTCAAGCAAAACATTAGTTCCAAAAGAAGTTTTGGAAGGCATTGATAGTTTGCTCACCGAAGAATTTGGTTGTTTCACTGTGCAAAAGGATTATGTTTTTGCAATAATCGATTCAAGTTCGGGTAAAATTGTTTATGGAAACCCAACTGCCGATGAGTTTGAATCCATTTCGCAATCGCCTCATCGGATTTCATTAAATAAAATTGCCAACAGTAATTATTTTTTAACAGTGTTTTTCCCACACGAAAAACACTTGATTATACGCCGTATGTCCTTATGGTTAGTTGGTTTAGCAGGTTTCTTTTTATTGATTCTTGTATTATCGTTTCTTTATATTATATTCACTGTTGTCAGGCAAAAGAAAATATCGGAAATGAAAAACGATTTTATCAACAATATGACACATGAGTTTAAAACACCCATATCCACCATATCTGTGGCCTCCGAAATGTTAATGAAGCCAGTAGTTTCAGAGCAATCAAATAAAACCCGCAAATACGCCAATATTATTTACGACGAAAACCTACGCTTACGAAATCAAGTAGAACAAGTATTACAAATTTCGCTCATCGATAAAAAAGAGCTAACAGTCAACCTTGTCAAAATGAATATACATAAAATAATCGAAAACTCGGTTGATATATTCAATATGATTGTAAAAGAAAAAGATGGCGAAATCACCATCGATCTTCAGGCTACCCAAGCAGAAATATTTATCGACGAGCTTCATTTTATTAATGTTGTTACCAACCTGCTCGATAATGCAATAAAATATTCGCAAAACAACCCCCAAATTAAAGTGTCCACATTTAATAAATATCAAGGCATTTGCATACGTGTTGAAGATAATGGCCGCGGAATTAGTGTTGCGGATCATAAAAATATATTTAAGAAATTTTTCAGAGTTCACACAGGCGACATTCACGATGTGAAAGGATTTGGATTAGGACTTTATTATGTGAAATCGGTGATGGACGCACATAATGGAACCATTTCGCTTGTAAAAAGCGAACTTTATAAAGGATCAATATTTGAATTGTATTTCCCATTTAATTATACCTAAACATAAACATTATGACACCAATGTTAAGTACTAACAAACCAAGAATATTATTGGTTGAAGATGACCCCAATTTAAGTCTTGTATTAAAAGACTATTTAGAAATCCTATTGTACGACACTGTGTTTGCCGACAATGGTGAAGAAGCGTATGACTTATTCAAATCCCAGTATTTCGATCTGATTATTTTGGATGTCATGCTACCCAAAAAAGATGGTTTTACCATTGCCAAAGAAATTCGTAAAACCAATAAGGATATTCCAATAGTATTTTTAACAGCCAAAACCCAAAAAGAAGACCGTATTAAAGGTTTTCACATTGGATGCGACGATTATATCACTAAGCCATTTAGCACCGAAGAGTTGAGTTTGCGCATCGAAGCCATCTTGCGTCGTGTTAAAAAGAAATCATATTTTCCATTGGTCGACAATGTCGAAAAATATAAGATGGGTACTTATACTTTTGATTATACCAATATGATTCTGCAATCGCCAACTGGTGAGCAATATCTTACTCGAAAAGAAGCAGATTTATTAAAACTCTTATGTATTAATAAAAACAGACTCGTACATCGCGAAATTGCATTAAAATCAATTTGGGGCGACAGCGATTATTTTACGGGAAGAAGCATGGATGTTTTTATAACACGACTCAGAAAATATCTAAGAGAAGACGAAAATCTCTGTATTACCAATGTTCATGGCACCGGATTTAAACTTGAAGTAAAAAACGAACCACCCGAAGAAATTACAGAATCATAGTGAATAGGTTTCTGTTTGTTGATAATACTTAAAAAAATCAAACACAATAATTGATGTTCGATTCAATAATTTTATTTTTGGATTGAATCATTTTAATATATTTGTAAACACTAATGTTTGCATTCAATATTAATTTTTCATATAAAATTTATAAAATGATTCAAAATACTGACACACAAAAACGAAAGGATTATATTCTTTCAATATCATTAATTGGTTTATTGTTTTTTCTTTTCGGTTTTGTTACTTGGCTCAACGGAGCCTTAATTCCATTTTTAAAAACGGCTTGCGAACTCACCGATGTTATGGCATATCTAGTAACATTTGCTTTCTATATATCCTATATTGTGATGGCAATTCCATCTTCAAAAATACTCGAACGAATAGGTTTTCGAAATGGTATGACTTTAGGCTTAGCGGTGATGGCTGTTGGAGCCATATTATTCATTCCTGCTGCAATGTTGCGCTCTTACTTTTTGTTTCTAATCGGTTTGTTTGTTTTAGGCACAGGTTTGGCATTATTACAAACCGCAGTGAACCCCTATGTTACTATCCTCGGACCAATTGAAAGCGCTGCCAAACGCATTAGCATAATGGGCATTTGCAATAAAGTTGCAGGAGTATTGGCACCTGTGATGCTGGCTTCAATTTTACTAAAAGATGCCGAATCAATTAAAGCTCGTTTAGCGGCATTAACTGATTTAGCGCAAAGAGCCACTCTTTTAGATGAGTTGGCCAATAGAATGATAATACCATATTTGCTGATGACGGGTTTTTTGATTGCATTGGCTTTTATGATTCGATTTGCACATCTCCCTGAAATAAACCCAGAAGAAGAAACGGAATCGCTGCCATTACAGCAAACCAAAAAAAGCCTTTTCGCTTATCCGCATTTATTGATGGGAGTTGTTGCTTTGTTTTTCTATGTTGGAGTTGAGGTAATAGCAGGTGATACCATCATACGTTATGGCGATTCATTGGGTATAGCCATGGGTTCTGCAAAATACTTTACCTCGTTGATGTTAATTTTTATGGTAATAGGCTATTTCTTTGGAGTGGCATTAATTCCGAAAGTGATTTCGCAAAAAACAGCATTGACAATATGTTCCATATTGGGCGTATTGTTTACATTGGCTGCAGTTTTTGTTCCATCATCACTCATTTTAGAAATTCCATTCATTGATTTACTAACTTTTGAGCGGGTAACATTAATGATTCCCTACACTGTATTGTTTATTGCCATGTTGGGAATTGCTAACTCCTTGGTATGGCCAGCAATTTGGCCACTCGCATTAAATGGAGTAGGAAAATATACCAAACTTGCATCAGCACTACTTATTATGGCAATTGCAGGAGGAGCTCTTCTACCTTTAGTTTATGCTTGGTTAAGTCACGTTTTGCAAAGTACGCAACAAGCGTATTGGATTGCAATTCCATGTTATTTGGTGATACTTTATTATGCAATTTGGGGGCATAAAATACAAGCCAAATAAATTTATATTTCATTTGAGATTTTACAAAATAGTATCTTCGTATTTCATTTTAATTACTCATGAATAGTATAGTTTTTTCCGCACTGTTTTTTCCTGTTGTTCTGAGTGGCCTCAGTATATTTATTTTTAAACCCAAAAGTAATTATCTGAAATTGCTTACTACATTTAGTGGAGCCTATTTGCTTGGAATAAGTTTTCTGGATATTATTCCTGAAATTTATACTGCCGACAAAACCATGACTATTGGGTTGTTTGTTATTTTGGGTTTCTTCATTCAACTATTGCTCGATTTTATAACCAAAGGAATTGAACATGGACACGATCATGCATTAACTCATGACTCGCATACCAAGCATTTAAGCATTACTCCAATAATGATTGGCATTTGCATTCACTCATTTTTAGAAGGGATGCCTCTAGCTGAAAATTTTGTGAATCCCCAACTCAGAAATACAATGCTTACGGGTATTATAATTCATAACATTCCGATTTCAATCGTGCTGATGGGTTTGTTGTTTTTAAAATGCCCGCAAAACAAAACAAAAGCACTATTGCTCTTGTTTGTTTTTGCACTATCCGCACCTTTGGGAACGATTGCTAGCTATTATGTGGGTGCCGAACTCATATCGCAATATGCTCATTTTTTCGATTATGTTCTCGCCATGGTTGTGGGTATATTTTTACACATCTCAACAACCATTCTTTTTGAAACCGACGAAAACCATCGGTTTAATTTTCAGAAATTTTTTGTCATTGTTTTAGGATTTGGCGCCACAATTTTATTGACAATTTTATTGCATTAAAAAGAAATTTGTACTAATTTTGCATTTAAATACCTAAATAATTAATAAATTAAAAGAGAGAAAATTATGTGTACATTAGTTGGTAAAAAAGCTCCGGTTTTTAAAGCCGAAGCGGTAATTAACGGTTATGAATTTGATGATGATTTTTCATTAACTCAGTATTATGGAAAAAAACACATTGTCTTTTTCTTTTATCCAATGGATTTTACATTTGTATGTCCTACCGAAATCCTTGCATTTCAGGAAAAAATGGAAGAGTTTGATAAACGTAATACGGTTGTGGTAGGTTGCTCTGTTGATTCTAAATTTTCGCACTGGGCCTGGCTTCAAACCGATAAAAGTAAAGGCGGCATTAAGGGTGTTAAATTCCCTTTGGTGGCCGACTTTTCAAAAACAATTGCCGAAAATTATGGTGTATTAGCAGGCGAATATGATTATAACGACGATGGCGAAGCCGAGTATATTGGTGCTCCTGTTGCGTATCGTGGGTTATTCTTAATCGATAAAAATGGCTTAGTGCGTCATCAGTTGGTCAATGATCTTCCGTTGGGCCGAAATGTTGATGAAGCAATTCGTATGGTTGATGCTTTGCAGTTTTTTGAAGAAAACGGTGAGGTTTGTCCTGCCAATTGGCACAAAGGGCAAGATGGCATGAAGGCTACATCTGATGGAGTTGCCGATTATTTAAGCAAACATTAATAATACGGTTAAATCAGCTAAGAAAAGTCGATGATTCATCGGCTTTTTTTATTCCAGAAGCTTTGATTCATTCCAATAAACATCCATTTCTGACAAAGTTAGATCTTGTATTTTTCTTTTTGATTTTTTTGCTTGTAGTTCAATATAAGAAAAACGTTTTATAAATTTCTTATTGGTTCTTTCTAGCGCATCTTCAGGATTAATATTTATGAAACGAGCATAATTTATTAATGCAAAAATCAAATCACCGAATTCATCCTCAACTTTGCCTTTATCGGCTTGCTGATCTATTTCTGCTTTAAGTTCGCTCAACTCTTCTGTAACTTTATCAATAACATCTTGAGTTTTTTCCCAATCAAAACCAACTCCGCTTACTTTTTCCTGAATTCTATATGCCTTTACCATAGCAGGCAATGACACAGGAACACCTCCCAGAACAGAGGAAGAACCGTTTTTAAGTTTAATTTTTTCCCAGTTATTTTTTACATCGCGGGCATTCGAAACTTTTACATCGCCATAAATATGTGGATGACGTTGTATGAGTTTTTCGCAAATACCATTTAAAACATCGGTTATAGTAAAATCATTATTTTCGGAGGCAATTTTAGAATAAAAAACCAAATGTAGCATCAAATCACCTAGTTCTTTGCAAACACCCATAATGTCATTTTCGATTATTGCGTCCGAAAGCTCATAGGTTTCCTCAATGGTAAGGTAACGAAGAGATTCAATAGTTTGTGATTTATCCCAGGGACATTTATTGCGAAGCTCATCCATAATGTCCAATAATCGTTCAAAGGCAACCAATTCTTTTCTCATACTGAAAATTTTCGTAAAAGTAATCAATTCTGTTTTCTATATTTGCACAAAACAAGTTTCTTGAAAGGTTGAAAAAAATATTTTTCTTTGTTTTTGGTATATTGCTGCAAGGGTTAACATATTCTCAGCAGGTTACACCATCCATTAACCCAACCATTGATGTTCATGGGTATTATGGGTTTGTTATCGCTCATCATAAATCCATGCAACATCTAAGTGATAGTCACTTTCCGGGATTCGAAGTTTGTATTGCATCGCAAACAAATGGCAAACAATCATGGGAACAGTTGTATAAATACCCTCAGAAAGGGATAGGTATTTTTTATTCTACATTAGGGGGATCAAAGGTGCTTGGGAATGTTGGTGCGGTTTATCCATACCTGAATTTCAATTTAACGAAAGGCAAAAGAGTAAATTTATACTTTCGTTTTGCATGTGGTTTAGGATATCTTACAAAGCGATTCAATGCAGAAAATAATTATAAGAATATTGCTATCGGCTCACATGTTAATGCGTTTTTGCAGGTTATGTATGAAATGCGGTGGTCTGTCACATCGCGTTTTACACTGTCTGCCGGTATAGGAATGTCGCATCTTTCCAACGGTGCTTTCAAAACTCCAAATCTTGGCATAAATATCCCGTTGCTCAATATCGGAATATCTTATCGATTCTACAATCCAACAATTAATTATGTAAAACGAGAGCTTCCCCAATGCAATAAACGATGGCAATATACCATAATGGGTAATTTTGGGCTAAGTGAAATGTATCCTGCCAATGGCCAAAAATATACTGCTTATGCATTAAGTGGTTATTTTATGAAGCCATTAGGATTCAAAAGAAAAATTGGAATTGGGTTGGATTTATTTTACGATAATGCTGTAATTGAGTCGTTAGAAAGAAATGATGTGGTAGTAAAAAATAAACTGCAAGCCATAAAACCCGGCTTGAGTTTTGTGTATGAAATGAATTTTTCGCATTTGAGTTTAATTGCTCAGATAGGAAGCTACTTGTATGCAAAAGACCAAAGCGACGGTTATATTTTTGATAGAGTGGCGTTGCGCTATACAATTAAAAACCATTATTGTTTTCAGTTGGGTTTAAAAACGCATCTATCCACTGCCGATATGGTGGAAGTGGGCTTTGGTTACAGATTCTAATTCAGATTATTTTGAGCAATCTTCTTCTTTAACAAAGTTTCCCTTATCATCATAAAACTTCCAGATTCCAACTTTTACTCCATCTTTGTAGGTTCCTTTAACTTGTTTATTGCCGTTTTCATGATAAATGTGGCGATAACCATTATTTATGCCGTCTTTAAACTCTCCTTCGCTCCATTTATTCCCGTTTTGATACCACGAAACCCAAACTCCTTCGCGTTTATCGTTTTTATACGCTCCTTCCATATATTTTTGATGATTGGGATAATATAGTATCTCTTTAACCAAAACTTTGCTTTTATCGTCTTCTTTGAAGGAACGAACAACTTTTGGACTTCCATCAGCATATTTTTCAACAACTTCTTCAACTACTTTTGATTTACAAGCTGTAAATAATAGTATGATAAAGGCAAAAAGGATGAAACGGGTTTTCATTATAGAATTTAATTTTTTTTAATAAATGGATTTAGATAACATTTTTGTTGTAGCAGTGAAGAACCAATTAAACAAAAATTAAATTTCGGTTTTACTTCTTCTCTGTAGTGCTTTCATCACCCGATTCAGATTTTTTCTTCTTTTGTAATTCAGTGTATTCTTCATTTAACCCTTTTAAAATCTCAGGGGTAATATCAAGCCCACTGTGTGCAAAAAGCAATCCGCCACCATAGGATTGTTCGAAAATAAAAGTATAGTTTTTGGTTTTGTTATAGCGTGCAATGTGGTTAACAATGCTATCGTGCACTTCCATATTGCGTTTAAGCTTTTCTTCCTGCAATTGTGCAGCTAGTTTTCCTTCAAGTTCACCAATTGATTGTTGTTTTTTACCAAGGGTCTCTTCGGTTTTCTTTTGTTGATCAAGGGTTAGCAAACCAGCTGTGGCTCTTTTGATGTAATCATCATATTCTTTCTGAAAAGCAGTAACTGTTGCTGTGTATTGATTTTGTAATATTTTTTCATATTTCGCCAAATCAACCTGTACATCCAAAACAAAATCATAGTGTGCCATCAGCGAGTCGGTATTGACAAAGGCAAAAGTAACATTCCCAATCGTTTTTGGTGGAGTTGTGTCAACGACCTGTTTTTTCGAAAGAAAAAATAAAATAAATAATGCAATAACTCCAGCCAAACAAATTATATTAATCCAAAAAGAAAAACGACATTTTTTCTCTGTACAGCATTCCTTTTTTTCTTCAATAACTTTTGGACCTTCTTGTAAATTGTTGTTTGATTCTTCGTTCATAAAAAAAATTTAAAAATTAAAAAATAATTAGTTTCCAACTTCTGATAAAAATTTCAATCGTATCAGCCTGATTTCTTCTTCTGTAAATTCGCTTTCTCCCAGTTCGTTCAAGGCGTCCTCTATAGAATCTGTTTCGGCATCGTGAAAATAGTCGTATATTTCTTCTTGATGATATGGGTCAACATACTCGTCAATATAATAAGAGATGTCTAATTTGGTGCCCGATGCAACAATGCTTTCTAGTTCGGTAAGCAGTTCTCCAATAGGCAGATTTTTTACCAACGCAATATCCTCAAGGGGCACTTTACGGTCGATACTTTGAATGATGTATACTTTCATGCCCGATTTATTCACAACCGATTTCACAACCATATCCATCGGTCTAATAATTTCATTTTCTTCTACATATTTTTCAATAAGTTCAATAAATGGTTTCCCATATTTTTGAGCTTTTCCGGCGCCAACTCCAGTTATCTGAAGCATTTCATCCATCTTTATCGGATACTGTATTGCCATGTCTTCTAGGGAGGGGTCTTGAAATATGACAAAAGGTGGGAGGTTTTCTTTCCGCGATAACTGTTTCCGCAAATCTTTTAATAAAGAAAATAAAACTTTGTCGGCGGTACTTGTTTTTTCGCCTCCTGCAAAAAAATCATCCTCTTCGGTTCCTTCGTAATCGTGGTCTTGAGTTAGCATTACGGTAGTAGGCTCTTTCAAAAATGCTTTTCCTTCAGTTGTTATTTTCAGTATGCCATAATTTTCAATATCTTTCGACAAAAATCGGTTGATTAGGGTTTGACGAATTACAGCGTTCCAAAATTTTTCATCTTTTTCATAACCTTTGCCAAATACATTAAGTTTGTTATGTTTAAATGATTTTATGGTTGCCGAGGTTTTCCCGATAATAACCTGTATTAAATGGTTTGCTTTAAATTGTTCTTTGGTTTCCAGAACGGCTTCAAGCACTACTTCCACATATTCGGTTCCGTCAAATTTTGTTTTTGGGTGCAAACAGTTATCACAACTATTACAATTTTCCTCGTGGTAAATTTCCCCAAAATAATGCAACAGCAGTTTGCGCCGGCAAACCGATGATTCTGCATAAGCAATGGTTTCCAGAAGCAATTGTTTTGCAATTTCTTGTTCGTTAACCGATTTTTTTGAAGTAAACTTTTCGAGTTTTAAAATATCATCATACGAATAAAAAGCAACGCAATTGCCTTCGCCATCATCACGTCCAGAACGTCCGGTTTCCTGATAATAGCCTTCCAAACTCTTTGGTATGTCATGATGTATCACAAATCGAACATCCGGTTTGTCGATACCCATTCCAAATGCAATGGTTGCAACAATCACATCCACTTCTTCCATCAAAAATTTGTCCTGATTATTTTTTCGAATTTCCGATTCCAATCCGGCATGGTAGGGCAATGCTTTAATGCCATTCACCAAAAGTGTTTCGGCCAACTCTTCAACTTTCTTCCGACTCAAACAATATATGATACCTGATTTTCCGGCGTTACCTTTTATATACTTTATAATATCGCGCGAAACATCTTTTGTTTTAGGACGTACTTCATAATACAAGTTTGGGCGATTGAACGATGCTTTGTAAAGCGTGGCATTCATCATACCCAAATTTTTCTGAATATCATGCTGTACCTTGGGTGTGGCAGTGGCTGTTAGTGCAATAACAGGAACCTTTAACCCAATGGCTTGAACCGTAGGACGAATATTTCGGTATTCGGGACGAAAATCATGTCCCCATTCCGAAATACAATGTGCTTCATCAATTGCGTAAAATGATATTTTGAATTGTTTAAAGAATTCTATATTTTCTTTTTTTGTAAGGGTTTCGGGAGAAACATACAATAATTTTGTTTTACCTTTTAGCAAATCAGCTCGCACATCAATCATTTCTTGTTTGCTAAGCGATGAGTTCAAAAAATTTGCAATCCCTTTGTCAACACCAAAATTGCGGATATTGTCCACCTGATTTTTCATCAAGGATATTAAGGGTGAAATAATAATGGCTGTTCCTTCGCTTATTAAAGCAGGAAGTTGGTAGGTGAGCGATTTTCCACCACCTGTTGGCATAATCACAAATGTGTCGTTGCCAGCCAATATATTTTTTATAACAGCTTCCTGATTCCCTTTAAAATTATCGAATCCAAAATATTCTTTCAACACCTTACGTAAAGAAACATTTTCTTTAACTTTCATTTCTAACGGATTTGTAAATGTAAATATACGTTTAAACCTTCAAATTAATATGGGAAAATCCCAATTCGTATACGAAATTATAAAAATTTATTACAATCTGATTCTTTTTTTTTGCTCTTTTTTTCTTGCTCTTTTTTTATTTTCATTAATTAACAATTAAATAGGAATTATTTTCTATTTTTACAGTGATTCTTTGTTTAATTTTAAAAACAAGTATACAAACCGTGCATTAATTTATTTACTAATGAAAAAGAATGATAAAAATACAACAATAATTTCAGTTATTCTGATTTTAGGTATTATTTTAACGTATTCAAACCATTTCTATAATGGATTTCATTTTGATGATACCCACACCATTTGTAATAATGTGTACATCCGCGATATCTCAAACTTCACAAAGTTCTTTACCGATATGCGCACTTTTGGCACCATGCCCGATAATTTAGGGTATCGACCTGTGGTTACAGCCAGCACCGCCATCGATTATTGGATGGGAGGAGGCTACAATCCATTTTATTTCCATCTGTCCATGTTTATTGTTTTTTTGTTGCAGGGTGTATGCATGTTTTTTATCATTCTGAAAATTTTCAATATTTCTTATAAACACCAATGGACAAAATACCTTGTCTTGTTCACACTCGGATGGTATATGTTGCATCCGGGCAATGCCGAAACCATGAACTATATTATTGCCCGTTCCGATTTATTTTCAACTTTTTTTGTTCTTCTGGCTTTCGTGTGCTATATCAATAAGGTATGCAAAAAATATTATCTCTATCTCATTCCGCTCGCACTGGGTGTATTAAGCAAAGAACCCGCCACCATGTTTCCCGTTTTATTGTTCCTTTACATACTGTTGTTCGAAAACAAAGTTTCATTAACCCTAATTTTTACCAAACAACGCAAACAATTTCTCAATGCCATACTAAAAACACTACCGGCATTGTTGTTCACACTCGCCATCACCGCCTTAGTTCAGTATATCAGTTATAAACAAACCGCCAACTCCGGCCTACTGCACACTGTGGTAGATGGCTATCATTTAAAATATTTGATAACCCAACCGTGGGTGCTGTTAACCTATTTCTGTTCATTCTTTTTTCCAGTTTCATTGAGCTCCGACCCCGACATCACTGTGTTTAATAGCTTTTCAGATATACGCATGTATTTGGGCTTTGCTTTCGTCATCGTCATGCTTGCCATTGCATTCATTGCATCAAAAAAAGAAAAATACCGTCCCATTAGCTTTGGTATTCTCTGGTTTTTTGTTGCCGCCATCCCCACCTCGGTTTTAGCAGCACTAACACAAGTATCCAACAGCCATCGTTTATTTTATTTATATGTTGGCATAAGTATAGCGGTGGGCTGGGCACTATTTTTGTTTTTAGTAAAAATTAAACCGGTGTTTCAACAATCCACCTTCACTAAAAGCATCCTTGCAATAGCTTTGTGCATTTTGTGTACTTATGCTTTCACCACATATCAGCGCAACAAAGTATGGAAAAACAACGAAACACTGTGGTACGATATTTTGCAAAAAGGTCCCGAAAATCCACGTGCACTCATGAACTATGGTTTAACCCTTATGGCAAAAGGTCAATATTTTGAAACCGAATTTTATTTTCGTAAAGCAATCACCATTTGGCCTCAATGGCCCTATTTACTTATAAACATGGGTATTTTAAAAGAAGCCACCCACCTGCCCAACCAAGCAGAAACATATTTCTTAAAAGCCATTAACAATAGCGCCGGCAACAACCCCGATGCATACTTCTATTACGCAAAGTTTTTGTATGGTCAAAAACGAAGCCTCCAAGCCATGCCCTATTTACAAAATGCCATAAAGATATCCCCGGCCCACCTGCCCTCATGCTATTTGCTCATGACCATTTATCAAGAATTGGGCTATTGGCAACAGTTAACCACCCTGGCAACCGAAACCTTGCAACTGCTTCCAGGCGATTCCCCAACACAAAGTTTTTTAAACAATGCCAACAACAAAAAATCGGTAACACCACCCTATGCCCACCAAATAGAAACAAACCCAACCCCCGAAAGCTATTTAAGTTTAAGTTTACAATACTATAATAATGGTGCATATCAGAAATGCATTGATGCATGTCACCAAGCCCTAAAACTGCGGCCCAACTATTCCGAAGCCTACAACAACATTTGCACAGCCTACAATGCCTTAAAAATGTATGATAAAGCTGCCGATGCATGTCAAAAATCACTGCAATGCAATCCCAACAACGAATATGCCAGAAACAATTTAAAAATTGCACAAGCAGGCAAAGCCAATGCAATCGAAAAACCAAAATAAACCATTAAATCTCATGCATGCTCATCTCCGCGCCGTAGGTGCGAAATATTGGTAGCCCGGGGCAACGCCCTGGGTTAACAATCACCCCCAAGCCCACAACCCCATTAGGGGTTGAACATCAATAATCCTTACCAACAACTATATCGTTTTTATGTGCAGGCAAACGGAGAAAAAACAGAACAAAAATCAGAATATAAAGTAGTTTTGTCTTCATGATTTATTGTTTTAAAAATTTATAAAAAAGACTACTTGAATTAATATTGATTTTAATGAGATAAAATCCTTTTGCCAGATTCTCAATATTTAATCTGGTATGTTGTTCAATGAGTTTTTGTTTAATTATTTTATGACCTAAAACATCAAATATCTCAATTTCATAAGATGGTGATGAATTTGAAACCTCAATATTCAACTGATCAGAAGCCGGATTCGGATAAATATTAAAGTTTGACGGCACATCTGATTCAGGTATATCATTATACGAATAGTTTGCACTAAATAAAGAATCAGTTGAAACACAAACATCATCAATATAATAATATGCTCCAAAGCATAGATTTTCTTCATCCATTATTAAAGTGTCCGTTTGATTTTGATCAAAAAAATTGCCGATAATAATATTCTGGTAGGCAGAATCGGCAACAAATGAACCGAAAATTCTAATCCAATTCACCGCTTCGGGGGTGCTGAATCTGATTTTGAATAACGTGCAGGCAAGCCAAATCAGCATCTACAGCCCCCTCGGGCAACTAGAAATCATGTGCAACGGAAATTTCACCACACAACACTCCCTCGATATCAGCCCCCTCAGCACCGGCATACATTATATACAGATAAAAACCGATCGGGGCATCATCACAAAAATATTTGCAAAGCAATAACCGAAATGCTTGAAGCGAATTGGTGGATTTGCAACAAGCAGCAAAACTCCGTCGGCAACGACGGGGTTTTTTTTTATGCCGATAAAACTTCTAGAAGGCTTCCAAAAAATCATTGCAAACCTTTTTAGTACTTAGAATTTGGTTCTTCATTCTTAGTGTATCTTTGTGCCTTCGTGGCATAAATTTTTCCTTCATCTGTTAGCCTCGCGAAGCACACTGTGTACCTCTTTTTTTTACTCTGTTTTTACTCTGTGGTTGAAAAAAACAAAACCACAGAGGCGCACGGAGGGTAAAAAGAGGAAAACAGAGCATAATCCGCCAATATCTACCAGCCGCCAGCCATTATATCCCACCATCCTTAGTTAACCCAATTAACTCAATCAACCTAATTAACTTAATAATCCCAATGAACCCATTAACAAAAATTAACTTTTTTTAACTTTTTTCTCTCAGAAATACATTTAATGTCAAATTAATTTCGTACTATTGTACTGCCATAAACCCAAACAACAAATGTTCACAACGTCTCCCCAATTGTTAATAACGTCCAAAACCCCTGATAGTCAAGGGGGGGGGGGTATCTCTTTATAGAAAAAATCGTGTCGAAGTAAGTTTTTCCGCAACCGATTTTCCTTTTAATTTTACCGATTTCACTCGTGTAAATACCAATTTTAGTTATCAGAGAACTGGTTTCCTACATCAGGGAACTGGTTTCCTACATCAGGGAACTGTTTCCCTACATCAGAGAACTGGTTTCCTGCGTCAGGGAACTGGTTCCCTACATCAGAGAACTGGTTCCCTACATCAGAGAACTGGTTTCCTACATCAGGAAACTGATGCGCTGCATCGGCAAAAGGATGTTCTTCCATTTAAAATTACTTCTCATCGCAAAAAAATCAATTCTTATAATTCATAAAGTAGTAATTAAAACTTAAAAATTAAAACTATGGCACAAGTATTCCCAAAATCTATTGAAGGCAAGCACACCTACATCCAAAAAGCTGTTCCTTACATTGTACTAAACAAAGCGCGCCTGCTTGTAAGTACAGCCAATGCCGACGAGTTAGATGGCTTGTATGGCGATGTAGCCACAGCGCACACCTATTTGAATATTTATTCAATTTGGGTGGATGATGCCAGCGGACGCACCCTTGCAGTAGATACTGAATTCAAAACGCTTCAGAACAAAATCATCAAAGTGTTGATGAAAATTTATGCTGATATACCACGTAGCGTATGGACCGATACCGATCGGGTTACCTTTAACCGCAAAACCGGTTTGCCGGTGACGCGCACAGTTCCAACAGTGCAAATAACCGCAAATGTTTTTGTACGCACAACGCTTTTGGGCGATGGTCAGATAAAAATTAAATGCTACACTACCAGCGATGGCACACGGGCCAGTTTGGCTCCGAATGCCGATGGAGTAGAGGTGTCGTATCGTGTCGATTTAATAGAATTACAGCAAGATGGCTCAGGTAATGACCTCGCTGGGAAAGTCAAACCAAAAGTAATGGAACATGCCGACGATGGCGGCACCAAAGTTAGTTTCACACAAGCTACCTTTGTGTTGAAACTCGCAAAAGAAGCCATACATCAACAAGTCCATTTTTTTGTCCGTTGGATCAACTCACACCACACCAACCTCAACGGACCGTGGTCGGGACCCACCACCACGCCGGTGCTGTAAATAATTTTGGCAGGGGCTTCAAATTTTTGAAGCCTTTGCTTTTTAGATATGAATCATTTATAAATTAAAATTTATACCATCATGAAAAAAACAATTTTACTCCTTAGTTTTCTTTTTTTATTAATTAATGATGTCAGCGCCCAACAATATTGTATTCCGGGACGATTTGATACTACAAATGTTTTTATACCGACAGATTTGGATTCATCTGTTGTACAATTTGGACAGAATACATCCTGGGCAGGTTCAACAATTAATCTTTTTATGACGTTATATTATCCGGCATTAGCTGTTGATCCTTTATCAAAGCGCCCATTTGTAATGATTATTCATGGTGGAAGTTTTACGCACGACACCCGCGATTCTATGATTGATGAGGTCAAATACTTTGCTGCAAAAGGGTATGTAAGCGCAACTATCGATTATAGATTGGGATGGGATTCGGGTAATCCGCAAGATTGTGGCGGAGATAATAATCTTCATATAAATGCGGTATATAGGGCAGTACAAGATGCCAAAGCTGCATTACGATATGTTTCGGCTTATTCCAGCGTATATCATATTGATTCAACAGAAATGTTTATTGGAGGAACGAGTTCAGGCGCATTTGCTTCGCTGGCTGTGGCATTTATTTCGGAAAATGATTTTAATGTGGTTAAGCCAGGAATTACAAGCTTATTAGGACCTTTAAATTCGGCAAGCAATTCCTTAACAGACCCCTATATTATAAAAGGAATATTAAGTTATAAGGGAGCAATTTGGGATTCGTCGGTTATAAACAGTTCGAATGCAATTCCGACAATATTTTTGCACGGCACAGCGGATCCGTATTATCCATATTATTTTGGCAATGCTTATACATGCAGCAACTATTTTACTTTGGAAGGGTCAGGTAGCTTAGCAAAGCGGCTTGATAATCTGGATATGTGTTATGAATTGAATTATAAGGTGAACGGCGACCATGGAGTAATTTACCCTGCACCTTATACACTCGGGCGCAGGGCATTATTTATGAAAAAAATATTGTGTGGAGAATGTAATCAAACAATTGTTGAAAATCAGATTATTTTACAGGATAATATCATCACTGGCGCAGGGAATCTGGCTGAATATATGAATGATTTTAATGCGTATCCAAATCCTGCAACCAATAAAATAATTATTGAAATGGCACAGTTGAATAAAACTGCAAAAATTCTAATTTATAATATCGCTGGTCAGCAAGTTTTACAACAAGCATTGTCGGAGTCTTTGACAGAAATCAATATTGCCGACATGCCTAAAGGGGTTTATATCATTAAAGCAACAACGGAAAAAGGGATAAAGGTGCGGAAGTTTGTGAAGGAATAGGTTTGAAATGAAGAATGAAAAATGAAAAATGAAGAATGAAAAATAAGAAACTCTCGGACGAAAGGTGGTTGGTATCCGGCAAAATTGCCTTGCAACCCGGTGTTTTTTCTTAATTCAATGTACGAAACAAGTAGCCATATTTTCAACGCCACAAACATAGTGTATTACTAAAATATATTTTGTAGGGGATCCCTGATTTTGTTGTAGGGGAACCCCTACAAAAAGAATAAAATCAAACAAAAAAAGCCAATAAATTACAGACACCTATCGCAAGCTGTGCAGTTCAGCGTGTCAAAAAAAATTTCGGAAAAATCCACACAACTCAACCAAACAAGTACGAAAAAAGCTCTTCAACCTTGCGAATCGAAATAATTTTAATGTTAAAGTTCTTTTTATCCAAACTCAACGAATTGTATTTCGAAATCACAATCTCCTCAAACCCCAGTTTCTCGGCTTCCGAAATTCGTTGTTCAATCCGGTTCACCGAACGTATTTCGCCCGAAAGCCCCACTTCCCCCGAAAAACATGTTTTCATCGGCACCGCAATATCTTCGTTCGACGATAATATCGAAGCCAACACCGCCAAATCAATCGCCGGGTCGTCCACCCGAATGCCACCGGCAATATTCAAAAAAACATCTTTCGTGCCCAACCTAAAACCACAACGTTTCTCCAAAACCGCCAACAACATGTTCATGCGCCGCAAATCAAAACCCGTTGCCGAACGTTGCGGATTGCCATAAGCAGCACTGCTCACAATCGATTGCACCTCGATTAGCAAAGGTCGCAAACCCTCAATGGTCGACGAAACCGCAATACCACTCAAATTTTCGTCGCGTTGCGATAACAGTACCTCGCTTGGGTTCGAAACTTCGCGCAAGCCCGTGTTTTGCATTTCATAAATACCCATTTCCGATGTCGAACCAAACCTATTTTTAACCGAACGCAAAATTCGGTACATATAATGCCGGTCCCCTTCAAATTGCAACACCGTATCCACCATGTGTTCCAAAATCTTTGGTCCCGCAATAGTACCATCTTTGGTAATATGTCCGATTAAAAAAACCGGCGTCGACGTCAACTTCGAATATTTTTGAAACTCCGAAGCACATTCGCGTATTTGCGATATACTTCCCGCCGAGGATTCAATCAACGAAGTTTGCAAGGTTTGTATCGAATCAATAACCACCATTTGAGGTTCAAGCGCCTCAATATGATGAAAAATGTTTTGAGTATTCGTTTCGTTCAATATATAACAATTCGTACTATCAGCATGTATGCGTTCACTACGCATTTTTATTTGCTGTTCGCTTTCTTCGCCAGTAATATAAAGCACCTTAGTATTTTTTATACTCAGCGCCACTTGCAGCATCAGCGTGCTTTTGCCAATGCCCGGCTCACCACCAATCAGCACCAGCGAACCCGGAACAATGCCACCACCCAGCACGCGGTTCAGTTCATTGTTGCACGAATCCATGCGTTGAATCGTGTCGATATCAATATCGTGAATAAGCTTGGGAGCAGATGCGTTATTAAGTTTCAGATGGGTTTTCCCCGACGAACTTTCTTTTTGAACCACTTCTTCCACAAAAGTATTCCATTCCCCACACGACGGACAATGCCCAGTCCATTTCGACGATTGTGCCCCACAATTCTGACAAAAGAAAACAGTTTTAATTTTCGCCATCAATAAAAAACGCCTAAGAAGTTATTCTTTTTCAAATTCAATTATAAACAAGCCCCCCGACCTGCTTTCCATCCGCATCATTTTGCTATTCAACTTCACAATAACCCATTTGCAGATATAAGGCAAATTTTGTCCCGAAGCTGTAGCAGAAATAACAAATTTCTGGTACGAATCAATCGTATAAGCCAATTTGGTAGTATCCGTCTCACCCGAATTGTGTTTATTATAAATAAAAAGGTTCCCTCCCGAATTAAATTGCCACGTTTCCACATTCGTCGAATCGCTAACATCGGCCAAATTAATTTTTTTCCAGTTGCCCTGAAGTTTATGGTCTAAACTACTTTTTGTGCACGAACTTACAATGCCCAAGCCACACAGGGCAACAAATAAAAAGCCAATTTTGATTGAATGTTTCATACTTGTTTGTTTTTCAAAAGCAAATTTACAATAAAATCATTGATTACGTATCCTTATGCAACACACCCTTCAAAATCTTTTTTTCGATAAGTGAAGTTGAATAGCCATCAACTAAGTCAATAGTCACCACTTTGCCACCATGTTTAACCACCGTTTCAGCACCAACAATTTGCTCCAAAGCATAATCTTTACCTTTAACAAGCACATCCGGTTTTATAAAGTTGATAAGCTGCAAAGGAGTTTCTTCATCAAAAACCAAAACCGCAGTAACAAAAGATAGCGATGCCAACACCATGGCCCGCGAAGTAATATCACAAATGGGTCTGTTTATCCCTTTTAGTTTTTGAACAGAACCATCGCTGTTCATCCCAACAATAAGCACATCGCCCAAGTCGGCAGCTTTTGAAAGATAATCGATATGACCCAAGTGAAGTAAATCAAAACAACCATTGGTAAAAACCAACGAATAATCTTTGAATCGATAAAAATTCAATTTCATTTCGAAATCAGCAACAGAAAAAAAAATTTTATTCGATACGATTTTCAACCTTGTCATCACTTTTGTTATTAAGAATAGGAAGCAAAATTAACGAAACAATCCCAGAAAGAATTATAATAAAAGTTTGAGCTCCCCAAATCAGCCATCCCAAAGCAAACCCGGTTATCGGGTTTATATTATATTTTTTTAATGTTTCGGCAACAATCACCGGATAAATGCCAATACCACCCTGAACAACCATAATACCGATGGTGCCCATAACCAACACCGAAAGAACGGCATCAAAACCGGCACTACTGGTTTCAACAAGGCTAAAAAAGCAAACATAACTCATAAAATAATACATTGCCCAAATCAAAATGGTGTAAACAATAAACAGCAATGGATTTTTAACTTTCCCCAAGGATTTTAGCCCTTCCCAAAAACCTTTCAGAATTAAAACTAATTTTTGATAAAGTTTGTATTTTATGAGTCGTTTATGAAAAACCGCAACAAAGATTATAAAGAAAACCGCAAAAATTAGTAAACCATAAAGCAAATATCCTTTGCCAATAAATTGAAATTTTTCTTCGAGTGGTTGATAAATTTTTTCGTGCACATAACCCGAAATCGTGTCATATTGAATTATCAAATTAAAAAAGAACAATAAAACAAAAGTCAAAAAATCCAAAGCTCTTTCGCCAATCACAGTTCCAAATGATTTTTCAAACGGAATTTTTTCATATTTAACAAGAACAGTGCATCGTGAAACTTCGCCCAAACGTGGAATAGCCAAATTTGCAAAATACCCAATCATCAAACTCAAAAAAGTGTTTCTAAATTTAGGCCGGTAGCCAATCGTATGGATAAGCATATTCCAACGAAGCGTTCGGAACACATGACTTAATAAACCAACAAAGAGACAAAGAAACAACCACCAATAATTTGCTATAGAAAACGAATGAAAAATTTGTTTCTTTTGTTCAGTATCTAAGTCTTTAACAAAAATCCAGATAAAAAAGAATCCTATTGCTAAAAAGATAATAAGCTTTAATGCTGTAAAAAAGTTTTTTTTCAAAGAAACTATTTTAACTTGTTTGTTTCAGAATCAGGAAAAATGATGTGGGGCGAAAACGTTTTTGCTTCTTCAAAATCCATGCTGGCATACGAAACGATAATAATTAAATCGCCCAAGGCAACTTTACGAGCAGCAGCGCCATTAATACCTATGGTGCAGCTTCCTCTCAAACCTTTTATAACATACGTATTAAACCGCTCGCCATTGTTGATATCATAAATATGAACCCGTTCGTTTTCAATCAAATTTGCAGCATCCATCAAATCTTCGTCAATAGTGATGCTCCCAATATAATTGAGTTCGGAGTGGGTTACTTTTGCCCTGTGAATTTTAGATTTAAGTACTTCAATCATCATGATTTTGCAAAACTACAAAAAAATTTCATGTTATCTATTAAACGAACATTATCCATGAAAACGGCAACAAATGCTCGTGGATTTTCAGCGGCGGCCCAATGGGTTATTGGTTGTAAGTTTTCTTCATCAACTATCTCAAAATAATCGAGTTTAAATTCAGGAATAGCCTGCATAGCTTTTACAAACTCACTTTTTATCTCTCCAACCGAAAAACGCTCCGTTTGATTTGCAAATGTTTTCAACAAATTATAAATTTGAGGAGCAATTTGCCTTTGATGATCGGTCAAGCGAACATTTCGCGAACTCATGGCCAATCCATCTGCTTCGCGAATAATCGGACACGCAATAATTTCAATATTCAGTTCGAGTTGTTTTACCAATTGTTTCACAATTTGCAGTTGTTGAAAATCTTTTTCACCAAAATAGGCAGAATCGGGCGAAATGATTTCAAAAAGTTTTTTAACAACAATGGCAACTCCATTAAAATGACCCAATCTAAAAGCACCTTCCATTACAGTTTCGAGTTGTCCAAAATAAAATTTTTCGGTTGGCGGTTCAGGATACATTTCATTTACTGAAGGCATAAAAACCATATCGCAGCCTGCTTGTTTCAGCAAAGCAATATCGGTGTCGTTTTGTACCGGATATTTCTCAAAATCTTCCTGTTGATTAAACTGCACCGGATTAACAAAAATACTACCAACGGTAATATCATTTTCGCTTCTTGCCTTTGCCAAAAGCGATAAATGCCCTTTGTGAAGCGCACCCATTGTTGGAACAAAACCTATTTTGTTTTTGTTCGCTTTCAATAAAGCTATTGCAGTTTTGATACTATTAATATGATTGAAAACCTGCATTTAAAAAATTTTGCAAATATACGAATTCTTTTACCCGACTAATTTTAATGAACTTTTATTCCCTTTTTTTAAAGCTCCAAAAAAATACTATTTATTTAAAAACCCTTTATATTTCTGCAAAATTCATACAAGTCAGCCTGTATTTGATTGAATAAATTTTGCAAAAAAATTTGAAAAGAACAAAAAATGGGTTAAGTTTTAAATGATTATTTGCTAAAATTTTAGTACCTTTGCACATTCAAATCCGAAAAACAAAATGCTATGTCAAAATATAAGGTATTATTTGTTGCCCAAGAAATTGTTCCCTATTTGAATGACAGTCACATAGGGCAAATATGCCGCAATCTCCCACAGGGTATTCAGGAAAAATGCAGAGAAATTAGAACTTTTATGCCACGTTATGGTTGTATCAACGAAAGGCGTAACCAACTTCATGAAGTAATTCGACTATCAGGGATGAATTTAATCATTGATGATAACGATCATCCATTGATAATAAAAGTTGCATCTATCCAATCGGCACGTCTTCAAGTTTATTTTATTGATAACGACGATTATTTTCAGCGCAAATCTGTTTATACCGACAAAAACGGTGATTTTTTTGCTGATAATGATGAACGGGCAATTTTTTATTCGCGTGGCGTAATAGAAACGGTAAAAAAACTGGGATGGTCGCCCGAAGTTATTCATATTCACGGGTGGTTTTCGAGTTTAGTTCCATTCTTTATCCGTACCACTTTTAAAAATAACCCATTGTTCACCGATACAAAAATCGTTATTTCTTTATACAACGATGATTTTAACCATGTTTTTGGAAAAGATTTTACGAAGAAACTGAAGCATGTGGGTGTAACCGAAAAAGATTTAAAACAATATAAAACTTCAGATTACGTTGGTATGATGAAAGGCGCTATCGATTTTTCGGATGCGATAATTGTTGGTGCTGAAAACGTGAACCCAGAACTACTCGAGTATGCTAAACAAACAAATAAGCCTATGCTTGGTTTGCAGCCAATGGATAGTTACATTGAAGCGTATAGCGAATTTTATGACGAGTTGGTTGACGAACTGGTGAACGAAGATGCTATAAAATAAATTAAAACGTAATTCTTTTGAAAAATTTCAGATCAAACTTCCGTTACCACTTTCTGTGTGTTATTGTAATTTCGGTATTGGGTTTATCATGCAACAAAAATGAAGAACTTGGCATGAATGTTCAACCCGGAGAAAACATGCTTAACGTTACCTTTAATAATAGTATGCCCATTTATGCCCACACTATTAAAGAAGATTCAGTTAGAACTGATGAAACAACTTTAAATTTAATCGGTAGTATTTATGATTCGGTATTCGGGTTAACAACTGCCGGCATGTATACCCAACTAAGGCTGACGACAGATAATGTAAATTTTGGTACAGGTGCAATTTGCGATTCAATAATGCTTTCAATTGCCTACAGTAGTTTTTATGGCGACACCAATACAAATCTTACATTAAATGTATTTGAAATTTCTGATGATTTCACCCTTGTGAATGCCTACTATTCAAACGATAGACTCGGCATCTACAAAAACAATTTGGCAAATATTAATTTTATGCCTAAATTAAACGATAGTGTTAAGATTGATGGGTCAAACTATGCTCCTCAGCTTCGAGTGAAATTAAAAAATTCGCTGGGTCAAAAATTCATAGATGCATCGGGAACATCCTATTTAGCGAATAATACCAATTTTATCGATTTTTTTAAAGGATTATATATTACAACAAATCCTGTTTCAACATCCGGAACTACCGCAAAAGGGGTGATGCTATATTTTAATGCGCTTTCGTCGCTAACAAAACTTACTATGTATTATCATAATGATGCTGATACGCTAGCCTATAAGTTTGTTTTGAATGATAATTGCGCCCGTTTTAATACGTATGATCACCATAAATTTTCAGTAGCAAGTTCCTATTTAAAGCAACAAATTGCTGGCGATACCGTTCTGGGAGATAGCATACTCTATTTGCAATCGATGGCCGGAACTCGAGTAAAACTCAAATTTCCCGATGTTGCAACATTGAGCACTTTAGGAAATATTGCGGTTAATAAAGCTGAACTCGTTATAAAAGCCGACGCATCGAACATTGATGATACGCAGACACCTCCCGACCGACTTTCGTTAGCAGTTATAAACACGGATGGCACATTGAGTTTTCTTCCCGATGTTGCTTTTGGGGAAGCTTATTATGGTGGAGCGTATAACACTGCCACGAATGAATACAGATTCAATATTACCAAATACATTCAAAAAGCATTATTAAATGACAGTTTCGACGATAACGGATTGTATCTGGTAGCATCGGGATCAGCTGTCAGATCCAACAGAGTGGTTCTCTTCGGACCAAAAAACTCTAAAGGAAATATGCATTTAGACATTATTTATACAAAAATAAAATAGTATGTGCGGAATTGTTGCTTACGTGGGGCCAAAACAAGCTTATCCAATTTTAATCAAAGGCCTTTATCGTTTGGAATATCGTGGTTACGACAGTGCCGGTATTGCCATATTAGACGGAGACATAAAACTATATAAAAATAAAGGTAAAGTTGCCGACTTAGAAGATTTTGTAAAAGATAAAAATACAGAAGGAACCATCGGCATAGCACACACTCGTTGGGCAACCCATGGTGAACCAAATGATGCCAATGCCCATCCGCACTTTTCGAATTCGAAAAAACTTGCCATAATTCATAATGGTATTATTGAAAATTATGCCACCCTGCGCGAAGAACTCCTGAGTCGTGGTTATATCTTTTGTAGCAACACCGATACCGAAGTATTGGTGCATTTAATTGAAGATATTAGAATAAATGAAAATGTGAATTTGGTTGAAGCTGTGCAAATGGCATTAAACCAGGTTATAGGTGCTTATGCCATCGTAATAATTTCGAAAGAAGACCCCGATTTGTTAATCGCAGCGCGAAAAGGAAGTCCGTTGGTTATTGGCATTGGCGAAAACGAAACCTTTGTAGCATCGGATGCTACTCCTATTGTTGAATACACTCGAAATGTGGTGTATTTGAATGATGAAGAAATAGCAATAATTCGTCGGAACCAACCGCTGAAAATTAAAACCATTAAAAATATTGATAAAACCCCCTACATTCAAAAACTTGAAGTAAATCTGAGTGCCATAGAAAAAGGTGGTTTCGATCATTTTATGTTGAAAGAAATATATGAACAACCTCGCTCAATAGGCGATTGCATGCGTGGAAGACTTAATACTGAAAAAGGGTTTGTTTCGTTAGGTGGCATTTTAGATTATATTGAAAAAATTAAAAATGCCAACCGTATTATCATCATAGCATGCGGCACATCTTGGCATGCAGGTTTGGTTGGCGAATATTTATTTGAAGAACTTGCACGCATACCGGTTGAAGTTGAATATGCCTCCGAATTTCGTTACCGAAATCCTGTGATTTACGAGGATGATGTGGTGATAGCCATTTCGCAATCGGGCGAAACTGCCGACACTTTGGCAGCTATTGAACTGGCAAAATCAAAAGGAGCCACCATCATCGGTATTTGCAATGTGGTTGGTTCGTCTATACCGCGTGCAACACATGCCGGTACATATACCCATGCCGGTCCGGAAATAGGGGTTGCATCAACCAAAGCCTTCACGGCTCAGGTTACTATTTTAACTTTGATGGCTTTGATGTTGGCCGATAAAAAAGGAAGTATCTCGAAATCGCGATTTCATCAAATTATCAACGAGCTTGAAAAAATTCCTGAAAAAGTTGAAAGAACCCTTAAAGTAAATGAAGATATTGTACGTTTGGCCAAAATATTTAAAGATTCACGAAATTTTCTGTATCTTGGCAGAGGTTTAAATTTTCCCGTGGCTTTGGAAGGGGCACTGAAACTAAAAGAAATTTCGTATATACATGCTGAAGGGTATCCTGCAGCCGAAATGAAACACGGACCTATTGCTTTGATTGATGACGAAATGCCCGTTGTTGTGATTGCTACAAATCAAGGTGTTTACGAAAAAATTATTTCGAACATTGAAGAAGTGAAAGCACGCAAAGGAAAAATTATTGCTATTGTAACAGAAGGTGATAAAACGGTTCGCAACATTGCCGACTACGTGATTGAAGTGCCCGATACTGACGAATTGCTAGCACCTTTGTTGGCAACTGTTCCGCTTCAATTGTTATCCTATCATATTGCTGTGTTGCGCGGATGCAATATTGATCAGCCTCGGAATCTTGCAAAATCTGTTACTGTTGAATAACAAATTGGTTTCATGAAAATCCGTGATTTGATAAATGCCTTTGAGAAAGTAATTCCAATCGATTTTCAGGAAGATTATGATAATTGCGGATTGCAAATAGGCAATGCTCAAAACGAATTAACTCAAGCATTGATTTGTTTTGATATTACTGAACAAGTGGTTGACGAAGCTATCAACAAAAAATGCAATCTGATTATTTCGCATCATCCGCTTATCTTTAAAGGAATAAAAAAAATTACCGGTTCGAATTATATTGAGCGCATTATACAGAAACTTATTCAGACCGATGTTTGCATTTATTGTGCCCACACCAGTTTGGATAACAACTTTGATGGCTTGAATTTGTTTATTGCCCAAAAACTCGGATTAAAAAATACTCGCATTTTGGTGCCTGTTAATAAAATATTGAAAAAGCTGGTCGTGTTTTGTCCAACAACCCATGCTGAGAAATTGCGCATAGCTTTGTTTCATGCAGGTGCAGGAAATATTGGCAATTACGATAGTTGCAGTTTTAATTTGGCTGGAACAGGAACGTTTCGTGCTAATGAAAATGCGCATCCATTTGTGGGCGAAGTAAACAAACTGCATGAAGAATCGGAAATCCGTATTGAAACTATTTTTCCGCAACATTTGGAATCGCATATTGTTGCAACGATGCTGAAAAATCATCCTTACGAAGAAGTTGCCTACGATATTTATTCACTCGACAACAGTTTCGAAAAAGCAGGTTCGGGAGTGATAGGTGAATTTGAACACCCTATGTCAACCGACGATTTTTTTCAATTTCTGAAAACTACTTTCGGAACCCAAAGCATAAAACACAGTAAAATAATTAAAGACACATTAAGCAAAGTTGCATTTTGTGGTGGCTCGGGAAGCTTTTTAATTCAGGATGCTATTCGCCAAGGTGCCGATGTGTTTATTAGTGCCGATATTAAGTACCACGATTTCTTTCAGGAAAGGATATTGTTGACTGATATCGGGCATTTCGAGTCGGAGCAATTTTCTTGTGAATTAATTGCTACTATTTTAATGAAAAAATTACCTACTTTTGCATTTTTATTTTCTGAAAACAGAAATAACCCCGTTTATTATTTTAATTAAAAATATAATTTTATGGCAAAAACTACTTTAAAAGGCGAAGCTAAACCTGAAAAGAAACTAAAGAACGCTACAAAGATCGGTAAAGAAAAGCCCGCAAAAAAAGTTGAAGCTCCAATAGAAGAAGTGAAAGCAAAACGTGGCCGAAAACCAAAAAATGTTGAAGTGGCTGTAATTGAAATACCTACCAAACAAGTAAAAGCATACTTAGAAGAAGTGAAAGCCAAACGTGGTAGAAAACCAAAAAATGCTGAAGCACCTGCGATTGAAAAACCCGTGAAAGAAAAGGCAACAAAAAAAGTGAAAGCCATTGAAGAAGAAGTGGTAGTCAAAGCAAAAGAAGTTGTTGAAGACGTTATGGTAGAAAAGATTGTTGAAAAAACTGAAGAAGTTGTTAAAGTTGTTAAAAAGTTGAAAGTACATACCTTAGATGAATTGGCCGATGTTTCGATTGAAAAAAAGTTGGTGGCACTCTATAGTTTGCAGCAAGTTGATACCGAAATAAACAAAATACGCATTGTTCGTGGCGAGCTTCCATTGGAAGTGCAAGATCTTGAAGACGAAATTGCAGGATTGGAAACCCGTTTGGAAAATTTTAATGCTGAAGCCAAAGAACTGGAAGACGAAATAAAAGCTAAAAAAGCTGCCATTAAAGACCATCAGGCTCAAATTAAGAAATACGAAACGCAACAAATGAATGTTCGCAACAACCGCGAATACGATTCAATAACCAAAGAAATTGAGTTTCAAACTCTGGAAATTCAGCTTTGTGAGAAAAAAATAAAAGAATTTACTGGCATCCAAGATAGCAAAACTGAAATTTTGGAACGTACGCAAGCCAATTTGAAAGAACGCAAAGACGATTTGAAACAAAAGAAATTGGAGTTGGACGAAATTGTGGAAGAAACCGAGAAAGAAGAATCGAAATTGGTGGGCAAGTTGCAGGAAAGCCAAAAATATATTGAAGAACGATTGATAACAGCCTACGACCGCATTAAAAAGAATGCCCGCAACGGTTTGGCCGTGGTTATGGTTGAACGCGACGCTTGCGGCGGATGTTTTAATAAAATACCACCGCAACGCCAATTGGATATTAAAATGCATAAAAAAATAATCGTGTGCGAATATTGCGGACGTATTTTGGTTGATGCATCCATTGAAGAAATGTTGAATGAGAAAAAATAATTGATAGCACACTATACAAATAAAAACTCCTGCAATGTTGTGGGAGTTTTTTTTTACCGAATGAGCAAATAGGGCTGGCGTTGGGAAAAATTACTTTAGCAGTTTTAAAGCCTCATTGGCGGTCTTTTTATCGATAGTAACCAAGCCGAAATCTTTAAAATAGTTTTGTCCGATGCCGAGAGTCCATTTCACAAAGGTGTTAACGGCTGGGTTTATGGGTTGGGTTTTTATTACCAAAAACAAATTGCGAACGGGCGGTGATGGATATTTTGCAGCCGATACAATGCTTTTAAAATCGTCGAGTTTGTCGAACACCAGTTCGTTGTCGTCGGCTTGGCCACTCGAATTCAAATCAATGGGTATCACTTTTAGGTTGCGACGGGTAAAATTGGTGTTTAAGTCAAAAACAACCGACATGCTGCAATAGCCCAGTCCAAATTTTTTAGTTACCAACACATCGGCCATGCTTTGGTTTGAATATTCGGTGGTTCCAATAATTTGCGAAGGTTTAACTCCCAAAAAATTGGCCCATGTTTGTGTGGTTCCGGTTGAGTCGGCGAGTTTGTGCACTTCAATCGGGTCGGTTGATTTGGTGTTGAGCAATTGCCCCCATGTTTTTATTTTTCCGCTGAAAGCCGCAGCTAATTTCGATTTGGTGACACCTGCCAACATTATTTGCTGAATGTTGTTGTTATCGAAACAAATTACGGGCAAAACCGCATCCATTGCCACGGGTATGGCTAGCAAACCTTGGGCTTGTTCGGCAGCCGACAGTGGGCGCGAAACCATGGCGATGTTTATGAGTCCGGCTTTGAGGTTACGTATCGCATTGTCGCTGCAAGTGGATTTTAATTCGATAGCCACGCCGGTATTTTCGGATTTAAAAGTTTTTGCCCACCGCATTGCCAAAGGGTAAAGCACATCGGAGCCATTTATAATTATAGTGCCTTGCAGGTTGGAACTGTTGGGGTTTGTTCCTTTGTTTTTGGTTTGATTGCTGCCACAACCCCATAATATCATCGCTAAAAGCAGCAAAGTAAAAACGGTTTTTTTCATGTTGTTAATTTGCCGTCAAAATTAGATGTTTTTTTAATTTTTAGATGAATTATGCATTAATTTAATAATCTATTTGTTTATTTGTGAAAAATCGCGTAGGTTTGTTTAAAAATACAATCCAATGTTAACCTATAAAAGAGCTACCGAACAGGATATTGATTTTATTATTGAAGCTATTGTTGCGGCAGAAAAAAGCGGTACCAAGCGTTTGAGCTATGCAACCATGTTTGGTTTTGATATGGCACAGGTGCACGAATTGTTGCGCAACGCAGTTTTGGAAGATATTCCGGGACAGGAACTGGCTTTGTCGGGCTTTATTGTTGCTTGGATTGATGAAAACCGTGCGGCAGCCGTGTGTTCGTGGATTGAAGCTGCCGACGAAATACCTTCGGCAGTGCTAAAAGCCAATGTGCTGTATTATTTTTTGGGAGCCGACACTATTGCCAAAGCTGCCGAAAAAGCAAAAATGGTGGCCGACTTGGATATACCACGCCAAGCGGGAACTTTGCAAATTGAATCGGTGTATGTGAGCAATAAATATCGCGGTTTGGGCGTTTCAAATAAATTAATTTTAGAACACATTAGAAGTTCGTTACAAACAACTGATGGTGGTTTTTCGAGAGTGCAAATTCATGTGGCCGAAACCAACGCATCGGCTGTGCGTGCTTATGAAAAACTGGGTTTCGAAACGAAAATTAGAAAAACATGTGCCGACAAAGCTGTGTTGGAAATATTGCCGGCAGATACCCGCATCATGATGGAATTGGATGTGAACAGTCTTTATAAAAACGGATTATTAGCATAGAATCAAATGAATATATATATAAAAAAACGCAGGTGGAAGATATTACTTTTTGTTTCGGCATTAATTATTTTTTCGCTATCGTTGTGGTATATGGACAGGATTGCCAAGCAAATTGAATTGGATCAGCGAAACAAAATAAAATTGTGGGTGGATGCTATCACCAAAAAAGCCAGCTTGGTGAATGCCACCGACACTTTTTATACTTTGTTGCAAGACGAAGAACGCAAAAAAGTGAATCTGTGGGCCAACGCCTATTTGTATGCACTCAATGCCGATTATACCGAAAATCTTACGTTTTATTCCGAAATTATTTCGGGAAACAACACCATACCCGTGATACTCACCGACGATGAAAACAATATCAACTCGGCCCGAAATGTTGACTTTGATATGGATACAGTTAAAAAACTAACGGGGGCACTTTTAAAAGAGTTTACGGTTTATCCGCCTATAGCGGTGCAATATTTTGGTAAGAAGAAAAACCTGTTGTATTATAAAGACTCGAAAGTGTTTACCGGGCTCAAAGAAGTGTTGGACAAACAGGTGAAAGCATTTCTATCGGAAATAGTAACCAATGCACCCTCGGTGCCAGTTATTGTAACCGATTCGTCGCATAAACATTTAATTGCATTTGGAAATATTGATAGTGTTAAAATAAAAGATACCAATTATGTGCTATCGGCTATTAGTTCGATGGAAGCCGATAATAATATTATAAAAGTGGATTTGCCGGGCGAAAAAGATTGTCTGGTTTTTTATTATGATTCGCCTTTGCTGGTGCAGTTGAAATATTTTCCGTATGTTCAGTTTTTAATTATTGGTGTGTTTTTATTAATAGCCTATCTATTATTTAGCACTTCGCGGCGTTCGGAACAAAATCAGGTTTGGGTGGGGATGGCTCGCGAAACAGCCCATCAATTGGGAACGCCTTTGTCGTCGCTCATTGCTTGGGTTGAGTTGTTGCGATTGAAAGGGGTTGATGAAGAAAACCTGACGGAAGTAACCAAAGATATAAAACGCTTGGAAACTATCACAGAACGTTTTTCGAAAATTGGCTCCGAACCAAAACTTGAAGTGCAAAATGTGGTTGAACTGGTTCAAAACGCTATCGATTATCTGAAAAAAAGGACTTCCAAAAAAATTAATTATACTATTACACCTTCATCAAACAATATTATTGCCCCCTTAAACAAGTATTTGTTTGAGTGGGTGATTGAAAATGTGTGCAAAAATGCTATAGATGCTATGGGTGGAAACGGTTCAATTGCAATTGCAATTTATGAAGACGAACATCAGGTGCACATTGATATTACTGACACAGGTAAAGGTATAGCCAAATCGAAATTTAAAACGATTTTCAGCCCGGGCTATACCAGCAAAAAAGCGGGTTGGGGATTGGGTTTAAGTTTGTCGCAACGCATTATTAATAACTATCATTCGGGGCGTATTTATGTGAAATCATCCACCATAAACAAGGGCAGCACTTTTGGAATTGTATTAAAAAAGTAATTTTTTTTATTAAATAATTGCTGGAATAATTTGATGAAAAAGTAGTATTTTCGCTTAAAATTATTTTCGCTATGCCTGTTTTTGGTTCCATAATCAAAAGTGCTATTGAACTGAGGGGAAAAGTCCCAAGTCGAAATACGAGAGCCCATCCGTTTAAAACGCAAAAACGAACCTTAAAGAAATTGCTTCGCAAAGCACAGCTAACTGCCTTTGGCGAGGAGTACAATTTTTCGGAGTTGCTGCACGAAAAAGACATGGTAAAAGCTTTTCAGAAAACGGTTCCTATTAGCGATTACAATACAATTTTTAAAAACTGGTGGTACCGAACTCTTAATGGCGAAACCTACGTTTGCTGGCCGGGTAAAATAAATTATTTTGCATTAAGTTCGGGAACTTCTGAAGCTTCGAGCAAATATATTCCGGTTACTAACGATATGTTGAAAGCTATTCAGCGAACCAGCGTTCGTCAGATTTTTTCGTTGGGACAATATGATTTCCCAAACGAATTTTTTGAAAAAGGAATTTTAATGCTTGGCGGAAGCACCCATTTGCAATACAACGGAACATATTACGAAGGCGACTTGTCGGGGATTACGGCTGGTGGGCTACCGTTTTGGTTTCAGCATTATTATAAACCCGGAAAACGGATATCGAAAGAACGCGATTGGCAAACCAAACTCGACGAAATTGTAAAAAATGCTCCCGATTGGGATATTGGTATTATTGTTGGGGTGCCTGCCTGGCTTCAGATTTTATTAGAAAAAATTATTAAAACATATCATCTTAAAACCATACACGATATTTGGCCTAACTTGAGCATTTTTGTTCATGGTGGTGTGGCATTTACACCTTATGCGAAAGGATTTGAACGGCTGTTGGCTCATCCGCTCACCTATTTGGAAACGTATTTGGCTTCCGAGGGGTTTATTGCATATCAAAGCCGACCCAACACGTCTTCGATGCAATTGGTTTTGAACAATGGTATTTTTTTTGAGTTTGTGCCTTTTAATGATACCAACTTTGATGATTCAGGCGAAATGAAACCAAATCCTCAGGTGCTTTCTATTAATGATATTGAAGAAAATGTTGTGTATGCGCTTTTGTTATCGAACTGTGCAGGAGCTTGGCGCTATCAAATTGGTGACACCATCAAGTTTACATCTAAAGAACATTACGAAATTGTTATCACGGGACGTACCAAACATTTTTTAAGTATTTGTGGCGAGCACCTTTCGATTGAAAACCTGAACCGTGCAGTTCACATGCTCGAAGAGGAATATAATATTGAGGTTAGAGAGTTTACGGTGGCGGGTATTCGTCATAAATCGATGTTTGCGCATAAATGGTATTTTGGAATGGATAATGACTTCGACCCGATGTTGGCGGCGCAAAAAGTGGATGAATATTTGAAAAGGTTGAATGATGATTATCGGGTGGAGCGCTTGGAAGCCATTTGTGATGTTTTTGCTGAAGTGTTACCCTCATCCTATTTCTACGATTGTTTGCGCGAACAGGGCAAAGAAGGTGGCTCGTTTAAATTTCCGAGGGTGCTAAAACAGGAAAAATTAAAACAATGGGAACATTTTCTGAATAGAAAATTACCAAATAGAGAAAAAACTATTCTATGATTCAGGTTATTGTTAGTGGTTTTATATTAGGATTAACTTTGGCCGTGCTCATTGGGCCATCGTTTTTCTCGCTGCTGCAAACGAGTGTGCATAGAGGGTTTCGAGTGGGTATGTATGTTGCTTTTGGTATATTTTTAAGCGATTTAACCCTTGTTTCTTTAAGTTTTTTGGGTGTTTCGCAAATTATTAGCGGTGATAAATACCGTATTGTTTTTGGTTTAGTGGGTGGTTTGATATTGATGGGATACGGTATGTTTACGTTCCGAAAAAAAATAACCTATGATGAAGCCACCGAAGAAACCAAGGAAGAAGCGGATGATGAAAAAATTTTAAAAAAGATTAAAGCACCCAAACCTATATTATACATTATAAAGGGCTATTTCTTGAATCTTATTAATCCGTTCTTATTAATATTTTGGGTAGGGGTTATGAGTTTTGTTACAGCCGAATATGATAAGAAATTTTTGGATATTGTGCTTTTCTTTGGAGTGGCTTTGGTTACTGTTTTTTCTACCGACTTGTTAAAATGCTTTGTTGCAAATCAAATTAAACGGTTTTTAAAACCGAAATTACTTTCGGCAGTTAATCATGGGCTCGGCATTTCGCTTATTCTTTTTGGCTTGTACTTGATTGTTAAAACGCTTTATGTGTTTTATTTTAAAGCGCCGACTCCTCTTCCTTAAACGTTTTTAATTCGAAATTCGTGCCATCGAGCACCGCATAGGTGAAATGGTAAATCCAGTCGCCGAGATTAATATAGCGTGTGGTTTCTCCAATTTTTAGATCGAGGGGCATGTGGCGATGACCAAAAACAAACAGATCGATATGTTGTTGTTGCAGTTTTTCTTTTGTAAAAACCAATAAACGTTCTTTATCGTCGCCTTTGTAAATTAAATCGCTATTGCCCCGGGCTAAACGGCTTTTGCGTGAAAAATATAAACCTAAACCTATGGCAAAATTGGGATGAAAACGAGCGTAAAGCCACTGACAAAGTTTGTTGGCAAATAGTTTTTTAATGAATTTATACCCGTGGTCTCCCGGCCCCATTCCGTCGCCATGACCAATCATCAATTTTAAACCGTTTATTTCGCTGATTATTGGTTTGCGGAATAATTCGATGCCCAGTTCGGTAGGGAAATAACTAAACATCCACATATCGTGGTTGCCTGTAAACAATCGAATTTTAATACCCGAATCGCTGAGTTCGGCGAGCTTGCCAAGCAAACGCACATAGCCTCGTGGAATCACGGTTTTGTATTCGAACCAGAAATCGAACAAATCGCCCAATATATAAATGTCGGAAGCATCGGCTTTTATTGTATCGAGCCAACGGACAAATTTTTGCTCACGTTTCAGACTGCTATCGTAATCGGGAATACCAAAATGGCAATCCGACACAAAGTATATTTTTTTAGTTGGGTTGCTCAAGGTTGTCAAAGTTTGTAAATCTTGTTTAAAATTACCGTTAATTCGGTATCGGTAATGCCTCTTTTAATAATACGTCCGTCGCGATCGATGAGTATTGCTTGCGGAATGCTTTCTAGTGCATAGGTTTTTACCACAGGCGACTCCCAATCCATCAGGTCGCTAACGTTTGTCCAAGTGAGTTTGTTTTCTCTAATGGCATCTTCCCATTGCTGGCGATATTTGTCCAATGAAACGGCATAAACGCTAAATCCTTTGGGTGCATATTTTTTATAAATCCATTTAAACCTATCCAATACTTTTATACTGGGTTGGCTTGAAGCTGCCCAAAACAAGATGAGGGTAACACGGCCTTTGGTTGATGACAAAGGCTGAGAAAAGCCACCAGCGTTTTTCAGTAAAATGTTGGGGGCGAGCATGCCCGAATCGAGTTTGGCTGCAGCTAGGTGTAATTCTTTTTTGTATTGCTCAATGTCGGTGACCCGCGCATGTAGCTCCAGGATAAAATCGTTTTTTGGATACAATGTAATCAGGGAACTGTCGAGCATTTTGAAATAATTGAAATCGTCGCGTTCGTTTAATACTTTTTGTCGACCGAAGACCTGATACAAAGCAAACAGTGAAGCCAATGATGTGGGGTTTTTGGTGATAAATTGCTGTATGAATTTCTTTTGCTTTGCATAAATAATATCGTAGAGCGAATCGTTTTCTTTTTTTAGGTGTTTATATTCGGGTGTATCCTGATAAAGCTCTTGGGCGTGAAACAAGGAATCGGCTATTTTATAATTTTTGCGAGTGAAGGTGTTTAACTGGCAAAGCAATTCGGAACCTTGGGAGCCGCTTACATTATATTCGTTGGCCAACTGGCGACTGTTTCCGGTTATTTCGGCTGTTTCTCCTTTGTCCATCAACAGGGTGATGAAATTGTCGGTGGTTAGTTTCAGCATATAAAAGCTGATGTCTGATGGTTTATAGGTGAAGGTGAATTCGCCGTTGTCGTCAATTTTTACGGAATCAATCGGTTTCAGGCTATCGGTTTTCATTTGCATCAGCACCACCTTTTCGTAGGTGGAGTTTTTTAATTTGCCATGTATGATGAAATTGGTGGACGGATGTTTGTTATTGTTGCCACAGCTTGCAGCTATTATCCACACCCATGTGGTGAATAGCATCAGTAATAAGCAAAGACTGTATTGTTTGTGGTGCATATTGTATTCTTTATTCGGTGTTGCCAAAAACATAGGTTTTTGGGGTGTAGGTGATGACGATACTTCCCAAACGGGTGTCGAGGCCCATGATGGGGCTTATGACAATTATGTTGTTATCCTGACCATTTTGCGAAACCACATCGTTGATGGTGCTCAACTGCGATGCAACGGGGCCAGCATAGGCATTGCCTTCGTACTTTTTGTTTGTTGATAACACGACCATGCCATCGGATTTAATAACTGATATATCGTTTAAATCGGCGGCTTTGACCAAGGTGGTCATGTAGGTGTTTACTTGGTCGATGTTGTTGCGTAGCATTTCGGAGCGCACGGCCCATGAAAAAACGCGGGTCAATGTTTCGATGTTATTTTTGTTGCAGTTGTCAATTTTGGCTTTAGCGTCGGCTCTGAATGCATTAATTTGAGTTTCTTGCTGCTTTTTTAGTTTATTTATTTCGGCTTGTTTCCACAAATAAATAGCTGTTGGCACGACTATCAGCAAACAAATGATGATGATTGATACTATGGCTTGTGCGCTTAAGCCTTTCTTTTTTTTGGCGGGTGTTTTTTCTGTTTCTGTCATAACTTTATGTAATAAAGTACAAACCTACGGAATTTTTCAAAAACTTTTTAAAAAACAATGCAAGAGTTGTTATATTTTTTTTACTTTTGCACTCGAAATGGTACTATGGCCGAGTGGCTAGGCAGAGGTCTGCAAAACCTCCTACAGCGGTTCGAATCCGCTTGGTACCTCAAAAGAAGGCTTGCTATTCAACTGCAGTCTTTTTTTTTACAGCCCGGATGGGCGACGATATAAACTCCGAAGCGGCAGTGTAATTAATTTGCACTGCCGCTTTTTTTATTTGAAACGCTTTGAAAAGTGGGAGGGGTTTTACCAATAATTTGGGAATGGCGGTTATGGAAAAATGCACTTAAGTGAGGAAAAGTAGCCACATTACGCTATTTGTTGCAAAAGTTATCGAGGTTTTGTTGGGCAGCGCGGGAACCCAATGCTGCAGCTTTTTGGAAATCGGCACATGATTTGTCGGGGAAACCGGCACGACGAAAAGTGATTCCGCGATTGTTGTAGGCTTCGGCACAGTTGGGATTTATTTCAACGGCTTTGGTAAAATCGAGGACGGCTTGATTGTATAATCCCACTCGCGCGTATAAAACGCCCCTATTGCTGTAAAGCTCGGCATAATCGGGCTTTAAGTTGATGGCTGTGGTGTAATCGGCTATGGCTTGTTGGAACATGCCTTGCTTGCTATAGGCGTTTCCACGATTGTTGTAGGCATCGGTGTAATTGGGTTTTTGTTGGATGGCTTGGGTGAAATCGGCAATGGCTTGGGTGAGCAACCCCTGATGCTGGTAAGCAATGCCACGATTGTAATGGGCATCGGTGAAATGGGGTTGTAAGGCGATGGCTTGGGTATAATCGGCGATGGCTTTTTTGTAATATTCTTTTGAGTTGTAAATAAAGCCGCGATTGTTGTAGGCCAAGGCGGATTTGGGGTTTTGTGCAATGGCCGCATCGTAAAAGGTGATAGCATCTTTATAAGCCTTTGAATTTATAAAGGTGATGGCGGATAGGCACAAGAATAACAGTGCTACCCACACATTGCTTTTACTACTACGCATTTGGAACCATGAGGTTGGTATAAGAAAGAGCAGTAACAGCAGTATGCCTGTGAGGGGTAATAGGAAACGGTGATTGAGATAATCTAAAAGTGGATGTTTGTAGAGCATGTTTGGCAATAACAATATGATAAACCAGGCGATGCAAAAGAGTTTTTCTTTTGTGGGGTGTGCCTTGCTTTTAATTATTAAGACGATGATAGCTATACTTATTACCAAGCCTAAGGCGGTTTTAAACAGGGTGAAACCCGGGATGGGCGCTATGTTGTAGGGTAGAAAAAACGAAGACAGGGCCTCGGGTAGGGTTCGCAGGTTTTGCAATAGTGGCATTATGCCTACAGAATGGTTTGGGGAGAATATGCCATATAATTCGTTTTGGCCGGCTTTGTTGCCCAGTGCTATGGTGCGCAGCCAATACCATCCCGCTAAGGAAACCGCGTAGCAGAGTGCTATGAGCAGTTGTTTTTTTTGGAATTGTTTTTTGGAAGCGAAAGTGAGGTAATACAGTAGAAATAGGAGCGGCAGAAATGCGGCGGTTTCTTTGCTAAACAGGGCCAGGATAAAGAATAGCAGGTGCGCTGCAAGATAAAGGGGTTTGCGGTTTTTTAGGAAATTGATGAAGAGCAAAAACGAGGCTAATGAGAACAACATGAGCAGCAAATCGCCGCGGGTGGGCAAATAGGCTACATTGGAGACAAACAGGGGATGCGCCACATACACTAAGGTGGCCCATAATGCGGGTTTGGCGGGTATTGAAAAGCGTTTGAGCAAGGCAAACAACAGGCATGCGATGCAGGAAAAGAGCAAGATACTGCTGAAATGAAATATCCATGGATGGTTTGGGGCTGACAGGTGGGTATCGATGATGTAGGAAACGGTTTGCAAGGGGCGATAAAAATGACTGCTGCCGTCGAGATAGGCATCGGTGAGGAAGGCGGGAATGGTGTTGCGTAGGTGGCTTAAAAATGGGAGGTTATTCGTGATGAGTTTGTCGTCGTCGAAACTAGTAAAGCCAAACCAAAGGGTTTGCAGATACAAGAGAAGCGGTGTGCAAAAAACAATGAGGTAGGGTGAGAGCGCTTTTGTGCGGTGGGCCGAAAGTGGGTGGAATGTGAGTTTGGATGCTTGGCGGAAGTGCATTGTTGATGGATTGGATTGCTTGCAAATATAGGTTTTTTAGCGAAATTGAGTGGCGGAGGGATGGTTTATGCTGGGATTTTTTGGAGTTTGATTTGGACTTTTGCCATTTTGTTGGGTTGGATGACGATACGGGTTTTTGTGCCGGGGAGGAAGGTTGCATGTTCGTAGGTTAAATCCCAACTGCCTTGTTGCATACTTGAAATGCGAACCCAACCGCGGACGGTGCTGAATTTGGTGATGGTGTTTTTTCCATCGGTGAATGTGGCTTTTACATTTTTGATTTGGAGACCGGAATTGGCTTCGGCGAAATGGACGGCTACGGAAATGTAGCGTACGCCGGTGGATTTTCCGATGCGGGTGGCCGTTTCCCATGCGAGGGTGGCTTCGGGGATATAGGAAAGAAGGATGCGACCGACGAGGTTGCTGTGTTTTTGTGCTTCTTTTACCAATTCGGGAATGAGCATGGTGCCTTCGGTTTTGTTGTTTTTGGATGCAAATTGGGGTGAATATAATACGGCGCGGAATTCGAGGATGGCATTTTCCATTTCGAGGATGTCGGCATTGGTGAGATTGGTGAGTATGCCGAGATTGGTTTTCATAATTTCTTTTAAAGATTCGGCTTTGGTGGCAGAAGTGGAATCGTCGATGACGCGAATGTTTGAAATTGGATGCGTTAGTGCGCTTTCGAGGCCGACCGCATTGAGTTGATTGGCTTTGACAGAAGCACGAAGCCTGAACTTGTTGATGGTATTGATCATGAAATTGAAAGCTATTGTTTTTACTTTAGCCTGTGGTGTGTTATCGCGCGTATTATTGCGTTTTGCTGTTTCGATTCGTACCATTAGATCTTCGATAATTGTTTTCTCGATAAGATATTCGGGAACTGTAGCAAGAATTGCGATGTGTTGTGCACATATATTTTGGCCGTTGCTAATTGCCGTGACGCGAAGTGAATCTCTGGTTGTCATGATGATGGAATTTTATGATTGTGCGGTTACTTTATTTGATACTGTTTTAAGAAGATGGTTGCTTGGTGTTGCTAAAATGGTTGTGAGCAGGATTAAATTGATTGTAAAAGTAATCATTATTTATGTACGCACGACTCTATTTGTTGTAAGGAGAAATTAATTTGGTGTAAGGGTGAATGAATTGAAGGTGACCGTAAAAATAATAGATGTAAGTACTATTCAATTAAATGTAAGCAGAAATAAAGAGGGTGTAAGCGGTACTATATACATTGTAAGAATAAATAAAAGCGGTGTAAGCGGAACTATATATAGTGTAAGCGGTGTGCTGGTAAATGAAAGCAAAGAACTAAAGAATGTAAGCGGAGTGCTATAAAATGTAAGCGGAGTAAAAATAAATGTAAGCTACGTAATATTCGATGTAAGTGGTGAAATAAATAAAGTAAGCGATGAACTATGGAATGTAAGTTAGGAAAAAGAGAATGTAAGCGAAATGATAGTGATTGTAATCAGTGCAAAATAGATTGTAAGCATCGCGAAATTGGGAAACACATTCGTAAAATTGGGAAACGAAGGCATATAATATAGAATTGATTGCATAAATTTGGGAATCGAATGCGTATTATTGGGAAACGAATGTTTATTATTGGGAAACGAAAGCGTATTATCAAGAAACAAAGGCATTTAATTGGGAAGCGAATGCGTATAATTGGTAAGCGAGTGCATCTAAATGAGAAACGAAGGCGGATTTTTGATTTGAAGGGTTGTGTTTTTAAAGTTTGGGAAGCGGATTGGTTAGGTTATGATGGTTATGGTGTGCGCGGATTCGGTTGTAAGAAGAAACCAAGGGAGACACTGAGAGGGGGGGATATGCACAAAGGATTTTGGATGCGGATTGGGTGTTGTTGTTATTTTCTTGCAATCATTAATGCATTGTTGGAGGTGTTGACGCGTTTTGTGCTGTTGAATCCGGCTTGGGTAAACCAATCTGTTATTTCTTGTTGGGTGTAGGTGTCGCCATTTTCGGTTCCGACAAGCATGTTGATGGCAAACATAGCACCTGCATAAGGTTGGGTGCGCTGGGGATTCATGACGTGATCTTGAATTACGATTAGCCCATTGGGGTTTAATGCATCGTAACATTTTTTTATTAGGAGTTGGTTTTCCTGGGGTGAATTGATGTGAATTATGGCTGAGAGAAAGGTTAAATCGTAGCCTGAAGGGAACGTATCGTGATTGTAGTCGCCTGAAATGAAAGTGAATTGATTGCTGAGATTGGCGTTGGCAACATATTTTTTGGCGATGGGAATAATTTCGGGTAAATCGAAGATGGTGGCTTTGTTGTTGGTGTTTTTTTGGACAAATTGCATGGCATAGACTCCAGACCCGCCTCCAATATCTAAGAAGCTGTGTGTGTTTTTCAAGTCAATATGGTTTATTACTTCTTGGGCATTTAACAAACCGCGTTCGTGCATGGCTGCAATAAAAGCTTCGGCCCAATTGTCGTTTCGAGGAGTTTTTAGCCGACTGTGTTGTGTTTTGCCGGTTTTTACGACGTTGGTGAGGTTGGTCCACGAATGCCACATGTTGGTGGTATGCATAAATCCTTTGAGATATTTATCGCTATTTTTGGATAAAAAGGTTTCTGCAAAGGGGGTGTTGGTGAACTCGTTGTTTGATTTGTTTAACAAGCCAATGGCGACCAAAGCATTCATGAGTCGGTTGGTGGCGCGGGGGTGGGTGTTTAATGCTTGAGCGACCTGATTTGAGTTGAGGGTTTTGTTATCTACTACGGTAAATAAATCTAATTCGTAGGCGGTTAATATTACCCGGCTGGTTTGAAATCCGTAAAGTATTTCGCGAAATTGCTGTGGGCTTGAAAAGATTTGTTCTTGAGAAGGCATAATTCGAGTGTTTTTGTTAGTTAATGTTAATACAATTTTTGTTTTGATTCGGCATACATGAAATCGGGGACCAACAGATAGCAAGAGCTGCCGGAGTATAAAAGATTGAAGGCCGGTGTTTGGAAAGGTATATTCAGATAATTTGGGAAAACGGATTTTCCCATGACTTGGTATTCGGCGATTTTTTGGAGGGTTATTTGACAATAGGAAATGATTAGTTGGGGTGAGGTTAGTACGGAAAACCCTGAAGCACTGATGAGCAATTGGGAAGGGGATTGAAGATTTACTAATGCCGGTTTTGAATTGTAGGCCTCCATAGCAAACCACCATGTTTCTTGTTTTTTTGATTTATATATTGATTCGTTTTGTTGGAGAAAAACGAGCATGGGGGTTTTTTGCGAAACGTATTTATTGAGGCTGTCTGTGGCAATATAGTTTATGGTGAAAATTAGGGAGTTGCCTGAGGTTCCAAATAGTATTTGTGTGCTTTGGAAAGTGCATAAAAACAGATTGTTGCCTGTGCTGCATTTTGTATAACTTTTTAGGGTGCCCACCGCTATTATGTCGGCATCGGCGCAAAGCCATTCTACGCTATTACCGACATTGATTTCGGCTTTTGAACCGAAGAGCGAAAACATGGAAAAGGCGAGTATGGCAATTTTTTTCATTTGAAAACAAGTTTAAGAAGTAAAGATACAAAATAAACGCTATAGATTTTTTTAAATTACAAGAAAAATGATGGTGTGGATTTTTTTTTGTATTTTTATGATGTTAACATAAACCGTTTTAAAAAAAAATGCAATGAAACAAATAGGTGGTGTAAAATTGTTTAGCTTTGTGTTCGATACTATTTGACATGGTTTGGAAAAGACGATTGTAATAAAAAGAGGGTTATCATAATTAAAACTTTGTTTGACCGTTAGTATAAAAAACAAAAAACGCTGTAGCGCATGATGAAAAGAGTTTGTGTATTTTTCGTGTTTTTGGCTGTTTGTGTGGGTACAACCTATGCACAAGCGCCCAAATATAGTAACGAATTTTTGGCAATTGGTGTAGGTGCCCGAGCTTTGGGTATGTCGAATTCGAATACGGCTTTTGTGAATGATGTGACTTCGGGCTATTGGAATCCGGCAGGGTTGGCTATGTTGACTTCAAAATATCAATTGTCGTTGATGCATTCGGAGTATTTTGCGGGCATTGCCAAATATGATTATGCCGGTTTTGCGGCGCAAATTGATGATAAAAGTACTGCGGCTTTTTCGTTTATTCGGTTTGGAGTGGATGATATACCCAATACGACGGAGTTGATTGATGCCGAAGGCAACATAGATTATGACCGTATTACGACATTTTCGGCAGCAGATTATGCTTTTATTTTGTCGTATGCTCGAAAATCGAAAATTGCCGGTTTGCATTATGGTGCTAATGTTAAAGTGATTTATCGTCAGGTAGGTAAGTTTGCTCATTCGTGGGGGTTTGGTTTGGACATCGGTGTGCAATATGATTTGAAGAAATGGCATTTTGGTGCTATGGCTCGCGATGTGACCTCGACGTTTAATGCCTGGAACTATAATTTGGATGATGCCACGAAAGCTGTTTTTACTAGAACGGACAATGTGATTCCGAAAAACTCAGTTGAACTTACGCTGCCGCGATTGAATTTGGGGGCAGCGAAACGTTTTGATTTTTCGAAGAAGTTTTCGGCACTTGTGGATTTGGATGCCGATGTTACGTTTGATGGTATGCGCAATGTGTTGATAAAAAGTGACCCTATATCGATTGATCCGCATATTGGCGTTGAATTTGGCTACAATGAAATGATATTTTTGCGAGGTGGATTCGGGAATTTTCAGAAAGAAAGCACTATTGATGGTAAAAAGCATACCACATTTCAGCCCAATATTGGGGTTGGTATTGTGATTAAAAAAATTGTTGCTATTGATTATGCACTTACCGATGTTGGCAATGCTTCTATTGCACTTTATTCGAATGTGTTTTCGGTGAAAGTAAATTTTAATCGGAAGAAAATGGCCGTTGAGAATAAGGATAAAAACAAAAACAGTCTTTTTTAATGCCTATGAAAAAACACATACTCGCTATTATTATTCTTGCGTTTGGTTTTGTTGACGGGGTATTTTCGCAGCCTTTGGGGAATGAATGGATTTCGTATTCGCAATCATACTATAAAGTTTATGTGCACGAAAATGGCATATACCGAATTGGATACAATGCTTTGCTGAATGCCGGAGTGCCGTTGGGTAGCATTGATGCCAGAAGTATTCAGGTTTTTAATAGGGGTGTTGAACAATATATTTTTGTGAAAGGCGAAAATGACGGGATGTTGAACTCGGGCGATTATATTGAATTTTATGGTGAGCGAAATGATGGCAAGTTGGATACGGTATTGTATAAAAGCACGGCACGGCAACCCAATAGAGATTACAGTTTGTTTAGCGATTCGGCAGCCTATTTTATTACCTGGAATTCTTCGATTACCAACAGAAGAATGATTTCGGAAACCGATATAAATTTTAGTACTTATACTCCGGTATCCTATATTTATAAAACATCGCGCCAAAATTATACTTCGAAGTATTTTGCAGGAGAGACCAATAGTGTTGGGATGACCGACCCCGATTATACTCCTTATGAAGGATGGTTTGATAATGATTTTAATTTAGGCCAAAGCACTACTAAAAACATTGCAACAGCAAATAAATACGCTTCGGGGCCTGCAGCGATTGCTGAATTTGTTGTTGTTGGTGCTTCGAATTATGCTGTGCTATCGCCCGACCATCATTTGCGCATTCAGTTTGCAGGAAATACGATAGATACTATTTATGAAGGATATAAAACTTTGCGGTTTAATTATTCGCTACCCATTGCACAATTGGGAACCACGACCTCGGCATTCACGTTTTCGTCGATAAACGATTTGGGAAGTGGTTCGGATCGCAATACGGTTGCTTATATTCAGATTAAATACGCTCACACTTTGCATTTGGAAAATCAAACGAGTTTTTGGTTTTTGGCAGGGGATGCCATTCAAGCCAAATCGTTGTTTAGTTTTAGCGGTTTTAGTGCAAACGCAGGCGATACGAACCGCTTGTATGATATTACAAATCATCGAAGGGTAAAGGTTGTTTATGATGGAACGTTATATAAATGTTTGCTGCCGAATTCGGGAAATGAAAAAAGTTGTTTACTTACCTCGGATGGACAAGTTGGGAACATCACTCAGGTTTATCCCGTTAGTGCCGATGCGAAATTTGTGAACTATGAAAGCATTGCCAATCTTGAACTTTCGGATTATTTTATTATTACACATAAAACATTATGGGCTGAAGCTGAAAATTATAAAACCTATAGAAACAGCACAGGTTATCATGCGATGACCGTGGATGTGGACCATCTTTATGACCAATTTGCTTATGGCGTATTGAAATCTCCGTTGGCCATAAAAAACTTTGTACGGTTTGGATATTTTAATTTTGCAGTTGCACCGAAAGATGTGTTTTTGATTGGAAAAGCATATAGGGCAGCCACAGATGGTTCCTATCCCTGTTATAGAAATAATGCCTATTATAATGCGCTCACTCTGGTGCCATCGTATGGATATCCTCCATCTGATCAGCTTTTTTCGCAGGGGATTTTAGATACCTTATATCAACCGGCTGTAGCAACAGGTCGGTTAAGTGCCAGAACGCCAGACCAGGTTACATTATATTTGAATAAAGTTATTCAATACGAGCAGGCACAAATGTATCCTCAGGAATGGATGAAAACGATATTGCATTTTGGCGGTGGTACAACTTCGAGCGAGCAAAGCACCTTTTCGTCGTATTTGAGTAATTACCGTGAAATAATTGAGGATACACTTTTTGGAGGCGATGTGAAAACTTTTTTGAAAACATCATCCGCTCCTATTCAGATAAATCAATCGGATTCGTTGCGAACCTTAATTAATAATGGTGTTAGCATGATGACTTTTTTTGGACATGCCGCCGGCATTGGCTTTGATGAAAGCTGTGATAATCCTTCGGAATATAACAATACAGGAAAGTATCCATTTATGTTAGCCAATTCGTGTTATGCAGGAGATATTTTTTTGGCAGGAAACAGTTCAAGCGAAGAGTTTGTGCTGATAGAAAATAAAGGTGCTATAGGCTATTTGGCATCAATTAGTTTGGGGCTTCCCTGGGCTTTGAATTTATACTCTAACGAATTACATAAAAATATAAGCTATAAAAGCTATGGAAAGCCCATTGGTGAAATTATTAAGAAAACAATTGGCTATATTCAGATTCCGGATTTAACTACAAAAGAAACCTGCTTAGCGATGACATTGCATGGCGATCCAGCTATAATTTTAAATTCTTTTTCGAAACCTGATTATACCATTGGTGCGCAAGGCGTGTTTTTTAATCCTCAAAATGTTACATCGGAGCAAGATTCATTTAATATTGCTATCATACCAACTAATATTGGTCGTGCTATTGTTGATTCCTTTGTTATTCAGACCATACGAACTTTTCCGGATGGGACGACCACTTCAACCTATTTAACCAAGGTTGCCGCTCCTTATTTTAAAGATACAGTGTATTTAAAACTTCCTGTAAGCTTGGCGTTGGGTTTAGGGTTGAACAAATTTAAGATTACGCTTGATTTTTATAATGAGATTGATGAACTATCTGAATTGAATAATAGTACGGAAGTTACCTTGTTTATTAAATCGGCTGACATTATTCCGATATATCCTATTAAATATGCTGTTATACCCACCTTGCCAGTTACCTTAAAAGCTTCGACGGGATTTGCATTTTTGGATGCCTTTGATTATGAATTTCAATTGGATACCACTGATGCTTTTACTAGTCCGATAAAGCAGGAAGGGCACGTTAATCATGCAGGCGGAGTGGTAAGTTGGTCGCCCACTTTTCCAATATCTACCGATAGCATTGTGTATTTCTGGCGTGTAAGTATCGATTCGAATGGGGATCATAATTACAATTGGCGGGAAAGTTCATTTCAGTATATTACCGGAAAAAGCGGTTGGGGACAAGCCCATTTTTTTCAATTCAAAAACGATGGTTATGAGTATGTGAAGTATAATAAACCGCAACGAAAATTTGAATTTGTAAATAGTCTGATTTCATTATCTTGTCAAACAGGTGTATATCCATATATCCCGTGGAATGAAGAGTGGTATAAGCTCAACAATGTTGTAACTTCACTTTGGTCCTATTTGGGTGACGTTGGAAATGGTGTTGTTGTAGCTGTTTTCGATAGTGTTAGTTCTCTGCCATGGCGAAATACCGCCTATACTTCTCTTCAGTATGGTTTTGATTTTAGTACTGTTGATTCGATAGGACGACTGGGTTTATATAATATGCTGAATTCAATTCCTCTTAATGACAAGGTATTGGTCTATAGTCATAGAAACCATTTCGCACAAAATTTTAATAATGCATTATATACTCAATTTGAGTCCATTGGAAGTGCAAACATTCGGACATTGCAAAATAATATACCGTATATAATTTTTGGCAAAAAAGGGTCTACAATAGCTACGGCACATGAATTGGAGGGAACATCCATTAGTTCGATTATTAAGTTAGAGGATAGCCTTATTACAAAGTGGAACAAAGGATATATGGAATCCGAAATTATTGGTCCGGCTTCAAATTGGAGTTCTTTGCATTGGAAGAGTCGGTATTTGGAACCAAGCGTGCCCGATTCGATAAGACTGAATGTGGTTGGTATTAAGCAAAATGGTGATATGGTAACATTAATCGCGAACTTGCCACCTGATTCTGCAGATATTTTTAATTTAAATACTAGAATAAATGCAGCAATATATCCATATATTAAGTTGGTTGCTGCCATGCGCGACGATAGTTTACACACTCCACCACAAATGCGAAGGTGGCAAGTATTGTTTGATGGAGTTCCTGAAACAGCACTTGACCCGTCACTTCATTTTATTTTTCATTCCGATACGATTCAAGAAGGTGATAAAATTTTATTATCAACTGCAACCCATAATATAAGCAACTATTCAATGGACAGTTTATTGATAAAATATTGGATTGTTGATAAAAACCATGTAACACATCCTTTAGGTACATTTCGACACAGACCGCATCCGGCAGGAGATATTCTTGTTGATACCATTTCGAGTTCGACCGTTGGACTTGGTGGTTATAACAGTATATGGATAGAAGTAAATCCAGACAATGACCAATTAGAACAAACGCATTTTAATAATATTGGAGAAATGAGTTTTTATGTTGCTGCAGATAAAATAAACCCTTTACTTGATGTGACCTTTGATGGAGTGCATATTCTTGATGGTGACATTGTTTCTGCTAAACCTGAGATTCAAATTTCGTTGAAAGATGAAAATAAATTTTTGGCTCTTAATGATACCAGTAGTTTTAGGGTGTATTTGATAAATCCTGGAAATACAACAATGAATCGTGTACACTTTATGAGTGGCGGACAGGAAATTTTACAATTTATTCCGGCTTCACTTCCCAATAATAGTTGCAAAATTTTATTTAAAGCTGATTTTCCAACGGATGGCGTTTATAAATTTATTGTTGAAGCACAAGATGTTTCGCGCAATGCATCGGGATCCAATAATTTTGGTGTATCATTTGAAGTTATAAATAAACCATCAATAACCCATGTTATGAACTGGCCAAATCCGTTTACAACTGCTACGCATTTTGTTTTTACGATTACAGGCTCTGAAATTCCCACTTATTTTAAAATACAAATCATGACAGTTACAGGGAAAGTTGTTCGGGAAATAGACCTTTCTGAACTTGGCGCAATGCATATTGGCCGCAATATTACTGATTATGCTTGGGATGGCACCGATGAGTATGGCGACAGGCTTGCTAACGGGGTTTATCTTTATCGTGTTGTTACCCGTTTAAATGGAAACACAATAGAATTGAAAGAAACGGGAGCCGACCCGTATTTTAAAAAGGAATTTGGGAAAATGTACCTTTTAGGCAATTAATTTAGGAGTCATTTGAAGAGACTAAGCCCGAAGAACAGAATGTTTTTTTGATGAATACAATTCATTTTAATATAGTATTTATTGAATTGGTAAATTTAGTCTTTGTATATTTACAGTTATAGATAAAAACTCATGAATTTTTCATAAAAAAAATAGTTATTCTAAGAATGTGTTTTAATCCCAGCTAGATGCAAAACCCAGAAATAAGTATTGTTATTCCAGTATATAATAGCAGTGGGATTCTTAGTGAATTAAATCGCAGAATTAATAATGCACTTGTAGGATTTGATTTTCAGGTAATTTATGTAAACGATTGTAGTGAAGATACTAGTTGGGATTTTATTGAAAAATTTGCTAAGGAATCAAATCATACTGTTGCTATTGATCTAGTAAAAAATTCAGGTCAGGATAATTCAATTTTAGCGGGTCTAAGGATGGTAAAAGGCAATTATGTGGTAATAATGGATGATGATTTGCAACATGCCCCTGAAAATATTATTGATTTATATAATAAATGTAAAGAAGGATATGATGTGTGTTTTGCTTCTTTTAATATTAAAAAACAGACTTTTATTAAAAAAACAGGAAGTAGAATAAATGGAAAGATTGCTGATTGGTTATTAAAAAAACCAAAGGGTATATATCTTTCGCCTTTTAAAATTATGAGGGCTGAAATTGCTCATGAAATAGCTCGCTTTACTGCACCTTTTCCTTATATTGATGGGATTTTATTAAATATTACACACAACCTCTGTGAGATCGAAGTTTTACATTTTTCACGGTTTGCTGGTAAAAGTAATTATACGATTCACAAATCTGCTTCGGTTATGTTTAAGTTGTTTTCGGGATTTTCAACAGCACCCCTGCGCATTGCTACCATTTTTGGTTTGTTTGTTGCGATGACTGGTTTTAGTTTGATTCTTTTTTATCTATACGAATATTTTATTGCCAAAAATTACATTGAGGGTTGGACAACAATAGTTATACTTATATTGTTTTTTGGTGGACTTATACTAATGGTTTTGGGAATAGTTGGCGAATATATCAGCAGGATATATTTGACGTTGAACAGTGCCCCTCAGTATCTAATAAGGAAGATTATTAAGAGTGAACATGATATTTAATGCCGTTACTGAATTTTTAAAAAATCCCAGGAAATCATTTTTCTTTTTTTTATTAATTGGGGTTATGGTTGTTATATGTTCATCCAATATTCCTTTCTATTGGGATAATATTACATTATCTGAAAATGCATGCTTCCATTACGATAACAGTATATATAAGATTATACCACCAACAAAATCAGATTTTGGGAATTTAACTCTTTATGCTTATTATTTATCTGTCTTTTGGACAATCTTTGGAAAGTCTATTTTTATAAGTCATATAGCAATTATTCCTATTGTAATAGGTGTTTTTCAAGAAATTAAAAAGATTACATTACACTTTATCAAACCGGAGTATTTATTTTTGATTTATTTGTTATTACTCCTTGATCCGGCCATATCTGCGCAATTAATATTGATTGGTTATGACGTGTTTTTATTATATTTTGTTTTACTAGCAATTAGAACTTTGCTTGAGAAAAAGTATTTATTTTATTCAATATGTCTTTTGATTTTGTCTACTATTTCTATTCGTGCAATAATTTATATTTTTTGTTTACTGTTGATTCATTGGATGATATTGATTTTTATTAAAAAAAACAATATCAAAATACTTGATGCGCTTGTTTATTTGCCTGCATTGATTTTTTTAGTTCTATTCAGCACTTTTCACTATGAAAAAACAGGTTGGATCTTTGTGAATCCTGATAATATTAAACATACTAGCTTGAATAATATTTCAATGGCCTTGCGACAATATGGATTTATAATCTGGAAAATTATTGATTCAGGAAGAATTGCACTTTGGATTTTTGTGATAGTATGTGGCTTTGTTTTTTTTAAAAGAAGAAAGATATCAAACGAATGCAAAAAACTTTTGCTACTTCTCATAATTCCTATAGTTATAAATGGTATTGTTATGGTAATTATTTCGAATCCTATTGGTCATAAATACTTCTTGCAGACTTATGTTTTTTTAAGTATTATTGTTGTTTATTTTCTGCAAAACATTGTATCATTTAAAAAACGATTTCTTTATTTTAGCATTTTTATTGTTTTTTTGGTTGGAGGGAATTTTATTGTTTACCCTCAAAAATACGGTAACGCATGGGATACTTCGTTAAAAGTATTGCCTTATTTTAAGCTTGAGCAGAAGATGAGAGCGTTTGTTGTCATTAAAAAAATAAATCCAAAAGAAATCTATACCGAGTTTCCGTTAAATTCAGATTTTAAATATTCGTATTTGCAAGATGATTTTTCTTATAATGAGTTAGTCGCTGATGATATTACAAGTTATAAGTTTGTTCTTTGGTCAAATGTTCTAAATGTAGCAAACTTAAAACCATACGAACTTGTTCAACAAAATTGGAAACTCATTTATAGTATTTCTTCTGGCCAAATTTCATTTAAACTCTATAAAAACCCCCTGTTTTAAATGGTTTACTTTGATTAATTGTAAAGCAAGATAGGGAGTTTGTTTTTTAGGTCGGACTGAGGTTAAGAGAAATGTTTTTTGTTTGAAGATTTTACAAATTGATTTGGTTTTTGGAAAAAAATATGTAGGTTTGTTGTTGAATTTAAAGTAATGAAAAAAAGGTATTTATTTTTGATGGCCGTTTTAAGCGGTTTGCTACTTTCGATATCTTGGCCTGCTAATGGGTTCCCATTTCTTCTTTTCATTGCATTTGTTCCCTTACTTTATATAGAAGATTTTATTGCCAAAAATAAGCATAACTTTATAAAATCCAGTGTGTTTTTTTATGCTTATTCGGCCTTTTTTATTTGGAACCTTTTAACAACATGGTGGATTTATTATTCAACATTTTTTGGAGCTGTTATGGCTGTGGTTTGCAATGCCCTTTTTATGGCAATAGTTTTCCACTTGTATCATCTTGTGCGTAGGACTATATTTAAATCAAAAGGGGCTTTTAATGTTTTAATTATTTTTTGGATAACGTTTGAATATTTGCATTTAAGATGGGATTTATCGTGGCCCTGGCTGAACTTAGGTAATGGTTTTGCAAATTATCCGATATTTGTTCAATGGTATGAATATACTGGCGTTTTTGGTGGTGATGTTTGGATACTTTTATCAAATATTTTGCTCTATAAATTATTGCTAAACGCATTTGGATATTACAAATCAAGAAAGAACACCATCAATTTTGCAATTTCTTTCATGCTTTTAATATTGATACCATCGGCACTATCAATTAATAGGTATTATAATTATCATGAAGTTGAAGATCCATATTCGTGTGTTGTGGTTCAGCCGAATGTGGATCCCTACAATGAGAAATTCAACGGTATGACAGAGGAACAACAGTTGCAAAAAATGTTGCATTTAGCATTGCAAGCGGTTGACTCAAAAACTGATTTTCTGATATTTCCTGAAACAGCCTTACCTGATGGTATTGTTGAAAATGAGATTAATGAAAGTTCAAGTGTGGATAGTTTAAAATATTTGATACATACATTCCCACAATTAAAGATTGTTATTGGTGTTTCATCGTTTAAAGTTTTTGGTGCTAATGAAACTCATTCAGTAACTGCCAGGTATTCAAAATCGGATAATTCGTGGTTTGATGTTTGTAATACTGCCATGTTTCTCGACTCATCAGGAGTTGCTCAATTGTATCATAAATCAAAATTGGTTCCGGGGGTTGAAAAAATGCCATTTCCAAAAGTGTTGAAACCACTCGAGAAATTTGCTATTAATTTGGGTGGAATGACCGGTAGTAATGCAACACAAGATGAAAGAAGTGTGTTTAGTCAAAAAAATAATATGCCCAAAATCGCTCCTGTAATTTGCTATGAATCTATTTATGGTGATTTTATTACAGGCTATATTCGCAACGGTGCCAATTTTATTTTCATTATTACAAATGATGGTTGGTGGGAAAATACAGCAGGACACCGGCAGCATTTTCAGTATGCGAGATTGAGGGCAATTGAAACCAGAAGAAGTATTGCCCGATCAGCCAATACAGGAATCTCCGGTTTTATAAACCAAAGGGGTGACGTTTTTTTACCTACTAAATATTGGACTTCTGATGTTATAAAAATGAGCTTGAATGCCAATAGCTATAAAACATTTTATGTACGCTTTGGTGATTATCTGGGATATATATCAATGTATGTTTCTTTTGCCCTATTATTGATGCAAGTCACCATCCTATTTCTTAATAAACGCAAAAGAATCATTATAGCAAAGAAAAAGGCTCATGAATGATGATATTTTTCGTTCCTAATAATTGTAAAAACTCGGTAAAGCTGCTCCAAAAATATTAGTCGCACCAATTGATGCGGAAATGTGAGCTTAGATAACGAAATGCTTTGTTGCGATATTTTTTTTATTTCATCCGCAAATCCATAGGCTCCACCAACAACAAACACCAGGTTTTTAATACTTAACTGCATTTTATTATTAACATATTGTGCAAATTCGACAGAGGTAAGTTCCGAACCAAACTCATCGAGAAGCACAATAAAATCATTTTTATTTAAGTGCTTTGCTTGGGCTTCCGCTTCTTTTTGTTTGTACTGTTCTATCGATAAATTTTTAGCGTTTCTGATGTCGGCAATAGAAATTACCTCAAAATTTATATAGTGCTTAAGCCTTTTAATATACTCCTCAGAACCTTTTATAATATAATCAAGTTCAGTTTTACCAGTTAATAGCAAAGTAATCTTCATAAAATGGCGTTTAATACAACAAATGTAGAAATCATTTTAATACTAAAATTAGTAATTAGATAATTAGGTTTCATTATACGAAAAAAATTAATTTTGCAAAAAGATTTAACATGAAAAAACTGATTTGGTTACCGCTTTTATTGACCCTTTTTTGTACTTCACTTTTGGGACAGAAAAGACTGGATGTGCTATTTATTGGCAACAGTTACACGTATGTGAATGACTTGCCCGGGTTGATTACTCAGCTTGCTTTATCAAAAGGTGATACCTTGGTACATGATGAGAATACGATGGGAGGGAGCACGCTTCAAGTACATTCTACCAATGCAACGACGTTAGGGAAAATTAATGCGAAGCCTTGGGATTTTGTTGTGTTGCAGGAACAGAGCCAGCTTCCGGCATTTCCGCCTTCGCAAGTAGCTACGGAGGTGTATCCGTATGCCGATTCGCTTAATAAGTACATTAAGAAAAATGACAGTTGCACTCAAACAATTTTTTTTATGACATGGGGGCGTAAAAATGGCGATGCTTCAAACTGTGCATCGTATCCTCCAATTTGCACTTATGAAGGTATGCAGGCTAGTATTAGAAGCACGTATTTGCAAATGAGTCAGACGCTGCATGCTGCAGTTGCACCTGTTGGTGTTGCCTGGAAAAAAGTTCGGAATGAGGGAGACTCTATTGAACTGTACAATGCTGACGAAAGTCATCCGAGTTTGGCAGGTAGTTATTTGGCTGCATGCACTTTTTATGCTTCGATGTTTCACAAATCGCCGCTGGGAGGGGCTTACCCTGCAGGTTTAAACCCTGCAACGGCTTTGCATTTGCAGCAATATGCCAATAAAGTGGTTTTTGATAGTTTGAATTTGTGGAAGATTGACACACTTACAGCTCATGCCGCATTTGCAACTAACATTAATTTAAATACGATTACTATCGCAAACAATTCGGTGAATGCTGATGCGTATTATTGGGATTTTGGCGACGGGCAAAATGCATGGGGGAATATTACAAGCCATAGCTATGATGCTGTTGGAAGTTATTATGTTCTGCTTGTTGCTTTCAGGGGGTGCACTACCGACACTATTATAAAAACTGTAAATATTACCACGGTGGGTATCAACAATTATGAATTTGCTTCGCAAATTAATTTGTTTCCCGACCCTGCATCGGAATACATTGTTTTTAATCATTCGAGATTGGTGGAAGGGTTTACTTACCGAATATTTAATGCGGAGGGGATGGTGGTTTTAAATGGCACAAGCATTGCGAATAGCAAGATCGTTGTGCAGATGTTGTCAAGCGGAATTTATTTTTATATGCTGCAGGTTGGTGGCGACACATATAAAGGGAAGTTTCAGATTGTGAGATAAATTTTTAATTTTTTGAATTGGTATCCAAAGATTTTATATTTTTGCTATTAGAACAAATGAAAATTTATTGGCTTGGTTTTTGTTTATAACTTGTTACAAAATCAATTAAGATGAAACACTTAACCATCGTAGCATTCCTTTGCTTGTATTCACTAGCAATCACAGCGTCGCCCATTGATTCTACGGCTGCAAAAGACAGTGCTTCTGCTGTAGTCTTCGACGATATCTCCAACAGTGTTGCCGCTGCCATTGGAAGTGGAGATGCTGCAAAATTAGCGTCATACTTTAATTTAAGCATTGACTTAACCGTTCCATCCGGTGACGGTACCTACAGTAAATCGCAAGCGGAAATGATTGTAAGGAAATTCTTTGCCCAGTATCCGCCAGTTTCTTTTAAAATCAATCAACAGGGTACTTCCAACGAGGGGTCGCAATTTTCGATAGGCATACTTGTTACAACTTCATCGAAATTCAGGACGTATTTTTTGATAAAAAAAATAAACGGCGTTCCACTCATCCATCAGCTTCAGTTCGAGGCAGACTAAAAATTATTGAACACCTTTGTCTGTTTATTTTGTAATTTAGCACCATAGCTACTATTTTTTAATTATGGACAGTATAGAAAAACTTATTAAGCAAGCCATTGCCGAGGATGTTGGCGACGGCGACCATACTTCGTTGGCTACCATTCCGCAGGATGCTACAGGAAAAATGAAGCTGTTGGTGAAAGAAGAGGGTATCATTGCCGGAGTTGAAATTGCTAAGAAGGTTTTTTTGGAGATTGATCCCGGCATTTTGATGACAACGCTCATTCGCGACAAGGCTCAGGTGAAAAAAGGCGATGTGGTGTTTTATGTTTCGGGTTCGTGCCGATCGATGTTGATGGCCGAGCGCACCGTGCTGAATTTTATGCAGCGCATGAGCGGCATTGCTACATCAACTTTTGATTATGCCAAAATGCTTTGCGGCACCAAAACCCGATTGTTGGATACCCGCAAAACTACCCCGAATATGCGTATATTTGAAAAGATGGCTGTGGTGATGGGTGGGGGTATGAATCACAGGATGGGGCTTTATGATATGGTGATGATTAAGGATAATCACGTGGATTTTGCCGGGGGGATAACCAACGCAATTGAAGCGCAGCATACCTATTTGACCCAGATTGGTAAGCCGTTGAAGATTGAAATTGAAGTGCGTAGCTTTGCCGAACTGGCGGAGGTGATGCTGATGGGCGGGGTGGACCGGATTATGCTTGACAACTTTACGCCCGAAAAACTGAAGAAAGCGGTGGAACTGATTGACGGGAAGTTTGAAACGGAAGCTTCGGGGGGGATAACTTTGGATAATATTGCGGATTATGCGCATTGTGGTGTGGATTTTATTTCGGTGGGTGCCATAACACATCATATAAAGAGTTTGGATTTGAGTTTAAAAGCGGTTGAATGAAAAAGAAGTTCGACTTGGTGGTGTATATAAAAAAATTGCGGTTATTTCGGGTTTTTAAGATTGTAACCAGCAAAGTGGTGCTGCCAGGCTTCGACGGATTGCCGCTTTACGATGTGATTGTTTTTTTCTTTAAAGGGCTGATGGATGGCGCTATTACCACTCGCGCCAGCTCTATAGCGTTTAAGTTTTTTTTGGCGTTGTTTCCGGCCATCCTTTTCTTGTTTACTTTGATACCCTACATTCCGATTGCCCATTTTCAAATCACTTTGCTGGACACCATACACGCTTCGGTGCCCGAGAACTTTTATGTGCTGATAAGCTCAACCATTACCGACATCGTTTCGCGGCAGCATGGCGGACTGCTATCGTTTGGGGTTATCATGGCATTGTATTTTGCCTCCAACGGAATTTTGGGCGTTATCGTGGCATTTAACAAAACGGCACACAGCATTGAAACCCGCAAATGGTGGCAACAGTATTTGATATCGATTGCGCTGATGGTTATCCTTTCGATGATTGTGATGGTATCCATCTCCTTGATTTTGTTGGGCACGATGGGACTGAAATACCTGATAACGGCTCATATCCTCAAAAAGACCCTGGTGGTGTATCTCATAAAATACGGAAGGTGGCTGGTGGTGTTGCTGATGGTGTTTTTTGGCGCTTCGTTTTTATACTACCTGGCTCCGGCAAAACGGCAGCGCTTTCGGTTTATATCGGCCGGGTCGACCTTGGCCACGCTGCTTTTTATTCTCACCACATCGGGCTTTAATTATTATGTGAACAACTTTGCCAAATACAATGCATTGTATGGTTCCATCGGGACGATAATTGTTATTATGATGTGGTTGTATTTCAACTCCATTTCGCTGCTGGTGGGTTTCGAGCTGAACGCCAGTATCGCCATAGCGAAAAAATCGATGGCAATGAAAACCTAAGGCTGCAGCCAAACGCAGATGTTTTTTATCGCTACAGCGTTTTTGCCGTTGTTCCAAAGATACAATTTGAGCTGACCGGCGTTTTTTTTGGTGTTTTTGAGCGGAAACATAAAATACAATTTCCGGAACGCGGTGCCCGTCTGCTGGTCGAGGTACTGATTGAGCGCAAAGCTTTTATAATAAACTTGTGTGTTGTTTTGGTTGATGGCCACCACCATATCGGTGTTGTTGGCATTGAATTGCTTGAGCAGACAATCGGCACTGAAAAACAAATTGATGTTGGCGGTGTTAAATTGGTTTAAATCCACTTGGAGCACATCGGCATATTCGTTTTGGGGGTTTAGCTGTAGGAGCGAATCGCAGGAAACGGGGTGGTTTACACAGCTATCGCAGGCATGGGGCGCGGTGGGGCAGGAGGAGGCTGTGAACAAAACGGGCTTTTGCATGAGCAGAAACGCGGCCAAGCTGCGCTGCCGATTTTGTTTGCGGAAAACGGTGATGCGCCCATTGGTGCCCACGGGCTGCAGTTGGTTCAAGATGTTGGGGTAGTAGTTCACCACGTCCGAAAGGATGAACTCGTTTTGCATGGTAACGTAATCCACATTCCACGAAAGTGAGGCTGCAATGCGTTGGGGGGTGGCGCCCATCAGGTTGTAGCCGCTGCGGTTCATTAATATAAACGGGATGTTGGCGGTGTAGGCATCCATCACCAAAATTTTGGCGGTGGGGCTCACGCCTAGCGAATCGAGATAGGCGGCGGCGCCTTGGTAGTTTTCGGTTTCGGCACGATAGCGGTCGTTGGGGTTGTTGGTGTAGCGCTGTGCCATGTCGTGCTGGCATTTGCCGTAAGCAGCATACACAAACAGCACCAAGGGCAACGCAAACAGGATTTTGGCGGGGGTTTTTTGCAGCTTGAAACTATCGATACACATCGCAAGAAACAGCAAAGCGGGAATGTAAAAGCTATCCAGAAAATAATAGTCGTGGCTGTGGAATTGCCCAATCATTAATACGAAATAAACGGTGGCTGCGCCCGATGTGATGAGAAATTGCAAGCCCACCACGCGCTGAAAATGGGTGAGACGGCGGGTGCGAATCCACTGAACAACAAACACCAGGGCAAACACCGCCAAAACCAGGTAATGATAGGCGGTGAAATAGGAGCGAAACCAATTGTGGTAAATATAGGCGAGGGTTTCGCGAAACTGAGCCCAGTTTGTTATGGTGTGGATGGTGGTTAAAAACACCGAGCCATAGTGCGCTGCCATCCAGCGGTTGTAAACGAAATATCCGCCAAGGATTGCAAAAGCCCCTGCAAAGGGCAGAAGGATTCTCCACTGCAGCTTTTTCTGCTTTAGGCTATCCAGCGCCAAGCCACAAAACACCGAACCCAAAAACAGGGCAAAGGGCAAGCGGCTGAGGGCGGCCAAAAGCAGAAACAGGGCGGCCAGCACCACATCGCGATACCGCTTGTGGCGGGTGTAGTGCACATAAAAATACAAGCCAACAAGCGCACTGGCCACTGAGGTGGTGGAGGGCAAAAACCCATCCATGTAATAGACCCACACGGGCGAAAGCAGGGCAAACACCACCACGGCAAAGGCTTTGAGGTGCGATTGGGTGTGGTTGCGCACCAACAAAAACAGAAAGAACAACCCCAGGATGCCATACAAAAGATTGTAGAGGCGAAACACGCCCGGCGCGGTGCTGCCCACAGCCCCCATGATGGTGGCTATGGCATATTCGTGCAAGGGGCAATCCACTTGGGTGATGCCTTGGGGCACGGCAAGCGGCTGGGCTGGCGGAAACTGCGGATTGAGGGCAAAGGTTTGGGGATGAAACAAATGGAAGCCGTTTTTCTGAAAATTTAGTGCCAGCGCATAGCGGTCGGATTGCGACCAGGCATGCACATGGGCGGGAAACTGGGAGAGGTTGGCCGTATAAAACTTGATGCAAAAATACCCCACCAAACCCACAAACAACAAGATGCCCGATAGTTTGTGCGCGAACTGTGGCGGTAATTTACGCGGGATTTCCATACAGTTGCTCGTATTTTTCTTTGCCCAACAATTGCAAAAGGTTTTGGTGCTGCTGCGGGGTGAGTTCGAACGAATGTGGGCGTTTGAAACGTTTTTGGTGGTGAATCTCTTCGGCACGGCGTATGAAATCGGCCGGGGGTTTGCCATAAGGAACGCAATGGGGGTAAGTTTCGCATATCAAGGCAAACAGCTCGTCGGAGTACCATACGCGGCCGGCTTTCATTTCGTTCAAAAAGGTGGGGTGGGTGAACACATCGGCCCAGTGGAGCTGAAAATTTTCGAAGAAGATGCGTTCGCGTTGCTTTAGGAAGCCGGGGTTGCAGTCGTTGGTGCGTTTAATGTTTTTTTGGGTGGCTTGGGGGTTTCCGAGGTCGGCCCACCGAAAATCAACTGGGGCAAAATCGCAAAACGAATCGAGCCAATCGTAAACCAACTCGAACAAGCGTTCCCAAGCGCGCACTGTGGCATCCCAGCGGTTTTGCAGGGGCAGGTAGTGCCAATCCAGGCGGATGCGTTGCAGTTCGAAGGCAAACAAGTCGGGGGTTTTGAAAGGCGACAGGGCGGCCAATTGGTCGTAGGCGACGATGAGTTCGGATGCTTTTTGCAGGTGCAGGGGCATAAGAAAAATTTCGTAAAAGGTGCGTTCATCCACCAGAGCGGCGCGGGTGATGGTGCCGCCTTCCAACATTTTGTAAAAACCTTTTTCTTCGCAAAGGCGCAAGAACACGGGGTAGGTGATACCCGAGCGTCCCAATTGAATGATTTGCAGCATGGCATCGTATAACGACTTTTGCTCGGGCTGGTTGGCGTAGCTTTGCAAGGAATTTTCGTAGGTGGCGAGGGTTTGCTCCAGCAACTCGGTATCGGTGGTGGCTTTGGCATATTGTTTTGCGGCGAGGGCGCCAGCAATTTCGCCGTAAAGGTTGCTGAAGTCAACAAACAAACTTTCGGTGGTGAGCTTGGCCGAAAAGGCACCAATGTCGTCCATTTCTAATGACAGTTGTTCCATGCGGTCTAGTTTGGCTTTGAGTTTGAGCAGCGGCTCGCCTTGGGCGTTTTTATCCACAACTTCTTGATACAGGTTGCGGAAGGTGCCTAACATGCTGTCGGCAAATTGTTTTTCTATGGCCATTTATATCCCCCTATAGTTTTTAAATTCGTGTAAACGTTTTTCCACCACGGCATCGGGCACCGGAATGAGGCGGCGGTGGCGGGGCTGGGCTACCAAATTGAAATCAAATTGCCAGTGGGGGCTCCATTTTTGCGATTCGGGCACCACCACGGTTTGCCACAGTTGGCGGCCTTGGGCCATCGAGCTAGTTGCCCACTCCTGGCGAATTTCTTGGTGCCATTCGGGTGGTATTTCGGCGTTTTGCCACACATCGATGTTTTCGAGGGCAACAAAATCGGAGTAAAAATAGTTGGTGAGTTGGTCAATGGCGATTTGCAGTGCCACTTGCGCGCCAATTTCGTTGGCTTGGGTGGTGAGTTCTCCCACGCTTTGCACCGTTTCAAGCATTTTTAGTATGCGTTCGGGGGCTTGCCGGCGCACAAATTCTTCCGTATCGGTGAAGAGTTGGTGGCGGGCGGTTTCTTTATCCAACGTGAGTGCCACGGCATTTTGCAGCGCCAGGTTTTCGCCTTCCATGGCGGTTCGAAACTCGGCCAAGGAAGCGCATTGGCTGATGGCTTCGTAGATTTTTTTTTCGGCTTGGTAGCTGTGCGCATACAGGGGGTTGTTTTCGTATTTGCGCATGCGGCTGCGGTAATAATCAATATAATCCTGATGTTGTTGTTCCATGGGTGGAAATTTTCGTAAATTTAGAAAAAAATATAATAGGTAAAAAAAAATTTTTGCAAATGGGCGGGCGCTGACCGAGTAGGACGTTTCGCCTTGCGGCAAAAAGCCACCGAGGCACGGCTATGCGTATGTTTCAATTGGCATGGGAACGTTTTGGGTTGGCTAGGCGCCAAGGGCAATCACCCCGAGTGCCAGGGGGAGCAAGCGGCAGAGCCAGATGCACCGAGGCAGCGCGCAAAAAAAAAGGGATGCAATCCGGTTTGCATCCCTTGTTAAACAACACCATAACTGCCCTTGGGTTTTTGCCTTTGGGACTACATTACCAACGCTGGCAGAATCAAGCTGGGGGCACTGTAGGTTTCTTTTTCGCCTTTATACATCATGCGCACAAAATACCACGCCCGTTTGCCCTCCTGCTCCTGTTCAAACTCTTTGGTGTACAAACCGCGTTTCACCAAGCCCACGTAAGCAAACTCCTCGATGGCCGGTGCAATTTTCACGCTCACCTCGGTTAGCGCCATAAACAGTTGAATGGCAGCCACACCCTCAGGCATCGCACGGCTCTTTTGCTCAGCCCGCGTTACACCCAAATTGTGATACAAGTGCGTGGCAGACTTCACTTTAAGAGCTAAATCATTGTTCGAAGGCTGGGGCGCAACCATCGTTTTGTTGTCGTCGGGCACGGTCAAGCCCATTGCGGTTTTCTGACGCGGCGTTACCTTGATGTTGAAACGAATGTAGCGCGCAATGAACAGACGCAAACTGGTGTCGTCATCACTTTCTTTCATACCGTTTTCGTAATCTCTGCGCGCCTTAACCATTTCCACCTCGTCGCTATGTTTATATTCGCCACTGGCAACAATGGCCACAATGGCGTCCCACCGCAATTTCTTTTTCAAAGGGGTGGTGGTTAGCAAAGTCCACTCGGCTGTGGCCACCGTGGGTAGCCCCCAGGTGCTCATGTGGATGTTTGCCACCGCTACAAAATTAATTTGCCATGCATCAAAATCGAGCATGGGTCGAGGAATAAAACTTGGAGTTCCCATAATTATTAATTTTTTTTGGGTGAATAAATTTATTGAATTGTTGCATTATAATGGTGTTGTTTTGTGTCGTGTTTTTGTGCGCTTGCTTGCGCAAACGGATTGAACATACGGTGACTCGGTACGAACATACCGCGTCACTGTACGAGGGTACCGCGTGACGGTATAATCGGACAACTTTTTAAAATTCTTATACAGAATCAGTTATCAAATAGCCAAACATGTCAATGAACGCCGCCGGAATTTGATATAAAGATACAAGCCCACCGCCGAACCACACCATTTTTTTGCGTAAGTGTCAGAAGTGGGTGTAGGCCTCAACGTCGCGCTAAATGCGGAAAACCTTGGGCCATAGCCAAAAAATCACTTTGTTTTCGGCTACTTCCGGGAATTTGGTTGCCATCGCCCAAGTAAGCCTCGAAATTGTACTTGAACAGGTGATAGGATTTTACAAATTCCTTATTCACCAAATAATGGTGGTGAATGCGGCAAAACAATTGCGGGTCAACACGCTGCTCAATATAGTTGAGCGGAATAAACCAACGAAGCGGATCGCCAGATTTGAAATGAATGAGGCACCATTTGCCTAAAACTTCCACATAGCCAATGCGCTGTGGTTTTGGTTCGGTGTAGGATGTGGGTCCCGGCAACACCAGTGCCTTGCCCGGGCTCCACAAGTTGATTTGTTTTATAAAGCGTAGGTTTTAAAGATTTATAGGACTAAAAGTACGTATTAAAGCGCAGGAACAAGGCATAAAAAAGCGGGCAGCGCAAAACCGTATCCCCATGCCTTGGCTACACCCTCCCGACTATGGGCTTTGGCGCGCTGCCCAGGGGTTAGGTGCTGTTTTATGGTGCGCGTTTCGGTTCATCGGTCGTTGCCCAAGGTCCATTTCGCAATTCGGGGTTCCAAATTTTGCCAGCCAAAAAAAGCGTACATTTGCCCTCAAAAATTCCCCTTGGCATGAAAATTCAACCCATTCTACAACAAAAACCCCCCTATTTGCAACTACTTTTTTTCATGATGATACTCCTCGCCAGTTTAATTTTGGTGAATTTGCTGGGCGTGTTGTTGGCCATTCCCTTCTTCGGGCGGGGGTTTGTTGATGGGCTGTCCGCCGGCTACAACCTGTCCAGCCCCGAGGTCATCGCCAAGCTAAAATACCTGCAAATCGTAAACCAAGTTGCCATGTTTTTAGTGCCCGTGGCCGTTTTCGCCCTGTTTAGCGGCGGCGTGTTTCGCTACGTAAAACTCAGCGCAAAAATTCCGTGGCTCCTACTCCTGCTCGCCGTCTGTGTGATGGTGGTGGGTTTGCCCTTCATCAACTGGATTGGCGAGGTAAACGCCAACCTGAGCCTGCCGCGCGCGTTTTCGGGCGTGGAACAATGGATGCGCGCCTCCGAAACCGAAGCCGACAACATCACCACAGCGTTTTTGAGCACCACCACCTTAGGCGGTTTTTTGGTGAATCTGCTCATGATAGCCGTGTTGCCCGCCTTGGGCGAGGAATTGTTTTTCCGAGGCACCTTGCAGAAAATTTTTTCCAAATGGTTCAAAAACATACATGTTTCGGTCTTGGTCACGGCTTTTATCTTTAGTGCCATCCATTTTCAGTTCTTTGGCTTTCTGCCCCGCTTTTTGTTGGGCATGTTTTTGGGCTACGCTTTTTATTGGGCGCGCAACTTGTGGGTACCCATCGCCATACATTTTGTAAACAACGCCTTGGCTGTGGTGGTGGCCTTTCTGGCGGCGCGCGGCGCCATCCAAGCCAATTTCGACACCTTTGGCAGCAGCAGCAGCGCGTGGATAGTGCTGTTGAGCACCCTCACGGTGGCCGTGCTGGTGTTTCTGTTGTATCGGCTGCGCTCCACGCCCCAAGTGGATACCTCGAGCTAACGAAAATGCGTACCTGCAAATGCAGGTATCGCTGGGGCGATTTCGGTGTGGGAGCCCGGGGCAATATTTTTTTCAGATAGCGAGCCTTGCGGCGAATGTCCCGGTTTCAACATGCGCGCTGCGGCGCAAAAAAGCAGCAGGGTATCCCATTTCGCAAAGCGATACCACAAAAACAACCGGCGAGCAGCCTGGGGTGTTTTTTCCTTGGCGGAAACAAAACGGCAGCTTCAATCCACCCATTCATAGCTAAATAGTTCGGCTGCCGTCAAAAATCCGACTTGCGCATGGCCAAACAAAAGCCGCTTCAACTCAAATTATTAACCTCCCTTTGTGCGTAACTCGTAAAACGGTCGGGTTTTTTGGGGCGCAATACCATGTAATTTTATTGCCCTTAACGGATAAAACTTGGTATATATGGCAAAAAAACTCAAATCAAGCGAAAAAAAAATCTTCGTACTCGACACATCGGTCATCATTTACAACCACAATGCCATCCGCAACTTCCAAAACAACGATGTGGCCATCCCCATCACCGTGTTAGAAGAGCTGGATAATTTCAAAAAAGGCAACGATACCAAAAACTTCGAAGCCCGCGAGTTCACCCGCATCATCGACAACCTCTCGGCAAACTACACCCTGCAAGAGTGGATACCCATCGATACCCCCGGCGGCGGCATGTTCAAGGTGGTGATGAACGGCAAAGGCGGCGAGGTGGATGCCTGCAAAGTGTTTGGCGAAGACAAGCCCGACCACCGCATACTCAACGCCACCCTATCGCTCGTTAAAGACTACCCCGACAAAAAAGTGATATTGGTAACCAAAGATATCAACCTGCGGCTCAAAGCCAAATCCCTCAGCATTGTTGCCGAAGACTACGAAACCGGCAAAATCAAAAACATAGACACCCTCTACACCGGCAAAACCCTCATCGAAGGCCTCACCAGCGACGTTCTCGAAAAAATATACACCAAAGGCTTTTGTTTGCCCGAAGATGTGGGCATACAAAACCCCATCCCCAACCACTATTTCATCTTAAAAAACACCAAAAGCTCGGCACTCACCTTCTTCAACCCCGTCAGCGGATTAATAGAGCGCCTCGAAAAACGGTCGGCCCTGCGCATCAATCCCCGCAACGCCGAACAAGTGTTTGCATTGCATGCCATTTTAAACCCCGCCGTAAAACTGGTCACCCTACAAGGCATTGCCGGCACCGGAAAAACCTTGTTGGCATTGGCAGGCGCCTTGGAGCAAAAGCGCGACTTTCGTCAAATATACCTAGCGCGTCCGGTGGTGCCTCTCAGCAATAAAGACCTCGGTTTCTTGCCCGGCGATGTGCAGTCGAAACTAAATCCCTACATGGAACCCCTGTTCGATAACCTCAAAATGATACAACACCAATTCGACGAGCGCGACAAGGAATATAAAAACCTTACCGAAGCCGTCGACAAAGAAAAACTGGTGATTACACCCCTAGCTTACATACGAGGCCGCAGCCTATCCAACATCTTCTTCATTGTGGATGAAGCGCAAAACCTAACCCCCCACGAAGTAAAAACCATTATCACCCGTGCAGGCGAAAACACCAAAATCGTATTTACGGGCGATGTGCATCAAATCGATACACCCTATCTCGATTCCGAAAGCAACGGCTTGTCGGTGCTTATCGATAAAATTAAACACCACCCCATCTACGCACACGTTCAGTTAGAGAAAGGCGAACGCTCCGAGTTGGCCAACCTGGCCGGTGAGTTATTATAAGCCGTCAGCATGGAGCTATTCTACCGCAGTTTTGGCGAAGGCAAACCCATCATAATTTTACATGGGTTGCTGGGCATGTCCGACAACTGGATGCAGCCCGCCCGCCAACTTGCCAAAACCTACCGTGTGGTTGTGCCCGATTTGCGCAACCACGGCAATTCGCCCCATTCGGCCACCTTCCATCTCCAAGCCTTAGCCGACGATATCCTTGAATTGGTAAACACCCTCGGCTTGCACTCCATCTATTTGCTTGGGCATTCCTTGGGCGGCCGCATAGCCATTTCTTTGGCATTGCAACACCCCAATTTAATCGAAAAGTTGGTGGTAGTCGACATCGCACCCCGTGCCTATTCCGGCAGCAAAAGCATAGCCAATTTGTTAACCGCCATGAGCAAAGTGGAGTTCAAAAACCACAAATCCCTATCCGAAATCGAAGTGTTTTTAGCGCGTTTCATCCCCGATGTGCGCGTAAGGCAGTTGGTATTAAAAAATATTAAAAGATTGGAACCCGAGTTGTTTGGCTGGAAATGCAATTTCGATGTCATCCTGTCCCATGTCGAAACATTGATGAGTCCGGTTTCCGAATCTCTACCATTTCAAAAACCCACGCTATTTATCACCGGGGGCATGCCCGACTTTGTGTTGCCCCACGATTACAAAACCATAATGCAGTATTTTCCTTCGGCTGTCATTCAATCCATTCCCAATGCAAGCCACTGGGTCCACGCCGACGAGCCTCAACTTTTTTTAGACGCCGTAGCCGCTTTTTTGGGCAACTGAGCCGGCGTTTTCCAGCGCAGGGTTTTAATCAGGTGGTCAATATCCTTTTTTATAAAATCAATCACCGGCTGCAGCGAGTCGTTGTTGGGTTCCAAATTAAAATAAAGCGCACCTCTCAAAAAATGATGCACACTATCCGTAACACAAAACTGGTAAGTCGAAGCCACACCCGTTCCCAAAATATCGTAAATCAAGCCATACACAGCGTTGTGGTCATTTGCCACAATGATAGGCTCAATATCGTCGGCTTTAGCAATATGTTTGTTCGCAAAGCTCCGCGAATCCTCAAAGTACTGAAAAAGGATGCTATCGTTGGTCACCGGTTTGTAGCTCAAATGCAAGGTGCCCTTATACTTCGGAAATTCCAGGTTAATCCAATACGGTTCCGCATTATCGTTTTTGTCGGCCACAATATAGCAATACTGCGGATATTCAAAAGTATAGGGATAAATGCTGTCCAACAGGCTGTATTTTTTCTCGGGCAGCGCAATTCTAAAATACCCATGCGGTTTTGGCATATAGTCGTTGTTTGTGCACGCCTGAAACAACAGTAGCAGCATAATAATAGGGGCAAAGTAGGTACGTTTATTATTCATCTTGGTCATTGTTCACGGGGTTAATTGTTACTTTCACCTTTTTTATTCTTCTGTTGTCCGACGATTCAATGGTAAAAGTAATGAAATTATATTCTACTATTTGATTTTTTTTCGGAATGGAGCCGGTAATTTCTAAAATTAACCCGGCCAGCGATTCAGCTTCACCTTTAACCTCGTCAAAAATGCTATCGCTGATGTTGATGATTTTAAAGAAGTCGTTCAACGAGGTCTTGCCCTCAAAAAGGTAGTTGTGGTCGTCTATTTTTGTATAAATCACGTTGTCGCTTTCTTCATCAAATTCGTCGCTGATTTCGCCTACAATCTCTTCTATAATGTCTTCCATGGTAACAATCCCCGATGTGCCGCCATATTCGTCGGCAACAATCGCAATATGTATTTTTTTCTCTTTAAAGTCCGTCAACAGGTCGCTTATTTTCTTGTTTTCGGGTATAAAATAGGGTGCACGAATCAGGTTTTGCCATGCAAATTCATCCGATTTATCAAGATATTGTAGCAGGTCTTTTATATGCAATATACCGGCAACGTGATCAAACGTTTCTTTGTAAACCGGTATCCTCGAAAATCCGGCTTCTTTTATCTCTTTCAATAAATCAGAGTAAAGCGTATCAAATTCTATCGAAAACACATCAATTCGGGGTTTCATAACCCCCGAAACTTCGGTATCGCCAAATTTCACTATGCCTTTCAATATTTTGCGTTCTTGTTGTTGAGTTGCTTCGTCCGAAGTTATTTCAATAGCATTGCTCAAATCGTTAAAACTGAGGTTTTGTTTCTTCTTTGCCACTTTCTTTTCAATCAAAGAAGTCGAGCTGGTTAATATATAGCTCAGCGGATGGAATAATTTCATCAAAACGAGCATGGGCGTTGCCATAAAGTTTGCAAAAACCAGTGGGCGTTGATTTGCATAAATTTTCGGTAACATTTCGCCAAATAGCAATATCAATGAAGTAACCACAACAAATTCCAACAAGAAGCCCAACACATAGTTATGCGACAAATCAACCAAATGTATCATGATATACGTAGAAATGATGACTATGGAAATATTCACGAAATTACCCGAAATTAAAATGGTGGCTAGTAATTTTTGTGGTTTGCTTAAAAGCTTTAGAATGTTGGTGCTATTGTATTTTTTATTGGCTTTAATTTCCTCTGCTTGTTTTGCATCTATTGAAAAAAAAGCCATTTCAGAACCCGAAATAAGTGCGCTGCAAATTAATAAAATTATAAGGAAAACAAAACCAATGCCCACAGAGAGCGTTATTGGTTCCACAAAACTTAACACAAATGATATTGCATGTAGGTAAAGCAAATCCATTCAGGATTTATGATATGATGATTAAAAAGGTAAATCGTCACTTTCGTCCTTCGTTGCCTCGGGAGGTGATTGCGTATCGGAAGATACCGCTGGAGGAAAACTACCGGCATCACCATCTCTTTTACTGCCAAGCATGGTCATGTTTTCGGTTTCAATCTCGGTTATATACCTTGTTTGTCCGTCCTTTTCGTAGGTTCTGGTTTTTATTTTACCTTCAATATACACCAATTGACCTTTTTTTAAATATTTTTCCACAACATCAGCCAACCCCCTGCGAACAACAATATTATGCCATTCTGTTGCATCGGTTTTCACACCGTCTTTGTTTTTGTACGATTCGGTGGTTGCTAACGAAAATTTTGCCACTTTATTTGGCTTGCTTGGATCACTTGCATTTTCAAATGTTCTGACTTCAGGATCTTTGCCTAAATGTCCTACTAAAATTACTTTATTTACTCCTGCCATTTTTTTATTATTTAGAATTTATAACAAATTTAAACATTTTTTTTATTAATATGCCCTTGCAAAAATAACTTTTTGCGTTGAAGGGTTCCCCGAATAAACACATTTCCCTTTTTCTGTAGGATTATTTAAAGGTATACACCGTATTGTTGCTTTGGTTTCTTCTTTAATTTTTTGTTCGGTTTCGGGTGTTCCATCCCAATGAGCATAAATAAAACCACCCTTGGTATTTAAAATATCATTAAAACTTTCCCAATTTTCGGCATAATACGTATTATCAAATTTATATGTATTTGCCTTTTGAAATAAATTAATTTGAATTAATTCAAGCAAATGTTCAACTTTATTTTCAATATCTGTAATCTGATATGTCGATTTTTCTAAAGTATCACGTCGTGCCACCTCGATGGTCCCGTTCTCAAGGTCACGTGAACCAATAGCCAAACGCACAGGAACCCCTTTGAATTCGTAATCCGAAAATTTCCATCCAGGTGTAACAGTGTCTCTGTCATCAAATTTCACTGAAATTCCTTTTGCTTCCAGTGCTTTTTTAATTGGTAGCACTTTTTCTGCAATAAGGGCAAGTTGTTCGGCAGTTTTAAAAATTGGCACAATCACAACCTGAATAGGTGCGAGTTTAGGAGGCAAAACTAAACCATTATTATCCGAATGCGTCATCACCAAAGCTCCCATCAATCGCGTTGAAACTCCCCAAGAGGTTGCCCACACATATTCTTGCTTGTTTTCTTTTGTAAGATATTTCACATCAAATGCTTTTGCAAAATTCTGACCTAAAAAATGCGATGTGCCTGCCTGAAGTGCTTTCCCGTCTTGCATCAGCGCTTCGATACAAAATGTTTCAAGTGCGCCTGCAAAACGTTCGTTAGCCGATTTAATTCCTTTTATAACCGGCATAGCCATCCAACTTTGGGCAAAATCAGCATAAACATTCAGCATTTGTTCGGCTTCTTTCATTGCTTCGGCTTCTGTAGCATGTGCCGTATGTCCTTCCTGCCACAAGAATTCCGTGGTGCGTAAAAATAATCGCGTACGCATTTCCCAACGAACTACATTAGCCCATTGATTAGCAAGAATTGGTAGGTCTCTATATGATTTAATCCAATTGCGATATGCATCCCAAATTATTGTTTCCGATGTAGGTCTAACAATTAATTCTTCATCCAGTTTCGAATCTTCATCCACCACCACACCTTTTCCATCGGGCGACGTTTTTAATCGATAATGTGTAACAATGGCACACTCTTTGGCGAAACCTTCAACATGACTGGCTTCTTTGCTAAAAAACGATTTTGGAATGAAAAGTGGAAAATACATATTGTAATGCCCTGTATCTTTAAACATTTTATCCAGAGCCGCTTGCATTTTTTCCCAAATAGCATATCCGTAAGGCTTAATAATCATGCATCCGCGCACTGCCGAATTTTCGGCTAAATCTGCTTTTTGAACCAGATCGTTATACCATTGCGAATAATTTTCTTCTTTTGTAATAAAATCTTTGGCCATATTATATTGTGGTATAGAATTTGTATATTGTAAAAAAATTAATGCAAAGCTAATAAAAAAAGAGTAAAAATAAATAAAAATGGAGGCTATACCATGAAAGCTTTAGTAAAAACCCTAGTAATCGTTGCAATAACAAGTTTCTTTGTTTCCTGCAAAACCCCGTATCAAGCTAACAACGGATACGATGATGTGTATTATTCGAAAAAACAAGTCGCGGTTGAAACAAATTCTAATCAACCTAGCAGACCGCGTTCTTCAGAGCAAATAAAACAGGCAGATGCCTCGAATTATGACACAACACAATATGTAACTAACGCTGGTGAAAACAGATCCTACGATCAAAATAATGCCGGGATTAATAATAGCTACCAAGATCCTAATTATTCCAATAGTCAATCATATAGCGACGGAAATGGAAATACTTACGTAACTAATAATTATTACGATGATTATTACGATTACGAATATGCTTCCCGCATACGCAGATTTAATGATTATGATATGGGTTATGGATATTATGACGATTACTACACCAACACATACTGGTATAACTACGATCCTTCGTTTTGGGGCGTAAGTATCTATACAAGTTACAACTGGTGGTGGCCTTCATATTACTATCGTCCATGGTGGGGGTATAGCTCATGTTGGAATTCCGGTTGGGGCTACGGTTACGGCTATGGCGGATATTGGGGCGGCAATTACGGATGGGGCTGGAACAATGGATACTGGGGTGGATATAATAATGGCTATTGGAATGGATATAACAATGGTTATGCCGATGGATATTGGAATGGATATTATGATGGATACTATGGTTATTCGCCCGATTATTACTTCAACAGTTATGATAACAATTCATACTATGGACACAGAGATGATTTTATAGGCTCAACAAATAATACGGGTGGCAACAGCCATACTGATTTTGGTGGTAAATATATTGCAGCTCATAATAACGATATTGCTTCGAACAAACCAAATTCAACTTATATTAATCCAAATCTTACCCATAGTGGTAATGTAGGAATGAACAAACCTTTGGGTGGTTTAAACAGCAGCAAAGATGGTGTTTCAAGTCATATTGGCAAGCCTTTGGTCACACCCACCAATTCAAAAGTTGATGTTAATTCAAGTCTTGTAAAACCAAATGTTAACACTATCAACAACTCGGGCAATTCGCTTAATCAAGGAGGCAATAATACTCAAAATAAACCAATTGATAATTATACCAAACCGAATACAAATTCGTATCAGAATAACGGTACATATACTAAGCCTGAGGTAAATGCAAATCAGAACTTAAATAATTACACCAAGCCGAATGTGAATACAAACCAAAACAATGGCACGTATACCAAACCTAATGTTAATACGAACCAAAACATAAATAATTACACCAAGCCGAATGTAAATACAAACCAAAATAGCGGAACGTATACCAAACCCAATGTAAATACAAACCAAAATAGCGGAACGTATACCAAACCCAATGTGAATACAAACCAAAATAGCGGAACGTATACCAAACCAAATACCAATACGAATCCGAACAACGGAACGTATACCAAACCAAATAACGGTTCGAACCAGAATAATACCTACCAAAAACCTAATACCAGTACGAATCAAAACACCAATTCGAACATTAAGCCCTACTCGAACCCAAACTACAATAACCAGGTGAAACCACAACAACAGTATTCGACTCCTAAAACGTATACCGTGCCAAATAATCAACAAATGCAAAGGCCAACGAATACGAACACCAATTCAGGTAGCACCAACACATATACTCCTAATAATTCGGGAAGTAACAACAACAGTAATTACTATAAACCTTCGAATTCAGGGAATAACTCAACCTACACTACCCCATCAAATTCTGGCAACAATTCCACTTATACAAAACCCTCCAACTCGGGCAATAATTCTACGTATACTAGGCCTTCGAATTCAGGAAATAATTCAAGTTATTCAACTCCCTCAAATTCGGGAAGTAATTCTAATTACTCAAAACCATCAAATTCAGGGAGCAATTCGAGTTATTCTAAACCGTCAAGTTCGGGATCAAGTGGTGGTAGCTATTCTACTCCTTCCAGATCAACAGGTTCAAGCAGTTCGGGAAGTGGTGGTGTACGTACCGGAAGAAAATAATTTTAGCTAAAGATCTGTAATCATGAAAAAGTATATTTTTATATCGCTAGTGTTTTTAGGTTCACTCCAACAACAACTTTCAGCACAAAACCAAACGGATGCACTACGGTATTCACAAGTTTATTTTAGCGGCACAGCGCGATCGATTGCCATGGGCGGCTCCTTTGGTGCTTTGGGTGGTGATTTTTCATCCTTAAGCATCAATCCGGCAGGAATAGGGATTTATAAAAATACTGAGATCACTTTCTCTCCTTCTAATTATTACAAGATTGTGAAATCTAATTACAACAATAATCCCACAATTGACCGCAAATCAAACTTTAATTTGAGTAATGCAGGTATTGTTTTTGTGATTAAACCAAAAAAAGAAACCGCTGCTTGCAAAGGCATTCAACTTGGCATAGGTTTTAATCGAGTAAACAACTACAACTATAATGCATATTTTGAAGGTTCAAATTCGCAAAATTCAATTATTAACGATTATGTGAATTCGGCACAAGGAACAAACCCCGGCGATTTAGATGAATTCTCAAACACACTCGCTTTTAATACCTACCTTATTGATACACTGGGAAGCCTTACCAATTATGTGGGTGCAGTGCCACGAGGAGGAACTTTGCAAAGCAAAATAATTAATGTGTCGGGTTCCAACAATGAACTGGTTTTAGCCTTAGGTGGTAACTGGAACGATAAACTGTACATTGGTGGAACTGTAGGTTTTCCTACGGTACGTTATATTGAAAACACAACATACAAAGAATCCGATGTGGCTGATACCATCAATAGATTTAAGAATATGACGGTAAATAATTATTTAGAGACTCATGGTACAGGATTTAACTTTAAGATTGGCTTAATTTATCGTATAACGGATTGGGTGCGCGTTGGAGTTGCTTTACACACCCCCACTTTTTATTCTTTGAAAGATTATTGGAATAGCGATATGGAAGCCCAATTCGACAATGGGGATAAATACAATGCAAAATCGCCGGATGGAAGATTCGATTACCAATTGTCCACACCATTTAAGGCAAATGGCAGCGTAGGTTTTATTATCGGGAAATACGCTTTGATTACTGGCGAATATGAATTTGTTGATTATCGCAATGCGCATTTGAATTCATCAACCGACCGATTTGTAAAAGAAAACAGAGCCATTGAGAATCAACTTTCATATCAATCAAATGTACGGGCAGGGGTTGAAGTAAAGATTAAAAATTTTAGTATCCGTGGAGGGTACACTTTTAATACAAGTCCTTATGCTACGCATTTGAATATTGATAACCGTCAGGCGATTAGCGGTGGATTGGGTGTCAAGGTTGACAAGTTTTTTGTGGATGCTGCTTATTCGTACATTATGACGAAAGATAAATATTATTTGTATCCCTCGGTGCCAACCGCAGTTACAAATTCAATGGTAGCACATAATGCAGTGCTTACTTTTGGAATGAAATTTTAAGGTGGTTTTTTAATATGATTGATTAGGCTGCTCCGCAAGGTGCAGCCTTTTTTTTCTAATATTACTACCTATTCACAGATAATACCTCTTGTTTTTATTTTATATCCTAAAAAAATAGTACAATGGATAATGCCGATACTATATGAAAATAGTACAATGAAGCATTGGTGAAATTGGACGATTTTGAATGTGCAATGGGTATAACAACATGAGGCAAGGAGTAAAAAAAATCCCGTCATACATTGGTGACGGGATTTTTTAATGGATTTGTTTATGAATTTAAATCCTTACGTGCATTTATTAATTTTTGTTTATTGTGTTACAACTAGTTTTTTTACCAGTTTGGTATTGTTTAAGTTTAGTTCTACAAAATAAACTCCGGCACCTAACATCGCAGTATTAAATTGGTAAAGATTGTGGTTGCTCACCAATGTATTATTATCAACTATGGTAACAATATTGCCAAGGAGATTATATATTTTGATGCTTGCATCGCCCGAAAGTTTTCCAACTGCTATAGTCACCATTTGGTTGGAGGCGGGATTTGGAAACATTTCAAATGAAGGGGTATCATTGTTTTCGTCAATACCGACTCCGGTGGTAACAACAACTTTTTTCTGATACGGAATGTAATTAAAGGCTGTTGCGGTTACTAAAATACTATCTGTGGTGGTGAGGGCAGGGAATGTTACATTAGCAACTCCTGAGACCACCGTGGCGGTACCAATAATTTGATGGTTTTTGGTAAGACAGACCAAGGCATTGTTTGCATTGCAATTTACACTCAGGCTTGTTGCACCAATCAACAAGGTGTTGTTGTGAGTTACGGTCATGGGGATTGGGTTGGCTGTGCGAACCATGAGCGAAGGATCGCCAAAAATAGTCCATGTATCGGTCATATCAAAATCAGAGTAAGCATCATTCATTTTAAAAACGCCATTGATTGATAATCCGCCAAAGGTTCTTTTAATATTGCTTGTATAGGCCTCGGTAAGAATTTTTACACATTCGTCTTGAGCTGCCATTGGGGGATTCCAACTTTGATTGATAGTCGACATGAATGTGGCCACAGCACCCGTAGGTTGATTACCACTTGTTGCACGAAGCCATGCTTCGGCAAAACAAGTTGTTCCGGTAAAGTTTCCGTTAACACAGGCAACCGACCAAATGAAAGGCCACATACTGGTGTTGGTTAATGCTGCCACATCGGTATTTGAAAATCCGGTTGTGCCGAATGAAACATCGGAACCGTGTCCGCAATAGGTAATAATACCGGTTCCATTGTTAATTTGAGTGGCTAAAAGCGCCGGCGTGGGATTACCCGCAACATCAAGTCCACCTTGGGAGCCATCAAAAAGTTCGGCTTGGGAGGTATAGGTGTATCCCATTAGTTCGGTTAACATGCCACGCTGATGTTGATAATCATATTCGTTGTTATCGCCGGGACCTTGGTCGGAGCCAATGCCAACACAATGATTGAATTTGCCGGCAACTGTTGTCGGATTTCGTTCATAGGCAATAGTCCGGTTAACTTGCGTGGTGACGTGGGTGGTACTTTCGGCCGAAAACCGTCCGACAAATATTTCCTGAAAATGATCACTTCCTGTTATATAACCGTATGTTGGGTCGGAGCCACCCCCTGCTACCGTAAATGTAGGAATTTGAGTAGCATCGCCAACCAACAGCAAAAAGGTTAATCCGTTTGTATTGTAATAGTTGGTAACATAGGTTTTGATTGCCGCAGCTGTTGTGCCGGCAGTGGTTTTACTAACTATTTGGGTTGGGATTCCTTCATCGTTTTTCCAATCAACAAAAGGCTGCATGGCTGTCATGTAAGCATCATAACAAATAATAAGCATTTTGCCATGCTCATCAAGCGGTGTGTATTTGTTGTTGGATGCATAGTTGAGAAAATGTGTGCTGTAAATATTACTAAATTCTTTATCTATTTTTGTCAGCGGCTGATTTCTGATTAAAGGATTGACCACAGTGGCCGTGGTGGTGTGCAAACTTACAGACAAGTTGGTATAAACACGCAAAACTTTAGTTACCGGATTGTACTGAAAAGGATAGGTTACCACGGTTTGACCTCTGAAATCGCGCAAAATATAGGGATCTTTCAGTTCGGCTAGGGTGCCAGGATAGAATTGGTTTTGCGAATAGACTGTGCCAAAAACATAAGGAACCGAGGCAGGGTCGATATCGCGTGTGAAATTGCCTTTGGATGGCGCAATGTCGATGTTGGGATAGTCGACAAAATTGGAATAGGTTACCACTACTTCCATTTGTTGGTTATCCGGAATTACCAAAGATGTGGTAACTTTCGGCAAATCGGGTGCACCGGCTTGCAATATGGGTGTTGTATTTTGAATGTTGATGGTTTTTTGTGTTCCATTTGGAGTTGCAACATCGGCAGTTGAATATCCACTAACAGCCACCGTGAAGGAAGAGTTTTGAATGTTCCCCGAAACTAAACTTACTTTAACAGGTTTGGGGTAGGTCGAATTGATATTTACCCAAGTCTGTGCGCTAATCTGAATGCTGATACATACAGCTAAAAGAAAGAATAAATGTTTTTTCATTCGTGTGGTTATTTAATGATTACTAATTTTTGTGTAAACTTTTCTGATGATGTGGTTAATGAAATATAATAGATGCCGGCAGGGTATTTTGCCATATTTACCAGCATATTGTAAGTTCCTTGTTGTTTCAATTGATTGTCGATAAAGGTTTCAACGGTTTTGCCATTCAAATCGAACATTTTCAAACTCATGTTCGATGAATTGCTTAAAGTGAAATTAATATTTGACAATCCGTTAGCTGGGTTCGGGTTGCATGATAAACCGGCCGTGTTGTTCAAAATCTCGGCTATGTTTGATGAAATAATTTTGATTGAAGGCGGAAAAATGATATAATCCAAATACGCACAATCGTCGCCATCGCTAACAGAGCCATCTTTTTGATATACCCACTTAAACGTATGGTTTCCGGTGGTTACAGGATATTTAGCTTTCGACCAGATGGTGTTCAACCCGTCCCATTGTCCTTGAGAAACACCGTCGATGAGGAATTGCAAATTATCATACCAACTGTAGGTACCGCCATTGTTATAGCCTTGTTCGCAAGATACTTTTTGCCAAAATGAAATGGAATCGGCTAAGGTGACATTTAATGCAACAAACAACTGCGATGATTGGTTGTCAATAATAAGGCCCGACTTGGCGCTGTAAACACTTTCGTAAGGGTTCACATTGGTGATAATCCAAGGCACATCGCCACCGGCTTGCCAATCGAACTTGCTGAAGTCGCCGGTTTCAAAATCTTCCATAGCCTGACCTACCGATAGGACGTAGGTATTGGTTTTAATGTAAGCGCCCGATTGAAGTGTATACACAAATTTGATTGTTGCTGTGTCGGGCAGGGATGAAGAAACCAAAATGGCAAATGTGGCATTGGCCGATGAGGCTTTTGCCAGGGTATTGAAATTGAAAGTTCCGTTTACAATGGTTACATAGGGGCTGGTGGTGGTTAATGTTCCGGTGGTGGAGGATGCATTGCTATGGCCGTTGTTTAGCGATTGAATCACAATATTGGCATTTTCGCCAGGGTCGATAGCGTTGTTGTTGTTTCCGGCTGCATCATCAATTAAAAAGGTTCCTATTTGCAAGTCGGGAGCATTAATTTTTACGGTGAAATTAGAGTTCCATGTGTTGGAACTGTTGTCCTGAATAGCGATTGCAAAATTTGCTACATGCTGATCGGGAATAAAATTGGAGGTAGTAAATGTGTAAGCCGCGGTTTGCAGTGCAAGCGAATTGGATGCAATGTTTCCCCAAGTTTGGGTATTGTCGGTAATTGTGAGATAACTGTCGGTTGACGAAATGGTGGCATTAACGCCATTGGCTACAGCTCCACCAAAGTTTTTTAAAGCCACATCCAGCAACACGTTTTCGTTATAATCAACCAAGGTATCGCCCCCTGTGGTTGAGTTCACCCGGTTGTTGTTGTAGAGCACATACGGTCCAGAGGGAGAAGCAACCACTACGGTTCCAATATATGGTTGACGGTTTTGACGTGTTATAACCACATCGGCTACCCCGGGGGTAGTGATGGGGGTTATGTTCACTACAATATTTCCCAACGAATCGGCCAAAGCGGCTCCATACAAAACACCTCCCATTGAAATGCCGGCATAGCAATAGGGTGCATTGGTGGTGATATTAAATGTGGTTGAAGCCAATGGCATGAGTGCATTGTAGCTAACTGTCATGGCGGGTGGGCGTGAGTAATAAATCATTAAGGAAGGGTCGCCCATCAGGTGATAGATTTCCCAATAATAGGAATAGCTTGTGTTCCCCGATTGTGTTACGGCCAGGTTTCCGGCATTCACCATTTGTCCCATGGTAACATACCAGTTTCCGAACGTTTCGCCGTGATCGTGATAGGTACGGTCGTAGGCGCCCATATTCACAGCATCGTAGGTGGGATGCAAGGGTGGCGTTCCCGAAAAGGCTCGGTAGCCAACGCCCCAATAATAATCTTCGTCCCAATATGTGCTGTTCGACCCGCCAATATATCCCAAAGCGCCTTTGCCATCGGCGCGCAATAAAGCTTCGCCAAAGCAAACCGGATCGTCGAATTTGTTGGTTAAACAACAGTTTCCAATCATCAATGGGTATTTGTGGGCATTGTTTAAAGAAGCAATATCGGCTATGCCAAATGCAGGCGACGACCAGCCATCGGGGCCACCATGGGCGGTGTAGTTGGCCATACAAACTCCCTTGCTTACGTCTTGAATAATTTGCGATGCGCTGCTGCCCGAAACGGCATATAAATAGGTGTTGGAATAGATGGAATGCGTGGCATTAAAATAGGTATCGGTGCCATAATTTATTTGTCCGTCGCCATGGGTGGGGCCATAGGTTGGATCTTGTCCGGCAATCATCACCACACTGTCGAGAAACGATTTGCGGGGCATGAGATATTGTTCGTATTCCATCGTTTTTTCAATCTGAGGTTTTAATTCCCCGGTGGTGGTGGCCGAAAAGCGTCCGTAATACACTTCGGGCAAAAAATCGCCGGTATATTCGCAATAATACAAATCGGAAACGTGCGAACCGGTGGTGCCTGCGAAAGCAGGAATTTGAGCCACATCGCCCACAAACAATACAAACGAGGGGGCAGGATTTGAAACGGTGCCAGCAGTGTATAAGCCTTGCAAGTATGCTTTTATGGATGCGGTGGTGGTGCCAACAAGGGGATTGTTGGTATAAGCTTCGACCACGGTAAACCCTTTTTTGGTTTTCCATTGCACAAAAGATTGCAATTGCGATTGAAACATGGGGTCGGCCACGATAACATATTTTACAGGGTATTGGGTTAAATTGGCTTTGTTGGTAAGTTCTTTGTAGTTGATAAATTTATCGAATGAGGGCTGAAAATAGGGCGAATAATAGTTTTCTTTTTGTTGAATGGTGGTGGCTACATCGGCATTGTTGAACAATATTTCCACTTCAATGGAAGTGTAAACGCGTAGGATATTTTTTGCCGGATTGTAAAAGATGGGCGAAATATCGAGCCGGCCTATGTTCACACCCCGCATGGTGCCAAGGGTTTCAACTGTTGCCAAATCGTGAGTAACAAATTGATTGATGGCGTAGTTAGCCTGATTGTATTTGAAAGGGGCTTTGGTAGGGTCGTCGCTTTTGGAAAGCGAGGGCTGTGTGGGCATCAAAGGATAGGTGAGTCCCAAACTGCTCACTTTAATATCAACATACGAGCTGTTTAAAATGTTTATTTGGATTGTGGCTCCTATAGGAATTTCGATGAGGTTTTTCAACACAGGAAGTTTGGGATCGCCGATTGGATTGGATTTGCCATAGGATGGTATCAACAAATCGGTGAAAAAACCGTTTTTGGTGTTTATTTTCAATACTTTTAAATCGGATGCCGAAAGGGTGTTGACTACCACCAATTTTTGATAGGTGTTTTGAGTTATCCGTAGTTGGGTTTTTGCATCGTTGGGGTTGTAGGCACTTAGTGTGAAGGCTGCAAACAGTAATACAAGGAGGGTAAATTTCGGCAATACGCGAAAAAGTGAGTTCATGGCAGGGTGTGTTTTTGGTAATTTGATGTAAAAATAGAAATAATAATGAACAAAAAAACGTGGCTATGTTTATTTAACGGGTTTTTAACCTGAAGTGGCGGGAGAGAATTTAAAAACGAAGGAAAAATTGGTAAAAGGTAATTTTTTTTAATGAAGAATGAAGAATGAAAAATATTTTTTACACTACTCATTCTTCGCTCATGGTGCTACACAAAAAAAGGAAACCCACTTTATTGGGAGCCTTTGTTGGTTACAAGATAAACTACTTCGGTCATAAAATATGAATTACGACCTAATTTTGATGTTGGAATGGAATATAGTGACGCGTTGGTTAATGGGTTTTTTATGGTCGTTGAAACGAATTTTAAGGGTTTATTATCATAACTGACTGTTTTATTCATAAATAGCCGGTTTTTATATCTGGAAAGTGCTGAACTTTCTTGAGAAAGTTCAGCACTTTCTTGAGAAAGTTGAGCACTTTCTTGAGAAAGTTGAGCACTTTCCTAAGAAAGTTCAGCACTTTCCTAAGAAAGTTGAGCACTTTCTTGAGAAAGTTGAGCACTTTCCTAAGAAAGTTGAGCACTTTCCTGA
>JBAXWF010000049.1:0-28576 GCA_037128515.1 Bacteroidota bacterium | reverse complement strand
CAATCCTTATATTGGCTTTGCTTCTTTCAATTTTTTATCGGACAACAGTGATTTAATTATTGTACAATAAATTTATTTAGGCATTTAACAAATTATATTCATTCCCAAAAATAAAAAGGCCTGCCCTTTTCAGAACAAACCTTTTAATACCACACTTTTTTAAATCGTCACTACTTATTTTTTTAATGCACCGCATCCATAAAAAAACTTAACCCATCTTCCTCTCCTTTTTTTTAAACCTATTACCTTTTTACCTTTCCACCTTTCCCCTCAAGTACTCTAGGCACTCCAAATACTCTAGGCACTTTAGGCACATCCTACACTTTTTCCATCTCCACTTCCATTTCCATCATCCTGCCACGTATAAACCCCAAAATCAATGTACGAGTTACATACCCTGTCAAAACAAATTCCACATGATACGTTCCAGGTTTTATTTTTGCAATACCACACAATCCGTTAATATCACTTGTGGCAACAAAATCCAATTCCACAATTTTCATCACCACACCCTGCAAAGCATTGGTAATAGCTCCTTCCACTGGATTTTTATCCACCACCATAGCTATCAAACCCGTGTGGTGAACACCCGTAGTTATAATTTGCATAGCCAACCGAAACTCTTCAATCAATGCATTATCTTCGTCCAAATATTCGCTATACACCAAATCATACATACTTTCCATCAAATCTTCGCCTTCTTTTTACAAAGGAGGCAAGGCTTCCGTACCCGTTGCTTTTTTGGTTTCAATCAAGCTCACAGGTTCCGTTTCAATCAATTCAAATGCCGTAATAGCATCATCAATAGCCGTTATATTTGCCGCCGTAATACCCGTAAAAAGAGTCAAATTGCTGTTAAGCGTGTTGCGTATAGCCTTTGCACGTTCCACAGCCAGTTTTTTCGGCGCCCTTTTTATATAATTCACATGATATCCCAGTTGCTCTGCCAATTTATTCTCCCCAGCCAAGCGTGCTTTCACAGCCCCCTTTAAACCATATTTAACCGTAATTTTGGCCATTTCATATTTTGCATCATTATTATCCTGCACCGCACCCGTGTTATTTGCAGTTTGCACAGTGCCTGCAGCAGTAATTCCTGCTTCCACTCCCACCAATCGGGCTTTCAATACCGGAAAATCAGAAATAATTGTTCCAGCCACTTTTGTTGCATTTCTAACACATACGTCCAAAAATCTTTTTATTGAATCATGCACTGATCTTTGTAAATTATTCATAATTTTACGTTTTTAAAAACAACATGTATTTTAATTAGCAATTCCTGTTAAATTTTTTTCAATTCAATTTAGGCAATATAGATAATGTTTTTTTAGTAAAAACCAACAAATTTTTTAAAATAATTTAAAATACACAAAAACAACCCCTATTTTTCATTTTTTTTATTCCGCATTTTTCATTCTTTAAAATCGTTTTCAACTTCATTTCAGCCGTTATTTTTTTATGTAAAGGCATTATTTTTTCATTCATCGATTTTTTTTTCCAACCAGCGCGGTTATCAGCTTCATTTCAATCCATATCACAAGCATTTCAGTCCATAACAACATTATTTCAGTCATAAACACACTTCGTTCAGTCGAAAACATACTCACTAACGTCAATAACACACTTCCTATAATCCATATCACACTTCGTTCAGTCGAAAACACACTCACTAACGTCAAAAACACACCTCCTAACATCAAAAACACACTCACCATCGTCAAAAACACAACCATCATCAGGGCTTACCCGCAACCCACCTCCCGCTTTAGTGTTGCAACAGCAGTACGTGCAACAAATGCTTTCACATGCATTCATGGTAAAAGCACATCCCAAATCACTAGGCTACATTTGCAAATCACTACGCTGCCCACACTATCATCGCTCATAAATCCGAACTCATCAACCACAAAAAACACGGTCCATGTTTTCAGCACCAAATTGCTCAATTAAAACAAAATTGTTTTTTCCACCCGAAACCCTCAATAAAAATAAAAATCCGTAGGAATCACACCCGTATTGATGGTTCCCAACAAAGCGCCACTCGCAGAACTATAATAATACACCTTCCCTTTTTGAACATAATCAACCGCATCGGCCACAAAAATTTGATGGTTGAGCGGGTTTATGCCCAGCGAATGAAAAACATGAACCCCTTGCGCAATAAAAGCTTGCGAAGGCAACGCGCTCGCATTTATCGGCATTTGAAAAACTCCGTTGCACATATAATATAGTGTGTCTTTGGTTTGATTGATGCGCAGTTTATCCCAAATATTTAATGCAACAGGTAGCGGAAAACTTTGTTCAATAATTTTTGATTGAATATCAACCCGATGAATGGATGCATTTATGCTGTTTGCGGCATCACCGGCACACATTACCCATAGTTTGCCATTTTTATCTTCGGCCACCGAATTGGATGCAAACCCCAATATAATACTATCAACAATTGCATCTGAAGTTGAATTGATTAAATAAATATAATCAGTTCGGGTGTTTGTTACCACCACGGTGGTATTAACCAACACCATTTCTTCGCTGCTACCATTGCATTTTATATTACCTGTGATGGAATTGGTGTTTAAATCAACAATTGCTATGCTGTTGCTATATAAATCGGAAACGTAGGCTTTCGCCGAATTTATGGGTAACAAATAGCGTGGCGAAGTAAAGCCATTAATTACACCTATTGATAGGAAATCTTTGCGATTGACAATTTCAATTTTATTTGAATTATTCACCACAATATACGCTTTTTCGCCCAGCACGCAAATGGACTGTGCCACATCGCCCAATGGCCTGCTATTTACATCGACAAACACATTTTCGGCATACTTGCCATCATTAAAGTTATAATAGGTTACCGAGGCGTTGCTCCACTGAAAATTTCCTTCATTTACAATAAATACTCCATGGTCGGAAGTGATATCGGGATTAATATCAACCGAAGTTTCTTTTTTGCAACCAAAAAAGATAGCCACCATGATGATAGCCAAAAAAAGAGATTTGCTTGTTTTATGCATTATTTTGTAATAATTATTTTTTTATAAAAGGATTGGTTCGAGCCCGATAATTTTAAAACATACATACCACTTTTTAGTTGGCTTACATCCATCTGGAAAGAGGTATTTTGGGGAGAAATTTCTAAAACCGTGCTGCCATCCATAAACAGAAGCGATGCTTTGACTATTTTTTCGGTAGATGTTGAAATTATATGCAGGGTTTCGTTTGCCGGATTGGGATAAACATTGAAACCCATTTGCGAATAGGCCTTCACCGAAGAAATATCTTGATGAATAACCCCCACTGCATCCAAATCGAAACCCGAGGAGTTGAAAGGCGTTGGCCAGGGGTCATTTATGATATGTCCGTAGGCATCGTAGGTGGCATATTGCTTATCAATAGAGCCCACCACATCAATTAAACGAACATGCGTAACATGATTAATATCCAAGGCAGCAATTCCGCTTAGCTCGATTAAATCGAAAGGCGCGCCATAAAAAAGTCGGTATTTGCCAGCCAAATTATTAATCTTGGTTGCATCTAAGCTATCAAAAGGGCCTACCTGCGTGGTGGTATCGGTTAAGGAAGTTGCAGCAAAACGAAAATAGTTTATGCCATCGGAACTCACTTCAACAAAAGCCAACTCTAAAAAAGTATCAGAAAAAGAGTTTTCGAAAACAGCAAAATCCCACCCCGGTCCGTTTTCAATTGGATGCAAAAAAGTTAACACCGCTTGGCCACCATCGCCCAAACTCACCACCCCATTTGTTCCGGCAGGCCCCAACGCCATAGAGCTATCGCCCACATCAACCCAGCCCAACGAGGTATCAGCAACACTTTGCCACCCTCGGTCAATTTCGCACTGAGTGGCCCAAGCCACAAAAACGGCACTGTCTTTAAAAATAGCTGTCGAGCCAGGTTGTCCGGCAGCAGGTGCAAATTGCCCGCTAACCATCTCGGGCAAAAAAAATAAAAAATACAGTAGCTTTTTCATCAGTATAAATTTACGCAAAATTATTGAACCACCAATTTTTGCAACCATTCATTAATTTGAACCACATAAACCCCTTTCTTCAAATCCGAAATATCAATTGCTTTGGGTAAAGCCATATTTGCAAAATGAAGAATTGTTTGGCCCCACAAATCAAAAATCCGTACATCATTTTTTTGCGAATCCGTAGCTGCAAATATAGTGATTACCTCCTTGGCCGGATTGGGGTAGAGTGCATACTTTTTAACACCATTTTCCTGAACACTTAGGCTGCTATTATGATTTGTGATAAGATTATCCATACAGAAATACGTTGGATTATTGATACCATAAGTTCCAACATCGCTCGAAAACACAGTAAACAGAAGGCTATCCACCCTGCCTAATGAAGTTAAATCGACCCATTGCCAATTTTTCACTAGATAATCCTGTGCATTGTTTAAAAATCGGTAATCAGCCAAATAAAACATTACACTATCCGTTTTTTTAACGCCATTATAATATCCGTAAGCCACCAATGCAAACCAATCGGGGTCATCTCCGCTGGCACCGCCAAATTTTTTTGCAACACCTCCCCCATTTTTCATGCTAAGGTAACTATAAGTAGAGTTGGTAACATAAAAACCACTCACTGTATCACCTTGTGCCATTGCATTCAATTTTATGCAAGGCAATGGGTCGAATGAACTTACGTAAGCCACAGCATAATTACTCGATGCATTAAAACCTTTTGCCGTGATTGCACTAAATTCGTTAGTATAACTTTGAGTTACACTGTCGCGCAGGTTTGTATACGAAAATCCGCTCCACGAAGTGATTCCACCACCCCAGTCAACAAATTTGTTTTCGAAGCAAGCATTTCCGCTTATAAATGTGCCTGCCGCATCCGATCCATTCCAAAAGGAATCAATGGGAATCGTTAAATTTTCAAAATCGGAAGTTGTTTGTGCTTTACATTCATTTCCGGTTGATAAAAACAAGACAGAAGCTGCCATAAAAATGTTTAATGTAATTTTTCTCATGATTTTTTTAATTTCTTTAGGGTTTGTGTAAAATTCATTTGCAAACCGGCGTTAAAATTGAATCCCGGCATTGCTTGCCAAACAATTGTTTGATAGATTGTGTTCCAAATATTATTAAGATGACAAAACACATCGATAGAGAATCTTTTAATTTGGAATTGTTTCGTTATTTGAATATTCCCAAGTAAATAAGGTTTTATCGATTCTGAATTATCGGGTGAAGTATAGCGGGTTGAAACATAAGCCATATTATAACTAAATACGGTTTTTTTATACGCTATTATGAAATAAAGCTCAGAATTGAGCATGGGTGTGTAAATTAGTTGTTTTCCGATGGCCGATGGATTGTTACTTTTTCGTGTGGTTGCTCTAACATAGGAAAATTTAGAATTGATACTTGCATTCCATTTATTGAAAATGAAATCAAAGCCCATGTTTGCTTCTGCCCCGAGGCTCCACACGGATTGAATGTTTTGAGGAGACCAATATACCGAATCGGGCAACCAAATAATCCAGTTGGTAATATTGTTATTAAATCCCGAAACATTGTAGTTAAAACGGACTTTATTCCATACAGTCTGTTGTTTTAGGCCAATTTCCTCAGCGTAGCCGTTTTCGGGTTTTAGATTTGGATTTCCGCCAGGATACCAATATAAATCATTTAAAGTTGGTATTCGATAGTTTCTGCTAAAGTTAAAATAAAGCATCAAATTTTTATACAACCGAATATCCATTGCTATTGAAGGCAATAATGGAAGAAAACTGTTGTTGCTATATTCCTCTCTCAAAGCAATATTTAACTTCCAACTATCCTTTTTATTTGTTGCGGCGTATGCCCCAAATACAGAAAATTCTTGCTGCGATTGTTTATGAATGTAATAATCGCAGAAACCTGAGGTATATTTATAATGTATACCGATATTCACTGTGTGAAAAGGAGCCAATTTGAAATATATCTCGCTTTCGGACACAGATGCAGTGGTTCCACTTGTTGAATTTATCATCTTGTCTGTATCGGTATATTTATAATTATCAATCAGAAGTGCCGAGCGAACAAACAACTTATAGTTTTTCCCTTTATTAATCCATTCGATTGCAGTTCGCAAAAAATCATCATTTTGCTGTGTATTTACAAATTCCTGAGTCATCACTGGAGGAATTTGCCGTTTGCTTTCCTGCAGCCAGACACGAAGCTTTAGTTGATTTTTTTCATTTATTTTGTATGCATTATCATTAATAATACCATAGCTAAGCATCTCTGAGTTCGTTTGTCGGACTTTTGGAGAACCAAATTTTGCATAATTTATAAATGGGAAATCATTCTTTCCGTCATGATAAAATGCTTTTACCGAGATAGCCGCTTTTTTACTACTCAATCCCAATTTGATATTGAAGGAATAATTTGCAAAGCTACCATAGGTTGAACCAATTGATAAATCAAAACCTTTGTTAAACTGTGGTTCATTTGACAGATGAATAGCCCCACCAATGGCACCACTTCCATATAGGGCCGCCATGCCATTATATTGAATGGAAATTTTATTAACGAAACTAACGGGTATCAACGAAATATCCATACCTGCGTTCATGGGGTTTTGAATGTTGAATCCATTCCAAAGAATGGCGGTATGAGAAGTGCCAGTGCCTCTGATTGAAATTGAACTTAAACCAGAAACTCCATTTGATTTTATATAAAGCGAACTGTGTTGTGCAAGCAGGTCGTTTAAATTTGAATTTTCGAAAAGGCGAAGTGAATTGCTATCAATTTTTTCGACTTTCACACCACTTATCGTTTGAGAAAACCTGTCGCTGCTTATTTCAATTCCGGAAATATGATGTACTGTATCGCTGAGATGCTGCTGTGCGAAAATATTATTGCCTAACAACAAAAAGAAGAATACACCAATATAACGAAAGCTATAACTCACAAGAAAAAAATTTATTTTCAATTGTTTATTATAAAACTAAGGAGAAAAAAAATAGATAGAAAGCAATTTACCTATTTAAGCCTTTTTCCCCGAAAGCTTTAAATGTTTTTATTTTCTGTGGCAGGTCTTCTGACTTACTCCCTTTTTTGCGTCTTCCCATTCTGATAAAACAGAGCAGTGACAAAGGTTGCAAAAAAGTTTCATAGAGTTTACAGCAGCGGGTACTGTTCAGGATTTACACCTGATTCCCTTTTACCGTATAAAAAAGTTTTATACAGATACCATATTGGTTACAAAAGTAGTTTATTATTTAGAATTTCGATAAAATGAATAAAAAATATTCAACAATAGTTCGCTCTTAAATCAATGAACTTTGATTTTTTGACCAATTTGAAGAATGCTTTTTGTAGATAAACCATTTAATTTACAAAGGGTAGAAACAGAAGTACCATACTTGGAGGCAATATAACCCAAGGTATCGCCTTTTTTAACATAATGATAGCTACCCGTACCTTTATAGGTTGAAGTTGTTGAATTTGAAGTTTTAACTGTTGTTGAAGTTTTGGCGTAGGAAGCGGATTTACTAATTGTCTTCTCGAATGTTCTGTTTGTGATAAAAAGAGAATCATTAATTAATTTGAATTTATCAAAATCAATAACTTTATGTGGGTTCAAAGGCGTTCCCAAATAGCGAATTTCTAAATGAAGATGGGGCCCGGTAGACCGTCCGGTGCTGCCCCCATATCCTAATAGTTGACCCGCTTTAACAATTTGATTTTCTCGAACACGAGAACCTGATAAATGCCCATAAACCGTTTCGAGCCCATTAAAATGCCGAACAACAATAACATTTCCGTATCCTTTATGATAGCGCGAAACCCTCACCATGCCATCGAATGCACATTTTACACTATCGCCAATATCGAGGTCTAAATCAATTCCATAATGAAAGCGACGCTTACGATAACCATATTCAGAGTTAATTCGTCCTTTAACCGGTTGCACAAAAAAGTTCGTTTTGTTGTCGCATAAAACAATAATGGTTGTGTCTTTTTTAGTAGAAAAATCTACTTTTGGGTAGTATATTCCATCATTATCCCATGATTCGTATAAATCGTTGGCCGGAAAATAATCAGATAAGGAATCGGTTACATCATAAAAATTTGAACGCAAATCGATGCTATCGTTAGCACTTTCGATAACTTCAAATGTTTGTTCATTGGTTTGTTGGCCAAAAGACAGGTTGGAAAACATCAAAATAATTCCAACAGTCAATGCGACCAATTTTACTATTATTCTTACCATTAAATTTAAAAACCCTTAAAAAAATGAGATAACCCTAATTGTCACTATTAATAATACGTACAAAGTATGATATTATTTTAATGCTTCAACAAAAATACTATTTTATGAGGAAATGACAAGATATTTTTCAAGAAAATCAATAGATATGGAGATTTAAAAGTAATAAATTGCTGATATTTAAAAAAAGCCACCAAAATTGGTGGCTTTTTAAAAAAACTCGGCATATTACATCAGAATTTTAATTTCAGGGCACCAAAGAATTCGCGGCCTGGAGCAGGTTGATAACTATTGTAATCTGGGCCATTGTTTGGTTCGGTGAAACCAAAATAATGCTCATCGAACATGTTTTTTACCATGAAACTGAGTTCGCCTTCTATAGGTCCCATTTTCCAATTGTAAGCCAATTGTCCGCTATAGATATTAAATCCTTTGACCCATGAACTACGTACAAGACCATTTTCGTGATATTGGTTATAAATGGAATCGTCGACTTGAATGCCCCATTTGGATTGGAACTGAGTGCTTAGTGCGAGGGTGAAATGTTTGAGGAATTTGAATGTGGCTTCGGCAGTGAGCATGTGTTGCGGGCATTCGGGAATGAAGTGGCCGCTAACACTGTCGGGCGAGGTGTATTTGAAATTGGAATAGGTATAAGCTACATCGAGTGCTACAAATTTTGCAGGGGAAACGGAGAAAAAGGTTTCGAGACCGTATTTGGTGCTTGAGCCCACATTTCCGTAAAAAGCAGTGTTGTTTCCCCTATCGGGCAAACTGTATCGATAAAATTCGTTTTTAGACCAAATGCCAAAACCGGTTAAATTATAATAAAATATTTTTCCAATTTCGCCACGCACACCGATTTCGGCTCCTTGGGAAGTGGTGGGTTTTATGATGGAATTGAAGCCTCCCCAGGTAACGGGGTTATTATATAACTCATTGTTGGTGGGCATCAAAAATCCGGTTCCCCAACTGGCATATATGTTTGCTGCTTTGCAAATATCATACGCCATGCCCAATCGATAGGTTGGTTTTGAAAATGTGCGGTTACCGGCTCTGGATAAGGAATCGGACATGGGCAGATTATTTATTAACTGATTATAAACGTAATCGTAGCGTAGGTTTAGGGTTATAAACAGTTTTTTGATAATGTCGAGTTTATCGATTAAATAAATTCCGGCACCTCGTTGTTTTATAACCTGATTTACTAGAATTTGGTCGGTATCGAATGCCTCGAAGCTATAGTAACTATCGACGCGGTCGTTATTGATATGGGCACCATCGGGAACTGCAAACATGTGCTCGTTTAAGGTCATTGATTTGTAATCGGCTCCAATGCTGAGGTGGTTTTTGAAGTTATCTTTTCCAAGATGCAGATTGTATTGCGCCGACACGCCTGGATTGGTGTAGGGTTTGTAATCGTCGCCATTGTTTGATGTTTCGCGATAATCGTTGAATCTGAAAAATCCAGAAATGGTGATGTCCTGATTTTTGCTGATATCGAATTTTCCAAGAAGGGACCCGGTGAGGCGATGGGTGATTTGAAATTCGTTGTAACGAATGGCATCGGTGTTGGCGGCTTGCGGACCCACGGTATCGTAGCGACCCCAGTTTATACCTTCGGAATTTTGGTTGTAATAATTGGTGTAGCCTAGTGTTTGGGTAATTTTGATTTTTTCGGTGGGCGTCCAAATAATTTTTTCACTAAAATTATCGCCACGGAAGGACTGATGCAAACGATATCCGTCGCCTGCAATGTGTGAATAAGAAATACGGTATTTTACTTTTTCTTTGGTACCATCAACTTGCAGTCCGGTTTTCCAAAATCCGTAGGAGCCTCCAGATGCAAATAGGGATATGTTGACGGGTTTTGGACCACCATCGAAGGTGTTGATGTTGAGTACGCCTCCGGTTGCCGAGCCTCCATACATGGATGCGGAGAGTCCTTTGACGACTTCGACACTTTTTACGGTGTTCCAATCCACATCGTAAAGGTCTGGTGCATAGCCGGCGGGGTCGTTGACGGATATCCCATCGATGAGTACTTGGATGCCGCGAAAACCAGTTTCGGACAACACACCCGTGCCGCGCATATATACATGAACGCGCGAACCGTCGGTGCCATTGTCGACTTTTACGCCGGGTACCAAGCGCAGGGCTTCGTCGGCGGCTATGGTTTTAGCCATGGTGGTGAGTTGGCTGTTATCGACATAGGTGATTGCTGCCGGAATTTCTTTGAGCGGTGTGCTGATTCGCAGAGCTGATATCACCACTTCGTTGAGGGCTTTATAGAGAGTGGAATCGCGTTTTTCTTCGGTTTTGTTTTGCGAAAAAAGTTGCATTGAGAAAAATGCTATTATTAATAAGGTGATTGTTTTTTTCATGGTACTAATTTTTTAATTTATAAAATATATCAAAAGCTCTTTGCGCCCGCATCGGGGCAAAAAGTTGTAATAAATAATGGGTGATCGGCTAAAAAATTAAGTACGATTTTTGGGCGGCGGACTTGGTATGTGCTTATAAATAGATGGTGGTAGCATGGAATTTGCATTAGTGTATTCGCAAATGAATTGCGTGAATGGTTCTGCGGATTTATTGTTGAATAGGGCTTGTTTTATTATGTTTTTCAGTAGGTTCGTGGTTTTTTGTTTTTGGGGGGTGTTTTGGTCGGTGGTGCGTTTGATGTGTGAATCGAGTTTGGCAAAAAGTTGTTCTTCTTTCCTATCGTTTATGCAGTAATAATAGGTGGTGTCGGCATGGGTTTTTTGACGAACGATGTCGTAAAGGTTTCCGCCAAGACGAAACTCGGTGTTGTTATTTTTACGATAGCCGTTTTTTGCGGTCAGAATATCGGTTTTGGTGAGTTTTATGAGTATGAGTTGCGAATCGGGCAGGTTATTTTTTATGCTTTGCTTGATTTGGCTACGAACGAAAATTTGCATGGTTTTGAACACGACAAAATAGCCGAAAACATTGTACAGTATTAGGAAGACCAATAGTATTGAAATAATTTTTTTCAAATTATTTTTTTATTTTTTGCAAAGATGGAGAAAAAAAATAAAAGTGTTAAATATTAAATTACTAATTTGAAAAATAATTAATTTCATGTTACAAAAAAAAGGTTTTTCTTTGTAACAAAAATTCAAAAAAACAGTATAAAATTCAATTAAAAAAAGTTTTTTTTATTTGTTTGGAAAAAAATTATTAGTTTTACTGTCAGAAATTTTGTGGTATTAAAATAAATTTTTTGAACAAAAAGACCCCAATTTATATGAGATACTTTAAAAAATGGATATTTATTCTTCTGGCTGTTATAGTTGTAGAGGTTGCTTTTGAATCGTGTTCAAGGCATTATCGTTACAAAAAAATGATTAAACGCCGCCGTGGTTCCATCGCTATGCGCTACAAATCGCCCTATCAGAAAAAACTGAACAAAACAACTATACCAATAAATCAGAACTATATAATACGCAACAAACGCAACACGACCGGAGCGCCCAACTCGCATCCGCACAAATAATTTTAAAAAAAAGCTGCTTAAAAATAAGCAGCTTTTTTTTTAACAAAACGCATATTCAGAACGACGAAAAATATAAAAAGACAAAAAATAATAGAAAAATTCAACCTTCAAAAAAACCACCCATAGCGTCAAAGAACATTCTGAATTCTAAATTCTTCCTACTTCAGCTTTATCAACTTGGTGGCATACACATTTTTTTCAGAAACCACTTTAATCAAATAATTGCCTTTATGCAAATTGGTCAAACCTTTTAACTGAACATAATTGCAACCTGGATTTCGTTTTATAGCCTGACGGCTGAAAACCATTTTGCCTTCCATATCGTACATAAAAATATCAAAAGTGGCTGTATCGGCCGACGAAAACATAATCGTAAGAAAATCGTCGAACGGACTTGGAAAAACATTAATAGAATCCTTATCAAAATTATACAATGCCGTGCCACCCAAAATTAAATTGGCTGCAATTAAATTAGGCACCCCATAACCGTAAGCCGAATCGGGAGACATAAATCGGTTGGCCGACTCCATCACCGAGCTTATCACCTCCAAGTTGGTTAAATGCGGGTTGGCTTGCCACAAACACGCCACCGAACCCGCCATAACCGGCGACGAAAACGACGTGCCATTGCCAAACATAATACTGCCATCGGTGGCCGACACAAAAGTACCCTCGCCCATAGCACACACGCTAGGTTTTATTCGGCTGTCGGGCGTTGGTCCCCGCGAACTAAAATCAGAAGCCACCTCCAAATTGTTCACCGAACCAATCGTCAGAATACTGTCCGCATCTGCCGGCGCACCAATAAAATGCCAATCGCTGTTGCCCGAATTTCCGGCACTGTTCACAACCAAAATACCTTTGCTGGCAGCAGTTGCAGCGCCACGGCTCGATCTACAAGTGCGACCGTTCATGTCGGCATACGTATAATCCATAGCCGGATTAAAAAACTCGGTGTAGCCCAACGAGGAGTTGATAACATCTGCACCCACGCTGTCGGCAAATTCGGCAGCTGCCACCCAATTGTCTTCTTCCACAGGATATTCCGTGTCGGCATCTTCCGAACGCAACAGCCAAAAATTGGCTTTTGGAGCTGTGCCAATCAAACTTCCTGGCACATTACCACCCATAATCGATAATACCATCATGCCATGCGAACTGCGGTCGAATACATCGCCACCCGGAGTCACAAAATCCTTGGTACCCAAAATTTGATTATTAATCCACAAACTATCAAACACCGCATTCGAATCCACCTTAAAAAAACCCGCGTCAAGCACAGCAATAGTCATGCCCTGCCCACGAAAACCTTGTTCATGCAAAAAATCCGTACCAATCATGTGCGCCTGCGTGTATGATAACCCATAGTTATATGTCGATGTCGCGTAAAAATTCGCCGTTTGCGCGAATGCTGCCTCAGTCAACCCACAGTCCATACTTTTGCTGCCATTCATTTTATTATTATTTTTGGGAACACGCGGTACTTTTTTGTTCAACGCATCTGCTAGCGTATCAATAGCCAACACAAATGGGAACAACCCAATTTTCTTAATCACATTCGTATCCAACGTATAAATCGTCACGCAATTAAACCATTTCGAAGTAGTGAAAACCACCGCCCCCGCATGGCGTAAGCTATCAACATACCACGCGTTCACAGGAATATCGTTTGCTTTTATGGTAATACCCTGATGCGTTCGGCGGTCGATAGCTTTTTGCGATAAAAATTGCTCAGGTTGCCCAATCGTATAAGGCGAACCCGTTTTGTCGGTAAAAGTCACCCGATACTTTATGGGTGTATATTGTGCTTTAGCGCCAATAAAAATAAAACACAAAAACAAAACAACAACATTTTTTTTCATGATACAATTATTAATTTCCGAATGAATGAAGTGTGTAAGAATAATCAATTCCTTTAGTTATTACCCCCGAAGGTTGCTTCGATAATTTCACATATCTTTTATAAACTAAGCCCACCCGGGCAGCATAAATTTCTTTTTGCAAATCTTCGCTAATCAGCGTATATAATTCCTTTTGCTTCACCACCAAAGTGGAATCGAATGAAAAACCATTTATGGCAAACGTGCTGTGCACATTATCGTACTCATAATTCTGTTCGCCCAGCATATTATACGCATTTCCGTTCCATTGCAGCCCTTCCGTTACCGGAAAAACCAATTTTACTAACCGCAAGTTTTCCTCCACCCTCTGGGCAGTTGAAGCCGTCAGGTTTTCGGCCCACACATCGCGAATTACCCAGTTCGAAGTATCGTTTGGCCTATAGTAGCACTCCAAACGTTGCGTTTCCGCGCCCGAATTATCCACAAAAACCGATTCCACAAATTCCTTAATCTGAAAATGAAACGAATCAATTGCCCCCGTAAAATCGTTATAACTGATAGAATCCACATTATAAATAGCCCAATGGCCCGTGTTCACCGGAAAATATTTATACCCCATATCCACGGGCAATTCCGTTTCTTTTTTGCACGAAAAAAAAGCCAAACCAAACACCACAAAGAGAATGCAAAATCTTATGTACCTCATAAAAAATAGTCGTTTAGCGAAATTACAAATAAAAAAGCGAATACCCATACTTTTATTTATTAGATAATAATTCCACCGCCCACCACATCCAATCCATCATAAAACACTGCCGATTGCCCCGGTGTAATTGCCGAGACAGCTTTATCAAACACCACATGCACCGTGTCGCCCAATTTTGTTAAAACACTCCCTGCCCCGGAATCTTTATAGCGAATTTTGGTGGTGATGTGCTCCAAACGGCTGAAGTCAGTGTATTTCATCAAATTCAACCCATCGGCAACTAGTTCCAGTTTCAGCAACTCATCTTTAACACCCAACTCCACCAAATTGTTGGCAGCATCAATACTTTTCACATACAGCGGATGCCCCACCGCCACTTCTAATCCCTTTCGTTGACCAATAGTATAAAACGGATAACCGTGATGTTTCCCAAAAATTTTTCCATCCGACAACACAAAATTGCCGCCATCCACTCGCTGCTCCAATCCCTCCACCCTGTTTTTCAGAAAACTTCGGTAATCGTTGTCCGGAATAAAACAAATTTCGTAACTCTCTCTTTTGTTTGCTAACCGTGGAATACCAAAACCCTTTGCCATCGCTTTGATGTCGGTTTTCCGATAATTTCCTAACGGGAAAAGTGTTCGTTTCAGATGTTCCTGCGATAAACCCCACAGCACATAGGTTTGATCTTTCGATTCATCTAACCCTTTGCGTAAAAAGTATCTGCCATTTTCGAAAATCACTTGTGAATAATGCCCTGTAGCAATAAATTCGCAATTCAATTGGTCGGCTTTTTTTAACAAATAGTCCCATTTCACCAGTTTATTGCACAAAGCACAAGGGTTGGGAGTTCTACCCATGATGTATTCGCTTATAAAATTACTGATGATTTTTTCTTCAAATTCTTTCCTCAAATCGAGTATGTAATGCGGAAAATCAAATTTAACTGCCACACTTCGCGCATCGTTTATCGAATCCAAACTACAACATCCCGTTTCCTTGGGCGATACCCCAGAAGAAGCATAATCCCAAGTTTTCATGGTGATACCTACCAGTTCATAACCTTGTTCGCGAAGCAATATGGCCGTCACAGAGCTATCAACTCCCCCACTCATCGCCATCAAAACTCTGCCTTTGCCCACCATTTTACTTATTGTATTTTATCAATCCCGTCCACGACATAAAACCTTCAACAAGTTCTTTTTCAACAACCACGGGAATCCCCGGATCAGGGTTCAATGTTAACACAGGATTGTCTGCCTTAAAGGTTTTCCGATTTTTGAACGACCACATAGAAATAATAAAATTTACATTAACTCGATAAAAATTAAAATCGCCCAAAAGCCTATCCATATCGTCAATCTTATTTGATATTTGAATTTGCTCACCAGAGTTAAGCCTCACATAAACTGTAGTATCTTTTCGTTCGCAAAAAGCAATTTCTTTCACATTAATGTTTTTTAATCCTGCCTTGGTTGTAACAATAATTTCTTCTTTAAGCAGGTTCCCCAATTTGAATGTCAATTTGCGTTCCCCAGTTCCGTTTCCGTTAAAAAACATCCATTCACCCTCCTTCAAATCATTCACATACGAACCGGTTAAAAAAACTTTACCGTTTAAATCAAAATATTGAACCAAGCCCTGATGTATCCCTTTCGAATAAGTTTCTTTAACCTTGAGCAAACTGTCAGCATAAAACTCAAAGCACAACCCATCCAACAAATCATTCTTATAATTTTCTATTTTATTAATCTTACTATTGTCATAATAATACCTCCATTCACCTTCCTTCAGTCCATTCTTATAATTTTCCTGGGATATTTTAACTTGGTCAGCATTATAGTAAACCCACAATCCATCTTTCTTTTTGTCAATATAAGTTCCCTCGGCATTTTTCTTCCCGTTGTTGTATAACATGATGGTTTTAGCCACGACGCCGCTGTTTGAGTAATTTGTTATCGATTTTACCGTTTTATCGGGATAATAATACTTGAATTCGCCTTGAGGCTTGTTATCTTTGAATGTACCTTCATATTTCAAGGTGTCGTTCACGTATTTTTTCCAATATCCCTGTTTCCTTCCCAACGAATCCGTAATATTTGATTTGGGCTGTGCAAACAGCATAGCTGAGCACAGGGCGAAAATTAAATTTAAAAAAATTGCCTTATTCTTCATTGTTGAATTGTATTGATTCTGAAAACTCCTTTAAATTATTAAAAACGTAATCACACAAACAATTATTATTTGAATCGTATTGTTTTCCATTACGAATATATACAGAAACCATTCCAAGTTTTTTTGCAAATTCCATATCGGTCATCGAATCGCCAACCATTATGGTTTTAGCAAATTCGATTTCGGGAAACTCTTTCTTTGCCAGAAATGCCATACCTGTTGCCGGTTTACGGCTTGTGCTATTCGAACCATCCAAATCGGGACAAAAATAAATTCCATGTATCGCACCGCCCGATACCTTTATTTCGTTAATCAAATAATCGTGAATTTTTTCAAGGTCTGTAATTTGCATGGCACCTTTACCTATTCCTTGCTGATTCGTGATAATAATAAGTCTGCCAAATATGCCCGACAAATTCTTTATCGCCTCTTTTACTCCCGAAATAAACTCAAACTCTGAAATACACTTCACGTAATCCCCGTGAAGTTTTTTATTGATAACTCCATCCCTATCGAGGAATAACGTCCACGACTTATCAAATTTCAACTTTTCTGCTTCCATTTCCTCGCTAAACTATTTTTTCTCATCAAACAATTTTTCTTCTATCAGCTGGCAGAAGATATGCCCCAGCAAAATGTGCGACTCTTGTATTCTGGGTGTTTCTTTCGATGGTATGTTGATGAGATAATCACACACTTCGCGCATTTCTCCACCAATGGCGCCTGTAAAACCAACCACCACCATTTCGCATGCATGTGCCGCATCAATGGCATTAAGAATATTTTTCGAATTTCCCGAAGTTGAAATAGCAATCAGCATATCGCCTTTGCGGCCCTTTGCTTTTACAAGTCGCGAATACACCTCGTTGAAAGAATAATCGTTTGAAACAGCGGTAAGGTACGACGAATTTACATGCAATGCTTCGGCATCCAATGGTTCGCGATCGAATGCAAAACGGCCCGAAAGTTCGGCGGCAATATGTTGTGCGTCGGCGGCGCTGCCCCCATTGCCACAAAGTAATATGCGTCCGTTATTTTTCAGTATTTCCGAAGCTTGCAAAGCAACTTCTTCAATGGTGTATAAAATATGATTATCTTCCAGAATCTGTTTATTAACTTCTATGGAATCGAATATAGCGGCTTTAATATTCATGATGTCTAATTTTAAAGGCAAAGATACGATTTTATTATTCCAGCAATCCGAAAAACTCATCCTCCGATATTATGGGAATATTTAGCTGTTGCGCTTTTTTCTTTTTTTCGGGGCCCATATTGTCGCCGGCCAATATAAAACTTGTTTTCGGTGAAATGGAGCCCACATTTTTGCCTCCGTGCAATGCAATGATTCCCTTAATTTCATCGCGCGGACGGCTGAACACTCCCGACACCACAAAAGATTTATCAAACAACTTGTCCGAAATTGTTGCCACTGCCGCCTCATCAATACTGAATTGTAAGCCCTTTTCCTTTAACCGGCTAATTATTTCAAGGTTTTCATTCATTGCAAAAAATTGCATCACACTTTCGGCTATTACTTCGCCTATTTCTTCGGCTTCTTTCAGTTCGTCAAATGCGGCTTTTTGCAGTTCGTCGATGTTTTTAAAATGAATGGCCAGCTTTTTGGCAATGGTTTCGCCAACATAACGTATGCCCAAGGCAAACAATACCCTTTCGAATGGAACTTGTTTCGAATATTCGACCCCTTTCAGTATGTTTTCAACGGTCTTTTCACGAAATTTTACGACACGTGTCTTATTCGAGTTCTCAACCGTATATTCCTTTTCTAATCCAATTATAGTTTGGTAGTTTAAATCATAAATATCGGCCACATTCTTCAACAAGCCATTATCGAACAGAATTTCAACTTTGCCTTCGCCCAAGCTATCAATATTCATGGCTTTGCGGCTGATAAAATGTTCTATCTTGCCTTTAATTTGCGGGGGACAACCATTTTCGTTCGGACAATAATGGATGGCTTCGCCATCTTTGCGAATGAGCCATGTGTTGCATTCGGGGCAACGGGTGATGTATTGCAGCGGCTCGCTGAACGATGAACGCGAACTGATATCCACATCCACAATTTTGGGAATAATTTCACCGCCTTTTTCTACATACACGCTATCGCCTTCGCGTATATCAAGCCTTTCAATTTGGTCGGCGTTGTGGAGGGAGGCGCGTTTTACGGTTGTACCTGCCAATTGCACAGGTTCTAAATTTGCTACAGGAGTTACAGCCCCTGTGCGTCCCACCTGATATGAAATTGAAATGAGTCTGGTAGTTACGCGTTCGGCTTTGAACTTATATGCTATGGCCCAACGCGGCGACTTGGCGGTGTAGCCCAAGCTTTGTTGTTGCTCAAACGAATTTACTTTTACAACAATGCCATCAATATCGAATGGCAAGCCCTGACGCGCTTGGTTCCACTCTTGTATAAAATCATAAATGTGTTGCAATGTTCGGCATTTGACCACATACATCGGGATTTTAAATCCCCAGTCGCGGGCTTTCATCAGGTTTTCGTAATGACTTGGGTAAGGCAGGTTTTCTCCAATAATATGATACAAGCAGCAATCGAGCGACCGCTTGGCCACTTCGGCGGAATCCTGCATTTTGATGCTGCCCGAGGCGGCATTGCGCGGATTGGCAAAGGGGGCTTCGCCGATATCCTGTCGTTGGGTGTTCAATCGATTGAATTCGGCGCGGGGCATGATGATTTCGCCGCGAATTTCGAATTGGGCAGGATAATCGTTCCCGAAAAGGCGAATGGGTATGCTTTTAATGGTTTTTACATTGGTGGTTACATCGTCGCCTTGGAGGCCGTCGCCCCGTGTTACTGCTTGGTGCAACACGCCATGGCGATAGGTTAGGCCTATAGCGAGCCCGTCGTATTTGAGTTCGCAAACGTATTCAAAATTTTCGCCCGGGAGCAGTTTGCGGATGCGTTGGTCAAATTCTTCCAACTCCGCCTCTGAATAGGTGTTGCCTAGGGAAAGCATGGGGTTTTTGTGTACCACTTGCTTGAAGTTTTTGGTGATTTCGCCGCCTACGCGTTTGCTTGGTGAATCTGGTTGGGTGAGTTCGGGAAATTGTTTTTCTAATTGGATGAGCTCTTGCAATAGCATATCAAAATCGTAATCGGAAATGGTGGGTGCGGACAAGGAATAGTAGTTGTGGTTGTGCTGGTTTATTTCGTGAGTTAGTTGATGGATGCGTGTTGTGGCTGTTGCTTTGTCCATAAAAAGAATTTATACAAAGATACATTTTTTGAAATTATGGGTACTACTACTTGTGACTTTTTTCTTATTACTTATACGGATGGATTGCACTTTGGTATTGCAAAAAATATTACCTGCCCTAAGACTTGCTTGGTGATACGGATGGTTTGATTTTTTATGGGATTGGGGGTTGGAAAATGGCGGGGGAGTAAAATAGAGATTGGGGGTGGAGGTATCGTTTATTCGGGGCAAGGTTGTGTTTATTCGGCGGCACTGCCTGTTTATTCGGAGGCTCTGCCTGTTTGTTCGGTTGCACTGCCTGTTTGTTCGGTTGCACTGCCTGTTTGTTGGAGCATGATTTTAATAAAATTGTGGGGGTTTTAGATTAAATGTTGGGATAAAATGAAGTTTGGTAGGGGAATTTGATAAAATAGGAGGAAAAAATAGGGGAAAATGGTGAAAAAAGTGAAAATGGGTGGAGAAATGATGAAAATGAGGTGGGAAAAAATAAATAGCGTAGGGCAAATGTGATTTGAAGTGACGGGGCTACAAATTAGGGGTGCCGGTGGGGATTGGAAAGGGTTGAAAGCCTTGGAGTGGTAGTGCTGATTTAAGTGACAAAAAAGGTTGACTGGTTGAACGTTTTTTGTGGGTTTTGTGTTTTTATTTACAATTTAATGAGGTAATAAGATTGATTTTTTATTGTGTTGCTTTTTTTCTCTTGATTAGTGGGGGCGCGGGCTTAAAGCCGCACTCCCACTGGGCTTAAATTGCTTGAACCGTTGATGGATTTTTAAATCGTTGTGAGTTGAGTATGATTTATGATGGTCCACGAATGAATTCGTGGGCTATTGTTTTTGGATGATGGGTTGGACTGAATTTTGGAGTTTGTGGCAGGTAATGCAGAAATTGTGTTATATTTGCTACAGAAAAGTGCGGATAATAATGCCAAAACGACTCAAATTTTTGAACGGATGACGCTATTGGTGCAAAATCGGTATGCTGCAGGGCGTGCTGCATTGGTTTTGGCACGGGTAATGGGAACTAATTTTTTGTTTACGGATTATTTGGTGGGGTTGGATAATATTATTGGTTATTTTGCGACTTTTGTAATTTGAAATTAAATATAAAAATATGAAATATTGTATCTCAAAAATTATTGTCATCGCCCTTGTGGGCATTGCAGGATTGACACCGAAAGCGTTTTCGCAAAAGCAAGGTGTGGCGATAGGAGACTTTTATCGCACTGCGAAACTATTGAGCGATTCGATGCCCAAAGGCTGGACATTGAAAACGGATACGAGCGTGTTTTATGACCTTGTTTTGCAAACTAGAATGATGGAACTGGAAGCGGATATGACTACCAACGATGGGCCTAACCCAAGGGGTGTTTGCGAAGTTCGGGTTCGTGTGCTGAAATGGGTTTCGCCAAGCATATACACGATGTTGGTTAACCGAAATGCGGAACTAAAAGCGAAACTGCCTCCGCAGAACTCGAAAGAAAACCTGCAAACTTGGTTTGCGGAAAATGATAAGACGTTGAAAATTTTGGATGCGGAACCTACGCATTTTGACACGAATTATAGTTACCGAATTTGGTGCCAAAGACAACCTAAGCAAGAAGCGGACAAAAAGATGTTTGATGGTTTGATGGCGCTGCTGAATCGGATGTTTACGAAGTATAAAATGGTTGAGCGGGGTGCGGGTGGGAGAAAATGATAGGATGCTGGGAGGCAGAATGGGTGTGGGGGTGACTAGTGTTTTGAGAAAATAAAATTGAAAAATAAATCAAATAATTTGTATTTTTGTTTTTGATATTGTAAATTTGCATTGTCATATCCTTGCTAGCATATTAAGGACTGATATTTGTAAACTTCAAAAAAAAATATTTACTAAAAAATAAAACTAATGAAAAAACACAAAAAAATCTCAGCCCTTGTGCTATTAACGGCTTTGTTTTTGATTTCGGGGACAAGCGTTTTTGGTCAAATGAAAACTTTTACGTGGGACTCGTATAAAACTAAATTTAAGGTTCCAGACAATTTTGTTGTTGATGAGTCTACGGGAGAAAAGTGGCTTGGTCACAACAGTGATATTACTTTGAGTATTTATCCGCGCAAAGACGAAAACCTTTCGGATCGTGAGATGCGCAGTGCAGTTCGCACTTGGGCAGTTGATAATGGGGTGACGAACCTTGGCGATGCTGTGGATTTGGATTCGGAAAAACTGAATGGTTATAATGGTGTGTTGTATGAAGGCGAAAAAGACGGTTTTCCGGTTGCCACGATGCTGATTATAGACCCTGATTATCCATCTATCACGATTTATATTTGGGTTTCGTATCGGGAAGGAAGCTCGGATACGGTGCTTGATTTGCTAATGAGTTTTACGCCGAATTGATTTTTTTTATTGTATTGTTAAACCCAAAAAAACTCCTCATGGCAACGTGAGGAGTTTTTTTTTCACCAAAATTTTGATGCTTTGTGATTTATTTCTATTTTTAACGCCAAATTTAAAATATAAAGCTCTTTTTTTATGCAAGAAAGCCCTACCACATTCAAACGGAATTTGAAACTGATTGATTCTACCGCTATCGTCGTTGGGTCGATGATAGGCTCTGGAATTTTTATTGTGAGTGCCGACATGTCGCGACAATTGGGTTCGCCGGGCTGGTTGCTTGTTGCCTGGATTATCACGGGTATATTAACTATAATTGCTGCCCTTAGCTATGGCGAATTGGCCGGCATGATGCCAAAAGCAGGCGGACAATATGTTTATTTGCGCGAAGCTTTTAACCCACTGACCGGTTTTTTGTATGGTTGGTCGGTGTTTGCAGTGATTCAAACCGGAACGATAGCGGCAGTGGCTATGGCTTTTGCTAAGTTTATGGGGGTGTTGGTTCCGTGGTTTTCAGAAAAAAACATTTGGCTTGATTTGGGGTTTATGCATTTTAATACGGTGCAGTTGTTGGCCATTTCGTCGATAGTTTTTCTAAGCTGGTTGAATTCGAAAGGTATACGCTCAGGTAAGATTATGCAAAATAGTTTTACAGCGACGAAGTTTTTGGCCATGCTGGTTTTTTTGGCTATCGGACTGTTTTTTGCAGCCAACTCGAACGCCATACATATTAATAGTTCCATTTTTTGGAGTGCTGCACAAACTAATGCCGATGGAAGTATGCTAACCGCTTTATCGGGATTTGCTATTGTTGCAGCCATAGGAACAGCTATGGTGGGGAGTTTGTTTTCGTCGGATGCCTGGAACAATATTACTTTTACGGCAGGCGAAGTGATTAATCCGAAACGCAATATTCCGTTGAGTTTGTTTTTGGGAACGCTGATTGTTACTATTATTTATTTGTTGATGAATGTTGTGTATTTGCAGGTGTTGCCGTTGCGCGGAACTCACGAGGCAGCCACGGTGGTGGAACGAGGAATGCAGTTTGCTACTGACGATAGATTGGGAACCGCAAGTATGAGCAATGTTTTTGGCAATGGTGCCGTAATCATTATGGCGGCATTTATCATCATCTCCACTTTTGGGTGCAACAATGGACTTATTTTATCGGGTGCACGGGTTTATCACACGATGTCGAACGATGGTTTGTTTTTTCGCAAAGTAGGAAAACTAAACAAATATCAGGTGCCTGCCACGGCTTTGTATATTCAGTGCATTTGGGCATCGGTGCTTTGCCTTTCAGGAAAATATGGGGACTTGCTGGATTATGTTGTTTTTGCTGTTTTAATATTTTATGTATTGACCATTTTGGGAGTTTATGTTTTGCGCATAAAAAAACCCGATGCCGAACGACCCTACAAAGCATTCGGATATCCTGTGTTGCCTGCCATTTATATTATAACGGCTGTGTTTATTATGGTGATTTTGTTGATATACAAACCCCTTTATACCTGGCCTGGATTGATTATTGTTTTTTTAGGAATACCTATTTATTATGGATGGAAAGTGTTTAAAAAATAAGGGAATTATTGGGTAGGATTGTTTACAGAAAGTTGAGAATTTATGTTTCATTGTCGTATTTTCGAATATGATTCTCTAAAAAATGTTTATTTTGCAATAAATTATGGTATCGGACTATGAAAATGACAAAGCAAATAATTGACGCGAAGAAATACTATTTTGAGGACAGGTCGTTCAAATTGTTGATGCAAAAGCGGATTTATCATGTGTTGCTTGTGTGCAGCACGTATGATGCGTTTATGCTTGAAGAAGACGGTCGTATTGATGAGCAGATTTTTAACGAATATGTGGCATTGAACCTACGCTACCCTCCGCGTTTTATATTAGCATCGAACCACGACGAAGCGTTTCATGCTTTGCATCGCGATAATATCGACCTGATTATTATGATGCTTAGTGTGGATGATCCTTTGCAATTAACTCGAAAAATAAAAGGGAAATACCCCAAAAAACCTGTGGTTGTTTTGTTTCCATTTTCGCGAGAGATATCAGAAAAATATACTGCAAGCGACCTATCGATGTACGATTATTCGTTTTATTGGTTGGGAAACACCGATATTTTGTTGGCCATTATAAAGCTGATTGAAGACAAAATGAATGTTGAACAGGATGTTGAAGATGTTGGGGTGCAGACTATCATGTTGGTTGAAGATTCCATACGTTTTTATTCGAGTTACTTGCCCATCCTTTATAAAACCATTTTCAAGCAGTCGAAAGAGTTTATGATAGAAGGTTTGAATGAGCATCAGAAAATGTTGCGGATGCGCGGCCGACCTAAAGTTTTGCTTGCACAGAATTATAACGAAGCGATAGAATTTTATCAGCGATATAAAAACAATATGTTGGGCATTATTACCGATATGGCATACAAAGTGGATGGCCAAACGGATGCTCAAGCGGGAATAAAACTGTGTAAGATTGCCAGCAATGATGATGAGTTTATGCCGATTTTGATTCAATCTTCGGATATAGAAAACGAAGAAATTGCCTACAAGTTGAATGCAAAGTTTTTAGATAAAAACTCAAAAACCCTATCCATAGAGCTGCGAGAGTTTATAAATGAATATATGGTTTTTGGCGATTTTATTTTTCGCGACCCCATAAACCATGAAGAGATTTCGCGTGCACAAGATTTGCAGACACTTCAATTAAAAATATTTGAAATTCCTGACGAAACTCTAAAATATCATATTGAGCGAAATCATTTTTCGAAATGGCTAAATGCACGTGCGCTATTTACGTTGGGCGAAATGTTTAAATATGCTCGTCCGGAAGATTTTCATGATATTGATGATGTGAAACGATTTTTGTTTGAAAACATTGCCAGTTACAGATTGAATAAAGCCCGAGGTATAATTGCCGAATTTAATCGGGACAGTTTTGATGAGTACATTTTTTTTTCGCGTATTGGGAAAGGATCTTTGGGAGGGAAAGCACGTGGATTGGCTTTTATTGATACGCTGATTAAACGTAACCAAATTTTTGACAAATTTGAAGATGTGTTGATCACCATTCCACGTACGGTGGTGCTGACATCGGACGTGTTTGATGAATTTATGGAGGATAATAAACTCTATAAAATTGGCTTATCAGATATGCCCGACGAAGACATTCTAAATTTTTTTGTGAAGGCCCGTTTGCCTTTTCGTATTCATGAAGATTTGATTGCTTTTATCAATGTGGTAAAAAATCCTATTGCTATTCGTTCATCCAGTTTGCTCGAGGATTCGTATTATCAGCCATTCGCCGGAATTTATTCGACTTACATGATTTCGAAAATTGAAAATGAAAAAAAGATGCTGGAAATGCTGAGTTGTGCAATAAAATCGGTGTATGCATCGGTGTATTTTAAAGCAAGCAAAGCCTATATGACCGCCACTTCGAATGTGATTGATGAAGAGAAAATGGCTATAATTCTACAGGAAGTTTGCGGATCGCAGTACAATGGCGTTTTTTATCCAACAATTTCGGGTGTGGCACGTTCCATTAATTTTTATCCGATTTATCCCGAAAAACAAGAGGAAGGTGTTGTTAATATTGCTTTTGGTTTGGGGAAATATATTGTTGACGGAGGCGTTACACTGAGGTTCTCGCCATACTATCCAAAAAAAATCATTCAACTTTCGTCGCCCGACATGGCTTTGACGCAAACACAACGTATGTTTTTTGCCCTTGATTTGAATCCCGATAGTTTTAAACCCTCCATTGATGACGGTGTTAATATATTGAAACTGCCAATACGCAGCGCAGAGAATGATAATGCTTTGAAATTTGTAAGTTCAACATACGACTACGATAATAATATTATTCGCGATGCTTTTGACCCTGAAGGCAAAAAGATTGTTACATTTTCGAAAATATTAAACTATAACACGTTTCCACTGGCTGAGATATTAAAGAATTTGATGCAGATTGGGCAGCGCGAAATGAATAATCCTGTGGAAATTGAATTTGCTGTTAATCTTGATGTTCCGGATGGTTACCCACGGGTGTTTAATTTTTTGCAGATACGCCCTATTGTTGATAATAAGGAAGTGGTTACTGCTAGTTTGGAAGAAGTTGACACCAACGATGCGATAATCTACTCTGAAGTGGCTCTTGGAAATGGTATTTACAACAATGTGTATGATGTGGTGTATGTGAAGCCCGAATCGTTTGATGCTGCCAACAATCACGAAATTGCATCTGCTATCGAAAAAATTAACCAGATTTACCTTGCAGTTAAAAAGCAATACGTAATAATTGGCCCTGGACGTTGGGGTTCGAGCGATCCGTTGCTGGGTATTCCTGTAAAGTGGCCACAAATATCGGCTGCCAGGCTTATTGTTGAATCGGGTTTGGATAAATATCGCATCGATCCTTCGCAAGGAACTCATTTTTTCCACAACCTTACCTCGTTCCGTGTGGGCTATTTTACCATAAACCCCTATATTAATGATGGATTCTACGATATTGCTTTTTTGAACGCTGCTAAAGCCACTTTCGAGGATGAGTATATCAGGGTGGTTCAGTTTGAGAAAGCTGTTGTGATTAAGATTGATGGAAAAAAGGGTATTGGGGTTCTGTATAAGCCCGAAATTTAATACGCAAATTACGGACGTTTTTTAGGTGAATAAAGTAGTTTTTTGACGATTTTTTTACCTCAAAAAAGGCATTTCAAAAAATATTTCGTATTAATTGCTTCTATTAATCTTTGAAAATTACCAAACTAGATACTAAATATTTTTTTATTATTATTCTTGTTGGATGAGAAAATATGGTTAATTTTGTCGCATTAAAATCAGCTTATAATTATTAACTTTTTTACTAATTTTTTAAAAATAATTCAAAATGAATGTAGATAAAATAATGAACGCGCTTGAGAAAAAACATCCCGGTGAGGTTGAATATTTACAAGCAGTTCGCGAAGTTTTGGAATCTATTGAGGGTGTTGTTAACGAAAATCCTCAGATTGAAGCAGCAGGTATCATTGATCGCATAATTGAGCCCGATCGTATTCTTACGTTTAAAGTTCCTTGGGTTGATGATAAAGGTAATGTTCAGGTGAATTTGGGTTACCGTGTTCAATTCAACAATGCTATTGGGCCATATAAAGGTGGCTTGCGTTTTCACCCTAGTGTGAACCTGAGTATTTTAAAATTCTTAGGTTTTGAACAAATATTTAAAAACAGCCTTACCACATTGCCTATGGGTGGTGGTAAAGGTGGTTCTGATTTTGATGCAAAAGGTAAATCGGATGCTGAAATCATGCGCTTCTGTCAGTCGTTTATGTTGGAACTTTGGAACATTATAGGTCCAGAAACTGATGTACCTGCCGGCGATATTGGCGTGGGTGGCAAAGAAATTGGATTTATGTTTGGTATGTACAAAAAACTTACACACACGCATGTTGGTGTTTTAACCGGAAAAGGTTTGAACTGGGGTGGTAGTTTGGTACGTCCGGAAGCTACGGGTTTTGGTTGTGTGTATTTTGCACAGGAAATGCTGAAAACAAAAGGCACCGATTTTAAAGGTAAAACAGTTGCTGTTTCGGGTTTTGGTAATGTGGCTTGGGGTGCTGCACTGAAAGTTACCGAGTTGGGTGGCAAAGTGGTTACGATTTCGGGTCCTGATGGCTATATTTATGATGCCGACGGTATTTCGGGCGAAAAAATTGAATATATGTTGGAACTCCGTGCTTCGAATCAGGATATTGTGAAACCGTATTCGTACGAATTTCCGAATTCAAAATTTGTTCAGGGCAAACGTCCGTGGGAAATTAAATGCGATATTGCTTTGCCATGCGCTACGCAAAACGAATTGAATAAAGAAGATGCATTGAATTTGATAAACAATGGCTGTATGGCTGTGGCCGAAGGTGCTAATATGCCATCGACACCCGAAGCTGTTGAACTTTTTCTGGAACATAAAATTTTGTTTGCTCCGGGTAAAGCTTCCAATGCAGGCGGTGTGGCTACATCGGGTTTGGAAATGAGCCAAAACTCTATGAAATTAACTTGGGGTAAGGAGGAAGTTGACAAAAGATTGCACGAGATTATGAAAAACATTCACGAAGCTTGTGTAAAACACGGTAAAGATAACAGTGGTTTTGTAAACTATGTGAAAGGTGCCAATGTTGCCGGTTTCTTAAAAGTTGCTCAGGCGATGATGGACCAAGGAATAATATAATTTTTGTTGGTTATAATTTGAAAAGGGGCCGGATTTTCCGGCTCTTTTTTTTTGTTTTGAGATTAAGATTTACTACAGATGCACGAAGGCACGAAGTTACTCAAAGAACCATTTGACAATCTAGCTTCATTAAAAAGTTCTGACTTACGTTCTTTCAAAATCCTAATTATTATTTTTTTTGTAAAAACCAAGTCTTCATTAGTCAGTGCAAATTTATCGATTTGTTTTTG
>JBAXWF010000048.1:0-28937 GCA_037128515.1 Bacteroidota bacterium | reverse complement strand
AAGGGGTGCTTGTCGTAAGTTTGGGTGGAAAGTATTTCGAGTATAACCGAGTTATAAGCAAGGTTTAAAATGATGATACATTTTTGAAAATATTTTTATGACAACCTTCGAATTATAACCTCATGAACAAGTTGGCATTTATATTTGTTATTTTCTTCACTTTGATTGGACTTGTAAATTGTTCTAAAAACATTATTCAATACACCCCAATTGAAAACAATGATTTTGTTCTAATGATAGGTAAATATGGAGGAAAGGACTTTTACTTAAAAAAGGCCCTTTTTTTAAATGAAGATTCAATTTCCATTCGAAAAGTAGGAACAAATAAAAACCTTCTAATACTCAATTATACATATTCAGTTTGGGCTTCAGACGCGACTTTCTCAATTGATAATAATAAGATACCTGAAGTTTTTAAAAATCGAATAAACTACATTGACAATATTATGTTCTATGACATAAGATATAAAGATGAAAATGGGACTAATCGCTCACTTGATTCAATTTATAATTATAAAGCACATTGGTGTCTGTTTTTGAAGAAAAGCAAATATTTGAAGAAAAGCAAATAAATGATAAAAAAAAATAATTGAAAAATAATTCACCCTGCTTATAACAACACCCTTGCTGCATGCAATTAAAACCTAAAATAAAAGTATTATCTTTGAATGCACGCAACAAGGCTGTGGACCGTTATGCCCAATTAAAAAAGTTCAAATGAAAAAACAGCATTTCCTTATAATTTTTATCATTTTGATTAGTTCATTTGGTATTTACAGCGGATTAAAAAGTTTAATTAAAAGTAAGAAAGAAAAAACTGTATGGACACAAACTGATAGAGATAATCAAATTAAAGAATGTATTCTTACGACAAAAGAAATGGGTGAAAAATATCCAGAAATTGTAAAAGACTATTGCGAATGCTCTACTGATAAAGTAATAAGTAGTATGACAAAAGAAGAGTATAATAAAATTACGTCCTTGCCTGTTGATGAACAGAAAAGAAAGATAACACCAATAATAAAAGACTGTATCGACACGTTGACCAAAAGGATACAAAAGGCAGAATTAAAGAATTTGGAAAATATAATTAATAATATAGTCAAAAAGAAATAAACTGTGCATAATCGAGTAGCCCGCCGATAGGCAAAATCGCCTATCGGAGAGGCTCTCACACCACTGTATCCCGATACGCTACGCTATCGGGACAGGCTGTACGGGTCTCGTATACAGCGGAATGTTATTCGCTATCGCTCATGAGCTCGCTTCGCTCGTTTCATTAAGATGTGAAGCAATTTTCTGATAAACTTCGGGCATAGACTCATACCCCTCATTTACGCAAACAGCAGCCAATGAAATGGACGGCTGATGGTCCCACCGCCCAAAGAGTCACAGCCCACAGCGAAGCCAGGACTTGTAGCAAATGGCCCAACCCAACCTTAGCAGGCATGTGCCCAAAGGAGGAGAAACAGGAAAAGTGATTTTTTAAATTAAAATTTGCTTGTTGTAAATTTCGCCCTACCCTGTTCGTTTTTTTGTTGATAAATTTTCCACAAACCTTTGCAGCCAAACAAAAGTAAGCGTAAATTTGCGTAAAATTATTTTTATGGATGCAGAAATATATAGCGATGATTCCATTCGGTCGTTAGATTGGAATGAACACATTCGTTTGCGTCCGGGCATGTATATAGGCAAATTGGGCGACGGCACCTCGCCCGACGATGGCATTTATGTGTTATTGAAAGAAATTATCGACAACTGTATCGACGAATTTGTGATGGGCAACGGCCGCACCATAGAAATATCGATAAAAGAACAAACGGTGAGCGTGCGCGATTATGGGCGCGGCATACCCCTGAACAGCGTGGTGGATTGTGTTTCGAAAATAAATACGGGAGCCAAATACGATTCCAAGGTGTTTACACATTCGGTGGGTTTAAACGGCGTAGGTTCCAAAGCTGTGAACGCGCTTTCCTCCTTTTTTAAAGTGCAATCTGTTCGCGAAAAGGAAGTTAAAGCGGTGGAGTTTAATGAAGGCAACGTGGTGCTTGACGAACCCATTGCGGCCACGGACCAAATGAATGGCACACTCATAAAATTTGTTCCCGACGAAAAAGTATTTGGCAACTATCATTTTATTTTTGAGTATGTTGAAAAAATGTTGTGGAACTACGCATTTTTGAACAACGGCCTGTCCATACATTTTAATGGGCAACGCTTTGTTGCAAAAAACGGTTTGCTCGACCTGCTGAACAATTATATTGATGGGGAAACGATTTACCCCATTATACACATCAAAGAAAACGGTTTTGAATGCGCCATTACCCACAGCGCATCCAAATATGCCGAGGAATATTACTCATTTGTGAATGGGCAGCATACCACCCAAGGGGGCACCCATCAACAGGCTTTTCGTGAAGCTGTGGTGAAAACCATACGCGAATTTTATAAAAAGGATTTTGAGCCGAGCGACATTCGCGAATCGATAACCGCAGCCATCAGCATTAAAGTGCAAGAGCCGGTTTTTGAATCGCAAACCAAAACCAAACTGGGTTCGGTGCACATGGAACCGCATGGCGGAGCCACAGTGCGAAACTATATTAACGATATCATTAAAAAACATCTGGACGATTTTTTGCACATGAACACCGAAACTGCTGATGCGCTATTGCGAAAAATTGTGCAATCGGAAAAAGACCGCAAAGAACTTGCCAACATAAAAAAACAATCAAAAGAGAGCATTAAAAAGATTAGTCTTCATAACAAAAAGTTGCGCGATTGTCGGGTTCATTATAACTCAACCGACGACCGACGCTACGACACCACAATATTTATTACCGAAGGCGATTCGGCTAGCGGCTCCATAACCAAATCGCGGGATGTGAACACACAGGCCGTTTTTAGTTTGAAAGGCAAGCCACTGAACTGTTATGGAAAAACCAAAAAAGTGTGTTACGAAAACGAGGAGTTTAATTTGCTACAATCGTCGCTAAACATTGAAGATGACATTGAAAACCTGCGCTACAATAAAATTGTGGTGGCTACCGATGCCGATGCCGACGGGATGCACATACGCTTGTTATTGCTGTCATTTTTTTTGCAGTTTTATCCTGAGGTTATCCGAAGCAGCCATTTATACATACTGCACACCCCCCTTTTCCGAGTTAGGAATAAGAAAAAAACCAGTTATTGCTACACCGATGAAGAACGGGTGCATGCCATAAACGAACTGGGCCCCAACCCCGAAATTACCCGTTTTAAGGGATTGGGCGAAATTTCGCCCGATGAGTTCAAACAGTTTATTGGACCAAACATGCGGCTGGAACCGGTGATGTTGACCAAAGATTCGCCCATAAGCGATTTGCTAACCTTTTATATGGGCAAAAACACCCCCGACCGTCAGGATTTTATAATCGCCAATTTGAAGATTGAGGAAGATTTGATTAAAGTTAGTGCCTAAAAAAGATTGAGGAATAAACCGGAAAGTAATCCCAAACCAATTATAAGAATTGTACAGAAGATAATGTGAATTTTATAGCTTATGCCTGTGTGAATGTGAGCTTGAGGTTCAACATTGGAAAAATACATGGCCACAATGGGCTTGAAATAATAGTAAATACTCACCATCGACCCGATAAGGGCTACAATCACCAGCCAGAGATAACCGCTTTGAGCTGCCACAACAAAAACATTGTACTTCGCCATAAACCCAGCCAAAGGCGGAATGCCAGTTAATGACAACATGGCTACTGTCATGGCAAATGCTTCAACCGGATTGTTTTTTGCCAAGCCTTTGAATGCTTCAACAGAAAATGTGCCTCTTTTTTCGCGAATAAGCATCAAGACCGCAAAACCTGTGATGGTTGCTACAGTGTAGGAAAGAGAATAAAAGAGCAATGCTCCGGCCGATTTGGGTCCAAAAGATACAATTGCCAAAAGCATGTAGCCGGCATTTGCTATGCCCGAATAAGCAAACATCCGTTTTAAGTTATCCTGATAAATGGCTCCGAAGTTTCCGAAAATGATGGTGGCTGCAGCAAAAAAACAAATGGTGTTTTGCCATTGCAAATGTATGTCAGGAAATACCACCGTGGTAAATTTATAGAATGCAGCAATGGCAGCTATTTTGCCCACGGTTGCCATAAACGCTGTGATGAATGTGGGCGAACCGGTGTAAACATCGGGTGCCCAAAACTGGAAGGGAACGGCAGCAATTTTGAATGCCATACCGATAAATATTAATAACATTCCGGCATAAAAAAGCCCGGGCAATGTGTCCTTATTTGAAGAAATATACATTGTGATCTCAGCTAAATTAAAACTTCCTGATGCACCATATACCAAAGCAATTCCGAACAGTAAAAAGCCTGTAGCAAATGAACCCGTGAGAAAATATTTCATTGCCGCTTCGTTTGAAGCCATATCGAACTTTTTGCTGCCGGCTAAAATATAAAGCGAAATGGAAAGCGTTTCGATGCCAACAAAAAACATAACGAGATTGCCAAAGGAGGTCATGACCAATGCGCCAACTAAAGAAAAAAGAAACAATGCATAAATATCTTCGAGGGGGCGCTGCACCGTTTTATAATATAAACCGGCAAACATGAAAACCAAAAAAGTTCCGAAGATCAATACTGCATTGAAAGCGATACTGAAATTATCGGCAATATACATTTGGTTATAGTAATGCACATTGGTGCCCCAATCGCGAATGTTGAGAACAAACACCAGCAGTAAACCCACTAAAACTATTGGCAGCAACACGGTCTTTTTTTTCATCACACCGAAAAACATTACGATGATTGCCAAAACAGAAAGTGCGATTAGTGCGTTCATGCGATTTTGTTTTTATTGGGTTATGTTTTGTAAATTAAGTATGCCTTTAACAATTGGTTCAGCAATGTTTAAAAACATTTTAGGATATATACCCATCCAGAAAATTAGGATAACAATTGGAACTAAAACCATGATTTCGCTCATGGACATGTCGATGAAATTTTCGGTTGCGGGTTTCGTACTGCCCAACATAATACGTTGAAACACTTGCAGCATATAAATAGCACTAAAAACTACCGTCAATCCTGCAATTAATGCCAAATATGGATTGTATTGAAAAATACCCAACAACATTAAAAATTCCCCAACAAAACTATTGGTTAAAGGCAAGGCAATAGTGGCCAAAACAATGATCATAAAGAAGGCAGAAAAAACAGGTGCTTTGGAAGCGATACCACCCAATAAGGTCATATTTCCGGTTTGGGTTCGGCGCACAATAATCTCGTAACAAAAAAACAATCCAACGACATTAACACCGTGAGAGAGCATTTGCATTATGGCTCCTTGGATGCCCCAGAATGTTTGAGAAAAGACCCCTGCTGCTATCAAGCCAACATGTGCCAGAGAAGCAAATGCGATGAGCCGTTTAAGTTCATTTTGCCGAATGGCAATAACGGAAGCATATATAATTCCGATAATTGAAAGAAGTATTGCATAAAAATTCCAGGTGCTCAGAGTGTCGGAACATAATGGCAGAACAAAACGCAACAAGCCATATATGCCCATTTTGAGAATTAGTCCTGCGAGTAGCATTGAACCCTGAGTGGGTGCAACTGTGTATGTTTTTGGCTGCCACGAATGGAACGGAAAAAGGGGGATTTTGATAGCAAAAGCAAGAAAAAAAGCAAGGAAAACATAAACTTGAGCCTTCGTTTCAATTGCCAACGCATAGAAGGCATTAAAACTGAAAGAATGTTGTCCGGGTGTTAGCGTGTATAAATATACAATGGCAGCAAGCATTAGCAAACTACCCACTAATGTATAGATTAAAAACTCCAGGGTAATTTTACGGGCATTTTCACCACCCCATAAAGCCGTGATAAAATAAACCGGAATTAAAGCCAACTCCCAAAATATGTAGAACAATAGCACATCGGATGCAGTGAAAACTCCTATCAACGACATTTCCATTAACAAAATGAGTGCGTAGAATGCTGCGGGTTTCTTTGAATCTTTGTTGAATGTCGAAAATATAATAATAGGACAAAGAAATGTTGTAAGTAAAATCAATAGTAAACTCAACCCATCCATATTCAAATTTAAGTTGATGCCGAGCCAGAAATATACATCGGGATGAAAATTCAGAACACAATGACAACCATATAAAAACTGAAAGAGTATAATAACAGCAATAGCAAACTCAACTATAGATGCAACAAATGCAATACTTTTAATATGCTTAACGTTGGGAATTGCAAAAAGCACCAAGGTGAAAATAAGAGGTAATATGAAGAGAAATAATGTCAACATCAATTGATGATTAAAAGAGATTTAGTAATAAAATAATGATAATGCTTAAAACCATAGCAAATAAATAGAAACCGGCATTTCCGGTTTGGATATAGCGAATGGTTTTGCCTGTCCACACTACAAAGTATCCTGTTTTTTTAATAAAATTGTCGATAATTCGAACCTCAACCTCATCATACATGAATCGAGAAATACGTGAAAGTGGTTTAACAAAAAGCCAATTGTAAATTTCATCGATGTAGAATTTATTGTAAGCTATTCTCTTGATGATGCCGAGTTTTTGTATTTCAGAACGAGGCAAACGATTTCGTTTTGCAATCGTCAAATATATGACCAAAGCAATGCACAAAATAAGAATCAGTGGAATTATCATGAGTACTAATTCTGTGTTTGTTGAAATTCCGACCGTATTTTGATTTAATAGTGCAATAGATTGCGAAAATACAGGGTTGAGGAAATCAACAATTGCATTACGACCACCAAAAATTATAGGGATACCAATGAATCCGCCAAATAATGAAAGAATCGCCAATGCTATCATTGGAATTGTCATTGATTTGGGTGATTCGTGAATCCGTATTTCGGGCTGAATAGCATAACTTAATTTGCCCCAAAAGACAATAAAAAGCAAGCGGAATATATAAATAGTGGTTAGTAAAGCAATTAAAACACCAACAATCCAAAGGATTAAACCGGAATGGAAAACGTTCAGTAAAATCATATCTTTTGAAAAGAACCCTGACCAAGGAGGTATTCCAGAAATAGCAAGCGCACCCATAAGAAATGCAAAAAAAGTAATGGGGATTTTGTTTTTCAGGCCACCCATTTTTCGGATATCCTGCTCGCCGTGCAAAGCGTGTATTATACTACCGGCAGCCAAAAATAATAAAGCTTTGAAAAAAGCATGCGTGGTTAAATGAAACATTGCCCCTGAAAATGCGCCAACACTTAAAGCCAAAAACATAAAACCCAACTGACTAATTGTGGAATAGGCTAGTATCTTTTTAATATCGTTTTGAAAAATGGCAATTACTCCGGCTAACAGGGCTGTTGAAATTCCAATGATTGAAATAAGGAGTAAGGTTACGGGTGATAAAGCATACAAAATATTGGAACGGGCTACCATATAGATTCCGGCGGTAACCATAGTTGCAGCGTGGATAAGAGCGGAGACCGGTGTAGGACCTGCCATTGCATCGGGTAACCAAGTGAAAAGTGGAATTTGAGCACTTTTTCCTATGGCACCTACAAATAACAAGATTGTGATAATTGTAATATTGGTATCGCCCACAAGACAAAACTGACTCTGTGAAAATATCATTGTAAAATCAAGCGTTCCAAATCTGCCAAAAATCATGAAAATACCCAATAAAAAGCCCAAATCGCCAATACGGTTCATGATAAAAGCTTTTTTTGCAGCATTATTATAATCCTGATTTTTAAACCAAAAACCAATTAACAAATAGGAACATAAACCTACACCCTCCCATCCAATAAACATGATAAGATAATTTGAACCCATGACCAACAACAGCATAAAAAATACAAACAAGTTCATGTATGAAAAAAAACGATTAAAGCTCATATCACCTTTCATATAACCAATAGAATAAACATGAATGAGAAAACCAACCCCCGTAATAATCAGTAGCATTAATGCCGAAAGTTGATCGAGTAAAAATAAAAACGAAACCGAGAAGTTGTTGAAGTGAATCCACTGAAATAATTCAATAGTATGGGATTGTTTATGAACTAAAATATCGATAAAAAAAATCACAGATAGGACAAAAGACGCAAAGACGAATAATGATGCGATGATTCCTGAGTATACTCCTTTAAATCGCTTGAAATTAAAAGCGATAAGTAAAAATCCAACTAAGGGGCATACAGGGATAAGCCAAAAATAATTCATCATAATCTATCTATTTTATCCTACCATTTTAATTTGTTTAGGACGCCAATGTCGATGCTGTGAGTTGAGCGGTAAATCATAACCAATAATGCCAGTCCAATAGCAACCTCGGCAGCTGCAACAACCATAATAAAAAACACGAAAATCTGACCTGCAGGGTCATTTCTGTAGGCCGAAAAAGCAGCCAACAAAAGGTTTGCCGAGTTAAGCATCAACTCCACTGACATAAAAATAACAAGTGCGTTTCGTTTTAGGAGTACTCCAACTACTCCAATTGAAAATAAAGCGGAACAAAATATTATGTAGTAGTCCAACGGGAGAATCTGCATATTGTTTACAATTTCGGGCATATATGATTTTTAATAAATATCTTTTTTACCAAGCATAACCGCTCCAACCATAGCAGCCATGAATAATATTGATGAAATTTCAAAAGGCAACAAATAATCTTTAAAAAGTATGTTTCCTAGGTTTTTTACTAAGCCAATTTGTGTCAACATCGGATTTTGAATTACTTTTAAATCATACGTTCTGAAAATTCCAACTAGGGTGAGTAAAAGTAAACTACCGGTAAAAACGGCTGCTATTTTAACATAGTTTGGTTTTTGAAATTCATTTTCGATATTCAAATTCAGCAACATGACAGTGAATAAAAATAAAACCATGATTGCCCCAGCATAAACAATTATGTGAACAACAGCTAAAAATTGGGCATTTAATAAAATATAATGTCCGGCAATTGCAAAGAAACATAACGTTAGATATAGTACGCTGTGAATCGGTTTCTTTGAAATTAAAACCATAATTGCGGCATAGATAGCAATTGCTGACAATATAAAGAATAGATATTTTGAAAACATTATTTCATTTTTTAACTATTGTGTTTTTGATTTTTATCTTTTTTAAATTCTAAAACCTCCATAGTTTGACGCCGGGTAATATTAATTCTAGTATCAACAGATTCGAGTAACTTGTCTTTACCAAAAATAAATATTTCGCGATGATACTCAGCAGGAATTAATTCGTTCGTCAAAAATATTGCTTCTTTCGGACATGCTTCTTCGCAAAAACCACAAAATATACAGCGTAACATATTAATCTCGTAAACAATTGCATATTTCTCTTCGCGATACAAATGGTTTTCATTCAAGCTGCGCTCTGCAGCAATCATTGTTATTGCTTCAGCCGGGCATGAAAGAGCACATAACCCACAAGCAGTGCAGCGCTCTCTGCCATTATCATCTCTTTTTAACACATGCTTACCACGATAGATATCTGAAATTGGTCTTTTTACTTCAGGATACTTTATAGTTATTTTCCTTTTAAAAAAATGGCTTAACGTAATGATTAATCCTTGAATAATGGCCGGAAAATATATCTTTTCAAAAAAAGTCATTTTCTTATTTGAAACAATTTTCTTGCGATTAGATAATGCATTAATATGTTGCTTTTCTGCCATAATTCTATAAATGATTTTTTATCATAATAACGAAACCAGTAATAATCACATTCAATATGGCAAGCGGCAGAAGCGTCTTCCAACCAAGTCGCATAAGCTGATCGTACCGAAAACGAGGCAAAGTCCATCTAATCCACATAAAAACATAGCCAAAAAAAGTAATCTTTATAAAAAACACAGCGGTTCCGATTAAAGAAATTGCATTATGAGATAAACTCAAGTCATCCATAAAAGGGAAATTGTAGCCTCCAAAAAACAGGGATGAAATCATAGCGGCAGAAATAAACATATTAATATATTCGGCAAACAGATAAAAACCGAGTTTCATGCTACTGTATTCAGTATGATAGCCACCAATGAGTTCCGTTTCGCATTCCGGCAAATCGAAAGGTGATCTGTTGCACTCTGCAAAAGCACAAACCAAAAACAAAATAAACCCTAATGGTTGATACCAAATATTCCAATTGAAACCATGCTGTTGCAATACAATTTCGTTTAAACTTAATGTGCCCGACATCATAACCAAAGCAATTATTGCCATCCCCATTGTTAATTCATAGCTTATCATTTGAGATGCTGCTCGAACGGCACCCATAAGAGCATATTTATTGTTTGAAGCCCAACCGCCAATCATAATGCCATATACACCAATTGAAACAATGGCAAAAACATATAAAATACCGATATTAATATTAGCCACTTGCAAACTATATTCGTTTCCGCCAATAATTAAGCTATCACCCCATGGAATAACGGCACTGGTCAGTAAAGCAATAAGCATGGTAAGCGAAGGTCCCAAAACATAAAGGAACTTATCTGCTGTATTCGGCATAAATTCTTCCTTGAAAAACAACTTCACACCATCGGCTAATGGTTGGAAAATACCATAAATACCAGCTCGATTCGGGCCAAGACGATCCTGAAAAAAACCGGCAATTTTACGCTCAATAAGGGTTGAATACATAGCTATTACCAAACTTACAAGTAAAATTACTGTGGCTAAAATCAGTTTATATATAATGAAGTTGATATCCATTTTCTCTGATTTATTTTTTATCAGGGTTAGAATCCATTCTTTCCCCGAGTGAGTTGATGATAGAAGGCCATACTATCTTTTCGTAATGATTCTGATTAATCACAGAATGGCGGTTTACTTTGCGCGGGCCTTCTAACATCCAATCTAAACTATTTTTCTTCTCGAAACGGCATTCGTTGCAAATAAAATTTTCCAATTCACCATATTTATCTTTCCTACCTGTAATTCGGTAAATTTCTTTTCCTCGCATCCAAGCAGTTACCTTTCCGGAACACTTAGCACAATCACGATGAGCATCCATTGGATATAAAAACCAAACCCGATTTTTAAAGCGAAATGGCATATCAGTTAAAGCTCCAACAGGGCAAACATCAATAATATTTCCTGAGAAATCATTATCAATGAAGTTTGCAATGAAAGTAGAAATTTCCGATGCATCACTACGGTATAAAATTCCGTGGCGTCGATCGTCTGTGAGTTGGTTGGCTGCATAAACGCAACGATAGCAAAGAATGCAACGATTCATGTGCAATTTTATTAAATTGCCTAAATCTATGACATTAAATTCGCGTTTCGGCTCCTCAAACCGACTTTTGTCCATGCCATGATCATAACTTAAGTCTTGCAGATCACACTCACCTGCCTGATCGCAAACCGGACAATCTAAAGGATGATTGATTAATAAAAATTCAACAATCGCCTTTCTTGTTTCTATAACTTCCTGAGAAGTTTTATTTTGAACAACCATCCCATCCATAACGGGCGTACGACATGAGGCAACCAATTTCGGCATGGGACGCGGGTCTTTTGCAGAAGACTGAGAAACTTTCACCAAGCAAGACCTGCATTTTCCACCCGAGCCTTCAAGTTTCGAATACCAACACATAGCTGGCGGAACAACATCTCCACCAATCAACCGGGCAGCCTGAAGAATTGTTGTCCCTTCCTCAACATCTATGGTTTGATTATCTATGGTTACTCTTAGCATGATTATTTTTTTTATGCATTAACAAGATACTTTTTGATTGACCCGTGTTTAATTTTTTCTACGATTTCGGGATGTTGAATATGAAATTCGAACTCATAACGAAAATGCCGAATAGCACTCGCAACAGGCCAGGCTGCAGCATCGCCCAAAGGACAAATTGTATTTCCTTCAATTTTGTTGGCAATACTAACCAACAGGTCAATATCTTTCATTTTTCCTAAGCCGTTTTCTATACGCCACAAAACTTTCTCCATCCAACCAGTTCCTTCGCGGCAAGGTGAACATTGGCCACAGGATTCGTGATGATAGAAACGGGCAAAATTCCATGTATTACGAACGATACAATCATTTTCATCTAAAACAATGAATCCACCAGAGCCCAACATGGTACCACTTACAAAACCTCCTTCTGCCATTGATTCATATGTCATTAATCGTTGTTCACCTGAGGCAGTTTGTAATATCAAATCTTTTGGCAATATTGGTACTGAGGACCCACCAGCAATTACGGCTTTTAATTCTGCTGCGTTTTTAACACCACCAGCGTATAAATCGGAATAAATAAATTCTTCGACGGCAATTCCCAATTCAATTTCATACACACCCGGCTTGTTTATGTTGCCACAAACCGAAATCAATTTTGTTCCGGTGCTTTTGCCCATGCCAATTTTTGCATATTCTTCCCCACCATGATTTACAATAAATCCCACATTGGCAAGTGTTTCAACATTGTTTATTACGGTTGGACAATTATATAATCCTACCAAGGCCGGAAAAGGTGGCTTAATTCTGGGATTTCCACGTTTTCCTTCAAGTGATTCAATTAACGCTGTTTCTTCACCACAAATATATGCACCTGCTCCTGGGTGCACAAAAATATTGAGCGAATAGGATGTTCCAAGAATATTTTTTCCTAAAAAACCATTTTCATTGGTTTCCTTAATAGCATGGTTCAATATTCCTACAATATTTTTATACTCTCCCCTAACATATATATACGCAGTGTTGACACCCAAAGCATAGCTTGAACAAATAATTCCTTCGATTAAGCGGTGCGGAATTTTTTCCATCAAAAACCTGTCTTTGAATGTTCCGGGCTCGCTTTCATCGGCATTGCATATCAAATATCGGGGCTTATCGACTCGTTTATCCACAAAACTCCACTTCATCCCGGTAGGGAATCCGGCACCACCCCGCCCCCGTAAACCCGATTTCTTGACTTCTTCGGTCACTTCATCTGGTGTCATGTTTCTAAGTACTTTTTCAACAGATGTGTATCCGCCATGCGAACGAAACACTTGGAAGGAGCGGATACCCGGTATGTCAATATTTTCTAATACTATTTTCCTACCCATGTTGAATCAGATGGTTTTTCTAGCGTTTGTATTTCGCTTAATTCTTTCAGAATCGTATTAATCTTGGTTGGTGTAACAAATTCATAAAATTCGGTATTGATTTGCATGGCAGGTGCATAACCACAAGCACCCAAGCATTCAACCGTTTTTAGTGTAAATAATCCATCAGCCGTTGTTTCCCCATTTTTTATATTTAACTTTTCTTCAATATACGTTTGTATATCCTCACCCCCACATAATGCACATGGGCTTGTTTGACAAACTTCAATCACATATTTGCCCACCGTATCGAGATAAAATTGTGTATAAAATGTGGCAACTTCATAAACTTCGATGGGTTGTATATGCAAAATCGAGGCAACATAATCCATTATATCAACTGTAAGCGAACCGCCAAATTCTTCCTGTGCTATATGTAACAATGGCAATAAAGCGGATTTTTGTTTACCTGCCGGATAATGCGATATAATGCTTTGCGCTTTCTGCAGGGCTGCGTCGGAGAAACAAACATTCTTGTTTTGTTTTTCGTAAAGTTTATGATATATTTTTTCTCCTAACATTTTATACTAATTTAAGCATCCAATTCACCGGCAATCACATTCATGCTACTCATGGTAATAATAGCATCTGATATAACAGACCCTTTTATCATTTCACGAAGTGCTTGATAATAAATAAAACATGGTCGACGAAAGTGCAATCGATAGGGTGTTCTTCCGCCATCGCTAACCAAATAAAAGCCCAGCTCACCATTACCGCCTTCAACGGCTTGATATATTTCGCCTTTTGGCATAGTAATTTCGCCCATCACAATTTTGAAATGCCAAATCAAGGGTTCCATTTGACTATAAACAGCTTCTTTTGGAGGAAGATAAAATTCAGGGACATCCATATAAAAACTACCCTCTGGTAGATTTTCCAAAGCATTTTTTATTAACATTAAACTCTGCCAAATTTCTTCCTGACGTACGCAAAATCTGTCGTACGAGTCGCCATTTGTGCCAACAGGGATGTCGAAATCAAAATCATTATACGATGCATACGGTGAAGTAACACGAACATCATAATCGACTCCTGCGGCGCGAAGACAGGGACCGGAAAAACCATAATTCAAGGCGCGTTCAGCTGAAATGCCTCCAACATTGATAGTGCGATCCATGAAAATACGATTTCGCATTAGCAGGTTCTCGAATTGTTTTATGACTTTGGGCAGATGCGCAATGAATGTAGCAATTTTATTGATTACAGTGGGTGAAAAATCGCGTTCGAAACCACCAATTCGGCCAATATTGGTTGTTAGCCGTGAGCCACAAATTTCTTCGTAGATTTCGTAAATTTTTTCCCGTTCCTGAAACAAATAAACAAATCCGGTCAATGCTCCGCTGTCAACACCGATAACACTATTGCAAATCAAATGGTCGGAAATGCGGGCCAATTCCATAATGATGATTCGCATGTAATCGATCCGTTTGTTGGTTTGCACTCCAAGTAGTTTTTCGACTGCCATGTGCCAACCGATATTATTTATGGGCGATGAGCAATAGTTGAGCCTATCGGTTAGGGGTGTGATTTGATAAAAAGGACGACGTTCGGCAATTTTCTCGAAAGCCCGATGAATGTAGCCAATGGTTTGCACTGTGTCCACTATGGTTTCGCCTTGCATGGTGAGCACATTTTGAAAAATACCGTGTGTAGCTGGATGGGTTGGTCCCAGATTTAATGTGCTGAAGTTTTTTGTAAAATCTTCAGGGTTTATGGTTTTATGTTCGGCTTCAAAATTTTGCATATCAATTATTGCTATCTGCCAAAAAATTTATCGTCTTTATCTGTTCGGGTTGCATCTTCTAAAGGATATTCTTTTCGCATCGGGAAATAGTTCATGCACTCCACATTTAATATGCGCATTAAATTGGGGTGGTTTATAAATTCAATACCATAAAAATCGTATGCTTCGCGCTCCATCCAATTGGCAGCAGAAAATATATCAACACAACTGTCGATTTTGGGTTCGTCAATCGGCAAATACGCTTTCAATCGAATTCTGTTGTTTTCGGTTAAATTATGCAAATGATACACAACCCCCAGTTGCAATTCTTGTTCAGGATAATGAATACCGCACAAGGTGGTAAGAAAACTGAATCCCATTGTATTTTTCATGAATGAGAGTATATCATGAACAGCGTTTTTTTGGATGGTAATTGAAAGCATATCCGAATTCGAATCGATAGCGATTATATGATGCGCATGATGCGCATTTAGTCTATTTATGATATGTTCGTTTTCCATCAATTGCTACTTTATGCCATAACTTTCTAAAAGTGTTCTGTACTCAGGTGAATAGCGTCGGCGCAAGGTTTCGCTTGCAGCTAATTGTTGTATTTTCATGAAACCATCAATAATTTGTTCGGGACATGGCGGGCAACCTGGCACATAAACATCGACAGGAACCACTTTATCGATGCCTTGCAACACGCTGTAGGTATCGAAAATGCCGCCACTGGAGGCACATGCACCCACAGCAATTACCCAGCGGGGTTCGGCCATTTGTTCATAAACCTGATGAACGATATGACCCATTTTTTTGGCGATGGTACCCATTACCATCAGCAAATCGGCTTGGCGAGGTGAGAAACTTAAGCGTTCGGCACCGAAACGGCCTAAATCGTAATTGGCACCCATGGTGGCCATAAATTCAATGCCGCAACACGATGTGGCGAAGGGCAGAGGCCATATAGAATTTTTTCGCGCTAAGCCCACAATGTAATCTAACTTTGTGGCAAAAAACCCCGGTGCAGCATAGCCATCGGGCGGGGGAACAATGGTGATGGTTGGGTTTTGTTCTTGCATATTTCGCACTATTAATCTTCGTGTTTCCAATCAAATGCACCCTTTTTATAGATATAAAAGAATCCAAACAACAAAAAGAACATGAACAACAACATTTCGTAAAAGCCGCTCCATTCCATTTCTTTGAAGTTGACAGCCCACGGATAAAAGAAGATGATTTCTACATCGAACATCACAAAAAGTATGGCAACCAGAAAATATCGTATTGAAAAGGGAAATCGGGCATTGCCTTTTATTTCTACTCCGCATTCAAAATTTTCATCTTTATGCAGGCTTCGAATTCGTTTGCGTTTGCTTGATAGGTAATGTGTGGCAAACATAGTTATCGCAACAAATCCGATGGCTACTATCGATTGAATCAATATTGGGATATAATCTTGCGGAATATATGTAGTGTTCATTCTAAATAATTTCACCACAAATTTAATAATTTTAATCGCTTGATAACTTTAATTTTTGATTAAAGTCGGTATCTTTGTATTGATTTTAAAAAAATATAATGAAATTTGATGATTATCACATCGATTCGGCTATAAAAAAAAACATTCAATCTTTAGGATATAAAAAGCCTACCGACATTCAGTATAAAGCCATTCCTCCCATATTGAAAGGCGAAGATGTGATGGCTATTGCCCAAACTGGCACCGGCAAAACGGCGGCTTTTGTGATTCCGGTTTTGCATTTGTTGTTAAAAACAAAAAGAATTTCGGCAAACAATTACACGCGTTGTGTTGTGATGGTGCCAACGCACGAACTGGCGCAGCAAATTGCCGGTGTGTTTGATACCTTGGGAAACCAAACCGGGTTGCGCACCTTATGTATACATGGTGGTGTGGAACAAGTCCCACAAATTGAAGCCATTGCTCAAGGTGTTGACATTTTGGTGGCGACTCCGGGCAGGGTGTTCGATTTGGTGAGTCAGGGATTTTTGAAACTGTATGAATGCGAAATATTGATTTTGGACGAAGCCGACCACATGCTTGATTTGGGTTTTATTAAAGATATACGCGATTTGATTAAGTTTTTGCCACGCAAACGCCAAACGCTTTTCTTTTCGGCTACGCTGAACGATGCCATAAAAAAACTGGCGTATTCGCTGGTGCATAACCCTATCCGCATTCAAATTTCGCCAAAAGACCCGGTGGCAAAAAACATAGCGCATTTTGTGGCTTTTATTGATATGGACGATAAGCGTTTTTTTCTGGAACGTTTGGTTTTGGAAAATCCCGATAGCAAGATTTTGGTTTTTGTGCGTACCAAAGTGCGCGCCGAACGGGTGTTTAAAGCATTGGAACGGGCCGAAATTGATTCGTTGACATTGCATGGCGATAAAGAACAAACGGAGCGGGCTAAAATTATGAGCAATTTTAGAAGCGGACAGGCAAAAGTGCTTATTGCTACCGATATTAGTGCACGGGGAATTGATATACCGGATGTGGATTTTGTGATAAATTACGATTTGCCCGAACAGGTAGAAAATTATGTGCACCGCGTGGGCCGAACCGGCAGAGGTGCAAAAAAAGGTATGGCCTATTCGTTTTGCAGTCAGGAAGAAAAGATTTTGTTGACAGAAATTGAAGAGTTTTTGGAAAAGCATATCAGCGTACTGGAGATTAGCAAAACAAACTACACGGCAACTTTAGATTTGGCCGAAGACAAAGAAGATGATTGGAGAAGCTTGATGAAAAATGCCGAAACCAACGATAAACCTAAGAAGAAGAAAAAGTGAAGCAGTCACGAAAAATGAAGAGCGAATAATGCAAAACCAAGAATGATGGGGGGTATAGCTAAATTTGTGGCGGAAACTCCTAAAACCAGGGTCGCATCTGTTAAACTCAGATTCGCTGAATTTAAAGCGATTGTGACTGCCTTTAAACCAATTGTCACATCTTTTAAACCTAGGGGCACATCTTTTAAACCTAGGGGCACATCTTTTAAACCTAGGGTCACTTCATCTAAACCCGGGGTCACTTCTTTTAAAGCCATGGCGACAATCTATAAGCTGATGGCACCTAAAGCTAAAACCACCGAAATAAATTGCTACGAAATCAAATATACTCGCCCTTGCAGCGTTCGTATTGTAAAGCATTTTGAGTTACACCCTCTTATAAAAGCAATTGGTGCGATGCCTTGCATTGTATAACTTATAACCGGAACTACATCGCAAATGCAAAAAAGAAAAACCATAACCAAACGCGAGTTCATTAAAATATGCGCTATATGCACCGGTGCGTTGGCTTTGGGTTTATCCGATTTTGAAGTGTTTGCCGACCCATCAAAAAAAACCATGATGAAAGCCCCTGTTGATATTTGGAAATGGAACACCAAAGCCCATTATTTTGAGCTTACCGAAAAAGGCATGATGTGCAAACTTTGTCCCAATGCCTGCATTATTAAACCCGGGGTGACAGGCATTTGCAAAACGCGGGTGCTGTTTAAAGACGAGCTGTATGCCATAAACTATGGCAACCCCTGTTCAATAAACACCGACCCGATTGAAAAAAAACCGCTCTACCACTTTTTGCCGCAAACCACTGCCCTATCGCTGGCCACGGCGGGTTGCAACTATACCTGTTTGAACTGTCAGAACTGGCAAATATCGCAGGTGTCGCCTTTCGAAACCGACAATTACGACCTGATGTCGGCCGACATAGTGGCCTATGCCTTGAAAAATAATTGTAAAAGCATTGCTTACACCTACACCGAGCCCATCACGTTTTACGAATATGTGTACGACACATCGGTGCTGGCCCATCAAAGCGGATTGAAAACCGTGTTTATATCCAACGGCTCCATTAACGAAACTCCGCTTCGGGCCTTGTGCAAATATATTGATGCCGCCAACATCAACCTGAAAAGTTTTAGCGAAGATACGTATCGAAAACTCAACGGCGGCATGCTCAAAACGGTGATGAATTCGCTAAAAGTGTTTAAAGAAGAAGGTGTTTGGTTAGAAATTACCAATTTGGTGATACCCACCTGGACCGACAACATGGATATGATAAAACGCATGTGCGACTGGCTCTACACGGCAGGTTTGCAAGATTGCCCGTTGCATTTCAGCCGTTTTATGCCCATGTACAAACTCACACAAGTGCCATCAACCCCCGTGGAAACGCTGAACAAAGCCCGTGAAATTGCCATGAATGCCGGCATAAAATATGTGTATGTGGGCAATGTGCCCGGAACAACTTTCGACGATACCTATTGCCCCAAATGCAAAAAAGTGGTGTTGGAACGCAAAGGCTATACACAAATATCGAACAATATTAAAAACGGGAAATGCGGCTATTGCGGCGAAACCATACACGGAGTGTGGAAATAATTTTATAAACCAGCCAACAGTATGCGGAACTCAATTCAAGTTTTTTTGGCCATAGCCTGTATCGGCATCGCTTCGTATTTTTCAGCATCGCAGCAAACCAAAATAAAACCCAATGTGCGCTGGGGCGATACGTGGGAAAATCAATTGAACTCCTTAAATTATTTGGTGATGCGCTCCTCATCCATCAACCTGATAAATGGGTTGAATTTAACACCCGAACAAATTGTTGGCTTGCAAAAACTGGCTTTGCAGGTGGATGCGCTGCATTTGCAAATGCCCGATTATCGCGTTAGCAGCACAAGCGATTTCGCCCAAATAAGCACCACGTTCGGTCTGTTGATTCAAAAACTGCTGAACAAAACCATGCTAACAGACACCGTGAAAAACCAAGTGAACCGCATCCGCGAAAGCGAAGTAGACCTGATAAAACGCAGCATATTGGCGGCCAACCAGCCGGGCTACACCGGCGAAGGCTGCCAGCAATGCCATGGCGAGCCGCGCTTGTTTGCAAAAGGTAGCATTTTGGCTCAAGATACACCACCCATTTCGGCCAACGACCGCAAAGAAATTGATTTGGCTCATGTAAAAGGGCTGTTTGGCGACGAGGGCACGCTGCTGCTATGGGAACTAAAATCGGCGGTAGATAGCCTGCTCACCAACGAACAACGCTATGTGTTTGGCAGTTTCAGATGTTGCTTAATTCCGCCCGAGGATGTGGCCGACCCGGGTATTATTGGGCAATCGTTTGTTACCAACCAATGGATTGAATATTTTAAAGAAATTCGCGCTTTGGGCGATGCCGACTGGCTGAAATATGAAGACCTCTACCTGATTCCACTTCGCGACCTGGTGGAAGCCAAACTGCCAGGCATCAAAAAAAAAGATAAGGATGCCATGATACGAAAGGCCGAAGAGGTGATTGACCGCGCCCGAAAAATGGATAAAGTGGATTTTCAGTTGCAGAAAGAAAACCTATGTGTGGAACTGGGCACAGCACTCAACATCGACCTACTGAATGGCGAAGCCAGCCGCACCCCCGACGAACGCAAGTTTATGGCAGCCATGTTTTTGTTGTTTCCGGGAAGCAGCGAAATTTATATGCAGATGGGGAAATAAGTTGAGGTAATAAGAGGTGAAGGGTGTCGGAAAGATTGATTGGGTGATGTCAGGTTGTAATTGCTTTATTTTTCAATTGTTCCATTGGTTTATTGCTCTTTTGTTTTATTTGTTCCTTTGTTATTTTTGCTTTTGATTTTTGTTCCTTGTTATTTTTATTATTTGGTCTTTTTGTAAACAAAGTCAATCTACCAATTATTAATTTTTATATAGCCGAATTACCAACCATGCTCGCGTGCTCCCAGTCCCGATTTGTCGAACTATCCCAATGCGTTTTTCATCCTGCAGATTGCTCCAGCAATTTTTTTTCTACCATCTGTTTTGTCAAAGTTATATAATCCCAACACTGGGCTATTTCCAATGATTTGTGTGCTAAAAGTTAAAAGTGTGTGCAAAACGTTTTTCACTCTGCGTGTGTCCTTCATCTATATCATTTCATCATCTTTCCTTCTCAAAAAACGCCCCACCCCCCCACTGCCGTTGCCTATTGCCGAAGGCTCGCTAATGATTGTAGGTTGCCTAGGGTCGATTCAGAAAAAATGAACTCGCAACGAAAATTGATTCAATCCCACTGCTCCCACCTAGTAGTCTAGCAGTCTATAGCCTAACAGGCATCCCCCTCAATCATAACTCAGCTTACTATCTCCTTTTATCGGAATTTTTTTTCCTCCGAACAACGGCTTTTTATGAAAAAGCACATCGATAAAAGCTTTGATATTGGCAAAACTTTCGCGAAACATCAAATAAGGCATCGAAGGATAGGTGTGTGCATCGGCCACAAAACCAGTCACCACCAGCCCTTTTTGGCGGGCGATAAACAAGGCACGCTTCAAATGAAAACGTTGCGTAACTATTATCAGGCTATCCACACCAAACACCTCTTTTGCACGCACAATACTATTATAGGTATCGAAACCGGCATGGTCGGTAAAAATCACCGAATCGGGTATGCCGCGGTCTATCAAATAGGTTTTCATATTGATCACCTCGTCATAAAAGGGTTTGCCGTGGTCGCCGCTCAGCAAAAAGCGTTTTATTTTTCCGCAGTTGTAAAGTTCAATGGCTTTGTCCAGTCGGTCGGCCAGCACAGTAGAGGGTCGTCCACTCGAATACACGCTGGCACCCAGCACCAGTGCTGTGTAGCTTTGCGGAATCAAGTCGGCCCGGGTATAAATATAGTCGCGCGATTTGGTGTACACACCAATATTTATGCACACATAACACACCAAAAACAGCAGAAAAAAAAGAGCAGTTGTCCGCTTTAGCTTGCGAAAAAACCTGCTCTTAATTGCTTTTGATATTATAAGCCGACGCTTTTTCATTGATTAGGCTATTAGGAGGTAAAAGTTTATAAAGGTAAAAGAAGAAAGGAATTAAGATTTAAGATTTAAGAAAAAAACGGCATGAAAACACTCCCACTTGAATCCTAAAACTCGGAACAAAAAACAAAATAACAATAAAATATTCTAACCATGCTTCCCTCCTATTATTTTCGACTTTTTAAGCACATCAAGTATTTTAGGCTCTTCCTAACCCAAAGTTGCCACCATCACCGCCTTTATGGTATGCAGGCGATTTTCGGCTTCGTCAAACACCACCGAAGCTTTCGATTCGAAAACATCTTCGGTAACTTCCATACCATCGAGGCCATACTTCTGAAAAATTTCTTCCCCCACGGTAGTTTCTCTGTTATGAAATGCCGGCAAGCAGTGCAAAAATTTAGTATTGGGATTCCCCGTAGCTTTCATCAGTTTGGCATTTACCTGATAAGGTTTCAGCAGTTTTATGCGTTCAATCCACACCTTGTCGGGTTCCCCCATCGATACCCACACATCGGTATAAATAAAATCAACACCTTTCACCGCCGCATTCACATCATCGGTAATAGTGATTTTAGCACCCGTTTCTTTGGCAATTTTCAGACATTCGTCCAACAGCTTTTTGTCGGGCTGACACGATTTCGGAGCACCGGCTCTAAAATCCATACCCATTTTGGCAGCACCCACCATAAGCGAGTTACCCACATTGTTTTTGGCATCGCCCACAAAAGCAAACGACATTTTGTTCAACGGCTTATCACAATGTTCCATCATAGTTAAAAAATCGGCCAATATTTGTGTCGGGTGAAATTCGTTGGTCAAACCATTCCACACCGGCACACCGGCATATTTACCCAATTCTTCCACAATGTACTGTCCGTAACCGCGATATTCAATACCGTCATACATACGGCCCAGCACCCGTGCCGTATCTTTCATCGATTCTTTTTTACCCATTTGCGAGCCCGAAGGTCCCAAATACGTAACATGTGCACCCTGGTCTAAAGCAGCCACTTCAAAAGCGCAACGTGTGCGTGTCGAATCTTTTTCGAACAACAATACAATATTTTTGCCTTTCAGCATTTGTTGCTCAGTTCCGGCATATTTAGCGCGTTTCAGATCGGCCGACAGATTCAATAAAAATTTCATCTCTTCGGGTGTAAAATCCAATTCCTTTAAAAAATTTCTGTTCTTCAAATTAAAAGCCATAAATCCTCCATTTATTTTTTATTATTACTTAATTTAATTACATTAAACTTTATGCCCTTTAAGTACTTAATGCACTCCAAGCACATCCTAATATATAATCACAAATCTGAACTTATACTTGTCATGTTCAAATTGTTTTTTAATTTCCTCGCGTTTTTTTGCAGCTTCTACCGTGCTATTGCCTTTAATAACCGTTGGCTTGGCAAATTTATAAAAATCTTTTGGATACAATTTTGAAATCTTGTTATTAAAATCGTTCTTCACAAAAATCTCTTTGTTTTTCGCATCCTTTTTCGTCATCACATTGGTCAGGGCAATTTCCTTCACCCCGCCTTTCACATATGTAGCATAGCACACATAAAAACTCTTGTTTACCGCTACAGTCAATGGTTGGGGTTGCACTTCCGGCCACAATCCTTTCAGCAAACCCACGCTAATAATAACATTTTTTTGCATCACCACCGTCGACACACAAGCCACCATCAAAAGGATTACTATAATAATAAGGTATAAAACTTTGCTTTTCCGTTTAGCGGGTTTCGTTTCCAAAACCTTTTCCGAGGTTATGCTAGGCTCCGTCACTTTTATTTTTTCGCTTTCGCGGAACGTTGGCAGACTACTGTTCACATTTCGGGTTGCATCGCTCGGCACATCCAACGCGGTGAGTGGAGTAATGTCCGTTTCCTCTATAGGAGTAGGTATTTGAATACTCTCAATTACTTTGGATGAAACATCCCCAACAACAAGCCTGTAGCCGCAATGATGACAAAGGTTATCATCGCTAACCAGTTTCACTCCGCAACTCGGACAAAAATACATATCCCCGTTTTCTTCCATACCCTACACTTTTCGCCCTTTGAAATAATAAAACAAAGCCAAAACCGCTGCCGCAAACACCAAAGTTAAATACACTCCCACATGCACCTTAAACCCTTTCCACACCATAAATGCCAATGCCAGTCCCCCTGCAACTATCGAAGCCACCATAGGAAGCAAATACACATATTTTTCATGAATTTTCAAATACTTATTGAATATCAATAGTGCAATTATAGCTGCAAATGCCAGAAAACATAGCCATCCCATAAAAAAATGCAACCCCACCGCCGATACACCATTATTATAAAATCCAATAGTAATATCAGCCCAAGGCAAACAAGTAGCCACCAAGCCAATAAAAGCCAATGCCGATAACACATAATTGCTACGCGGCAATGATTTATAATAATTGGTTTCTTCGGTTTGCCAGCCTCTTACTTTATTACCAATTTCATTAAATTCGGGTAACTCCATAAATATTAATAGAACATAGAATATCCTAAAATGGCTTTAAACAATAAACCCATTATGGCCGACGTGGTCCAATAAATGGTAAAGAAAATACCAAACAAAATACCTATCGAAGTAAAGAAATATCCGATTTGAGTATTTTTAGGTGTTTTCATAATAATAGGTAGGCCAATCAACAACAAAAATATTCCATACAAACCGGCCAAATTTGCCACAAACGACATGTAAGGAATCAAATAAAATGCCGCAGCAAAAAACATGGGAGTAAACGAATAGGTAGTAAGTTGCATGGCTTTGCCCAGATTTTTTTCTGTTTTAAATGCAGGCGCCAAAGCATTGATGATAATAGCCCCAACAATAATAGCTGCCATGGCCGAAATCATAAACATAAACCCATCAAACACTCCAAAAATTGTTCCCTGAAAATAATAATGAAACGTAAACTGATACACAATAAAACTATCGTGCACGATCAAAGCTAGCAAAGGAATTATTGAAAAAACCAATGCATAACCCAATATTAACATCGGAATCTTAGGCGTTTCTTTCGCCACAATTTCCCATTCTTTTTTGGGTTTAAACATAATGTTGATTGCCCGTTTAAAAATATTTCCGCTTTTCACCGCCGAAAAAACTTCATCCGGTTTCACATCAGTGAATGTATGCACGTCGATGGGCTCCTCTAGATGAGGTTCCTCATTTTTCGATTCAACTTCCGGTTCGCTAATTTTTTGCTCCTCTTCAGGAACTTTATAACCGCATACATGACAAAATTTTGCACCTTCTTTCAAAGTTGCACCACATTGAGGACAAATAAGCATATCCATAACTTTCTATTTTTGTTTAACTATTTTAGTTCCACAATTCAAATTCGATAGTTGCGAAGCTTCCGTAATAATGGTTTCGCCTTTTCCGTTCTCGGTAAAATTAATAGCAGCCCGAATTTTCGGAGCCATACTTCCTTCAGTAAAATGTCCTTCGGCCAAATATTGTTTAGCTTCCTCTACAGTAATCACGTCAAGTTGTTTTTCATTCGGTTTATGAAAATTAATACAAACTTTTGGGACATCAGTCAAAATATAAAACTCGTCAGCATGAATCTGCAATGCCAATAGCGAAGATGCCAAATCTTTATCAATAACAGCATCAATACCTTCTAAAAAGTTAGGGCTTTTATAAAACACCGGAATTCCACCCCCACCCACAGAAATCACAATTTGTCCGTTTCTTGCAATACTTTCAATGGTGTTTCTGTTTGCAATCTTCAATGGTACAGGCGATGCAACCACTTTCCGCCAACCACGTCCCCTTGGGTCTTCAGCAAAAACAGCTTTTGATTCCGCTATGATTTTATCTGCTTCTTCCTTCGTATAAAACGGGCCAACGGGTTTTGTTGGATTCTGAAAAGCAGGATCATCTTTATCAACCAAAACCTGTGTAACAATGGTTATTACATCTTTTTCAAGATTTTGTTCTTCAAGAATATTGCGAAATTGTTGTTCAATTACATAACCAATAAATCCTTGCGAATATGCGCCGCAAATATCTAAAGGCATTTCGGGAATACCAAAAAGTTTTGCACCGGCAATATTCTGCAACAGTATATTTCCTACCTGAGGTCCATTACCATGGGTAATTACTATATAATAATTTTTTTTAACAAGGCTTACAAGGTTCATGCATGTTTCTCGAGCATTAAGCTCTTGTTCTGTAATTGTGCCCTTCTGGTCACCTCTTAGTAATGCATTTCCACCGAATGCAACAACGGCTAACTTTTTCATATAATTTCTTACTTTTTGTGCAAAATTATAAATAATTAGTAATTATTCAAGCGATTAAGGTGATTTCTGTTTAAAAAACCGAAAAACAGAACATCGAAACACCTTTATCCTGAATTTAGGTTATGCCACCACCCACAAAAAGATCACGTTGATTAACACACATTATAGGGATTTTCGATGGATTAAAAATTAGCTTAAAATCAACGGGATTAACAGGCTTCATTATTTTTTCAGGTACTATCATAATAACAAATAAATCAGCATTAATTTTATCAGCATATCTCATCGTATCATCAGCATAATCCTTATAGCCTCCTTGTGAAATTTCCGTATGTATTTTTATTTGATTTTTTCGGAAAAATTTTTCAACTGATTCAATAACTTTATACTGTCTGTATTCCTTTTCCTTATTTTTTAAGGCAGCGGGACTAATAGAAAAAATATGTATAGTTGCATTGCTTTTCTTTGCAATTTTCAAAGCCCATCCAGCTTTTTGCCTACTATCAACAGCATCATCTAAAGGAAATACAATATTTTTATATGGGCTAAATGTAACACCTTCCTGAACAACGAGAATTGGAACAGGAGACGTTGTTACAACTTTCATAATTTTTGTAGAATACTTTTTAGGCTCAGCAATACCAAGCATAGTAAACGTTACTTCCTCATTAATTGAAATTTTTCGTATTCTTTTTATCGGAACATTTTTTATTAAATAAGTTGAATTTACAGCATTTTTACTTTGAAAATCAAAAGCCATTTGACTAATTTTCTGTTCAATTACAGCTTTGCTCAAATGATTCTCTAACATAAATTTTTTTGTTCCGGGATCAAGAATATTTAGAAATTTAACTGAAAATTCATATATTTTGGAAAATTCAGATAAATATCCCAAAACAGAATCTGATTCCTTTGAAAAATCATAAGGAAATAAAATAGTGGAGGTTGATTTCTGTTCCATATAGTTTTTTTTTATAAAAATATAAATAAAATTGACATAACCCAAAAAATATTTGGTTTTTTTTTTTTAATATATTTTTTATTTAGTATTAAAAATCTAAAGACCAAACATTTTTACCAATAATAACGTATACAAACAGAAATAACTGGGTATTTTTTAAATTTTATTTCTATTTGACGACATAATATTATTATTTGACGACGTAATTACAATTATTACAAATATAACTTGACTTTTTTAATTTAATACATTATCTTTGCAGAAAAAAATAGTATTAAAGCACAATAATAGTTTTTAATAAAAAAAATCATCATTTCGGTCTCTAAACCATAAAATAGCAATGCTTATGGGAATAATTTCTACTCATGATGATAAACATACGGACAAAATTCCTTTCTCATTTAACTTTTATGGGATAAATTTTTTATATTCTCGTAGTTTATTAGTTTGCATTTCTATTTTTCTATTTATTTTTTATTACAATCCAGAAGAAACTTTTGCTCAATCCGGAAATTGCAGTTCAAATACACCATATTATACAATAAATTTGGTTGGAAGTCCCGGAGGTTCATGGACTTCTTCAAATTTTAGTAGGTTAGGGCAATGCTGTGCAGTAGTTAATCCTGATCGTTGTGTAGAGTTTCTTGTAACTTTGGATCCTAATTCAAGTGGATTAATTTTTAATATTAATTCTGGTACAATTCCGCCTGGTCCGCTATATTATCAGGTTAACTGCGGGCCACTAACACCGATTGGAATTGGCATTTGTCTCAATACTCCAGGTCCGCATTATATTACATTTTGTAATCCAGCTACCAATAAAAATACTTACATCATTACCTCTATCCCAAAACCAATATTAACTGTAAATCCTATTAGTTCATCTGTTTGTATTGGCAGTCCTGTTACTTATACAGCAAGTGGTGCATCAACTTACAATTGGGTTCCTGCTTCTGGCTTATCATCAACAACGGGCAGTTCAGTGACTGCAAATCCAATTCTTACAACTATATATACGATAACAGGTACAGATGCTTTTGGATGTACCAACACTACAACAGTATCATATAATCCTATTGCATTACCAATTATTGAAGCTGGTACTGGAGACACTATTTGCCCAAGTAGTTCCACTCAATTGCATGGTAGTGGTGGACTGTTTTACAACTGGACACCAACAACAGGTTTAAGTAATCCCAATATTGCAAATCCTATTGCTACTCCAACGGCCTCAACAACTTATTATTTAACAGCATCATCAGCTTCAGGTCAAATTATTAATAATGGTGATTTTACTTCTGGAAATACAGGGTTCACAAGCTCATATACATATTCAAATAATCTTTGGCCGGAAGGAAATTACTACATCGGTACTGATCCTAATCTATACCATGCAAATTTTTCACATTGTACTGATCATACATCTGGAACAGGAAATATGATGATCATAAATGGTGCAAGCATTCCAAATGTAAGTATTTGGTGCCAAACAGTAACAGTCACACCAAATACTGAATATCAGTTTTCAACTTGGCTACAAAGTGTTCATCCTACTTCTCCTGCAATTTTACAATTCTCGGTCAATGGAATATTACTTGGCTCTCCATTTAATGCAACGACTCCAACTTGTATTTGGCAACAGTTTTTTTCATACTGGTATTCAGGCAGCAATACATCAGCTACAATATGTATTGTAAATCAAAATACAGCTGCAAGCGGAAATGATTTTGCAATTGATGATATTAATTTCTCCCCATTATGTGAAAATACAGATTCTGTTAAAATATTTGTTTCACAACTAAATTTAATAACCTCTATAACAAATTTGACATGTGCTTCAGGTAACAATGGTGCTGCTTCTGTTTCTGCTTCAGGGGGAACGGTGCCATATACTTACAACTGGTCGAATGGGGCGAATACGGCTGCTGTTAGCGGACTGATGGCCGGTTCGTATACGGTCACTATCACGGATACTAAAGCATGTACTGCTTCTGCTTCGGTGGTGATAGCGCAGCCGGTGTTGCTGACGGCGA
>JBAXWF010000047.1:0-30428 GCA_037128515.1 Bacteroidota bacterium | reverse complement strand
ATTTTGGGCAAAGCTAAGAATTTTTAGATCTCTCCCCAACTATTGTGGTTGACCCGAAAATTGCCTTGCAACCTGGTGTTTTTTCTTAATTCAATGTACAAAACAAGTAGCCATATTTTCAACGCCACAAACATAGTGTATTACTAAAATATATTTTGTAGGGGATCCCTGATTTTGTTGTAGGGGAACCCCTACAAAAAGAATAAAATCAAACAAAAAAAGCCAACAAATTAAACTACATCACCAATCGAAAGCCGTACAGTGCAGATTATCTATAAATCAAATTGGTTTCGATGCAGAATTTTACCATTTCAGAAGGACGAGTAAAATTCATTTTATTTCAAACCAAATGCACCAAATTTCGAAATATCCATGAATACATTAATCAAAAATATTTTATCATTAATTGACATACTTTTCTGATAACTCGCTTCAAATTTGCCTTAATCGGTCGGCTAATAGCCACGTGGTGCCATCCCAATAAATGATGTCGCTAACCTTTTGTTCTTTGTTGGTAATTTTTCGTCGCAACATACCCTGAGTGTTATACCAGCGGTTTATGAGCAAGGTGGGTTCACCCATGTGAAACTGTTTAATAGAGCTGAGTTCGGGTCGCCAAAAATTATTAATCATGCTTTCAACCAATTCCAGCTCGGTGCGCGTAATTTCTTTTTCGCTTACCAACATCGCCACCCAATATTGAGCATCGCGTAGCACAAAATGCTTGCTTTCATTACGCAATCTTTCGGTCAAAAAATGTCTACTTTCGCAAATGCCACTAAATTGCATGGCTTTAATTCTTTTAAACTTTTGGTATCCGGTAATTAAATATAAGCCTTTGATTTTGCGAACCTGGCGAATCGTATCGTCATTATAAGGTCCTTGCCATTTCAGTATGAAGGTATTCATGTTGATGGGAAATTAGCTGTGCATAACACGTTTTTTTTCACAAATGTAATAGCAATCCAATAATTAAACAAGAAATAATTTAATTTTCAACCCCTAAGTTGCACCCATTTGTTGTTTGGCAATGCGCATGATTTCTGAAAATCAAATGCAGCAATCGTGAGGTGGCGGGTTAGTATTTCAGCCATTTCCACAATTCGCGATAAGTTATTTTTTTGCCATACATTAAAATCCCCGTGCGATAAATTTTGGCGGCAAGCCAAGTGGCACCCAAAAAACCTAACACCAGCAAACCCATCGAAAGAATGAGGTCGATTGCCGGAACGCCAAAAGGCAAACGAATCATCATCACAATAGGCGAAGTTAGCGGAATAATTGAAAACCAAAATGCGATAGGCCCCTGCGGATTATCTATGATGGGTTGCGCCATAACAAAAGCCAAAATAAGCGGAATGGTGATGGGCAGCATAAATTGTTGGGTGTCGGCCTCGTTGTCCACCGCCGAACCAATGGCCGCAAAAAGCGCCCCATACAACAGGTAGCCAAACAAAAAGAAAAAGAAAAACATCAATATAAGGGTAACGAAATTGTATTGCCCCATTGAGCTCAAAACCGAGTTCATCATTTTGTCCTCGGGCGGGTTGCTTGCAGCTTTTGCTGGTTGTTCCGTGTTTACATTGTCGGGGAAGAGGGTGTTTTTTTGAACCGAAAAGTCTTGTTGCTGCGATTTATAATGTGTGTTGAACTTAGATGCTACCGATGCCTGAAACACCGTAACAATGCCAAGTGTAAGAATAATCCACAACAAAAACTGGGTTAGTCCCACCAAACCAATACCAGTTATTTTGCCTATCAACAGTTGAAATGGCTTAACCGACGACACAATGACCTCCACAATCCGGCTGGTTTTTTCTTCAATAACGCCCCGCATCACCTGCGAGCCAAACATAAAAATAGAGAAATAGATTAAAAAACCTGCAAAAACTCCAATAATGGTAGTGGCAATGGGGGTGTTTTTCTGCCCTGTTTTAATATTTTCGGAACTGATGGTGATATCAGCTTTGGTTTGGTCAATTTTTTCTTTGTCCACGCCAAACAGCTCAATAAGTCGGCTGTTTTCGTACGCATATTTCATTTTATCCTGAATATAGGATGTTACCGTGTTGCCGGGTTGTTTGTTGGTGTAATACAAAACGGCATTGGTTGGTTCAATAGAATTGGGCAGTGGAATATACAGCAGGGCTGTGGTTTTACTTTCGTCGAAGTTTTTGATAGCCGATTCCACATCGGTGTAAATATAGTTAAACTTGATGGTTTCGTTGCTGCCCAAATGATTGTAGATATGAGTTTCGTCCAACACATCAATCACCTTTTGTTCGTTGTCAAGTTTGCTGATGTAATACGGAACTATCATCAAAGCCGCCATCAACAAAGGGCCGAGAATGGTCATGATGATAAACGACCGTTTTTTAACTCTCGATAAATATTCGCGTTTTATAATGATAAACGTTTTTTTCATAACGGGCTTATTCTGTTAGGTTAGAAACGGCGTTGTATTTAATGGTATCGTTGTTTACTTTGGCGATAAAAATATCGTTCATGGTAGGCACCATTTCCTGAATGGTGTGCACATCGCCAAACTGCATCAAGGTTTTAATCATTTCGTTGGTGGTTGTGCCGTTTCGTATTTTTATTTTTGCTTTCAACACCTCCTCGTCGTGAAATTCGTCTTCCACCTGATAGTATGAGTTTAAATTGTCTTTCAAAAGTTTGCTATACCCCGTAAGTTCTACTTGGTACACATTGTTTTTATAAGTGTTTTTAATTTCTTTTACTTTGCCTTCCAATATTTTGTTGGCGTTGTTGATGAGGGCAATTTCGTCGCAAAGTTCTTCAACCGACGACATGTTGTGAGTTGAAAAAATGATGGTAGCACCGTTGTCGCGCAAGCGAATGATTTCGTCTTTTATGATGTTGGCGTTGATGGGGTCGAAGCCGCTAAAAGGTTCGTCGAAAATTAATAGTTTGGGGTCGTGCAAAACGGTGACAATAAACTGAACTTTTTGTTGCATGCCTTTCGAAAGTTCTTCCACTTTGCGATTCCACCATGCCCCTATTTCGAATTTTTCGAACCAATAGCGAAGCTTTTTCATGGCATCAGCTTTCGACAAGCCTTTAAGTTGTGCCAAATACAAGGCTTGTTCGCCGACCTTCATTTTTTTATACAAGCCACGCTCTTCGGGCAGGTAACCTATTTTTTCGATATCGGCCTGACGAAGTTTTTCGCCATTCAGCCATATTTCGCCTTCGTCGGGAACGGTAATCTTGTTGATGATGCGAATAAGTGTGGTTTTGCCTGCACCGTTGGGGCCCAGCAAACCGTAAATGGATTGATGCGGAACACGAATGGAAACACTATTTAAAGCCAGATGATTTGCATAGCGTTTGGTAATATTTTTTGTCTCTAGCAGATTCATTTTTTATGGTGATTTGCGAATGGTTATTTTTTGATTGGCCATCAGCCATGATAGGTCATAGACTAACACACCTATCTATTGAAAAAACTCTCGCATCTTTTCGAAAAATGTACGGTCTTTAGCTCCGGGATGCGGTTTAATATTTTCAGATTCCATCAGGTTGTTGATGATGTTTTTTTCATCTTTGGTCAGGGTTTGCGGAGTCCAAACATTGAGACCAATCAACAAATCGCCTCGACCGTATTCGTTCAACGAAGGCAAGCCTTTGTTTTTTAGTTTCAGGATTTTACCCGATTGAGTTCCGGCTTCAATCTTCACGCGGGCTTTGCCTTCAAGCGTCGGAACATCTATTGAAGTGCCCATTACCGCCTCAGGAAAACTGATATAATGATTGTACAATAGGTTATTTCCATCGCGAACCAATTCGGGATGGTCAACCTCTTCAATCAGCACGATTAAATCGCCGGGCTGCCCACCGCGTGCGGCTGCATTGCCTTTGCCGCTTAGCGAAAGTTGCATACCATCGGCCACGCCTGCCGGTATTTTGATGGAAATAACATCGTCACCTTTAATAATACCATTGCCAAAACAAACGGTACATTTTTCCGTGATGGATTGGCCTTCGCCACCGCAGGTGGGGCAAACAGAGGTGGTTTGCATCTGACCCAAAAAGGTGTTGGTAACGCGCGAAACCTGACCTCGGCCGCCACAGCTAGCACACGTTTTGTATGATTTGCCATTTTTAGCACCTGAACCACTACACTCTTTACAAGCTACATACTTATTGACATTTATTTTTTTCTCTATTCCGGTTGAAATCTCTTCGAGGGTAAGTTTAATTTTAACACGCAGGTTGCTACCATAGTTTACTTTTCTGCGTTGCGATTGCCCCCCGCCAAAATTACCGAATGCACCACCAAAGATATCGCCAAAATGGCTGAAAATATCATCCATGCTCATGCCGCCCCCACCGAAACCGGAAGAATTTCCCATACCTTGATGTCCATAACGGTCGTAACGGCTTTTTTTATCGGGATTGCTCAACACATCGTAAGCTTCGGCAGCTTCTTTAAATTTGTCTTCGGCAGCATGGTCGTCGGGATTTTTATCGGGATGATATTTCAGAGCCAACTGCCGGTAGGCTTTTTTTATTTCGGCATCGCTTGAGTCTTTAGAAACACCTAGTATATCGTAGTAATCACGTTTGGTCATTGGTTTTAGTATCTTTTAATTTCAATTAATAATTTATTTTGTGATTTGCTACCGATACAATCGGGTTTCAATCTTAAGCAATCCGTTATTGGCCTTATGTATTTTTAAACCTTAGTTGGCTACCACAACCTTGGCAAAACGCAAAATGGTTCCGTTTAAATAGTATCCTTTTTCAACCTGATCTATAATTTTGCCTTTCATTTTGTTATTTTGTGCCGGAACATTTGCAATCGCTTCGTGTATGTCGGTATTGAATGTTTCGCCAATAGATTTTATTTCTTCCAATCCGTTTTTGGTAAGAATGGATTTGTATTTCTGATAAATCAGTATAATACCATCTTTCAGTGCTTTGGTAGCTTCATCGTCGGGTGTGGCATCCAAGGCCCGTTCAAAATCGTCTAATACCGGCAACATAGCCGAAATAACTTCGGAAGCTGCGGTTTTACTCATTTCAATGCGTTCTTTGATTGTGCGTTTGCGATAGTTATCAAACTCGGCATACAAGCGCAAATATTTATCGTTCAATTCGTCGATTTTGGCTTTTTGTTCGGCAATCACAGCATCTTTTTCGGTAGCATCGCAGGGAAATTCATTTGTTTGAGCCTCATTTTGAGATTTGTCAGCAGTATTTTCAGAGTGCTTTTTATCTTGCTTTTTTTCCATTTCTTTAGTACTATTCTTCATTTCTTTCATAATCAACACAAAACTTTTTCGGATTTGGGGTTTATCAAATAATTTGCCAGTAGTTTAATTGCGACATTTTGTCAGAATAATGTTGTTTTAAACTCTTCTTGTTTTCCGGTTACGTCATATTTTTCTGCATCTTCTTCCACGTCAAATAAGCACAACTGATTTTCGCTAATAAAATCTTCTTCGGGCAACGAATCGGCAAATTTACGGATATAATCTTTAATAGCCGATTTAATCATCTTATTCGGACTCACTTTTTTTGCTCTGCAAAACTTGTCAATAATGTTTTTTTGCTTTACGGAAAGTTTAAACTCAAACTTTTTGTATTTTATTTTTTTCTTCTTTTTGTTGTTTGGCATAAACGCAAATTCTTAAATCTAATTTTCAGGGTGTAAAAGTAATAATTTGCCAACTTCTAAAAAGCGTTGCGCATTTTAATTTTCAACATTCTCAATTGTTAAATAGGTTTTTTTTACCTTAGCTGCACTAAAAATTTGATTTATGGTAAACAATTTTCTTATTAATCCGCGTAGCATAGTGGTTGTTGGTGGTTCGAATGATATTACTAAACCGGGCGGAAAAGTATTAAAAAACCTGTTGGATGGCCGATTTGCAGGCAATTTGTATGTGACCAATCTGAAAGAACCCGAAGTTCAGGGAATACAGAGTTTTCAGAATATTAATGATATGCCAAAGGTTGACTTGGCTATTATAGCTATTGCGGCGAAACTAATTCCTGAAACTGTTGCTATTCTTGCCAAGCAAAAAGACACTCGCGCTTTCATCATCTTATCGGCCGGATTCAGCGAAGAAAGTAAAGAAGGTGCTGCACTCGAAAAACAAATTGTAGATACCATCAATAGTGTGGATGGTTGTTTGATAGGCCCCAACTGCACCGGTATTTTAACGCCGGCACATCATAGTATTTTTACGTACCCCATTCCAAAACTGGAACCTCATGGTTGCGATTTTATATCCGGTTCGGGTGCTACCGCTTGTTTTATTATGGAGGCAGGCATCCCCAATGGTTTAACCTTTTCCAATGTGATTTCGGTGGGTAACAGTGCTCAAATGGGTGTAGAAGAACTTTTGGAATATTTCGATAATTCCTTCAACCCCGCTACAAGTTCGCGAGTGAAACTATTGTATATCGAAAATATATCTAAACCACAAAAACTGCTGAAACATGCCTCGTCCTTAATCAGAAAAGGATGCCGAATTGCTGCTATCAAAGCCGGATCGTCTGATGCTGGAAGCCGTGCAGCCTCGTCGCATACGGGTGCTTTGGCCAGCTCCGATGCCGCAGTTGACGCCTTGTTCCGCAAAGCGGGTATTGTTCGTTGTTTTGGTCGCGAAGAACTCATAAGTGTGGCTTCGGTGTTTATGCATCCCGAGTTGAAAGGCAAGCGTATTGCTATTATAACCCATGCAGGTGGCCCGGCTGTAATGTGTACCGATGCACTATCGAATGGCGGTTTGGATGTGCCGCATATTGAATCGGATGCTGCAAAGGAATTGTTGACACAGCTTTATGCCGGTTCGTCGGTAGCCAACCCTATCGATTTTTTGGCCACAGGTACTGCCGAGCAACTGGGAACCATCATTGATTATGTTGACCAAAAATTCGAAGAAATTGATGCTATGGTGGTCATATTTGGTACTCCCGGATTGTTTAAATTGTATGATGTGTATGATGTGCTGGATGCGAAAATGAGAACAGCCCACAAACCCATCTTCCCTGTGTTACCATCCACACTAACGGCGGGTGAAGAAGTGGATGACTTTTTGGCTAAAAACCGCATCAATTTTCCCGACGAGGTGGTGTTGGCCCGCGCATTGGCCAAAATATATCATACAGCCAAACCTTACGAAGAAACGCTAGTGTTGCCTCAAATTGATACCGCAAAGATTCGTTCGGTGATAGCACAGGCTCAGGATGGTTATATTTCGCCTGCCGAAATTCAGCAACTGATGGATGCTGCCGGCATACCCCGTGCAGGTGAAGCCGTGGTGACCACCAAGGCGAACGCCATGACTGAAGCTGTAAAACTCGGATTCCCCGTGGTGATGAAAGTGGTGGGGCCTGTTCATAAATCGGATGTGGGCGGGGTGGTGCTCAACGTAAAAAACATCGAAACAGTGGAACGCGAGTTTGAACGAATGATTCAAATTAAAGACACCACTTCCATACTGATACAACCCATGCTGAGCGGAACCGAACTTTTTGTGGGTGCCAGCTATGAGGCTAAGTTTGGACACATGATACTGTTTGGGTTGGGTGGAATATTTATCGAAGTGCTGAAAGATGTTTCAGCCGGACTGTCGCCCATCGGGAAAACCGAAGCAACCGCTATGATTAAAAGCCTGAAGAGTTATAAAATTATTGAAGGAGTGCGCGGACAAAAAGGCATCAATCAGGCGTTGCTGGTAGATGTAATCTGCCGTTTATCGGCATTGTTGCAAACGGCTCCCGAAATACGTGAACTGGATTTTAATCCCTTGTTGGGCAGTGCCGACAAAGTGGTGGCTGTGGATGCAAGAATTCGGATTGTGAAGTAAACAGAAGATAACCAAATAGCATGTTGAAAAGAAACATACTAATTTTAATATTCTTGCTCAATATGTTTGTGCTTTTTGCACAAAGCAAACAGGACCTCCTAAACACCAAAATTGCTGGTTGCGATCCTGAAACTATTCAGAAACTGCAAGACATTGGATTGATCTCGAAATTTGATGTTCAACTTATGGGTACATACATGCTAGAGAAAATTCAGGATAGTGTGAACATGGATGCTTGGACCTTTGGTCGACTTATCGATAGTTTGGCGACTTATAAGCAACATTTAAACAGTGTGGTGGCAAAATATCATACCTATGGCAAGGATTCGGTGTTTATAAAAGTTCCAAGCGGGGAGAAAAATTTTATCGGACTGGGCGAAATGACATTGGAAGCCCTTGTTAAACGCGAATCGCAAAACCTGCCGAAAGCGTATGACCAAGCCAAGTTGAATGAGCATTTCTCTTTAGCGGAACAGATTTCAAAAACCATAAGTGATTTAAACCTTGACGAAAATCTGGCCATGCTGTTTGGCAATGTTGTTTTAATAAAACTGGAGTTGAAAGAAAAACTGTCGGATTATCTGATAGGCGATTTTCTGGAAATTGCCCAACGAATAAAAGCCTCCAAAGAATTTAGACCTTTTTTTAGGCTAGGAACATGAGAAATAATCAACCAAATTATTATCCGCATGCATAAGCATAGCTTCACTCCCTTCCCAATAATACATGCGATTATTCTTATTTGTCTATTGCAAGTATGAGTTTCTTGTTTCGAGAACCATTCGCAAGGCAAGGCCACAGGTTTGCATTTTTCAAAAATGGAACTAAAGCGCGAAACGGTTTTACCTTTAGAGAAATATACAGCTAAAAGTACAGATGAAATAGGATGAGAACTTATGAGAACGGATGGCTTTGGTGAATTCAAATGTAATGTAACAGCAAACAGAAATTTGGAAATTTGGGGAGAACCCGAAAGAATATCAAAAAAATGATTGAATGGTGTGCCGACGGTGAATATCACCAAATTTGGTATGATACAAAACTAGGGATTGAACTTGATATGGTTGAAAAAGCATTGGCTGATAAAACCATAGATATGATTACCACTACTCCACCGTGTAAATTAAGAACGAACAGATGAATCGTAATTGGCAGTACCTATCAGGAAGTACAAAAGGCATACAAAAAAGCCATTGAACCCGTGTTATCCAGTCCAAGTTAATTTTTGCTGGTACAATTTATAGGGGAATAATATTCGGCATTGAACTTGGAAAAGTGAGCAGTATTTTTATAGGCGTTGCTGCCGAATAAAAAAGTTATAATATATTGATTGTGAAAAAAAACAGTCATACATTGCTGCATAACTGTTTTGATATTATAACCCAAAACTTATTATTTTTTTAGCAGCGGTTTTTGAACCGCTAGGCTATCGGTTTTTGGCATGCTGTTGGTTTCAACCAAACGGCCACGAAGCATGGTCATTTTTTTTCCAACCATATCGCTGTTCCAACTGCCATCAATATTATCGGTATCGTAAATCAGGTTTTCAACATTGGGAGTCATAAAAATGCTTTTACCTTCGGGAACTTCCAGCACTAATTTCACTGATTGGTTGCGCCACTTTTCGTTGAAAGGCAACAAAAAATAGTTGCTGATAAACAAAATGGAATCGGGCGCGGCAATTTCCGAATTAATAGCTTCTGCACGCTCGCGCGCACTTATGATGCTGGTGCCTCTCGAAAACTTTATCACAGTTAGTTTGTATTGGTTGGTTTTTGAAGGGATGATTTTCAATTTAGGGTAACCGTATGCTATCAGCTTGTTGTTGCTGCTGGCGAAAAAGCAGTTGTTGAAAATAAACTGTTGACTGTTATGATTGTCGGCATCCGAAAACTCATCATCATCACCAAAAGGTTGTTGGCGTATTCCGGGCAGATTGTCGGTGATGTCGATGGTGAGAGTATGTTTGGGCTGTGGCAACAATATTTCCTGTCGGCTGCTGTATTTTTCGCCAAAATTGCCTATAATATTCACCGTAAGGAAAATGGCAAGCAAAAGGCCCACTAGCCAGATAAGTGATGCGGTTACAGAAACGATGCGATGCTTGGTTTTAATGCCGATAATAAGGCGGATGCTATTGAAGATAAGCATAAGCAAGGGTACACCAATTAAAATCATGAGCGTGACACCACACAACTGCTGCTGCCATAGGTTTTCGAAAAACAGGTTGGATAGGGCAGGCAGCGATATAGACGAAATGCCCCATTTAGTGAAAAACAAAAAGCTGTCGCCGGCTGTGAGTGAGAGTATCAACGAACCTGTAAGTACAATAGCAATAATCAGCAATACAATACCCACAAAGGCTAGCAAGGAACGCAGCAAATAATACAATATTTCGCCAAACACACTTCCAAAACCATGTCCATGCACCGTTTCGGGTTTGGCCGATGCAACTGCCGATGCCATATACCGCTGATAGTAACTGTATTTTACTTCTTGTTTGGCCTGATGCATTTTGCGTTTCAACTCGTGAATTTCGTGCCGGCTATGACGTTTGGCATGTCCGCTCATATCTTTAAAACGGGTTTTTAAATCCTCAAATTCATTCTTAATATTATGCTCAATTTCGTGTATAGTCATTGGGGCACCTTTCATATGCATTTTGTCTTCGGTGGATGCAGCACGGGGAATAATAATCCACAGAACCAGATAAATGAGCAGACTCGAGCCGAAAAACAACAGCGTGATAACAAATCCCAAACGGAACCACACCGGGTCGATATCCAAATAATGTCCCAATCCAGAACATACACCGCCTAGCACTCGGTTATCTTCGTCGCGAAACAGGCGTTTTTTTGACGATCTTTTGGGCTCTTCATTTGCATCCGCTTCTGCGCCGCTATTGTCTATGTCGCCGGGTTTTCCCAATATTTTAATAGCTTCTTCCACATTTTCCACTAAAATAAGCACCTGACCGGCTTCTATTTTGGTTTGAAATATTTCGCCTACGCGCGCTTCAATGTCGGCAAGTATCTCTTCCTTGCCCGGGGTACCGGCAAAATGTTGTTTTAACGATTCCAAATAGCTTTCCAATATTTTGTAAGCTTCTTCATCAATCTGAAACATCAAACCGCCAATGTTTATTGAAATAGTTTTATTCATGACTATAGTATTTTATGATTTATTTTTTTGAGTAATTTGTTTAACTGAATGAATGAGGTCGTTCCAACTTTCGTCCATTTCGGTCAGGCATTGGCGACCTTCTTGGGTGAGTTCATAATACTTACGAGGGGGTCCGCTCTTCGATTCTTCCCAACGGTAGGTCAACAAACCATCGTTTTTCAGACGCGTCATGAGCGGATACAGTGTACCTTCGACCACTATAAGTCGGGCTTCTTTCAGCTTTTCCATAATGTCAGATGCATAAGCATCTTTTTCGGAAATGATAGAAAGAATACAATACTCCAGCACACCTTTTCGCATTTGGGCTTTTGAGTTTTCAATATCCATTTTATAAGTTCTAATTTAAGATTTATGTTCAAAGATTTATAATTTCATCGTTCAGAATTTATTGTTCAGAATTGAAATCGCGACAAAGATAATACAATTTTAGTACTATGCAATACAAAGTACTAAAATAATTTACAAATCCATTTGAATAAATGTTTACAATATTAGAAAATAGGTGGTTAGATTATTAAATATATTTTACAAGAAAATATAAATTAGTTTTAAAAAGAGACTATGGCCTAAATTGCATGGCCCCTTGCTTTAATAACAATAAATATAATCGCAATAAAATTAAAAAAAACAAATTTTTTATAGAAATTTGCTTTGATATTCGAAATTGTCATACATTTGGAAGTAAATTACTAACCATTAATTCAAGCAAAAACATGGCAACACCAAACAAAATATTAATGCAACAAGCCCGCGAATCGCTCCGTGGCAAATGGGGATTGGCCGTAGGCACCTATTTACTCTATAGTTTAATTGTTGGGGGTGCTTCCAATTTGCCGTATATAGGCGCACATGCTTCTTTGATTATTGGAGGCCCTATGATGTTGGGCATGGTCATGTTTTCGTTGGCCTTGTCGCGCCATCACCGCGCGCGTTTAAAGCATTTATTTAAAGGATTTCAGCGTTTTTGGATGGCTTTGGGTACATACATGCTTATGATGTTATTCGTGTTTTTGTGGATGCTGTTGCTTATTGTGCCCGGTATCATTGCGGCTTTATCGTATTCCATGACCTTCTATATACAAGCCGACGACAAAACCATGGGACCTTTCGATGCATTAGAAAAAAGCAAAAAAATGATGTATGGCTACAAGTGGAAATATTTTTGTTTGCAATGGCGCTTCTTTGGCTGGGCCATGCTGAGTATATTAACACTGGGTGTTGGATTTTTGTGGCTGGTACCCTACATTCAGGTGAGCAAAGCCAAGTTTTACGACGATATTAAAGAAAGCGTACAAACCGAATTAAAAACCGAGGAATTGGTGGAAGCTGCACTTACCAATACTGAGGGAGTATAAAGGAAAGGAAAAAGATGGAAGCATACAGCTTAATAGCCTAACATGATGTCTTATGGCCAAATAAAATATTAAACCATGAAATTCGAAAAATCGGTAATTGAACTCATCAAAATACGTAGGTCGGTCAGAAGTTACGATAAACAAGAATTGGGCACCGAACAAATAGCAGCTATAGAAGCAATTTTGCAAAGTAATGTTGTGGGTCCATTTGGTAATACCGTGAGATTTGAACTGATTATAAAAATGGATGCCAAAGCCAATAACAAAGTGAAGCTGGGAACTTATGGCTTTATTTCGGGAGCACGTTATTTCATAGCAGGTGCTGTTAAACCCAGCCCAAAAGCCAACCTCGATTATGGATATCTATTGGAGCATATCATATTGCATCTAACCGCCATGAATTTAGGCACATGTTGGCTGGGTGGCACCTTTAGCCGCAGCGAATATGCCATCTTGTTAAATCGGGATAACAATATAATCATACCTTCAATCACACCTGTGGGCAAAGCTGCCAAAGCCATGTCGCAACGCGAAAAAATTATACGTTGGGGAGCCAAAGCTGATACTCGCAAATTGTGGGAAGAATTATTTTTCAATAAATCCTTAGTGCACTCCTTAACAAAAGATGATGCCGGTGCATACACCGATCCACTTGAAATGATAAGGTTTGCTCCTTCGGCCTCAAACAAACAGCCCTGGCGCATTTTTTTTACCACTGATGCTTTTCATTTTTATTTGAAACGCACTCCCGGCTATGGTATGGTAGCTAAAGATGTCGACCTGCAGATGATTGATATAGGCATCGCCATGTCACATTTTGAATTAGTTTGCAGCGAATTGAATTTGAGAGGGCAATGGCAAGAAATCAACCCGGGTATTGAGGCTAGAGATATGGAATATAATGTGAGTTGGGTTGTGAAATGAGATTAGATTTAAAGCCAGAATACCGAAATCCAAAGGCGAAGAATCGAATAACCCGAAACACTTTAATTATGGTTACAATTTATCTTAACTATTGAAATTTTCAATTAGGTATTTCGTCTTATAAAGCGTTAAAAACAAACGCCGAACTGAAAACTAATTGTATGTTGATATCGGCTTGCATTTCTATAATAAGAATAATAACTATACGCATTATCAAAGTGCTGCATTTCGTAATTTAAACCGAGATTGATAGCGAAATTAGATTTGAGTTTAACGCTGACACCCAGTGTTGGAGACATCATAAAGCCGCTCAATCTATGGTAAGACGGACAAAACCCATAGCCAGCATCCAATGAAATATAAGGCGATGTAGGTTTGTTGAGGAAATTAGAACGCACATCGATAAACACAGGCATATACATTTCATTTCCGGGCCGAATCCTTATTCCCCAGCCGGCTCCAACGGCAAACCACGTATTCACCCTATAGCCACTAATTATGTTTAGTTTTGAATCCAAAATGCTAATATCATATCCAAAACCGATTCCTAATCCTGACTCTACCACACCGTAATATCCAAGTTTCATACCCGTGAAATCTTTTACTTTTATTATTTGTGGGTGGTACACGGCTTCTTTAACATATTTTTCAATCTCGCTCATTTGATAAACAAAAACGTTACCATCAACCGTTTGAATTTTAATATGCTTATCGGGTACGAGTTCAATAAGGGTGCCTCGAATTATTCCTCCGTTTTTAAGGTAGACTACGTCTTGCATAATATTTTGAGCAAATGCACCGGATACTAATAAAAGAAATGTAGTAAGAAGCAGTAAAATTTTTGTTGTTTTCATTTCATGGATTTTATTTGTTACTAGGTATTTAAAATAAGGTTTATAGTACAAAGTTAAAATAAAGGCATTACAATTGACAAAAACATGCTGTTATATTTATCGATTTTGTTTACTAGAATCAAATTTCAGTTAAATAAAGTGATGTTGAAATCTATAAAAATAAAAAAGCTGTCTTTTCGAGACAGCTTTTTTTAATAAATTCAGAATGGATTATCCTTTATAAAACGGGAGCTTCACCACCTTAGCTTTAATGAGTTTGTCGCGTATTTTAATATAAATCTCTGTATCTGCTTTGGAATAAGCGGTTTTAACATATCCCATACCGATATTTATCTGTAATGAAGGGGCGAATGTTCCTGAAGTAACTTCACCAATATTATTGCCGTCAGCATCACATATCTCATAATAATGACGAGGTATTCCGCGGTCAATCATCTCAAAACCTACCAATTTGCGATTCACGCCTTCGTTTTTGTGTTTCAAATTGAGGTCTTTATCAATAAAATTCTTTTCGTCGGTAAATTTGGTAATCCAACCTAAACCGGCTTCAATAGGCGATGTAGTATCGTTAATATCGTTTCCGTACAAACAGAATCCCATTTCGAGACGTAACGTGTCGCGTGCTGCCAATCCTATTGGTTTTATACCAAATTCTTTTCCGGCATCCATCACCGCTTTCCACATCAATTCGGCATATTTAATTGGAAAATAAATTTCGCATCCACCCGAACCGGTGTAGCCTGTGGTCGAAAACAATACATCATCAACACCAGCAAATTTCAATACCTTAAAAGTATAATATTCCATATCTGTGATAGTAGTTTCGGTATATTTCTGCATAGCTTTTAAAGCCAAAGGACCTTGTATGGCCAATTGCGCAGTTTCGTCCGATGCATTGGTGAGTTTCACTCCGAATTTGTTGTTATTGTTTACCCAAGTCCAATCTTTGTCGATATTGGCTGCATTCACAACCAATAGGAATTTTTCAGGGCCAAATCGATACACCAGCAAATCATCAACAATGCCACCTTGCCCATTGGGATAACAGGAATATTGAACCTTGCCGTCCCAGAGTTTTGAAGCATCGTTTGACGTAACGTATTGAACAAAATCAAGCGCTTTAGGTCCTTCAACCCAAAATTCGCCCATATGCGAAACATCAAATACACCTAGTGCTTTGCGAACGGTTTCATGTTCAATAATCAATCCTTCGTATTGAATTGGCATATAAAAACCGGCAAACTCAACCATTTTGGCACCGTTTGCCTCGTGTATACTACGAAATACTGTACTTTTCATTGTTTTATTTTTTTAAATATGTAATATGATAGATGGATAATTTAGTAAGGTCAAGAAAAATCAGACTGTCTGAAATCTAAACATCAATTTACGCAAAAATATAAATTTAAAATGTATTGATAGTGCTTAACACCGAAAAAATTATTAACTCTGTCTCGAGCTACAATTATTAACTTATTATACTGCCATTTCGCCGCGAAACTATAGTATATAAAATTGTAATCTGAGTTGAATTATTTACTATACAACAAAAAATTTAGTTTTATCTTTGAACTCTTTTTCAAACGAGAAAAAATATGTTCACTTATAAACTAAATATTCCGCGCTGGTTAATTTTTTTAATTGATGTACTGATATGTGTTTTTTCAGTGGTTCTGGCCTATTTATTGCGTTTTAATTTCGAACTTCCTGCAAAAGAAATTGTAGCATTACACAAGGTTTTGTTATTTGTTGTATGCATTCGGTCAATAAGTTTTTTGCTTGCAAAAACCTATGCGGGAATTATACGCTATACTAGCACAGGCGATGCAACCCGCATTGTAATTGTTTCGATTATTGGCACTGCTGTATTTGTTTTTGCAGATATTGTTTCTTTTTATGTACTTAAAATTGGTAACTTTATCCCGATTTCTATAGTAATAATCGATTTTATTACTACCACTTTCACACTGGTTTCTTTCCGTATTTTGGTGAAAATAACCTATATGGAAATTAATAATCCATCGAAGAACAAAACAAATGTATTGATTTATGGAGCAGGCGAGAGCGGTGTTATAGCCAAACGTTCGCTCGACCGTGATGCCGGAACAAAATATAAAGTGATAGGGTTTATTGACGATGATCCAAAAAAAACAGGTATGAAGATTGAGGATGTTTCTATTTATAATTCTGATAAATTAGAAAAATTGCTTCAAACCAACACAATAGAACACCTGATTATTTCTATTCAAAATATTAAACCGGCCAAAAAACAAGCAATTATTGAGCAATGTTTAACCTACAATACAAAAGTTCTGAATGTTCCTCCTGTGAGCAAATGGATTAATGGAGAGCTTAGTTTTAAACAAATTAAAAAGATTAATATTGAGGATTTGCTTGAACGGGAAGAGATTAAACTGGATGAAAAAAAAATCAGTCAGGATATATTAGGTAAATGTGTAATGGTTACTGGAGCAGCAGGATCAATTGGGAGCGAATTGGTGCGTCAGATTGCAAAGTTCTCACCTTCACAAATCATTTTAATTGATCAAGCCGAATCACCATTATATCATTTAGAGCTTGAACTGAACGAAACATATCGGCATGTACCCTTTGAAATTATTGTTTGTGATGTAAACAATAAAATACGTATGCACAAAATTATTGAAACATTTAAACCGCAAATAATTTATCATGCAGCTGCATACAAGCATGTACCCATGATGGAAAACAACCCAGTGGAAGCTGTGCATACAAATGTTGAAGGTACAAAAACCATTGCCGATTTGGCAGTTGAACATGGTGTTGCGAAATTTGTAATGGTTTCAACCGATAAAGCTGTGAATCCTACTAATGTAATGGGTGCAAGTAAACGAATTGCCGAGATGTACACCCAATCCTTAAATCAAAAAAACATTACCCGATTTATAACCACCCGTTTTGGAAATGTACTTGGATCAAATGGGTCTGTTATACCTTTATTCCGAGAGCAAATAGAAAAAGGTGGACCGGTTACTGTCACCGATGCTGAAGTTACTCGATATTTTATGACGATTCCGGAAGCATGCCAATTAGTATTAGAAGCAGGAGCATTTGGTAAAGGCGGAGAAATATTAATTTTTGATATGGGTCAATCTGTTAAAATATTAGATTTAGCCAAGAAAATGATCAAGCTTTCGCGTTTGACATTGGGAAAGGATATTCAGATTGTATACACTGGCTTACGACCGGGAGAAAAACTATATGAAGAATTATTAAATGATAAAGAAAACACCATACCCACACATAATCCCCAAATTATGATTGCCAAAGTTGATGTATCCGATTTTCAACAGATAGCCAAATCAGTGGATGATTTGGTTTCATTATTGAATTTACACGACAATATGTTATTGGTTCAAAAAATGAAAGAAATGGTTTCGGATTTTAAGAGTCAAAATTCGGTATATACAAAACTTGATAATTAAACTTTTAGTAAATTGTTTACCAAATCGGCTGCATCCTGAAGTTTTATTGCTGAATAAGCTTTCAATCCCGATTTATCAATAATATCTTTTGCTTCTTCGGCATTGGTTCCCTGCAAACGTACAATAATCGGAACTGGAATTTCTCCTATTTCATGATAAGCATCAACAATACCCTGTGCTACGCGGTCGCAACGAACAATACCACCAAAAATGTTTACAAGTATGGCTTTCACATTAGAATCGCTTAAAATAATGCGAAAAGCTTCTTCTACCCGTTTTGCATTGGCAGTGCCTCCAATATCAAGGAAATTAGCTGGTGAACCTCCTGACAATTTAATAATATCCATAGTTGCCATAGCCAAACCGGCTCCGTTCACCATGCAACCCACATTGCCATCAAGCTTAATGAAGTTTAGTCCAAATTTTCCGGCTTCAACTTCGGTACGATCTTCTTCATAAATATCGCGCATGTTTGCAATGTTGGGATGACGAAACAAAGCATTGTTATCAATAACTACTTTTGCATCAGCAGCATAAACTTTATTATCCGAAGTTTTTATCACCGGGTTAATCTCCAATAGCGAAGCATCAGAGCCAATATATGCATTGTAAACATTATCAATAAATGGCAGCATGTTTTTGTAGGCTTCCCCTTCCAAACCCAAATTAAATGCAATTCGCCTACATTGAAATGCTTCTAACCCTAGAGCAGGATGAATCTCCTCTTTGAATATTTTATCGGGAGTTTCTTCTGCCACCTTTTCTATATCCATACCACCTCTGGGCGAATACATGATGGTGTTGCGACCAGTTGAACGATTCAATAAAATACTGAAATAAAATTCTTTTATTTCGGCGGGTCCTATATAATAAATATTTTGTTCAATCAGTACCTTATGTACTTTTTTTCCTTCAGCTTTGGTTTGAGGAGTGATGAGTTGCATCCCCAGAATTTGTTTTGAATATTCGTACACGTCCTGATACGATTTTGCAATTTTCACACCTCCTCCCTTACCGCGTCCACCCGCATGAATTTGGGCTTTTACGGCAAACATCTCCGAACCCGTGCTGGCATTAATTATATAAGCAGCATCTTTCGCTTCATCGGGTGTAATGGCAATAATACCTGAAGGAACATTAACATTAAAATGTTTAAGGATTTCTTTTGCTTGAAATTCGTGCAAATTCATAAATATTTTATTTTAAAGTCAGGTTTCAAATATAAGTAAAAAATAAATGGTAGGACAAAGAATTTTTTTATTGTGATGTAAATAATACAAAAACATCGTTGACATGAGGTTTCCATTTCTAAAAAATTGTAATTTCGCATCAATGAAATTCTTTATAAAATTATACATTTCTCTTTTTGCATTACTGCCCATATCAGCTGAATTAATTCATGCTCAAAATAAAAAAACAATAGCAGTTCGAACAAAAGAATCTCCTAAAATTGATGGTTTTTTAAAAGATTCATGCTGGAATACTTGTGAGCAAATCAGCGATTTTATGCAATATGATCCTAACTATTTGGCTGCACCAACACAAAAAACGGTTGTCCATATAGTTTATGATGATGATGCGATTTATATCGGAGCCATGATGTTTGATTCGTCGCCCGATAGCATTCTTCAAGAACTTGGCAACCGTGATGACGATTTGAATGCTGACAAATTCGGAGTTGAATTTGATACCTATAACATGCAAACCGAAGGTTATGTGTTTGTTGTTTATGCCTCAGGCGTACAAATGGATTACAAGACAAACGATGGAACATACAACGCTGTATGGCAGAGTGCTGTAAAAAAACTGGATAATGGATGGTCTTGTGAAATAAAAATTAATTACTCTGCAATACGATTCCCATCAATAGATAAACAATTATGGGGATTGCAAATTTTTAGAGGGATCCGTCGGAATCGCGAAACCGACTTCTGGAGCATGCAAACAAAGGGGACGGGAAATGTAATAAAGGAATGGGGAGTTCTCGAGGGTATTCATAATATTAAATCACCCCTTCGCTTGTCGTTAACTCCATTTATTTCTTTGTATGGTGATTATTATCCTTATAATATCGACGGTAAAAGCAATTTTTCATCTTCATTTAGTGGTGGGTTAGATTTAAAATATGGCATTAATGAAAGTTTTACTTTAGATGTCACGCTGCTACCCGATTTTAGCCAGGTTCAATCCGATTATCATGTTAAAAATATTTCTGCTTTCGAAACGGTTTATCAGGACTATCGTCCTTTCTTTACCGAGGCTATCGATTTATTTAAACAGGGCGACCTGTTTTATACGCGCCGCATTGGTCGTGAACCTGATGGCTTTTATACTATTTTTGATTCTTTGGATACAGACGAAAATGTTGTAAAAAATCCTCAACAAGCCAAACTTATTAATGCTATCAAGTTTTCAGGACGAAATAAAAACGGTACTGCAATCGGCATTTTTAATGCAATTACCAATAATATGTATGCAAGTGTTAAAGATTCTTTAGAAAATAAACGAAAGATTCTGACCGAGCCATTAACCAATTATAATATTTTCGTCTTCGACCAAATTTTTAAAAATAACTCAAAAATTTATTTTGTAAACACGAATACGATTCGTACAAAAAAATATGATGATAGTAATGTTTCATTGTTGGGCTTAATAATTAATGATAAAAAAAACAACTATCAGTTGAGTGGGAATGTGGCATTATGTCAGAAATTGCATCGTTACGATACGGTTCCAACCAACTTTCAGAACACGCTTGGCTATAAGTATGCTATCTCCTTTGGAAAAATTAGTGGAAAATTTCAGTTTAATATTTATCGTAATGAAAAAAATAATACTTGGGATGCAAACGATCTAGGTTTGGTTTTGACTAATAACCAGACAAGTACTGGAGCAGCCATTTTTTACAATATATACGAACCTTTTGGAAAAATAAAGGATATGTCGACCTCCTTTCAGGTTGATTATACTGAAAATTACCTTACAAAGTATGTGGAAAATTTCACTTTGAGTATTTCAAATAATTTTACTACAAAAAAATACTTAACAGTTTGGTCTGGGATAAATGTACAACCAATTAAAATCAACGATTTTTATGAGCCGCGGGTACCCGGAAGATTTTATTTAACTGACGAATATTACTATATAAATTGTGGTTTCTCATCCGATTATCGCAAAAGTTTTGCATTGGATTTTCAGGGTGAATTTTATCGCAAATTTTTTAAAGATGCTACGTATTTATCAATTGTTTTGTCACCACGGATTAGGATAAGTAATCACTTTCTGTTAACTATTTCTTCAAAATATTCTAAGGATATCAACGCCATCGGGTTTGCTAGTTTTGACAATTTGAATAATATTCTTTTCGGCCAACGCGATGTTTCGGTGGTTGAGAACCAATTGTCGGCGCGTTATATTATTAAAAATAACCTTTCAATTAGCCTTGTCTTACGTCACTATTGGTCCGATGGTATGTATAATGAAATGTATAATCTTAATAATGATGGCGAAGTGGTTCGTAATACTAGCATTATAGATTTTATTCCCTATAATTTTAATTACAATGTCTTAAATATCGATTTGTTGTTTTATTGGGAGTTTGCACCAGGCAGTAGTCTAAATATTGCTTATAAGAATTATATTTCTGATGAAAATAATATTGTTAATCCTTCATATTTTGATAACTTTGGGAAAGTTTTTGGAGAAAAACAACTCAATTCACTTTCTGTTAAAATAGTTTACTATCTGGATTATCAAAATATAAAAAGGTGGTCTTCATTAAAGAAAAAAATTAAAATATAATATGATTAAAGTAAATAATATTCAAAAATCCTATAACACACTAAACGTGTTAAAAGGCATTAATCTTGAAATTTCGAAAGGCGAAATAGTGTCTATCGTAGGTGCTTCGGGTGCGGGAAAAACTACCTTGCTTCATATTATTGGTACTTTGGATCGTCCTGATGCCGGCACAATTGAAATAAATGGCATTCAAATTCAGAAAATGAACGAGAAAAAACTTGCTTCATTTCGCAACAAGCATATTGGGTTTGTGTTTCAGTTCCACCATTTGCTGCCCGAATTTACTGCACTCGAAAATGTATGTATTCCCGCATTTATTGCTAAAGTTCCGAAAAAAGATTCTGAATATAAAGCACGCGAAATATTAAATTTTTTAGGGTTGAGCGAACGTCTATCGCACAAACCATCGCAATTGTCGGGTGGGGAACAACAACGGGTTGCGGTAGCACGGGCATTGATTAACAATCCTGATGTGATTCTTGCCGATGAACCTTCCGGCAATCTCGATTCGGCAAATGCACATGAACTGCACAAACTCTTTTTTGATTTACGGGAAAAATTTAATCAAACTTTTGTAATAGTCACACATAACGAGGAATTTGCTTCTATGTCCGATCGCAAATTGGTGATGAGAGACGGTCAAATGTTGGCATAAAAAAAACGACTACCGATGGCAGTCGTTTCCAATTTTTAAATAATTTCTTATTTCAAAAGAATATCATTAATCGCCTTAACAAATTCGGGTTTTGGCATGGCACCTGCCGCCATCTGTGGTTCCGAATCTTTTGGGCAAAACAAAATACTCGGAATGCTTCTAATACCAAAAATGCTTGCAAGTTCCTGTTCCGCTTCGGTGTCAACTTTATATATATCAACTTTGCCAGCAAATTCTTTTGAAAGTTCTTCCATAATCGGAGCTACCATTTTGCATGGTCCGCACCAATCAGCATAGAAATCAATCACACAGGGTAAGTTCCCTATAAATTTCCATTCTTTTTCGTTTTCGAAATCGAATATCTTTTCTTTAAATGTTTCTTTTGTCAAGTGTTCCATATTATTTTATTTTAGGTTTTAATGTTAAGAATATTGTTAAATAAGTCGCAAATTATTAGAAAACTACTTTTTAACCGATTTTAAAAGCACTTCGTTAATTACTTTTACATAGTCCTCCTTCGGATAAAGTCCAACCATTGTCTGGGGCTGTGCATTCATCGGGCAGAAAAAAACAGCCGGAATGCTTGTAATTCCAAAATAGGCAGATACATTTGGATTTTTTTCCGTATTAACTTTATAAATATAAATTTGGCCCCGATACTCCTGTGCCAATTCTTCCAAAATGGGTGCAAGGCGGCGACATGGCGAACACCAATCGGCATAAAAATCAATAATGCAAGGTTTATCACCCAAATAATTCCATTCTTTCCCGCTTGTAAAATCAAAAACTTTTGTGCGAAATGCCACTTCATCCAAATGCTCAGGTTTTACAATAACAGTTTCCGACTGTTTGTTATTTGCCTCGACATCTTTATTGTTACTGATATTATTGCACGACACAATGATAAATGATAACAGGATTAATAAATATAGTTTTTTCATTATTGATTTTTTTTTGCAAAGATACAAACAATTTTATTAATATCGCATTAGTATCACCATATTTTTATAAATTTGCAAGAAAAACTCCAATGAAAAGAATTTTTGAAGGTTTAAAACCTGATGAGTTTTCTTCTATATACAACGACCCTAATAACTGCTATCGCTTTTTAGAAGCAGGCAAATGGAAAGATGGTTTTGTATGCATGAAATGTGGTAATACAAATTTTTGCACTGGAAAAAAACCATTTTCGCGCCGTTGCACTCGATGCAAACATGAAGAATCGGTTACAGCACATACCGTTTTTCACAGTTGCAAACTCCCTATCAGCGATGCTTTTCGCATATTGTTCTCCATTTGCTGCAATCCACAAATATCTGCTTATAAAATTTCAAAAGATGAATGCATTCGCACAATGACCTGCTGGAAATTAAGAAAGAAAATTGTAGAGTGGATACAGGAAAAAGGTAGTATATATGAAAATCAGCAGAAGCAGGTTCAGTAAAGTTTTTTAAACGCTTTGCCAAGCATGTTTATGATTTCAGAAGCTGTTGTCGCCTCATATCCATAAAGCTTTGTGGCAAAATCGCCGGCTAACCCATGAACAAAAACACCCAAAACACATGTTTCGAAGGATGAATAACCTTGTGCCAGCATGGCTGTAAGAATCCCTGTCAACAAATCGCCACTGCCTGCAGTTGCCATACCCGGGTTTCCGGTTGAATTGAAATAACAATCGCCGGCTGGTGTGCTGATACAAGTATTTGCACCTTTCAATATCACATAAACAGCATTTCTTTTCGAAAACGCAATTTGCAGTTTTTGTCGTTCAATTTCGTTGGTGCTTTTTCCCACCAATCGTTCAAATTCTTTTGGATGGGGCGTAAATATCGAATTTTTTGGAACAAACGAAACCCATGTCGGGTTTTGAGCCAGGATATTTATAGCATCAGCATCAAAAACAATTGGATTACCCGAATTTTGAATCAACTGTTTCAGTGCTTTTTGTGTTTGTTCGTGCGTGCCAATGCCTGATCCAACACCGATGGCATTATATACCGAAATATTTAGATTGTCAGAAAACATATCTTTGTCAGAATCAACCTCACACATGGTTTCAGGCACAGCAGTTTGCATCACCACATAACCGCATTCTGGAATATGCGATGTAACTAATCCAGCACCCGACTTTAAACATGCTTTAGCAGCCAGAACCGCTGCCCCCATTTTACCACGCGAGCCACACACCAGCAGCGCATGACCAAATGTTCCTTTATGCGCAAACTTGTTTCTATGTTTTAAACTATTTCTGCAATCATCCTCTTCAACATAGAAATTATTTACATCAACCTTTTGAATAAATTGCGAATGTAATCCAATCGGTAGCACGACCCAATTGCCAACAAATTTCTCATTTCCCGCAAATAAAAATGCAAGCTTCGGAAACTGAAATGTTAGGGTGTATTTTGCGTGAATTACTTGACCGTTGTTTTCGGAATTATCATCACAAAAAAGGCCTGATGGTATATCAATAGCAATTATGGTTGCTTTACTTTTGTTGAGATGGTCAATAGTATCAAGTGCTATTCCTTTGGTGACGGGTTGTGATAAACCCGAACCAAAAACTGCATCAATAATAATATCCGATTCATTAATAATCGGCAAGTCATCAGTTATCGTAATGTCAAAAAGAGTAGCTTTCTTTAATTTTGCTAGTCGTTTGTAATTTTCTTCAAAATCAGCCGAGCTTTTATCGCTGAAACAAACAATGTAGGTTTCAACCTTGATGTTTTTTTCTGCCATCATGCGTGCCATAGCCAAACCATCGCCACCATTATTACCTTTTCCGCAAAATATTTTGTAGGATTTGTTTCTACCCATATTTTGCTGTATCCAGGCAAAACATTTTTGTGCGGCCCGTTCCATCAAATCGATTGATGCTATAGGTTCATGCGCAATGGTGTATGCATCGGCTTCTTTAATCTGGCTGACAGCAAGAATCTTCATAGATTTCGTTTAAAAGTTATACGAATGGCTTGCCAACCCAACGATTAATACAAAATATAAAATGTAGAACACCGTAGTTACTATTGATGCTATCAAACCAATGATTCCGCAAATTCTTGCTGCTTTTAGCATTTTTAGCGAAGATTCCTTGAAATTTGGAGGGTTTTCATTGTAGATTTTCATCGATCTTTTTTGCAAAACAAGTGCTACAATTGCCGCCACCCATCCAAAATAGCACATTACAGCTATTGATATAATACCAAAAATCATGGCTGTTAATGCATAGGGTGCGAGTTTTTGACGCAAAACAGTTTTGTGAAATTGTTGTGGATGTTGTTCTTCCATAGTTGTTCTTTTTTTTAAGATTAAAGACCTATAATAAGTGCAAAGTTAATCTATAAATGTAGTTGATTGTAATAATTATGGCATTAATTATAAACGTAATTTTTAAAATCGTGATTCCATTTTTAAATCTGAATATTAAAAAAGCTATTAAGTATAAAATCATAAACATCATTGGGGCTAGCGGTGGCCATGCTCTGAAACTTTCTGCCAAATTGCCTTTCAAAAGTTCGATTAGTGCACTTTGTGTGCCGCATCCCGGACATTCAATGCCAAAGAACGCTTTATACAAGCAAGGCAGCTGATGTTGCTCTAACCAATTTATACTATTTTTAAACATGCATGTTTCGCTTTACTTCAAAATTAAGATTTTTTCGCGGAATAGCGATTTAAAAAATGTATTTTTGAAAATTCATTCCATTTTAAATCATCCTAAAAAATCGTAATTTGTTTGGTTAGGAATATTATTTGCACTCAAATTTCCGTTACTATAAAAATCATATCATGAAAAAAATAGCCTTAACCTTCGTTTTACTTCTTTTCGTTTTGCAAACCATGCAGGCTCAGATAAAGATGGCGAGCAAAGAAGACATTGATAAATTTTTGAAAAGCAAAACGTATGTGGTGCTCGAAGACAATCCGTTTTCGGTTTTCAACGCCTTGGTGTCCGACCAATTGAAAGATATTTGGAAGATTACTCCTTTTGAAATTATCAGTTACGAGGAGTTTGAGAAAAAAATGGGAGATGCTTCTGCTTCATTCCTTTTTGTTTCGCAAGCCATGTTCGGCAAAACAAAGTCTGCTATGTTTAAATCTGAAGGTGGGGCCGGCGACGATAACAACTACAATTATGCTATTTTGAATCTGGTTTTGGGCGATGCATCCAAAAACCTCAACAAAATGCCAAACATTTGTATTGTGCCAGTGGCTTATGAAGAAGTGGATGAAGATACCTATGAATTTAAATTGCCGGCTTTAATAAAATTTATGTGCTACTACGTCAATTTTTCTAAAAGCAATCCGGGAAAAGACATACAGCAAATTGTAAAAGAGAATCAGGTTGAACTTAAAAATTATGAACTTTGGTTTCGGCAAGGCGATTTAGCTCCTGAAGTAAACACTCTGGATAAAATAAAGAAATATTATCCCTATTCGGTTAGAATTGCAAGCGAAGAAGAAATAATGCAAGCCATCAGTTTAAACAACCCCAAGGTAGCATTTTTGCACAAAGTTGGCCCCGAAGGCACTGCCGGAGCCGGTTCGGCCTGCTGGAAATTTATCGTTACGGCAAAAGAAGGCAAGCCGCTTTATTTCGACAATCACCAAATAAGTGCCGATAAACCCGATGCATTTTTGGCCGAGGATTTCTTAAATATGGCAAAATAGGCAGGGGATAGTTTATAGATTTTCCAGTGCTTTGTTCTTTTATGCCACAACACCATCCTTGGTCTAATCGGCTCAAAGTCATATACCTTTTCCTTCTTCATTGGTATCTTGACAAAATTGCGTATTTTTGTGAAAGAAATATTTCACAAATCCCTAACCAAAAATCATCAATTGCATAAAAATGGCCGACGATAAAAAAATAATTTTCTCGATGGTGAACGTAAGTAAAACGTATCCACCAAACAAACAGGTTCTCAAAGACATTTATCTTTCTTTTTACTATGGTGCCAAAATCGGTGTCATTGGTTTAAATGGTTCGGGTAAATCTACCTTGCTCAAAATCATTTCGGGCATCGAAACTTCTTTTAATGGCGAAGTCGTGTTTTCGCCGGGCTATTCTGTGGGCTATTTGGAACAGGAACCCAAACTCGACGATTCGAAAACCGTGATGGAAATTGTGCGCGAAGGTGTTCAACCCGTGGTTGATTTATTGAACGAATACGAAGCCGTGAACAACAGATTTGCTGAACCGATGACCGACGACGAAATGTCAAAACTTATAGACCGTCAGGGGCAGCTTACCGAATTGCTTGACCAACACCAAGCCTGGGAATTGGACACCAAATTGGAAAGGGCACTTGATGCTTTGCGTTGTCCGGAAAGCGATGCTCGCATCGAAAACCTGTCGGGAGGCGAGCGCAGGCGGGTAGCTTTGTGCCGTTTGTTGCTTTCGGAGCCCGACATTTTGCTGCTCGACGAGCCTACCAACCATTTGGATGCCGAATCGGTTGAATGGCTTGAGCATTATTTGCAAAAATACAAAGGAACTGTTATCGCGGTGACGCATGATAGGTATTTTTTGGATAACGTGGCCGGATGGATTCTGGAACTCGACCGTGGCGAAGGCATTCCCTGGAAAGGAAACTACACTTCGTGGCTTGAGCAAAAAACCAAACGCTTGCAAATGGAAGAAAAAACCGAAAGCAAACGCGCCAAAACGCTGGCACGCGAACTGGAATGGGTGCGCATGGCCCCCAAAGCCCGTCATGCCAAAGGCAAAGCCCGTTTAAAATCGTATGAAAGCATGCTGAACGAGGATACCAAACAAAAAGAAGAAAAACTGGAACTATTTATCCCCAACGGACCGCGATTGGGCGATGTGGTGATTGATGCACAAAAAGTTTCGAAAGCCTATGGCGACAAATTATTGTACGAAAACCTTTCGTTTATGCTACCGCCGGGCGGAATTGTGGGTGTTATTGGGCCAAACGGTGCCGGAAAAACAACATTGTTTCGTATGATGATGGGCTTGGAAAAACCCGATTCGGGAACTTTTAAAGTGGGCGAAACCGTGAAAATTGCCTACGTGGACCAGGCGCATGTGGAAATTGATCCCGAAAAAAACGTGTGGGAAGTAATTACCGAAGGCAACGAAAACATTGTTTTGGGCAACCGCACCATGAACTCTAGAGCCTACGTTTCTCGTTTCAATTTTAGTGGCCCCGACCAGGGCAAAAAAGCCGGTGTGCTGTCGGGCGGCGAACGCAATCGTTTGCATTTGGCACTCACACTGAAACAAGAAGCCAACGTGTTGCTGCTGGATGAGCCCACCAACGATATTGATGTGAACACCCTGCGCGCATTGGAAGAAGGCTTGGAAAACTTTGCGGGTTGTGCTGTGGTTATTTCGCACGACCGTTGGTTTCTCGATCGTATTGCTACCCACATTTTAGCATTCGAGGGCAACTCCGAAGTGTATTTTTTTGAAGGCTCCTATTCCGAATACGAAGAAAACAAAAGAAAACGCCTAGGCGATATCGGCCCCAAACGCATTAAATACCGCAAACTGAAAGGATGAGAAGAAGATAGATTTCAGAATCGCTACAGTATAATAGTATAAAAACCTAAGCCACTAACCATGTCAAAAATTCTTATCATTGACGACGAAAAAAACATACGCAACACCCTGCGCGAAATTCTTGAATACGAAAAATATTTGGTTGACGATGCCTCCGACGGCGTTGAAGGTATTCAATACATTGAAAAAGAAAAATACGATGTGATTTTGTGCGACATTAAAATGCCTCGCATGGATGGTATTGAGGTGTTGAAAACCATTTTGTGCAAAACCGACACACCCATTATCATGATTTCGGGTCATGGCAATATCGACACGGCGGTGGAGGCCATAAAACTGGGTGCTTACGATTATATTGCAAAACCTTTGGACCTGAACCGACTGTTGATTACTCTGCGCAATGCCCTGGACAAATCAACGCTGATAACCGAAACCAAAGCCTTGAAAAAAAAGGTGAACAAAAGCTGGGAAATGGTGGGCCAATCGCTGCCCATAAAGCGTATAAAAGAAATGATTGAGCGCGTGGCTCCCACCGATGCTCGGGTGTTGATAACTGGTGCCAACGGCACAGGCAAAGAATTGGTGGCCCGCTGGCTTCACGAAAAAAGTTATCGCTCGGCACATCCTTTTATTGAAGTTAACTGCGCTGCCATTCCGTCCGAATTGATAGAAAGTCAGCTTTTCGGTCATGAAAAAGGTTCTTTTACTTCGGCCATAAAACAACGCAAAGGCGATTTTGAACAAGCCGATGGCGGCACCATTTTTTTGGACGAAATTGGCGATATGAGCCTTTCGGCGCAAGCCAAAGTGCTGCGTGCATTGCAAGAAAACAAAATTACGCGCGTGGGCGGCGAAAAAGATATTGCTGTGAATGTGCGCGTGATTGCTGCCACCAACAAAAACCTGAAACACGAAATCGCCAACAACCTATTTCGCGAAGACTTGTATCATCGCCTCAGCGTTATTCTTATTGAAGTGCCCACGCTGAACCAACGCGTGGACGATATCCCACTGCTTATAGCACATTTTATTTCCGAAATTTGTTCAAATCAAGGGCAACCCATCATTAAAATTCAACCGCAAGCCGTTTTGGAACTGCAAAAAATGCAATGGACAGGCAACATTCGCGAACTGCGCAACGTGGTGGAACGCCTTATTATACTGTGCGACCGCGAAATTACGGTGGATGATGTGAAATTGTATGCCCAACCGCTGCGCGAAACTAATGGCTAGGGTGTTTGGTGGGCTCTAGGCAATTGGGCCGCGGACGGCATGTACAAGCTGTTTTATGGTTGAAGGGGTTTAGGCTATAGCCGTTTAGGCTGTTGGAAGAAGGTGAAGGGTGCGAGCTAATTTCAAAACAAGGAATGCAGTGGCTTGCGTTCCATTTTTTTTTATGTATTTTATTTTTTTTGACATCATATCATAAATCGTTGGCTGACCCTGTTGCGACACTGACTGGCCCTGTTGCGACACTGACTGCTCTTTATTGAATTTTGAAGAACTAATTTTATAGAAAATGAATTTTTTTTTAAACGAAAACCTATCCTAAGACTTTGGCATGGAGGTCCTACACAATTTGCCAATAGCTAATGCATCTGGGTGAATGTTTGTAAAGAAAAAAAAATCTATTACCTATTACTTATGTTAATTGTATTCACTAACTTAATGACACAGGCTGCGCGGCTGCGGGGCGTGTGTGTTTTTAAATGATTGACATAATGAATCTTGGATGAATTAAAGCTGGGAGAAATAGGCATTGATGCGAAAACAGAGCACACAGATGCAGGAACATTGTTCACAGATGCAGGAACAT
>JBAXWF010000046.1:0-31184 GCA_037128515.1 Bacteroidota bacterium | reverse complement strand
TTCTTTCTCTTATTATTACGAATGAAAAAGGAAACACCATTCCCACCATCCCACCATCCGTGCCACAAGATGAAAATAGTTTGCATTCTGCAAAAATCTTGAAGACGAAAGAAGAGTACACAATAAACTATAACTTAAATATATTTAGTCCTATTTTGCCAAAAGGAAAATACTGTGTTGCAATGAAAAATGGATTGTCAAACAAAGTTTGGTTTACAATTGAATAAAACTCCCGCTTGCGCCCAACACTGTTCCCCTCGTTTTTAGTATCTTTGTTTCTAAAATCATTCCAATCGGCAGTTCAAACACCTTTTCATCCCCGATTCGCGTCTGGGTGTATTTTTCGCGCTCCCGTTCCAACCATCCCTAATAAAGCCTTTCGCCAATAGCCATTTTCAGGCGATAGATGGTCGTAATATATTCAATTCTCGATTTAAGCAACAACAGGCTGCTTTCCGAAATGGTGGTGGCAGCATCCAGCAAGTCCAAGTTGGTGATACCCCCATCCGAAAAATTGGTTTTTGCCAAAGCAAAAGCCTGTTCCGATTGGCTAAGCTGCAAACTGTAATGCTCAATATGCTTAAGAGCCGATTTCAGGTTTTCCAGGTTTTCTGTCACCTCAGTAGCTATGGTTAGTTTGGCAAGGTCGGTTTCCAGTTCCATCATCCGAATGCCGGTGTTGGCCTGCACCAAACTGTATTTGGTACGTGTAGCATTAAAAATAGGTATTTTCAAACCCACACCGACCACATAATTTAGTTTCACCGCATTCAGGTTCGGAATATACCCGTTTTTTCCGCCACCCGAAAGTTGCAGATTCAGGCTGGGCCTGTCTTGCACTTTCAGCACTTTGTATTTAAGTTGTGCCACAGTGGTTTTTTCCACGGCAATTTTTATTTCGTCGCGGTGCTCATAAGCAAATGCCAGCAACGAGTCGGTGGGCACATCGGGCAACTTCACGTTCAGTTCTTGTTGCACCACCATTTGGGGGTTGCCGGTTTGCCCCATTAGCGAACAAAGCTCCGTTGTTTGGTTTTTCAGCGCAGTTTGCAAGTCAATACCCATGCTTTCTACCATCGAAATCTTTACTTGCGTTGAAAGTATTTCATATTGTGTTGCCGAGCCTGTTTCGTGCTTCTTTTGAACAAATTCCAGATGCGATTGCAGGGTTTTTTGCTGTTTGTTGTTAATCACAATGGCTTGCTGCAAATACACAATAGAATAATAGAGCATGGTGGCCGAATACGCCAATTTCTGTTTCAGTTGTTCGCTAGTTTGTTGGCTCAGGTTTTTGTTTTCTTCGGCAAGTGCCACGTTCTTTGCGGTTTTCCCGAAGTCATAAATGCTTTGATAACAATTCACGCTGGCCGAATAGTTGTCGGCCGGATATAACTGAAACGTGCCAAATCCCGGAAAAGTAATTTGCTGCAGTGGACCAATGCGTGCATACGATGCCTCGGCATCAATCACCGGCAAATAGCCCGATTTGGCCAAACTAATGCCTGCCTGTGCATTGTTCATAGCTTCCTGCGCTTGTTTCACCGATGGATGATAGTTTATTATGGTAGAAATAATGTTTTTAAGCGTCAGCGAGTCGGTTTCAAAACCTGGATTAACTGAAACGCTGCTATTTTGTGCAAGGGCACCACAGCGTATCAACATACTTAAAACGAAAACTCCTACCAAACAAAATCTTTCTTTCTTCATACTTTTACTCCTTTCGAAGAGAATTTAATTTCTTTAAACTTAAAAACACAACGGGCACAACGCCCACAAATGAGATGAGAGCCGCAATCAAAAAATCGTCGTCAATACCTTGTATATAGGCTTGTTTATTCAGATTACCCAAGAGAATGAATTGCGCTTGTTGGGCAGCAGTTGCAAACGCACCGCCCACATTGTGTTGCACCGCATACGCCAAATGCGTTACCGTATTAATAAAAACCTGCGAATGCCGATTAATAGCTTGCCCATATAATTGCGAATGATACGTAATCCGCGACGACAACAAAGTAGCCAAAATAGCCACACCCAAACTGCCGCCCAACTGCCGCACCGTATTGGTAATACCCGATGCTTGAGCCATTTTTTCGCGTGGCATTTGCGAAAGCACTATGGTATTCAAGGGCGTAAAAAGCAATCCCATCGAAAAACCGCGTAAGTATAACGAAAGCATAATAAAATGATTTTCCGTAAGAAACGATAAATTGGCATTCATCAAAAAACTAAGACTAAGCAAAATAACACCGATAATGATAAGTAATTTGGGATTGGATTTATCGGCCAATCGCCCCGAAAGGGGCGACATCACCCCCTGAATAATACCAACGGGCAAAAACACACTCCCGGCCTGAACAGCAGTATATCCCAACGAATTCTGAAGGTAAATGGGCAACAAAAAAGTACTGCCAAACATACCCATACCAAAAATAAGCACAATAAGATTGCCCAAACCAAAATTACGATTGCCCAGCAATCGCAAATCAATCAATGGCTCTTTTACAGTAAATTCGGCAGTAATAAACACTGCCAATGCAATGGCTGCAATAGCGAAACAGGCCAGTATGTGAGGTGCCGACCAACCTGCCGAGTTGGTGGCCGTGTTGCCTTCCGATAAGGCATAAAGCGTAAGAGGCAAAAAGATAATTACCGAAATAAATCCCACATAATCAAACGAGCGTACCTTCGGATTTTTATATTCCTGCTGTATAATGATGGTGGCCAGCAACCCTATGATACCAAAAGGAATGTTAACATCAAAAATCAACTGCCAATTAAAATTATCTACCAAATAACCGCCAATCAGCGGCCCAAACGAAACCGAAGCAGCCGCAGCCACACCCCAAAACCCCAACGCAATGCCTCGTTGTTTTGGTGGAAACTCGCGCGTAATAATGGCCATACCTAGCGGTTGAATCGTTCCGGCTCCCAGCCCTTGAATAACCCGAGCAATAATCAGCATGTTTTCATTGCTCGACGAGCCGCACAAAAACGAGCCAAAGGTAAACAACAACAATCCTAAGAAATACATGCGTTTGTAGCCAAACCTATCGGCCAGCCAACCCGATGTGGGCAACATCACCGCCATGGCAAGCATATAGGCCGTTATAATCCATTCAGCCTTATCAATGCCAATACCAAAGGAAGCCATAATTTTTGGAAGACCCACATTCACAATAGTAGCATCCAGCACAGCCATAAAGGTGCCAATCATAATATTGGCCAACAACCACCATTTATAATTATCGTTTTGTGGATGCCATCCCGAATCACGCGTTCTAATAACTCGCCTAACTCGATGCAAAGGAGTAACTCTTCTTTTTTGCATCTTACTCTTTAAATATTTTTACTTCGGCCGACATGCCTGTCAAAAATTTAAACATCCCTATCTTTTCATCAGTCTCAGTTCCGTCAATCGATATTTTCAACGGAACCCGCTGAGTTACCTTCGTAAAATTACCCGAAGCATTGTTGGGCGGAATCAGCGAAAACTGCGAAGCTGTATTCGAACCGATGCTAAAAACCTTGCCGATAAAATTCACTCCCGAATAAGCATCTATTTTAAATGTAGCTTTTTGGCCAATATGAATCCTTGAAATATTCGTCTCTTCCATATACACAATAATCCAGTATTTCTCGTTATTCGTAATAGTAAATATCGATTGACCGGTAGTGGCAATATCGCCGGGCAGCAGCCAGCGTTTGGCAATAATGCCATCCATTGGAGCATATAGCCGCGTGTTTCTAAGCTGTGTTTGAACCAAAGCCACCTGAGCCTCCGCCGATTTAATTGCCGAAGCCGAACTGCCTATCTTAGCTTTAGAAACGGCAAGCGAAGCATTCGATGCATTCATCTGCGCCTGAGCCGCCTCATAAGTCTTAGTTAAATGGTCGTAAGTTTCCTTGGTAATCACATTTCCTTGATACTGCGTTTTGGCGCGGTCATAATCTTCTTTCGCCCGGTTCAAATTCACCTGCAAAACTTTAATAGCTTGCTCATCGTAGCTATAGCTTGCCTTGGTTTGCACCATCGTTGCAATTGCTTGGTCTTTCATCGAAATGGCTTGATTTGCCTGAGCAATCATATCCGTGCTATCCAAAACCGCGAGCAACATACCTTTTTTCACCGAGTCGCCTTCCTCGGCATATTCAGTTAAGATACGGCCAATAATTTTAGCACTCACAGCCACATCATCCGATTCAACATAAGCATCATCCGTCGAAAAATATTTTGTGTAATTCCTATACCACAAAGCACCTAGCAACACAACGGCCATAATTACCAAAGTCAAGGGAATGTATACTTTCCATTTAATCTTTTTCTTTGGCAAATCACTTATTTGGTTTTCCATAATAGTTATCCTTTTTGTAATTATTAATTTATCTTAACGCAGTGTAGGCATTTTCAACAATATATCCTTCACATTCTGAAGCGAAACCGAAAACAATTCCAATTCATCATCTTTCAAAAACATAATCTTTTTTGTTACCTGATCTAGATACTTTTTGTTGTTAGTTTCAACAAACTTATATCCCTTAGCCGATAAACGTATCATAATAATGCGTCTGTCCGGTTTGGCCGATGCACGTAAAACCAATCCTTTAACAATGAGTTTGTTTATAATGGCGGTAACATTCGGTTTCGATATCATCAGCATTTTCCCCAATTCCGACATCGAAAGCGACTCGCAGTTAAACAAATTCAGCATAGCATAATAAGCACCCGGCGTAATATTCGAATTCATAGGAATAGGCTTGCCAAGGGTTTTAAAAAACAGTGGCTTAATTGAAATTATGTTATCGACCAAGGCCAACATTTTCCTCTCTTCCATAAATAGGTTCATTAAAAAAGGTTACAAAAATAGAACTATTCTAAAACATAACCATTAAGAAAAGATTAATATTTTTTTGCGAAAAAATATTACCGTATAAAATGAAAACCATACTACATGGTTCAACAGCGTTTAGATTTTCCACATTGACCAGATAGGTTAACGCCTGCATTTCAAAAACAATCAACACACCATAACCCCCCTCATGCATTAATGCCAAGCCATCCAGTATAAAAAAAAGCCCCAACCAACCAAAAAGAACTATTAATGATTCAAAAAGAAGAAAAAAAAAACAATGCACGAGTAAAATGAACAAGAGGTCGAATAAAATGGACTACTTCACGAGCAAAACGACCTTCGAAACAATAAAACAATTCAACCATTAGAACCGGCCTCTGCCGATTGTCGACTGACATTTTCCCCCGAATAGTCTAAAATCCAAAAAATCGCCTCAACACCCAATGTAGCGCGAAATCACCAAGCGTTGCACTTCAGAAGTACCCTCGCCAATTTGCAACAGTCGTTGGTCGCGATACAAGCGTTCAATATCGTAGTCTTTCATCAAACCATAACCACCATGAATTTGAACGGCTTCGTTGGCCACTTGCTGTGCCACTTCCGAGCAATAAAGTTTCGACATGGCAGCTTCCAGCGCAAAGGGTTTGTGATGGTCTTTGAGCCAGCAAGCTTTGTATAGCAGGTTGCGAGCCAGTTCCACCTTCAGGGCCATATCGGCCAGTTTAAAAGCTACAGCTTGTTGCTTGCTAATTGGTTTGCCAAACTGAACGCGGTCTTGAGCATATTGCAGAGCCAGTTCATAGGCACCTTGTGCCAGTCCGAGGCCCATGGCACCAATGGAAAGACGGCCGCAATCCAGCGTGCTCAGCATAATTTTGGAGCCTTCGCCACGTTTGCCCAGCACATTGCTGTCGGGCACCGTACATTCGTCAAAATACAATTCGGCGGTGTTCGAAGCGCGCCACATCATTTTGTCGTGCATGGTTTTGGCCGTAAAGCCTGCGGTTCCGTTTTCAACTATAATGGCTGTAAATTCTTTGTCTTTGGCAGTTTCGCCCGAAACACATTGTATGGTTGAGCCCAACGATATTTCGGATGAAGCATTGGTGATAAAAATCTTAGAACCATTAATAATCCAGTTTCCATCCACCAGTTTTGCTATGGTTTTCGAGTTTCTGGAATCAGAGCCTGCATTGGGCTCGGTTAAGCCGAATCCCCAAAGTTGCTTACCGCTGCATAGCACAGGCAAATATTTGCGTTTTTGTTCTTCGTTTCCGAAATAATAAATCGGATTCATACCTAATGAATTGCCTGCTGCCACAGTGGCTGCCTGCGAACTGTCGATACGTGCCAGTTCTTCCACTGCGATAATATACGACAGGTAGTCCATACCTTGTCCGCCATAATCCTGCGAAACAACCATGCCGAACAAGCCTATTTCGCCCATTTTGTGGGTAAGTTCCACCGAAAATTGTTGTTTATCGTCCAGTTCTTTAGCTAAGGGTTTGATCTCTCTTTCGGCAAAATCCCTAACGGATTCGCGAATCATGTGATGGTCTTCGTTTAATAAGGGGTGTTCCATGGAGTATTTCTTTAAATTGTTAGATTGTTATATTGTTAGATTGCTGGATTGCTATATTGTCATATTGTTAGTTTTACATTGGTAAATTTGATGAGTTGATTTAGCTCTTTGGGTAGTTTTTGCAGTTCGTTGAAGATGTGATTATATTCCTCAGAGCTAAGTAATATTCTGATTTTTGATTTCTCATTCCAATCGAAAGATTCTTTTAATGACCCATGACTATAATGATAGAATTTCACTTTATCTTTCTTATGATACCTTCCAAATCCTTCTGCTATATTAGCTGAAATTGAATCAACAGCTTCAACAAACTGTCCGCCGACATGCATTTTTGCAAATATATCCCATTTTATCACAACATTCCAAACATAATTCCTCAAATTAAATGCTATTTTGTAAGCGCTAATATCATTAAGCTGCAAGAACTTCTTTTCACTCATAACAATTAATAATTAAACGATAAAACAATAGAACAAAAACTACAAGGAATAATCTATCAAATAAAGCCCGACCTAAAAGAACAATTTAACAATAGAACAATATAACCATAAAATCCTATTTCCTGCCGGTCAAAGTCTTCGGAATCCTTCCGTTCTTAATCGATTCCGACCTGAGCCTACGTCCGGTGATTCTTTCAACCATGTTGCCTATATTAATGACTGTGTCAATATCCAATCCGGTTTCTATTCCCATTTCGTCCATCATCACCACCATATCTTCGGTAGAAACCAAGCCTACGAGGTTAGGGTCTTTATAATAATACGCACCGGTTCCGGCAACGGGCACACCGCTAACAAAATTAGCCGGCTGTCCGCCAATGCCGCCCATGGTCGATTCAAAATTGGTCATACCGGCCTGCAAGGCAGCCAGCACATTCGCCAACCCCCAACCACGGGTAGTGTGAAAATGAACAATGTGTTTCTCAGGTGTAGGAATGTTGTCGAGCAACATCGAATAATAATCATAAACACGGTTTGGCGAAGCCGAACCATCGTGGTCGGCATGTTCCACATCGTCGGCGCCTATGTCGAACCAGCGTTTGGTGAATTCAATTGCCTTTTTCATATCAGTGGGTCCTTCAATGGGGCATCCCCAAATAGTGCTCACAGTTCCATTCACTTTTATACCGGCATTGTGAGCATCTTTTATACATTGTTCGCTCATTTTCCAGTACTCCTCTAATGATAAACCGGAATTTTTTTTATGATGCGATTCGCTGGTAGAAACCATCAATAGTATGCGGTCGGGGCCGAAGCCGTCTTTTTTTGCCTGAATGGCTCTTTCTACAGCCTTCTCACGAATGGTGATAGTTGTGATAGAAACACCGCCAATCAGGTGAGCCACTTTCTTACTGGAACGCAGACGTTTCATCAATTCATCGGCATCTTTGAACTGTGGCATGCCAACAGGATTCCCGAAGTTGGTAGTTTCTATATGTTTGAATCCTGCCAGAATCAGTTCTTCTGCCAGCCATAATTTAGAATCGGTAGGAATAAATTGTTCCTCATGCTGAAAACCATCTCTTACTGTGATGTCGCCGATGGTAACTTTTTTTGGATAATTCATAGTATTTAAGATTTGTAGTTTAGATTATTGGTTATTGGTTATTGGTTATTGGTCTTCGGTCTTCCGACTTCCAACTACTTTATAATTTCATTTCAGGTATTTCACCTTCCACTATCAATTTGCCTTCGGTGGCGGCTTTTATTTCATCCACACTCACACCGGGAGCGCGCTCCACCAATTTGAAACCGTTGGCGGTAACATCAATCACTGCGATCTCTGTTACGATTCGTTTCACGCAGTTCACACCGGTGAGCGGGAGGGTACATTTATGCAGAAGTTTTGACTTGCCTTCTTTGTCGGTATGCTGCATAGCCACAATAATGTATTTTGCCGAAGCCACCAAATCCATCGCGCCTCCCATGCCCTTCACAAGCTTGCCAGGCACTTTCCACGAGGCAATATCACCTTTCTCGGATACTTCAAAAGCGCCCAACACCGTCAGGTCAACATGTCCGCCTCTGATCATGCCAAAGCTGGCAGCAGAATCAAAAAATGCTGCTCCTGGCATAGCAGTAACCGTTTGTTTTCCTGCGTTGATAAGATCAGAGTCGACCGCATCTTTGGTAGGAAAAGGACCTATACCCAGCAATCCGTTTTCTGAGTGCAGTACCACCTGAATGCCTTCAGGAATATAATTTGCGACAAGAGTGGGAATGCCTATTCCCAGATTCACGTAAAAACCGTCTTTAAGTTCCTGGGCTATACGTTTTGCAATGCCGTTTTTATCTAATGCCATAATTTTTGTTTTTCTAAATGATTAAAATGATTGATACTAATCGCGTGTGGTAACAAATTCTATCTTCTTCTGATAGTTGCTTCCTTGAAAGATTCGTTGCACAAAGATACCCGGCGTATGAATGTGATTGGGGTCGAGCGTTCCCACTGGAACCAGTTCTTCCACTTCGGCAATGGTTATTTTTCCTGCTGTGGCTATCATATTATTGAAATTGGCTGCTGTGTTTCTATACACCAGGTTACCACTTTCGTCGCCTTTCCAGGCTTTCACAAAAGCAAAGTCAGTTACTATGCCCATTTCCAGCAAATGCATTTTGCCATTAAATTCTCGAACTTCTTTGTTGCCTTGCACTTCAGTTCCATATCCGGCAGGAACGAAGAAAGCAGGGATTCCGGCGCCACCGGCCCTTAACCTTTCGGCCAATGTGCCCTGTGGAATCAGTTCCACTTCCAGCTCGCCCGATAACAACTGACGCTCGAATTCTTTGTTTTCGCCTACATAAGAGGCTATCATCTTTTTAATCTGATGTTTTTGCAGAAGCAATCCCAGTCCCCAGCCATCAACTCCGGCATTGTTCGAATAACAGGTAAAGCCTGTAATTCCGGAATCAAAAATGGCCTGAATACTATTTTCAGGAATACCGCACAAACCAAATCCGCCCACAGCTATCGACATATTGTCGGTCAATCCTGCAATGGCTTCTGTGGCATTTTTTACAACTTTTCGCATAGGGGTAAATTTTATATTAAAATGAGTTTATGTGATTGTCTTAAACACTTCTTTGTTCTTTTTTATGACTTCAGGTAAGGCTTTATTATTGATTTTTGTATCAATCTTGTTCTTATCACAATAATACAAAAGCTCAAAAGTATTTAAATTGCTCACCATTTCGTAACCTGTCATAGGACAGCCTCCCATGCCATTGATCACTGCATCAAAGCTTCGGCATCCTGCATCCACTGCTGCATTCACTTTAACATAATAAGTCTGAGGCGTGGTGTGCAGGTGCAAGCCAAATTCGACATTCGGATAATTCAAAATTATTTTACTGTATATCCTGGAGATAAGGTTTGGAGTTGCCACACCGGTGATATCCGACAATGTGATATACTTCACGCCCATTGAATACAACCTGACAATCAATTCATAAACCATGTCGAAATGATAATCGTCGTGATATGGATTTCCGAAGGCCATAGTAATATATACCTTCAGCTTTTTGCCTTTTTGTAAACAAAGATTCAAAGCCTGGTCAACCAGTTTAAATCCTTGCAGGAGATCAGCATGGATGTTCAATTTTAAAAATGTGGGCGAAATTGAGAAAGGAAAAGCAAGCCAGGTAACAACTTCCTGGGAAGTGGCTTCCTCAAATCCTTTTTCGTTCGCTGCCAAAACCATGATTTTTGTAGAGGTATTAGTAAGGTCTAATTTACTTAAAACTTCAGCCGTATCTCGCATTTGCGGAATGGCTTTTTCCGAAACAAAACTCCCCGCATCTATAATATCGAATCCTGCTTTCAGCAAACAATTGATATAGTCCGCCTTCGTCTGAGCAGGTATATATTCCTTTAATCCTTGCATTGCGTCACGCGGACTTTCCGTTATCAGCAGATTCATAGCAGTTTATTCTTTAATATCTTCCAGTTCAACAAGCAGATAATTACCTGCCACCATTTGATGTAAAGTTACGTGAATTTTCTTTACAATGGAATCCTTTTTGGCAATCAGGTTATTTTCCATTTTCATAGCATCCACCACAATCACTACTTCGCCTTTTTTCACCTTGTCACCTTCATTCACATTAATCTTGAATATTTTGCCAGGAATAGGCGACAACAAATTATTGGCTGAAGCCGAATGATTCGATGATCCGTTTTCCTCAAGTTCAGATTTTTCAAACAGAATGTCATTGCGGCTCATGATATATTCTTTACCGTTGATCAGCACTTTGGAGCTACCATCATTGAGTAAAGAAATACCGGCGAATACTTTTCTGCCGTTAATTATCAGGTCAATTTCACCATCGGAAATGTATTCTATTTTAACCTTATGGGTTTCGCCACTAATCTGAATTTCATAAGCACCTTCTCTTGATTTTGAGTAAAACACTTCAGTATCGCTCTTTTCCATATGAACACTTACCTTTTGCAGATTTCTCCAATATCCAATGGTATTCCACACATTGTTAACGGGATTGGAGTGTTCTGTGCGTGTTTCAGCCTTCAGGTTTGTTGAATACAGAATAAATGCTGCTATTGCTTCCTGCGCAGAAACTTCTTCTTTGGGATAGGAACTCCTGTTAGGGCTTTGTTTTTCTTTCATTTTTGATACTGATTTGTTTTCGGTGGTTTGTGATCTGGCTTGTTCAACTTCTTCTTCAAAGCGGGTCCTGGCAATGCCCGATTTATAATCACGATACTGTGCTTCGTGCATGGCAAACTCAAAGAGCTCTTCGTTGTCCTGTCCGAATTCCCAGTTGTTTTCAATCATTTCCTTACGGTACTTATCAAGCACATCAGGATATCCATCCTGAGGAACACCTGTGTAAAACTCTTTTCCCAGACTCTTGGCCAGCTTGATAATTTCCGGTGCAAGCGGCCCGGGAAGGGTACCTGATTTTCCCAATATCATATCCCAGGTGTTATTGTCAATCATGGAATAACGTTCTTCGCCTTTGGTCAATTGCAGAATGTTGAGCAAGGCCACATTCTTCACATACTGGCTGAAAGGTGTCACGAGTGGGGGATATCCCAGTTTAGGCCAAATATAGGTAACTTCGTCAAAGAGCTTAACCAGCAATTCATCTTCACTCAATTCATGCTGTCCCTGCGATTTCAATGTTGAATTGATTACACTGTGAATACCTTTCAAATCGGCCATAAGGCTGCCCATCATACCACCCGGCAGTCCGGAACCAATAAGCAATGAGGTAATATAGCGGTTTTTTGGGTCGATAAAATAACCCAGGAAATCATCAATGAACGATTGAGTTAAAGCACGTGCTTCCATGTAGGCATTCATGTTGATCTCAGGGACTTCAAATCCGTCGTCCTTGAGCATTTCTGCAATGGTGATTACATCGGGGTGCACCATGCCCCACGATAAAGGTTCCATGGCCACATCCAGATAATCGGCACCAGCGCGGGCTACTTCCAGCATTGAAGCTACCGAAAACCCCGGTCCGGAATGTCCGTGATATTGAACCACCACATGGGGGTATTTGTATTTAATGGTTCTTACAAGTTTTCCCAGTTCTGAAGGTCTGCCTACGCCTGCCATGTCTTTCAAACATATTTCGTCAGCACCGTAAGCAATGGCTTTATCAACCACACCCATATAATATGCTGCCGAATGTACTTCCGAATGAGTGATGCTAAGTGCTGCCTGAGAAATCATGCCTGCCTCTTTAGCATATTTAATAGATAGTTCCAGATTTCGGTGATCATTGAGTCCGCAAAAAGAACGGGCAATATCAACGCCCTGCGCTTTTTTAACTTTATACATCAACTTGCGTACATCCGCAGGAACTGGGAACATACGGATTCCGTTCAGGGCTCTTTCGAGCATATGCGTTTGTATTCCGGCATCATTAAAAGGCTTGGTCCACTGACGGACTGCGGTATTGGGGTTTTCGCCATACAAAAGGTTCACTTGCTCAAAGGCGCCTCCGTTGGTCTCTATTCTGGCGAAACAACCCATGTCAACAATAACGGGGGCTATTTTATTTAACTGGTCGACACGTGGCACATATTTCCCGGAGGATTGCCACATATCGCGGTATACCAGACTAAATTTTATTTCTTTTTTCATTTCAGTTCATTTAAGGTTTGGCAACAGATCAATCTCTAACTTCAAGTTGCCATTAATTCACCCAATTGGGTTTTCTTTTTTCCAGAAAAGATGCCATGCCTTCCTGACCTTCTTTCGAAGCTCTTAGTTCTGCGATTAAACGGGCGGTATAGTCAATGGAATCTTCGAAAGATAGCTTATTAGTAATACTATAAATCAATGATTTGGTTGCTGCCATAGCTTCGGGTCCGCTGATCATCAGACCGTCTATAACGCTTTGAACGTATGCATCCAGTTCTTCCAAAGGCAAAGATTTGTTTACCAGTCTATGCCATTCAGCTTCCTTGCCTGTGAAGCGTTTTCCACTTATCATCAGTTCACGTGAACCATATTCGCCAATGCGTTTGATGACATAAGGCGAAATAGTAGCCGGTGCAATACCCAGTTTCACTTCGCTGAAAGCAAACCTGGTATCATCGGCGCAATACACAAAGTCGCAGGCAGCCAGTAATCCGTTGGCTCCTCCAATTGCGGCACCCTGAACCACAGCAATGGTTGGTTTACTGCAGGTGTATATGGCGTTGAAGCATTTGGCAAGCCTAAGGCTGTCCTGATAATTTTCGTCAAAGCCAAAAGTGGCTATGCCTTTCATATAATTGAGGTCGGCACCTGCGCAAAACGATTTGCCGCGTCCCCGTAAAACAATAATCCTGATATCGCTCATCGCGTTTGCATTTTCGAAACAATCAATAAGATCGGTAATGAGTTGCTGATTGAGTGCGTTATGCAGTTCGGGACGGTTCATCCAAATACTGGCTACACCTTGATTGTTTTCTATCTGAATAGTTTCATAATTCTTCATAAGGCTGGGGTAGTTTTCTCGTAATTACATGCGGAACACTCCGTCTTGTTTTTCGTTAAATTTATTGTTGAGCGAGGCGGCAATACCCATAGCGAGCACCCGGCGTGTGTCGGTCGGGTCAATGATACCGTCGTCCCAGAGTCGTGCGGTACTATAATACGCCGAGCCTTCATGATCGTACTTGTCGATAATTCCTTTGCGCATTTTTTCCACATCGGCTTCCGGCATTTCTTTGCCTTCGAGCTGCATCTGATCTTGTTTCACTGTGATGAGTACGGTGGCAGCCTGCATGCCGCCCATTACAGATATCTTGGCATTAGGCCACATAAGCAAAAGCCGCGGACCGAAAGCACGGCCGGCCATGCCATAGTTTCCTGCTCCGAAGGATCCTCCGAATATAATGGTAAACTTCGGCACATTCGCGTTGGCAACTGCATGTACCATTTTGGCCCCATCTTTTGCCATTCCTTTGCGTTCATATTCCTTACCAACGATGAATCCTGTAATGTTTTGCAGAAACACCAATGGAATTTTGCGTGAGGTGCATAATTCAATAAAGTGTGTCCCTTTCAGCGCCGATTCGGAGAATAAAACTCCGTTATTGGCTAATATACCCACCGGGAATCCCATAATTCGTGCAAAACCAGTGATAAGTGTAGAACCGTAGTTTTCTTTGAATTCGTGAAATTTGCTGCCATCTACCATTCGGGCAATAATCTCACGGGGATCCAGCATCTTGCGGAAATCCAATGGGGCAATGCCGTAGAGTTCTTCAGGGTCGTAAAAAGGTTCTTCTATGGGGGCTATGTCCAACACTTGCTTTTCATTCTTGTCCATTGATTCAAAAATGTTGCGGCATATCTGAATGGCGTGATGATCGTTTTCAGCAATATGGTCGGCAACACCTGATATTGAAGTATGCACTTCTGCACCTCCGAGTTCTTCGGGGGTTACGATTTCGCCAGTAGCACCTTTCACCAAAGGAGGACCTCCTAAAAATATTGTTCCCTGGTTGCGGATGATGATGGTTTCGTCACTCATAGCAGGTACATAGGCACCACCAGCTGTACAACTGCCCATGACAATAGCAATCTGAGGAATGCCCATAGCCGACATGCGTGCCTGGTTGTAAAAGAAACGTCCGAAATGATCTTTATCGGGGAATACCTTATCCTGCTCAGGCAAAAAAGCTCCACCTGAATCGACCAGATAAACACAAGGAAGGTGATTTTCCATAGCAATCTCCTGCGCACGCAAGTGTTTCTTGATGGTGTATTGCATATAGGTGCCGCCTTTCACTGTAGCATCGTTGGCTATGATAACCGTTTCCCGGCCATGAATCAGCCCAATACCTGTGGCTATACCTGCAGAAGGAAATCCATTGTCGTAAAGATTGTAGGCTGCAAGGGGAGATAGTTCCAGGAATGGTGTATTCGGGTCAATGAGTTTATCAATGCGTTCGCGTGCTAAAAGTTTACCACGTTCTTTATGCTTTTTGATGGCTCCTGGCGAACCACCACGGGTTACCTCCTTGTGTATTTCCTTATATTGGTTGAGCAGGGTCAGAAACTCTTCTTTGTTCTTTTTGAACTCTTCCGAGTTGGTGTCAATTTTAGATTGTAATCTGTACACTTGTTTCTTTGTTTGGTTAAATAAATTGTCTTAATTATTTTTTCTCATTAACTATTGACTTAGTATTAGTTGCAATAATAAGTTTTTTGGGAGGGTAAAAATAGTAATAAAAAATTAAACAACTTATACAATCTTCGATTTAGAATAGGGTGTTTTTTAAATGAGATATTATAAAAAACCTGATCTTGAATAATTTGATTTTAATATTTTTAACTTTTATTATGATTTTTAATAAATCTAAAGAAATGAACATGTTTTTCGCAGAACATTTTTTAAATTAACTGCATTACGTATTTAATAGTAAAAATATAAAGAAGGAATATTTATTTTGTTTGAGGAATTTTGAAAATAAAAGCAAATTATTTTTTATTGAAGATACAAAATTTATTACCTTTGATTTTGCTATTAAAAAAAAGGATATGAAAAAAATATTTCTTACAATTGTATTTGCCTTGGTAATTTTATTTCCTACTGTAGGTCAATTTCAGGTAAATCCAATAATTGGGTTGAATTTGACTCGAAGTACATTATCGCCTACAGCGGGAATTAAAACAAAAGGTGCTTATGGATTAACCCTTGGCGTCGATTTTAGGATTGGGAAACGCTTTTATATTCAACCTGGGGCATATTTTTCAACGAATAGAACTATTTATGAAGCAAGCGATAGTCTCAATACATATAGAGAACCTGTTGACCGCAATTTGTTTGGAGCTAAATTATGGGTCGGATTTAAAATTTTAAATTCAAAAAACATTAAACTTCGAGTTGCACTGGGGCCTTCATATGATTATTTTTTAAAAACCAAAGTACGTGATAACCTTGATTTTCTGAAAGAAGATTTTAGTAAGGGGTCATTTAATTTAGATGGAAATGTTGGAATTAGTATCTGGAGGATTTCCCTTGATGTTTCTTATACACTTGGGTTAACAAAAACATTTGATGCTGAGTATTTCAGTAAGCGACCCAAATATCAAAGGCTAACGATTACTGTGGGTTATGTATTTGGGAAGTTAGGGGGCAAGGTGGTATAAAACTTTAAATTGATTGTTAAAAACAATCAATTCCAACACACCTTTTAAGGCAGATGTAACTAGTTATTTTTGTTTTTAATTTCGGGTTGGTGGTATTTTTCGGTAAGTTTCGAAATATATTCCAACACTTGTTTTGCCTCATCTATTTTTTCTGATAGGGTGTCGCGCATAACAGGGTCAAGGGTGTTATAATTATCAATTTTTTCACCATAAATGTCGACAATACGTTGCAAAATTATATTACTTTTTGTGGGCAAATTGACTCTGTAGTAAAGTTCAGCGTAACCAATCATGTACATATCAAATGCTACAATAGTATCAGGGGCAATTTCAATGCCTTTATTTAGAACTTTAATTGCTTTAATTGTATCGCCTGTATTTATGACACTTTGAGCAAGTCGTGCAAAGGTATTGCGATAAAACTTATAAAAATCAGGTATAAAATTTTTATCCTTTTGCTGGAGCTCAGAAATAGAATCGAATTTATATTTGTTCATCATCAAATCATACGTTCTGTTAATTAAAATACTATTTTCTATTTCTTTATTGGTTTTAACAGGGATAAACCTACATATAAACCCTTCAAGGAAGCAAAAGTCTTCAATAGCTAAAACATTTGTCACACTTCCCGGACTTGCAAAATATATAGGGCGTTTCCAATCATTTGAGGCAAATAAATCAAGTAAAAGAAGTTCGTTTTTGTACAAATAGTTGCTGCTGATCTTCCACGTAATACGTTTTGCAATGCTATCGCTGAGCGAAACAGGAATATCGATGTTTTTGAGTGATCGAGCCGAACCGACAGTTAAAAAAAGTGATTGAGTTCTGAAAGTACTGAATTTTTCTCCAGACTGATTGGTTATAGTGTTTTCGGGCTTGCAACCATTCACCGCTTCTATCATTTCTGGCAAACTTTGGTTTTCTATAGTTTTGTTTTCCTGATAAACCACATAACCGTAATCATTTGAAAGGTATTTTGTTTGAGAAATAGTAAGGGGAAGAGGCTGAGAGGTATTGTTTTTAAGGAAAAGCTGACCAATATACCAGTTGGCAGAAGCCAATGAGAAGTTAAGAACACGAACATCCGTGCGAAAACCTTTTGTTTCTTGAATGTACCAAAGTGGAAAAGTATCGTTGTCGCCGTTTGTAATCAATATCGCATTGGGTAAACACGACATAAGATAATTCTCAGCCATATGCAACACCACGTCATCATAAATATCAGGCACAAGATATTCTTTGGCATGTTTATCTTCCTTAACGCTCATCAGGTTCATATAAACATTCACATATTCATTGGCCCATTTCTCACCGATTTCACCTACAATGGTTTGAAAAGCCGGGTTACGGTCCTTTAATTTTTTAAGACACGCTATACTTTTCATTTCAAAATATAAATAACTTTCAATTTGCTGCTTTGAAGCGTTTTCGTATCCAAACGATGAAGTTTTTTGCGTACGGTAAGCACTTTGTGTATGAAAAAACCCCACGGCATAGTTACTGTAAGCTCGTGCCAAACCGTAAAGCAGCGTATCATTCAAATTTTTATTTTTATCAAAGGCATTTATCACATCCAGGTCCCAGCCGATGTAGCCATAGTAAGGAGAATTTTCCCAATCTTCATTGCTTTGGCTTTGGAAATATTTTTTGAGATCATTGTCGGATGAAACTCCTTTGGTATATTCTTTAAGCGATAGATAATTTTCCTGTTTAAGATCCCAGAGTTTTTCAACCTTTACTACAGTAAAGCCCTTCGCTTCGTACTGAAGTGTTGAAACATACCACCCGTCGGGTTTGCGACTTAATTCGGTGTAAGTGTCGGTTACCTTATAATGGTTAAAGAAATACTTTGCGGTTTCATTAAAAGAAGGATACTTATTTAGCAGTTTGGGGTCGTTATTTATGTACATAGTATCGACAATTTGCGAGTGCGATAAAGTCCATGCAAAATAAAAATAAAGAAAGAATACAGATTTTTTCATTGTTCCGTTTATATAGTTCGTTTACTTTAGCCATTCTAAAGGATGCAGTTAAAGCGAAACGATACCGAAGGTTTAAACTACAAACGTAACAAATATTTTAGATTTAATAACTCAATTGATAAATGAGTTGTTTCAACTCAATTTCGGCCGTTTTTGCGGCAAATTGATAGTTGATAAGCTGGTAAGCTGCGCTTTCGTAACTTTCCTGAGCCGCTTTCACCTCCAAAATTGTAGCTTGACCATATTCGAAGTTTTGCAAAACCAAATCAACCAGTTTTTTTGCCAGTTCGAAGTTTTTCTGCTGCGATTCTATCTGTTTTAAGCTTGTCGTATAGGCAAGATATTTGCTTGTAGCAGCAGTTGAAATTGTATTGAACAAACTCTCTGTCACCAGTTTTGCATTGCTCACATTTAACCCTGCCACTATTTTTTGTGTATGATAAACATTTCCATTAAAAATAGGTACTTGCATTGTTAATCCTGCAGCAGGACTATAGTTTTGGTTGAGTTGTATGTTTCCCGAATTGTATTCAGCTTTTGCAAAATTATAAGCGGCATTGAATTTAATCGAGGGATATCGCTGGGCATTCGTTTCTTTTACCAATTGTTCGTTTATTCTTATTTGATGTTGTGCTGAAATCAGTTGGGGATTATTTTTCAAGCGATTAAAAATAGAATCGAGAATCAGCGTATTATCAATCAAAATACTATCGGTTATAACATAGGGCGATTTTGATCGGGAATTAATCAGCAACAATAGGTCGGCTTTCTCCTGTTCAATAATCATTTGCTCTATTTGTAGATTTTGTTCTGCTTTGTTCACATCCGATTGAGCCTGCATAATATCCACCCCATTTGCCATTCCTACGTTGTTTTTTGCGTTTATAATGTCAAGCTTTTTTCTAGAAACATCTAAAGTGCTTTGAATAATGCGCAAGTAGTTTTGCTGTCGTAAAATATCGTAATATTTTAGCATTACCGACCCTATGATGTCTTGTACCTGGCCATTCAATTCAATTTGGCTTTGCTGTTGCATCAAACCAAAACGTTTTTTTGTTGCCATAACCTTAAACCCATTAAACAAAACAATGTTGGCTGATATTCCTGCATTTAACGAATTTTCTAAAACACCTGATTCATTCGTTTCAGGGCCGCTGAAATATTTTTGATTCAGATTCGACAACGAAAAATTATCACTGGCATTTCCGTTGATATAAGGAAGCCCACCTGCCATACCGTATGTGTTGCTAACTTTTGCTATTTGCACATAGTTCTTAGCTATTTGAATGTCGAGGTTGTTTTTTAATGCTGTATCTATAGCATTTTGCAAGGTAAGTTGCGTTTGTGCTGTTAGAATACAAGGTATAAATAAAGCAAGTAATATTATATATCGTTTCATAGCGCTTTTCATTTTTATTTATTGAATTGCATTGCTAGTTTCTTCATATTTTTTTTCGTGTTTGCCTGAAATAAAAGTATAAACAGCAGGAATAACAAATAAAGTGAGTATTAGCGAAAATAATAATCCCCCTACCACAACTATACCCAAAGGGATGCGGCTTGTAGAGGCAGCGCCAAGTCCCATTGCAATGGGCAAAGCACCAAGGGCCGTTGCAAGGCTGGTCATTAATATTGGACGCAAACGTAGTACTGCAGCTTCCAATACTGCCTGATGTTTTGAAATGCCCTGCTCCCTTTTTTTATTGGCAAATTCCACAATTAAAATCCCGTTTTTGGTAACCAAACCAATTAACATAATCATACCAATTTCTGAAAAAATATTTAGGGTTTGTCCGAATATCCACAGACTTAAAAAGGCACCTGCAATTGCTAATGGCACAGTAATCATAATTGTGATAGGATCTTTAAAGCTTTCGAATTGTGCCGACAAAACCAGATAAATGAGGATGAGGGCTAGCAAAAAAGCAAAAGCAGTATTTGAAGAACTTTCGGCATAATCGCGTGATGGACCGCTTAATGATGTTTGGAAACTTTCGTCGAGTAGCTCATCGGCAATAACCTGCATTGCTTTTACTCCATCGCCAATGGTTTTGCCTTCGGCCAGAGATGCAGAAACAGTGGCTGCTTTATAACGATTATAATGGTAAAGTGACGGCGGATTTGCATTCGATACCAAATTGGTTACCGAGGCCAAAGAAATGTTATCACCTTTGTTGTTACGTACAAAAAGATTGGTGATATCAACTGGCTCTTGTCGGTCTTTGAGAGAAACTTGACTGATAACCTGATATTGTTTGCCATTCATAATAAAATAGGCCAGTCGTCGACCGCTAAAAGCACTCTGAACGACATCGGCTATATCAGAAATGGTAAGTCCGAACTCGCGAGCTTTTATTCTATCGATAATAATATCCACTTCGGGTTTGTTGAACTTTAAATTGACATCAACGTTCTGAAATGTTTTATCGTTTTTTGCTTCTTCCAGAAATTTTGGGATGATACCTTTAAGCTTTTCGAAATCGATATTTTGTATAACAAACTGAACAGGCATTGAACCTCTTGACGCCAACCCAACCGAGATAGTTTGCTCTTCGATGGGGAAAATGCGAACATTGTTGAAACGAGCAAATTTCTTTGTCAGATCTTTTACTACTTCGTTTTGACTCTTTTTTCGTTCGGAAACCGGCACCAGGCCAATGCGACCCATGCCGCTGTTGACCCCCGTACTGCTATATCCCGGAACTGAAATAAAAGAAAAATCGCGCTCCTGCACCGAATCTATTAAAAAGTTTCCAATCTTTTCGCCTTCGGTTGACATGTAACCATAACTGGCACCTTCGGGTCCAGTGATTTGTAAACGAATATTGCTTTTATCTTCAATTGGGGCAATTTCGCTTTGTATGTTGGTTCCTATAAAATAAACCAGTATTAGACAAACTCCCACAATGCCCCAGCCAATCCATCGGCGGTTGAGGAATCGTTGTAGCAGTTTTTTATAACCACTTTCCATGCCGCTGAAAAAAGGTTCAGTTTTATTATAAAACTTTCCGTGTTGTGCACTCTTTTTATTCAAGTAGACATTTAATACAGGTGTAATAGTTAGCGATACAAAAGCTGAAACCAAAACAGCTCCTGCCAACACCACACCAAACTCTCTGAACAAACTGCCTACAAAACCTTGAAGAAACAAAACCGGCAAGAACACAATTGCCAAGGTGGCTGAGGTGGCAATAACCACAAAAAACATTTCTTTACTACCTTCAATAGCTGCTAAACGAATGGGTATGCCTTTTTCAATTTTCCGGAATATATTCTCGGTTACCACTATGCCGTCATCCACCACCAATCCTGTGGCCAGAATAATAGCTAATAAGGTTAAGATATTTAATGAAAACCCTGCAAAATACATTATGAAAAAAGTGGAAATCAAAGAAATGGGTATATCTATTAAAGGTCGGATGGCAATCAGCCAATTTCTGAAAAAGAAAAAGATGACTAGAATAACCAGCAAAATAGCAATCAATAAAGTTTCTTTTACTTCGGTTAACGAACGGCGAACATTGGTGGTGTTGTCAATTAAAGTGGTAAAACTTATGTCGCTTTTTTGCGATTTTTTTATTTCTTCTAGTCGTTTGTTAAACTCGTCAGAGATGTTGATATAATTTGCGCCGGGTTGTGGCACAATAGTCAACCCCACACTACTTAATCCGTTCAAACGCCAGCTTTGTTCGTATTGTTCGGGACCAAGTTCCACTTTGGCCACATCGCCCAATCGTACGATACCGTTTTCGTCTTCGCGAATGATAAGGTCTCTGAAATCTTTCTCGGTTGAAAGCCTTCCCAAGGCTCTGATGGTCATTTCGGTTTTGTTTCCGTAGAGTTTTCCCGAAGGAATTTCAACGTTTTCATTATTTAATACGCTGGTGATATCGTTAAACGCCAGGTTATAGGCATTCAGTTTGTCGGGATCAATCCACAAGCGCATGGCAGGACGTTTTTGTCCGACAATGTTTACGGCACTAACTTCCGGTATGGTTTGAAACTTATTTAGCAATACATTTTCGGCGTAATCGCTCAGTTCCAGCAAACCTTTGCTGGGGCTTTGAACAGCAAGTAATATAATGAAATCGCTATTGGCATCTGACTTGGTAACAACCGGAGGCGCATCAATATCCTGTGGTAAATTTCGTAAAGCCTGACTTACTTTGTCGCGTACATCGTTGGCTGCCGACTCCAAATCGGACTTGATATTAAACTCTACATTAATATTGCTTCGACCTATGGAGCTGGTTGACGAAATGGTGCGTATACCGGGTATGCCATTGATAGATTTTTCGAGGGGTTCGGTTATCTGACTTTCAATAATGTCGGCATTTGCACCGGTATAGTTGGTGCTCACCGTTATCATAGGTGGGTCGATGGCCGGATATTCTCTAACGCCCAAAAAACTATATCCAATAACGCCAAACAGAATGATAAACAAATTCATTACTGTGGCCAGTACTGGTTTTTTTATGGATAATTCGGAAATATTCATGAATGGGGTTGTTTTTTATCGGTTGGAAAGTAAAATTTATTTATCGGGATTCAACATTTTGTCAATCTTTTTTACTGACTTTATTTTGATTTTTGATCCCGGCCTTACAAACAATACCCCACTCACCAAAATACTATCGCCCACAGCTATGCCTTGGGTAATTTCCACCACATTGGGTGTGCGTATGCCTGTTTCAACATTTTTAAATACGGCTTTGTCTTTTTTGATTATCACCACCTGATTGGAAAAAGCATCGGGGATAATAACATTGGTGGGCACTACAATGCCTTTTACATTGTTATTGAGCAATACTTTTACGAATGAACCGGGTGTTAATATGCCTGTGGTTAGGCGGGCTCTGACTTTAATGTTGCGGGTTGTAGTATTAATTTGTGTTTCAATGGCGCTAATGGTAGCACTGGCATTTTCGGAAGAAGAAGACGATTGAATGGAAACGATTTTTCCGATGGTTATAAGGTTTTTATAGATTTCTGGAACGGTGAAATCGATTTTAATTTTATCGGCTTGTTGCAAGGTTCCTATTAAGGTGGAAGGGCTAACATAAGCGCCTTCGCTCACCAAACGTAAGCCCAAACGACCTGCAAATGCCGCTTTGATAACAGTTTTATCTATTTGTGCATTAATAACTTTAATATTGGCATCTATCAAATTCACTTGGCTTAAGGCAGCATCGTAAGTTGCTTGATCGATACCGTTTATAGCAAGCAATTTTTTTAAACGCTGTTCGGTTTTTTGTGCCAAATCCAATTGTACTTTTTGCTGCGAAAGTTGTGCCTGCAAATCGGCATCGTTTATTTTTGCCAAAACGGTTCCGGATTTTACTTCGGCCCCATCGGGCAGGTTGAGGTAAACAAGCCGTCCGCTTACTTCGGGATATAACTCCACCATTTCTTCCGAAAGCACGGTGCCGTTCACTTCGATACTCGATGGAATATTTTCGTTGGCAGCTATCATAATATCTACAGGCACAGGCTGATTTTTTTTGTTGGCGTTGGCATCTTTATTGGCGTTTTTGCACGATACAAAAACTGCCATCACCATCAGGATATTTATCCATTGCAAGTATTTCATAAGCTTGAAGTATATTCGTTTAAATTCGTTTTTATGATTTTTATGTTTGCCGATAATTCGGCAATTTGTTGTTTGCTAAGTCCTTTTAATGCAATTTGGTTCATCGTATCGTAGGCTTTCTTTATTTCGGGCAATGCCATTCGGGCTTTGGGTGTGAGCTCCAAACTGTAGGTTCGTTTATCCAAATTGTTTTTAATGCGCTGCACATAGCCATTTTCCGAAAGGTAATCGATGCTGCGCAGCATGCTCACTTTATCAATCTCGAGCTGACAAGCCAATTGCTGTTGGGTGATTTTGCATTCGGCATTTTCAATCAGCAACAGCGCATAAAAATTACGTTCAATATCGAGCGAGTTCAACATCAGGTTTAATGCATGCAGATAACTTTTGCCTATAACCGCCAGTTCGCGTCCGATGGGTTTCATGGGTTGGTTTTTTTGCAAAGATAGGGTTTAATGCAATTCGTTTACAATGTAAACTAAAATTGTTATGATTTATTGCTATTGCATGGTTAGATTGCCTACGCCATAGTGCCCTAAAGAATTATTACATTTTTGTGATACGCACAAACTCACCACCCATTATGCGGTAAGTAATTCCGTTGATAACCACATCTTGTCCTTCCATCATGGAGGCAATGTTGGTTATATCTTGTTCAATGGTATGCACGCTTCCTTTTGTTTTCCATGCCACCAGCAAATAGTCGGCTAGCACCCAGTCGATGACACCGCATAAAATTATATGCACAGGCACCTTGAACTTGGTGAGCAACGAAATATCTTTGATGGGCGAATTGTTATCAACAATCATCACCAGCTCTTTGAAAGGCGTGGCCATTTTGGTTCCTTTAAGCAGTGCTTCTATGTTGTTTTCGGCACAATCGCCGCCACTGCCGCGCGACGATACTCTGGCAATAAATCGCGATAAGCTGTCGACTCCTTTGGATGGGGAATAATAAATACCTCCTGTTTCGCCTATTTTTTTATCCGAATCGGCTTTGTTGTCGCCATCGTTAAAGAAAACAAATTGCAGGTTTTTTTCTTTTTTGTAGTGCAACTGATACCACACGGTGAGTTGTGCGTAGTAGGGCGACATGCTGCCGGTTAGGTCGCACACAATTAGTTTGTCTTGCCAATTGTTGCGGTCCAGTACTGCCGAAATAACGGTGTCGGCATAGCTTTGTAGTGCATCCAAATAGCTATCGATATCGCGTTTTCGGCCTTCTTCGGGCGTAATGCCCAACTTTTTGCATTTGGCAATAAATGTAGCTTCTTCTTCTTTGCGACGTTTATCTTCGGCAGCTATGCGTTCGGCTTCCAGTTTTTTGCGGCGTTCAATTTCTTTGGTGCCCAAATAGGTGAAGGTTAACTCCATTTTTGAGCTGCCTGCCGAATAGGCTGTTTGAATTGATGAATAGCCTTTGTTGTACTTAAAATTCAAAGTGTAGGTGTCGCCTTTGAGCAGGTATACAAACAGTTTGCCATCGGGGCCTGTGGTGCATTTAATGGTTTTGTTGCGTTTTTGTCCTATAATCAAAAAGGCTTCTCCTGCCAGAGGCATACCATCAATGTTTTTGAGGTAAATGCATACTGCCGAGAAATATTCCGACAATTTGGGTGGTGCCATGATGGTGCTTTTCATAAACAGGGTGTCGGGCAGGGTTAAAGCGGTTTTGTCCACTTCGGCTTGTTCGGCTGTAGTCATGGCAAATAGTTTTTCTTTTTCGCGCATATCGGGCTCGTAAGCCAGAGTACGTATAGAGCGTCCCCCTTCAAATTCGGGCGACTGCACTTCTTTACTTCCGGCAAAGTTGGTAACAGTAATAGAATAAATGATGTTGCAAGGCAGTGTAAAATCGGCTTCGCCTTTTGCGTTGCTGGTGGCAACCACTGCCACACCACCCGCTTTGGGTGTGAGCGTTACTTTTTGACCTTGATAAATGCCGCCGTCGATGTTTTTTAGCACTATGGTGACGGATGATTCGCAATCCTGCGCACGGGCTACAAAGCTTGTAAACATGAGGATTATTAGGATGATGGTGTGAAGGGTGTGGTGCTGTAATTGGATTTGTTTCATACGCCAAGGTGTTATTTATGTACAAAAATAATGAATATTACTGTTGAAACAAAGAATTGGGTTTGAATAATAGTTTCCTTTTTTTAGATTATTGTTCAAAAAACAAATATAACTGGTTTATGAGGGTGGAAGTTTCGCGAAGAAGGTTTTTTGCCACTTATGAAAATGAATACTTTTATAACCCACAAAATGCTACGTGGCAGCCAGCCTCCACTTGGCGAGGAAACCACACTTACAAATCGAAATTTATGCACTGAATGCTTCGAATTTGTTGTAGGAGGAAAGGTTCTTTTTAAATAGCCCGGATACTATTTTTACGCACTCGCTAAATCAAACTTTTTAACTGTTTTGTTCAACAATCAATGTTGTATAACCACTTTATGCATATTATAACTGGTGGCGGTATTTATTTTCAGGAAATACATTCCGTTTGCGTAGGTCGATAAATCTATGGTTTCGGTATTAATGCCTTGTTTTATATAAAACAGATGCGAAAACATTTCTTTTCCTGAAATATCGTATAACAGCAATTGAACACTTTCATCAGATGCTGATTCGAAAGAGATTGTTAATGATGCAGTGACCGGATTTGGAAATAAACGTATGAAAGTATTCTCGATTGGGCCGGCAATAATAGTACATAAATCAACAGTAATCAGAACTGTTGCTGATGATGTACATAAAAAATTATTTTCAACAGAAACTGTATAGGTGGTGGTTACAGTTGGGGTAGCTAAGGGATTGGCAATGTTGCTTGCACTCAGTCCGGTTGTGGGGCTCCAACTGTAGTCAATACCTCCTGACGAAGTAAGCGGCACGGAACTACCGTAGCATATTGTTGTATTTGTTCCTGCAATTGCAGTGGGTACAGGATTTACAGTTATTGTACTTATTGCTGTGTTTACGCATCCTGCTATAATATAAGTTAGGGTGTCGTTTGTTGTTGTTGATGGGCTCATAGTTTCGGTGGCTGCCAAACCGCCCGATGTCCATGAATAGGTGCCTCCTATAGGGTTAACAGTTGCAGTTAATGTTGCCATTGTTCCATAACAAATGTCGGGTGAATTGACGTTAACTACAGGTATCGGGTTTACCGTAACTTTAACTGTTGCTGTGGTTGTACAGGCCCCGGTTGTTCCAGAAACTGTATAGGTGGTGGTTGCTGATGGTGTTGCTATGGGGTTAGCTAATGAAGCATCGTTCAGGGTTTCTGCAGGTAACCACGAATAGGTGGTTGCTCCCGATGCGCCTAATGGAGTTGATGTTCCATTGCAGATTGTATCCGTGCCTGTGGTGATAGTGGCAATGTTAATAACATGAATTGTAAGCGTGTCGGTGGCTGAACATCCGTTAGTTGTTCCTAGAACAGTATAGATTGTGGTTGACAGTGGGCTGGCTGTTGGGTTAACAATTGATGGATTATCCAGGCCTGAGGCCGGACTCCACGAGTAGGTGGTGGCTCCCCCAGCATATAGTCCGGTAGCGGCTCCAGAGCATATTGTTGCCGTTCCGGTAGCAATAACATCCGGAATCGGTTTCACAATTATTGTAATTGAATCGGTCTGAATATTGCTACAGGCATCGGACAAGGAAACATGATAGGTTGTGGTTTCGCTTGGGCTTAATATCGGATTGGCGATGGTTGGATTGCTGATATTAGTGACTGGAGTCCAGCTATACGTTACGGCACCCGGAATGTTTGCCTGATAACTACTTCCCTGACAAATTGAAACGCTTGACGACAAACTTACTTCATTGGAGGGGAGGTTTACTATACAAACCTTCTGTATATTATATTCTCCGCCTGTGGCAGCCGTAAATCCCCAATAAACATATGGGCTGCCACCAAATAGCTGCGATACGATATTTCCGGTATAGCTTACTCTCAATGTTCCGTTTACATATACCTTTAGTGTAGAATCGGCATGGGTCCATAGCACACGAACCAGATAATCTGAACCTGTTTCCACATTCACATTGCCGGGGTCAATCTGCACGGGTGCTACCAAAGCATTTGTGCTTGAATGATTCAAATCACCATTTTTTTCGATAGCTATATGGTCATAGGTTGGGTCGTTGTAATTGCAACCTGAACTGGCAAGGTTTTGATAATTATCAAATTCAACAATCAGGGAGGGGGCAACGCTGCCAATTCCCAATCCACAACCCGCTATTCCGGCACTGGTACACACATTTTGAAAGGCAAATGTCATCCCATCTGCTCCGGGGCTATTGTTGGTGCCAAAATTAAGATTGGCACTCATATCAAAATCCTGTGTGAGGTCGGCTTTTTTTCTATACCATATTGAGCCGAATATGGATTGTGTATTATTGGTTAGTTGGTAGCAGTTTTCACTCAGCCAGTCTTGTCCACCGCTTCCGTTAAGCTGAAACTGTTGTGCTGCAATGGGTGCGCAGGCAACATCCGAAGTAACCGCACCGGGCGAAACCCAATTGGAAGTGGCACCGGTTAATGCAAAGTTTAATACTGTTCCATTATTGTTATTTCCGCTGGCATCTGTCAAGGTGGTTACGGCACTGTTGTTTCCGCCGGCAATACCTTGATTGTAATGAAAATTGGCTAGCAATCCGGCAGTTGCATTTGCTATTTCGCAATTATATGCAGATTGTATCTCAAATGCATAACGAGCAATATTCCAAATGCGTGTTTCATCTATGGTGCCGGCAAAATTGCCGCAAGGACCGCTTCCGATGGTTAGTGCTGCACTATTGGTGAGGTTATACACTGTTCCGCTGCTGCCTTGTACCACCAAAACACCATCAACATAAAGCCGGAGTATAATGCCTGAACGTGTTGCGGCCACATGATGCCAATTGCCATCGTTATATAAAGTTCCTGCCGGGCTGGATATACTGCTGTTGGTTGTCCCGTTCATTATTTCAAAATAAATGAGTCCGCTAATAATGCGGATGTTCCAAAAATTTCCGTTTGAACAAGCCGTACGTTTTCCTATTATTGCCTTATCGCTGGTGCCGGTGGTCTTAAACCCTGTTTCGATGGTAAAATTGGATGTTCCGAAATTTCCTAAGCTTGTTCCCAAACTCACATTGTCGTTTGCTCCGTCGAAATTTAAAGCCGAGGCTGTTTGAGCGTAATTTTGATGGCTGATGAGCGATAATACTAAAACAAATAGTAAGTTCACTTTTTTGCCAAACGGATGTTTGGGCTGCGATTTTGCATTGTGGGTTGTGGTCATTCTTTTTATTTTATTTTCAAAAATAAGAATTTAATCAACCCGAATGCATCTTGAAGCAAAATATTTTACCTTGTTCCCGCCCGTTTTGTTTTTTTGCGATTCATTAGAAATGGGCAAGGTCGGCTTCAAATGCAATCTGCTTACTCCTATTTTATACCGGTTCATGCGTTGTTTTTCCGACTTAAAATAGCGTAAAGCTTGCTTAGGCTTTTAGTACTGCTCTCACCTCGCTTACTTTTAGTTTATCAAAATTAACCTTTTTTAAATGATTCTGCAAACCTACGAGGGTTTTAGGAAAGGGGAGGTCGTGCCTCATTTTATATAACGAATGAGGCTATAGACTGCCGCCGAACGGGTCTGCACATTTTGAATTTATTGAGTAATACAGTAAGCGTTTTTTAAAATTATTCCGCCTTCCATTTTCCCAACCTTGTAAGGATATTCTTCGCCGCTTACTGTCACTTTCAAATTTGTTGGCATAGAATTTCCAATTTTAACCAGATCGTCTTTGGTACATGCATATTCTGTTACATAAGTGGTAACTATATACGTTGTGGAACTACTGCTGCTGACATTGCCTGTCGGAGCGACTTCTTTCGAAGATTTGAACGTAACTACTTCACCATTTTCAAGCTTAAGAAGTAGTGGTTCGCCAATCATCAGACTTCCATCCTTTTTTCCATTAATTTTAATATAAAAATCGACTATATACTTATCGCCGGAAGTTCTAAAACCAATAACCATAGCGCCGAAACACAAGGTAGTTGAGTTCGATTTTGTGATCTGACCTGTAAATTCGTCTTTTTTCTCTGTTAAGCCTTTGCATTTAATTTCTTTATTATCTTTCTGGGCATAAGCATTTGAAAGAAATCCCAGCGTAATTAATAAGAACACGAATAGTTTCATTTTTTTCATACGATTTCATTTTTAAATTTATTTACGTTTTTTTTCCTGTCTCTGGTCTCTGGCTTTATTAAATTATTTTATTTAGCTCGGCACGTCCAACTTTGGCCAACTTGGGCACCCTCGCTTTTTAATTCTGTTTCGAATTGGTTAACATCGGGGGTTGTTCCGAAATAATCAGTTGATTAGCCACTGTTTGCTTCTGTACATGTAACACATTTTTTGCAACTGCTTAATGAAATTGCTACTGCTGCTGATGCAATCAATACTATATTTTTTTTCATACTGTTTTAATTTAGAATTCTATTTTTCCCCATTTTTCCCCCGGTCTCTGGTCTCCGGCTTTATGAAAAAAGCAAGGGCTGCAGCAACTATGCCAAGCCCTTGCGAAATTATTTTTAGGCTAATGTTATCATCAGTGTGTAGCGAACGCTCCATTTGCCTGCCAGTTTGGGGTATTTGGTATTAATCCAACGGCCAAATATCACAATTTGGAAACCGGCCAAATTAGCATCTGTTTGAAGTTCGCCTCTGGCTTTAAAAATAAATACACTGGTGGTATTATCGTCTGGTCCCATGCATGCTACACGCACTTTACCAGCCAAATCGGGTGTGGTGGGTTTGCGAACTGGACTTTCGATATAGGCATAACGAATTTCCAATGCATCCGCGCCTTCGGGCAAACTGCTGCGTTTGCTATCTTCGGCATCGCGGGCTGTGATGTTGAAAAGTCCGTTTGGAAAGCCGTTAATTGTTAAAATACATTGTGCCGTAAGCGGAGCTTCCGGTTTTGTATGTAAGTGAGGCAAACCGGCTTTGCGTTTCATGGCATTGCGGTCGGCGTTGGTCCAAACCGAATCGGGGATGTCGTTATAAATTTCGAGCAACAGCGCAATAATCCTTGATTCGATTTCGTTCAAATCGGCAATCACATCAACGGTGCGCGACGAAGCTTTGTTGGCATAAAGAAGCCAGAGAGCCAAATAGGTGCCCGGCGTGGCAACTTCGCCATACAGATTCTGCAAAGCCAAAAGCCTAGCGGCTGATACGCCCAGGCGAACTTTGTTGGTTACAAGATAAGCTACTACGGTCATAAAATATGAATTACGACCTAATTTTGAAGTTGGAATAGATGTTGGCATAATTTTTCAGATTTTAATTAATAAATAGTGTGGCTTTGGTTACTTGGTTTTTTATGGTTGTTGAAACGAATTTTAAGGGTTTATTATCATAACTAACTGTTTTATTCATAAATAGCCGGTTTTTATATCTGGAAAGTTCTGAACTTTCTTGAGAAAGTTCAGCACTTTCTTGAGAAAGTTGAGCACTTTCCTGAGAAAGTTGAGCACTTTCCTGAGAAAGTTGAG
>JBAXWF010000045.1:0-31724 GCA_037128515.1 Bacteroidota bacterium | reverse complement strand
CAAGCCGACAAAATAGTGAAATAAACCACCACAAAGGTGAAGCAAGAAGTAGTTACCAGTAATGCTAAAAAAAATGCTACCAATGAAGAAACATTTATTATTCATTATTTTTCTAAATTTAAGTTTAACAACTTTCTCACAGTGGACAACATTGAATTCAGGAACTTCAGAATGGCTTAGAGGTGTCTCTTTCATTAATAAAGACACAGGTATTGTTGTTGGATATAATGGTACAATACTTCGAACATTAAATGGAGGTGCAAACTGGACGGAAATAAATTCCAACACAACTGAACATCTCTACTCTGTTTTTTTTGCAAATGACCAAATCGGTTACATTGCAGGGGATAATGGTAAAGTATTAAAAACAACAAACAGTGGATTGACATGGTTCGATATTTCAACAGGCTCTTACGATTTACGTCAAGTATTTTTTGTTTCTACTGACATTGGCTTTGTTGCGGGACAGCTTGGGGCTATTTTTAAAACAACAAATGGAGGAACAAATTGGACAAATTTGAGCATTTCACATAATGGATTGGTATCTGTTTTTTTTAATAACCCTGACACTGGTTTTGTTGTTGGACTTGGTCAAACAGATGCAATAATTAAAACAACCGATGGTGGCTCTAACTGGACAGACAAGCATCCAAATACATTTGCAGAATATGGCTCGGTTGTCTTTACTGGAATTGATACTGGTTACGTTTGCAGCACGGGGGCTATTGATAGGAATATTTTAAAATCCACAGATGCTGGCAATACTTGGACGGTAATTTATACAGCCCCATTTGACGGTTTGTATTCGTTAAAATTTCCAACATCAAATATTGGTTATGTAGCTGGTGGATATTCTGGGTCAAGTATCATGCTTCGTACACAGGACGGAGGCATTAATTGGAATAGTCAAAATACAAGCACTTCGCAACCATTATTCGATTGTTATTTTGTAACTAAAGATATTGGTTACGCTGTTGGAATGAATGGTGCTATCATTAAAACAATGAACGGAGGAGATGGAATTAGCGAATTTGCAAATTCAATTCTAACTAACGTTTATCCTAATCCAACTACTAATCTTTTGAATATAGAACTGAATGAGAAAAATAATTTACCAATAGAAATCGCTCTGACAAATCTATGTGGACAAAAGATTGAAAACAAAAAAATTTCAAACAAAGGACAGATTGACCTGACTAATATTGCAAATGGAATTTATGTACTGACAATAAAGGTTGGAGATTATATTGTAACAAGAAAAATAACAAAAGAATAAGCACAACTGGTAACAGGCTGTTGCTTTCAGTGGCAGACAGTTTGTAAATTAAAGACAATTAACTCCAATGCCCCCGAAAGCAACAGCCGAACCGTTACCATCAATAATAAAATGTAGAATGAAAATAATAGTACTCATCTTAGGATTTGTTTTTACTTTACCAAGTTTTGTTTTAGGACAATCAGAAAAGGAAAACCTTAATATTCCAGACAAAATCGTTATCAAAAAAAGTAGCAAATATCTGCAGTTTCCTGGGACAAGAGTATTTATTTTAAATCCTAAAGGTTATATTTTAATATCTTCGTTAATTAGGTTTCAGAAGGACAATGACACTTATATCCAAGCTGCTGAATTCCCAACAATAAGTTATTTAAAGCAAAAGGCAAGCATTCAAAAAAGTTTTGAAGAAACGAAGACCAAAGGTCTTAAGTCATACTATCAAAAAGAATTTAAATTGGGAGATTATGATGCGTTTCTTGTATATGGTGCTGACAATAAGCCAAATTTAGACCAAATGGTGTTAGTATTTGGTGACAATGATTTTATCGTATTAGTTTCTTGCGAAATGCCAGCCAATAATGAATTAGCGAGAAAGGAAATACTTTCTGCATTATTATCTACTTATCTTGACAAAACAGTAAAACCTGACTACTCTGCACTTGTTAATTTTACTATTGATGTTTCAAAATCTAATTTCAAGTTTAATTGTCATGCATCTCAAAATTTTTATTATACAATAAATGGTCTTGGAGACCCTGTTAATAATCCATTTGAAAACCAAATCATCGTATCTACTTTACCTTCAATGAAAAATACTCAGGAAAGAAAAGAATATGCTCTATCAATGATTCAGGAGTACGAAAAATTTGGGTTAACAATTCCATCTTTCAACCAACAAGAAATAATTATTAATGGAGCAAGTGCATATGAAATCACATTTTCTGGTATATATAAGGGGAAATCTTCAAAAGTTTACCAGATTGTACTTGGTGATGACAAGGCAACAATTTTATTTTGCGCTTCTGCATACGACAGACAGGACGAATTAATGAAACAATTCAAGAATATTGCAAAATCTCTGAAGATAAAGTAACTGATGGTAACTTTGGTGTCCGTTGCACAACCTTGGTTTTAAGACGAGTTTTTAATAAAATGGCCTAAAATCGCCTTGCATGTTTGGGGCATTTATTCGCGATGTTGTAATCATCATCGAATCAAGTACCGATGCCGAGTGCAAAGCACCACAACGTGGCTCCTATAGTTCCACCAAAAGTCCAGCCAAAACCTCCATCCATTTTCCAAGTTTCATTTTACCAGCAGCAGCTCCATTAGAGTTTCTCTGATAATGGTAAACCATATTCTTCAATCATTCTAATTTCGAGTTTTTCGAGATTATCGAGAACAGGATTGTAAATATCGGCAATAACAGGAATGTGAACCCCTTTTACTTTGATTTCGCCACGAAGTATCATTTCAACGGCAATAGCGGCAGGCAAAGCAACTGTGCGTGCAATAGCCGTATCGGTTTTTAATGAACCATAATCCAACATACGCGATTTAATAACTTCTGAAGTTCCATCAGGATAGGATGCTTTAAAAATATGCATCATGGCAACCATATCGCGATCTTGTTCGGTTATCATCATTTTTTCAATCATCAAATCGGAAGTGATTTCATACATGCTATCCACCTGGCGGTTCATGGGTGCATTGCTGAATAACCCCAGCCATTCAATTGCATTCAAAGCATAGTTGTTTTCATCTAGGTGTAATAAAACGGCCACTTTTTTCTTACTATCTGTCTCATCATTCATGCCATTGACCATTGCAAGAGCTCCTGAAAAACTCTTACCTGTGAAATCATATTTTTCGGGTAAGGTACATTTCAATGCTTTTAAAATATCAAGTGTTTCGCACCAGCCCTTGAAACGGAAAGTGCCCCGATACATAGTTTTTGTTTCGGGTATTCCGTATATATCAATATAGGATAAGGAATCGCGGTTGGGATAAATATCTAAACTTCCTACGCCTGGAAAAAATAGATTCATAGGATTTTTGAAGAGATTGGCTGTGGGAAGTTCAACCGTGTTGCCATCTTTTAAATACATGGCATCGTTATTTCCGGCTAGCACCACCCCTTTTGGGCTCCACGAAAATTTATAATTAAACGGATTGTCGCACGATTGGGGGGCAGGCAAAGCACCACAAAGCGAATAAAACTCATCTACTTTGCCACCCTTTTCATGTATCTTATCGATAATGCGCATGGCCGACATGTGGTCGATACCGGGGTCGAGACCTATTTCATTTAAAATAATAACACCGGCATCTTTTGCAGGTTGATCTAAATCGCGCATTTCGGGCTTTACATAAGAAGTAGTAACCATGTTCTTTTTATTTTTCACACAACATTTTGCCACCATAACATGAAATGCATAGGGTAACAAACTCACCACTACATCGTTTTCTGCAACCAGGGTTTGGAGCATGGCCTCATCATCGGTGGTCCAATGTATGGCTTTACCGTTGGGTGCGTCGCCCACCATTTTTTTTGCTTCATCAAAATTTAATGCGGCAACAGTTAGTTCTATTTGTTTGGAAAGTAAATGTTTGATTATCGGATTGGCAACCATTCCGGCGCCGAGTATCAGTACTTTGTTCATAGTGGTATTTTTTAAAGTAAACCTAAATTATTTTTGTTGCGAAATTAATGAATTTAAGTGTTTAGTGTAATTACTACTGTAAATTTTTATTTCGAATAAATTATATTCATACACACTGTAATTTTATGATGTTACATAATTTTTATTTTCGTAGCTGTGAATATTCTATTCATTTATTGCTTCCATGTGTACGCTATTAAATATAGTTCTTGAACCGCCTGTGCCGGGTGTAATCGAAATTACTAAAAGCCGCAACGAATAAACCGAAACCGTTGAAAGTTATAATAGTCGCAGAGACATTCTTCATCTTGCTAACAGCGAAAAACATGTATTCGATAGGCGCATGTTGGCAGTTGAAAAAATAGTGACGCTATAAATTTTTATTCTTTCTCTTCTCCAAAAATTTAATATCACTATACTGCTTCTGCATTCAAATTTCAGTATTTTTGTATGCATGAAGAAGAAGATTATTACGAAGTCTATTTGGGTTTTATCGCTGGTTAGCTTGTTTACGGATGTTTCGAGCGAAATGCTGTATCCGGTAATGCCTTTGTTTTTAAAGAGTATTGGTTTCTCTATTGTTTTAATCGGCATATTGGAAGGGGCAGCCGAAGCCACTGCGGGATTGAGCAAAGGATATTTCGGACAATTATCGGATAAAAGTGGCAAACGGGTGCCGTTTATTCGTTTTGGATATTTTTTAAGTGCGCTTTCCAAACCCATGATGGCCGCATTTGCTTACCCTTTATGGATATTTTTTGCACGAACATCGGATAGGTTAGGCAAAGGTATTCGCAGCAGCGCACGCGATGCATACTTGTCGGATCAAACCACCAAAAATCACAAGGGTAAAGTGTTTGGGTTTCATAGGGCTTTTGATACGATTGGTGCTTTTTTGGGACCTGTTGCGGCATTGATTCTGTTGTATTATTATCCAGGGCAATATAAATTGCTATTTGTGTTGGCTATTTTTCCTGGCATTGTTAGTATTTTGCTCACTTTTTTCTTAAAAGAACAAAAACGCAGCCCCGAATTGTTGCCAAAAGCGAAGCCGGGGGTTTTTTCTTTCTTGAAATTTGTGCGTACAGCCCCTTTTGAATACAAACGTTTGGTTTCGGGTTTGTTGATTTTTACATTGTTTAATAGTTCGGATGTGTTTTTGCTTTTGGTAATGAAACAAGCGGGTGTGAGCGATTTGCATTTGATTTTGGCCTACGTTTTTTACAATGCCATTTATGCCATTTTTGCTTACCCTGTGGGTGCTTTGGCCGACAAAATCGGATTGAAGACTATGCTGGTGGTAGGATTTGTGTTATTTGCCATTGTGTATGCAGGCTTTGCTTTTAATAAAAATTTCTATTATTTTTTCGGATTGCTATTCTTATATGGTATGTATGCTGCATGCTCAGAAAGCATTGGCAAGGCATGGATAACAAATATATCGGCACGAAGCGAAACAGCCACTGCCATTGGCACCTACACGGCTTTCAACAGTGTGTTTATTATGATTGCGAGTTCGCTGGCTGGCCTGGTTTGGTTTTTGTGGGGCTCGGCTACCACGATGATGATTTCGGCAGTGGCGGTGCTATTGGTTGCATTTTATTTTATTCTCTTGGTTCCCGAAAAGATACCTTTGAAAAATGAATGAAGAAACCAAAAAATTTAAAACGGCAAAGGTGCTGAGGGGAGTCTGGTAGTTTTTAGGTAGTAGGCTTGTTCATGCCCGACTTCACAATTGTAAAACGCCTCACTCCGCTCCTTCAATTCGTCGTCGGGTTTGTTTTAGCTCCGATTTTTGTTTTTTATCAGCCATGCGTTTTTCGTTTACTTGTGCTGGCAATTGCGTTTTAATCCGTTTCTTTGTGGGTTTCAAACATTTTTCTAACAATGCAATCAGTTTTTCTGTAGCCGTTTTTTTGTTCATATATTGCGAGCGGTCTTCTTGGCAAACAATATGAATAGCCCCATCGGCAGGTATAAAGGCAGTTGCTTTTGCACAAATCCTATTTTTTTCGTCATCGGTGAGCCAAGCCGAGCTCATCACATCAAAAATCAACTCCACTTTGGAAGCCACTTTGTTTACGTTTTGCCCGCCTTTGCCCGAACTTCGCGATGTGCGAAACTTCAGCTCTGCTGCTATGTTTTCTTTTTCAATCATGGTTTAAATGCGATACAAAAATACGCAATAAGACCAAAAAACCTTCTGCTTAAGCATAAAGTGATGGTGTTATTAATAAAAAAATAATTAATTTTGCATTAACTTACTATCTATGCCATGAAAAAACAAGCATTCTTACTGTTAGCACTACTCTTCAGCTTGGCGGTGTTTGGGCAAAAGCCGAACATAGCGATTACAAAAGAGCTAAAAACCACGGCGGTAAAAAATCAGGCCATGTCGAGCACGTGCTGGAGTTTTGCCACGGTTTCGTTTGTGGAAAGCGAGCTGTTGCGCATGGGCAAAGGCGAATACAACCTTTCGGTGATGTATTACATACGCAAAGCCTATCCCATCAAAGCCTATAACTATTATCATTTTCAGGGCAACAGCAATTTTGGACCGGGCGGACAAGCACACGATATATTGAATTTGTTTAAACAATATGGCGCCATGCCTAATGATGCCTACAACGGCCTGCTAGATAGCAAAAACTACAATTTGATGGAAATGGATAATGTGTTGGGCCATATTATGAAATCGTATGTAAAACAACTGCCCCAACAGGTGAGCGAAAAATGGAAAACCGCTATAGATAGCACCATGGATGTGTATATGGGCAAAATGCCTGAAACCTTTGATTACAAAGGAAAAAACTACACCCCACAAGGTTTTGCTGACATGCTGGGTTTTAATCCCGATAACTATATAGAAATTACGTCCTACGCCTATCACCCTTGGTACAAACCGTATGTGTTAGAAGTTCCCGACAATTGGATGTTTGCCCCCTACTACAATCTGCCGATTGATGAGTTGATGGCGGTGATTGAAAACTCGCTTAACAATGGCTACACCGTTTGTTGGGATGGCGATGTGAGCGATGATGTGAGTTTTGTGCACAATGGTGGTGTGGCAAAGTTGGACAACGAAAAAACAAAAATTAGCGAAACCGAACGTCAGAAAGCTTTCGAGGACTTTACAGTTACCGACGACCACCTGATGCATTTGTGTGGGCTTGCCAAAGGTGACGACGATGTAAGCTATTATCTTACCAAAAATTCGTGGGGCGATAAAAAAGGCAACAAAGGCTTTTGGTTTTTGTCGGACAACTATGTTCGTTTGAAAACCATTGCTATTTTGGTAAACAAAGATGCCATACCAGCCCATATCAAAACCAAATTAGGATTGTAATAGCGCATTTGTTTTACGCCCGGCACCGGTAGCGAACAATTTTTTGTTGGATAATAAAAAATTGTTGCTACGTTTTATGAAATTTCGGTTTTATTTTATCTAGTAAACAAATTCGGAATCAAAATTGCAAAATTGAAGCAATGCCGAATAGCGTTCAAAAGATAAATTTATAACAAGCCGACCATGAAAAAATTACTTATATGCCTCGCTGTTGCTACAAGCATTGTTGGATTCATCCCTTTAGCACAAGCCCAAACTTTATTGAACGGGGATTTCGAAAAAACCTCGTCGAGCTTTGGCACCGACCAAATAAATCTTTCGAATGTCGCTTTCAATGGCTTGATGACAAATACATTTGCCTACGGCACCTATGGCGATATGGATATTATTAATTCCGCCACATACAGCGGAGCCGCCCAGAACGGTTCGTGGTTTGTGGCTTTCACTGGAGGAGGCACCGACGCCATTTCGATGGAACTTTCGTGGGAGTTGGTGGTTGGCAAAAATTACACCATCACATTTTGGGATAAAGCCTGCGCAAGTTTTGCACCTCAACCTTTCCAAATTGGTGTTTCAATGGCCAAAGATACTTTTGGCACGGCAGTTTATACCGCCGAAATGCCTGTGGTTGGCATTTGGACTCAACGCAGCTTTAGTTTTGTGGCTCCCCTTAAAGCAAAATATATCACCGTGCAATTGGCCGGCGAATACGATATAATGAAATGGGCTCAGGCCGACAATTTTACCATTACATCGGGCAACAACACTATAAAAACCGGAGTGCTTGCCCAAAATACGTTTTGTGCTTGCAACACCATGCAAATTCCGTTCACTGCCACAGGCATTTATTCGCCTGATAATACTTTTATTGCTCAACTATCGGATGCATCGGGAAATTTTACACACCCACAAAACATTGGCGAACTAAAAACCGCATCAACTACCGATACTATTGCGGCTACGATTCCTTGCCAAATTGAATCCTCGGCCAACTATCGCGTGCGTGTTGTCAGTTCCACACCCAATGTGGTTGGCAGCGATAACGGCAACAACATTAAAATAAATGTACCTATTACGGCAACTTTAGGAATCAAAGCATTTCCGTCGAGCGTGATTAAAAAAGGGACTTCGGTTACTTTTCGCTATGAAACCGACATGAGCAAAAGCACTATAGCCAAATACACCTGGCAGGTGAATGAGGTGGATGCTGGAAGCTTGCAAACCTTCAGCAGCGATAGTTTAAACGATGAAGATGTGGTTACCTTAACCATTACGTACGACGACGCATGTGCTTTGTCGGCCTCGCTGGTTTCGAACCAAATTACCATGACAGTGATTGCGCCTTTGGAACCCTCGGTTAAAATTGAAGCTCTTAGCCCAACCAACATCGACAAAGGAAAATCGGTAACGTTTGCAGCCTACCCACAAAACGCAGGTAGTAATCCCTATTACCAATGGAAAGTGAATGGAAAAAATGCAGGCGGAAACTCCAGCCTGTTTTTTGCCCGCAAGCTGCAAGATGGCGATGAAATTACTGTTGAAATGACCACCAACCATAAAGAATCGGGGATAATGACTATGGTTTCTAATGCCATGATTGTTACGGTCGATTCGCCTTTGGTTGTGGATAAGTTGATTAAAGCCAAAGCCAAAAAAGCTAAAGACAAGAAAAGTGTGGGTGTGGTTCGGTTTAAATCGTCATCGATAAACAGAAAAGGCTTCGGCAAACGATTCTTAAAAAAAAGAAGTTTGGTGGGTATGCATCACTAAAATAATCAAAGTTATCAGAAATACTGACGAACTTCACTCTTTATATACGCAATGGCAGCCTGTACCGGAAGTTTTTCTTTCTGCATCGATAGTTCGAAAATTACCGAGCCTAAATCGGTAGCATTGGCCGAATCATTTAATTTGGATGCGGCAATATTCACCAGTTTTATCATTTCTTCTTTGGCATTGCGGGCAAGTTCCCACGAAGTGGAGGTGAGATAAATTTGTTGCGATAGGTTATGTTCAAACTCTTCGCGAATGTTTTCGATTAAAGCCGTTTGAAACTGAAAGGCACTCATTCCGGGTGCACTAACTCGAAGCACCAAACTACCTGGCGATACGCGTTCGAGAAACAAAATCACCCTTTCGTAAGCCTGCAAGCGAATGGGGGCTATTAATCCCTGATTGTTCATTTTTAGCTCCAGAAGCTTTTTACGGTTGTCGCTGTCCAAATATTGCCGAAAAAGAAAATAGGCCGTGGCAAAAACCACACCCGAAGGCAAAATATACTTTAAAATATCCAATAGTTCTTCCATACGAATGTTTTTAAATAGTATGGCAAAGATAATCGTAAATTTTTACAAACGAATCTTAAAATTTCAATATCGTTTTATCTTTCTTAAAATTAATCTAGGCTATTTGCTTTTTCAGTCATAAAACATGAATTACGACCTAATTTTGATGTTGGAATGGACATGGGCATACTTTTTCAAATTGTAATTAAAAAATAGTGAGGCTTTGGTTAATTGGTTTTTTAGGCTTGTTGAAACGAATTTTAAGGGTTTATTATCATAACTGACTGTTTTATTCATAAATAGCCGGTTTTTATATCTGGAAAGTTCAGTACTTTCTTGAGAAAGTTGAGTACTTTCTTGATATAGTGAAGCGATGTTTGAATGGTAGGTGTTATTTTCCGAATCAAGGAAATTAGCAACCAAAGAAAACGGCGGCGAATAAAATGCTGATGAAAAAAGAAGGGCTGCTACAGGGGTTTTGCCTGTAAAAGGCAAGGGAGTGTTTTGCGAAAAAAAAGGTTTCCACATGCATACCAATTAATTATTGAAAGGTAGGATACATCTTAACTATTTTCAGAGGCTAAAAACAAACGATTATTCATTAAAAAAACATTTTCTTAAAATAAATTCTAATAAAAAGTTAAAATAAGTTTTTGCCAAAGGTTATCAGCTTTTTAGCATGAAAATAGTTAGCCATAAGCCAAAATAGTATTCCACAGACGACTCTTTACAATAATGAAAGCGCAGTCAGCGGGCAAATAGGTTATTTAGGCATGACCAACCCTATGTTCACCACCCGAATCAAAAAACTAAAAACATGCAAACTAAAAAAAAATAACTAATTTTAATTTTTGTTTCAAAAAAACCGCACCACACCCACTCCATGAACAAAACCTCTCTAACCCAAAAACTATTCGGCTATTATTTCTCCCTCAGCCTCATCACCATCGTTGTGCTTAGCGTTTATTCCTACTACACTTCCAAAAACGCCCTCATTTCCCGCACCTTCGATCAGTTGAACTCCGTAAAATTCGAAAAAGAACGCAACATCGAAAACTATTTTATCGAACGCTTAGACGAGGTAAACCAAATCAGCCGTTCCGAAAACTGGGCACAAATCATACAAAACCCTGAAGAAACCACCCTGGAATCGCAACAAAAAGCCCATATTTTAAACGAATATACCGAAAAAATTAGAAAACACTTTGGCGAAAACCTCAACTACAAAAACCTTAGTGTGAAAACCACCACCCAATGTTTCACCCTACAGCTAACCGCACCCATAACCCCAGAAGCCCTAAGCCTGGCAGACACCTCGGCCTGCCACCTAAACCCCATGTTTGCCCAAGTAGCAAAATACGAACATGCCACCATAGCCGAAGATTTTGCACACAAAACAATATATATCGGCAGCCCCATAAAAACTGGCAGCAGCGGTTTGCCCGAAGCTGTTTTTTTGCTCGAAATCGACATGAGCTCCATCAACTCCATAATGTACAACACCAACGTGCTGAATGGGCTCGGCAAAACCGGCGAAGCCTATGTGGTGGGCGCTGATTTAAAAATGAAAACCTCCTCCCGTTTTAAAAGCAACTCCATCAACACTACCGAAGTAAAAACCGTGGCAGTGCAAAACGCATTCAAAAACCAAACCGGCACCGGGCAGTACAAAGATTATCGCAACATCACCGTGTTGGGCTCCTTTGGCAAAATAAACATCCCCGGACTCAACTGGGCCATCCTCGTGGAAATTGATTTGCAAGAAGCCATGATACCCATTTACACCCTGCGCAACAGCATCATCATACTCAGTTTAATCATTTCGCTCATCATTTTTGGAATCGTTTACATCATTTCCCGCCGCGTATCCTCGCCAATACTCAAACTACGCCTGGCAGCCGAATCCATTTCGCAAGGCGATTACGATACCCATCTGCAAAACACCTCCACCGACGAAATTGGCGACCTAACCCGCGCATTCAACACCATGGCAACCAAAATAAAAATGCAAACCGAAGAAATTCAGATAGAGAAATCAAAGCGCATCACCTCCGTTATCGATGGGCAGGAGCAGGAGCGACAGCGCCTATCGCGCGAACTCCACGATGGGTTGGGGCAACGCATACTGGCCGTTAAAATGAAACTAGAACGCGCCGAAAATGCTGCCGCCGATTTAAAAATGACGATTATAGACGATGCAAAAAACCTGCTGATAGCCGTATCAAAAGAAGTGGTCAACATGTCTGAAAACCTCATGCCGCCGGTGTTAACTCAATTCGGATTGGTGAGCGCCATCGAAAACCTTTGCGAAGATGTGCGTTTGGCCAAAGATATCAGCATCAGGTTTAGCTACAACGCTATTCCCGAAAAATGCGACGACACCCTCAAAATATATCTCTACCGTATCATTCAGGAAGCTTTGAACAATATTATAAAACACGCCGAAGCCTCCGAGGTTGAAATTACCTTTCGTTTCGAAAACCAAACCGTGGAACTCCAAATTAAAGATAACGGCGTGGGTTTTGATGCCAATCGCCTGCGCAAAACCGGCAACGGCATTTACAACATGCGCGAGCGAGCCGAAATCCTGGGCGGAACATTTCAACTAACATCCATACCACAACAGGGCACCACCCTACAAATAAAAGTGCCGGTGATGCCGTAAGCATGATTTAACGTAAATTTGTTGCAAAGTTTAATCAAAATGAAAAAAATAACCATAATTCTGGCCGACGACCATCAAATATTTCGCGACGGCATCAAGTCCTTGCTATCCGACGAAGAAAACCTGGAAGTTATAGCCCAAGCCTCCCATGGCGAAGAGTTGCTCAGTTTGCTAAAAGTGCACAAACCCCAAGTCTTGGTTTTGGATATCACCATGCCCAAAACCTCGGGCATTGAACTGGCAAAAATCATCACCGAGCAATACCCCGAAGTAAATATCTTGATACTGTCGATGCACAAAAACGAAGATTTTGTGGTGAGTGCTATGATAAACGGTGCCAAAGGCTATTTGCCCAAAGATACCTCACGCAAAGAACTTCTGGAAGCCATAAACACCATTGCGCAGGGCGAAGAGTATTTAGGCAAACTAATTTCGTCCAACATTTTAAAAAGCTATATCAAAAAATCGCGCTCGGGTTTTGAGCGCACCGACAAAGAAGAAACTTTAACCCAACGCGAAAAAGAAATCATTGCCCAGGTGGGCGCCGGCTTGATGAACAAAGAAATTGCCGACAAACTCTTCATAAGTGTACGAACAGTCGATAGCCATAAAAATCATATCATGAGCAAGCTCAAAATCAAGTCAACCGCCGAGCTCATAATTTATGGAATCAAAAACAAAATCATCGAAATCTCAGAATAGCAAAGCTTTTGGCCTAGCAATAGGTAAATTACCTATTGCTAGGTAATAGTTTGAGATAAAATTACGCTAAAACCATTATAGGTGGTTGTTTCAGTATAAAATACTTTTACATCCTGAAAAATCAGAGTAAAAATAGTTTATATGAAGCGTTATTTCTACCCATTGTTTTTGATTATAGTGTTGCTGTTTGCCACCAAGGCCAATGCTCAGCAAAGCACACCTGCCACCACCACCGAAAAAAAACAATGTAAGTTTCCATTCAAGCTCAACGTGGGTGCCGACATCATGAGCCGCTATATTTGGCGTGGCATGGATTATGGCAATTCGGCTAGCATTCAGCCGACACTTTCGTTCAATTTGGGCGGTTTCGAGCTGGGCTATTGGGGTGCAGTGGCACTAACCACCAATTATTTGGAATCAGACCTGTATCTGAAATATACTTTCAAAGGGTTTTCGGCTTGCATCACCGATTATTATATTCCCGCTTTGGCATCCAATGTGAACGACACCCGCTATGGGTTTTGCAAATCGCCTCACGCTATCAATTTCGATACCATTTCGGGTATAAATACCACAAAATACACCGCACACACACTCGAAGGCATGCTTTGCTACAAAGGCCCCGAAAAATTTCCCATAAGTGTAATGGTGGCATCCTACGTTTATGGAAACGACAAAACCCCGACCGATACCGTATTCACCAACTCGAAACTTGTTAAAACGGTGAACTACAAAAACCGCTATTCAACCTACATCGAGTTGGGATATTCCTTCACGATAAAGCAATTTAATTTCGATGTTTTTGCTGGAGCAACGCCTTTTTCGAGCGCCTATAGCAGCCCGGCCTACACAGGCGGTTTTGCCGTGGTGAACACCGGAGTTACAGCCTACAGAAATATTAAAATTACCGAACATTTTAGCTTGCCCCTTAAAGCGTCTGTTATTTATAATCCGCAGTCGTCGGGGTTTCATTTCGTTTTTGGATTAACATTATAGTTTTTTTAATTATTCACTTAATAAAGGAGGTTTTTTTATGGATACTGGTTCAACAGGTTTTATGCTTTTGGCATGTAGCTTGGTAATGCTTATGACGCCCGGACTGGCATTTTTTTATGGCGGTTTGGCAACCAAGAGGAATATTCTTGGTATTATGATTCAAAGTTTTGCCTCACTAGGCTGGACTACGGTTTTATGGGTTATTTTCGGATACTCATTATGCTTTAGCGGCGGTGCGGGTGGCATTATTGGTAACTTTGATAAAGCAATGCTGCATGGTGTAGGTTTAGATTCCATGTATAGCAACGGTAAGATACCTGAAATTGTGTTTATTGCTTATCAGATGATGTTTGCCATCATCACACCGGCTCTAATCACAGGTGCTTTTACCGGTCGTGTTAATTTTAAAGCGTACATGATCTTCCTCACATTTTGGCAGATTTTGGTTTACTATCCCTTCGTTCACATGATTTGGGGTGGTGGTTTGTTAGCCGAATGGGGTGTTATCGATTTCGCAGGTGGTATTGTAGTACATGCAACAGCAGGTTTTGCTGCTTTGGCATCCGTATTTTATGTGGGTGCCCGCGTTGAAAAAAACAATACACCCAACAGTATTCCATTGGTAGCGATTGGAAGCGGATTGTTGTGGTTTGGTTGGTATGGTTTTAATGCAGGAAGCGAAGCATGTGTCGATCATATTACCTCGCTGGCATTTTTAAACACCGATATTGCGGCTTCGTTTGCAACAGTCACCTGGGTTATTATAGAATGGTTCCATCAAAGAAAGCCAAAATTCATCGGTCTGCTGACGGGTTCCATCGCAGGATTGGCGACTATAACGCCCTGCGCGGGTTTCATACCTTTATGGGCTTCACCATTAGTTGGTATTGCTGCCGGAGGAGTTTGCTATTTTGCGGTTCAGTTAAAAAACAAATGGAAATGGGACGATGCACTCGATGTGTGGGGTGTGCACGGTGTTGGCGGATTCCTGGGTTGTATATTACTAGCGATATTTGCTTCCAAAGCTGTTAACCCGGCAGGCGCCGATGGATTGTTCTTTGGCAATTCAGTTTTCTTTGGAAAAGAAATAATTGCTGTAGTTATCGCTTCAGCTTATGCTTTCATCTTTACTTACATCATGCTTATTTTAATTAATCTGCTCACTCCTGTAAGGGTATCGCCAGAAAATGAAAAATTAGGTCTGGATGTGGCTCTTCACGGAGAACAGGCTTACGACGAAGGTGCTTTATAAAACTTGTTTATCTGCTCAACGAAAACCCTGTTGCAAGTTCAGGGTTTTCGTTTTTCCAATTTTCTTTCGTCGCTTATCAATTACTTGAAAAGTTAAGTGATTTTTTGATTTTTTTTACGTAATAACCTACCGTGTATTGCGTAAAATTGCTATTTATTTTTTTGAGTTATTTAAAAGAATATTTTTGCCAAAACAAATCAATTATCAACTTAATATATTCTTTTATGAACTTTTCAAGCCTACGCAAAAAAATCTCAGCGACATTACTTTTGGCGATAGTTTCGTCGGTTTCGTTTGCACAGGAAACCGCAACCGAAAATTTTTCGGCAGCCATCCTTAACGACCAACAATACAACAAAGCCATTCATATCATGGTTATGTTGTTGATTGGTTTCGGGTTTTTAATGGTGTTTGTTCGTAAATACGGGCGTTCGGCACTCACAGCCACATTTTTGCTGGTGAGCACCGCCTTGCCTTTGTATTTTTTAATTCGCAGCACGGGTTGGGTTGGCGAAGGTTCGGGCGAAATTAAAAAACTGATTTTGGCCGAATTTGGCGCTGCCAGTTTGCTCATTGCGGCTGGTGCCGTTTTAGGCCGTTTAAAAATGCCGCAATACATCTTGCTCGGATTGTTATTTATTCCTGCTTACGCATTCAACGAATGGGTTGTTTTGGGCGGTGGCCTGGGCCTAATTGCTCCCGAAAGCGTGGTGGATGTGGGCGGTTCAATTGTTATTCATGCATTCGGCGCTATTTTCGGACTGGGTGTGGCACTCACCATGACCACCAAACAGGAAATGGAAAAAACCATTGAAAGTGATGCCACCTCCGACCGCTATTCCATGCTGGGAAGTATGGCACTGTGGATATTTTGGCCAAGTTTTTGTGCCGCATTGGTTACACCGGCCGAAGTGCCTCACACCGTTGTGAACGTTATTTTTGCTTTGTGTGGTTCAACATTGGCTACCTATATATTTTCGATATCGCTGCGCAAAAAAGTCAGCATTGCCGACATTGCCAACGCAGCCTTGGCAGGGGGTGTGGCCATTGGTTCGGCGTGCGTGGCTGCCACACACACCGAGGCGGCTATCATTGGTATTATGGCCGGAAGCATATCAACCATGGGCTTCGCTCTCATTCAATCGCGCCAGCAAAAATGGATGAAAATTATTGATACATGCGGTGTAAGCAACTTACACGGCATACCCGGATTGATGGGCGGTTTGGCAGTTTTGCCTATTATTAAAGGTTTGAACATTGGCAACCAATTGCTTGGCATTCTTATCACCATTGTGGTTGCCTTGGCCACCGGATTTATTGTGGGTAAAATACTCCCGATACTCGGTCGAAAAACCGAAGCCTACGAAGATGCAGAAGAATTTTTGGATGCCGAATAGCCTATTTGTATACTAATCGCTCATAAAGAATCCCTGTTGGCTCGGCTAATGGGGAATCTTTTTGTGATTCCTCTACTATATTTATTTCCGATGTTGGGCATGAAAAGCCGATGTAAACTTCGTAAGCCATTACCCTAATATAGCGTAGTCATGAATTCGAAACTAAAAACTTGGAACGAATTTATACCTACTTCGATTTATCCGGGAAAGCCGGAATCTTCGGCAGACTACCGTCTTGGTTCTTCAAATCTTCCAATATGAGTTCAATTGCCTTGTTCAGTTGTTCATCCTCGCCCGCATATTCTTTGGCGGGGTCGTTCACTATCAACACATCGGGGTCAACTCCGTGGCCTTCAATAATCCATTTCTTGCCTTCGTTATCGTAATGCGCAAACTCGGGCTTATTCAAAAAACCACCATCAATTAGCGGCAGCGAACCTCGGATACCAACCACGCCGCCCCAGGTGCGTTGCCCCACCAGTTTGCCTATTTTCAAAGCCCTGAACTGATATGGAAACAAATCGCCATCCGAAGCCGAATATTGGTCAATTAAACAAATCTTGGCACCAATTTGTTGCTCCATACCCGCAGGGGTTTGGCTGGTATTGCGCGCCATTTTCATATACACCAGTTCGCGGTTCAACCGTTCAATAATCATAGGCGAAACATTTCCGCCCCCGTTGCCTCGGTCGTCAATTATCAATGCACTTTTGCTCAACTGCGGATAAAAATGTTTCACAAACTCGTTCAGCCCCTCCACGCCCATGTTGGGGATATGAATGTAACCCACCTTGCCATTGGTAGCATCGTTCACTTTTTTAATATTATTTTCAACCCATGCATAATAATACAATCCAGATTCGTCGTCAACCGGCACCACAATCACTTTATGCGCCCCTTGCGGTGATGCGGTGGCATTCACTGTAAGTTCCACCTGCTTGCCGGCCGTGTTAATCAGCAACTCATAAATGTTTTTCGAATTCACCACCGATCTACCGTTAACGGCAATAATATAATCGCCCGCTTTCACATCCACACCCACTTCATTCAGCGGCGAACGCGTGTTTTCGGCCCAGTTTTCGCCTGGCAATATCCTTTCAATTTTATAATATCCCGTTGCATCTCTCGAAAAAATAGCCCCCAGCATCCCCATTTTGATGCGAGCAGCTTGAGGACGGTCGCCACCACCAGTGTAGGCATGTCCCACACTCAACTCACCAATCATTTCGCCTATGATATACGTCAAATCGGCCCGATGATTTACATAAGCCACCAATGGTTCATATTTTTTGTAAATCGCTTTCCAGTCAACCCCGTGCATACCCGGGTCATAGAAAAAGTCGCGCATTTGTCGCCACGATTCCGTAAAAATCTGATGCCATTCTTCTTTCAAATTCACCCAAACTTTCATATTGCTCAAATCAACAAACTCTTTCAGCTCAATTTTTCCTTTTGGCAAATCAATCACAGCAAAATTTCCGCCGCTATTCACCAGCATTTTTTTCTTGTCGGCCGAAATCACATAATTGCCATACGGCCCCAAATTGGTTTCCTTTTTATCTTTTAAATCGTACAACATCAAAGCAGCCTGCGGTTCCTCGGAAGTGGCTCGGCAATAATACACAGCGTTGCCCGCCGAGTTTAAATTCCAATACGAACCCGCCCCAATAGGCAGTGCAATAATGCGATTCACTATACCATCAATATCAACAACTACATCTGGTATTTTTGCGTCCGCATCTTTCGTATCTGCCGCCACATTCACCTCATCATCCACCGGTTTAAATGGCGAAGGCGTTGCTTTGGCCAAAGTTATCAAATACACTTTGGTCATATTCGTATAAGCATGATTCCATTCGGTCCAGCTATAGGTTGGATTAAAATCCCGATTCGATGTAAACAGCAAATACTTCCCGTCTAAGCTGAATGTGGGTTCGCCCGAGCTATACCAGCCGTCCGTCACCGCATTTTTCTTTGCCGCAACCACGTCATACAAATATATTTTGGTTTCCGCCGTCTTATCCGGACGGGCATAAGCTATCCACTTGCTATCGCCCGACCAGCTAAACTCTGTAAATTCCCCGTCAATTGATTTGTCCACTTCTATGGTCTGTTTCGTATCAATATCAATATATTGCAAACGCAACATTTTATCGCCCCACAACAGTTTCTTACTATCGGGCGACCACACAGGTTGATATTTATACGTATCGCTGTTCGAAGTCAGTTTTACCGCCACAGCCGAACCATCCTGCACCACATAATACAGTTCATCTTCGCCCGTAGCATCCGAAACATAAGCAATATATTTCCCATCCGGCGACCAAGTGGCATTTCGTTCGTGTACACCCGATGTTTGCGTGAGGTTGCGCGTAATACCTGTCTTAGCTGGAAGTGTATACACATCGCCGCGGGCACTAAAAACCACGCGTTTGCCATCGGATGCCACATCATACGAGGTGATATTTTTCGATGCATCCTTCATTTCGTTTCGGCCGGTAACCAAATCGTCAGCAATTTGTATAGAAACCTTTTGAGCTTGTTGCGATTTTATATCATACACATAAATATAACCGCCGTTTTCAAACACAATTGTGCTGTCGCTCATCGAAGGAAATTTAATATCAAATTCAGTAAAATCGGTAAGCTTCTTGGTTTCTTTACTTGCCATGTTATAGCTGAACAAATTCATGGTGCGGTCTCTATCCGACAAGAAATAAATGCTACTGCCAATCCACATCGGAAAAATATCCTGCGCCAAATTGTCTGTAATGTTTTGCACTTGTTTGGTTGCGGAATCATAAATCCAAACATCGTCGGCCATGCCGCCTTTATAGTATTTCCAGGTACGAAATTCCCTGAAAACTTTGTTATAAGCAAGTTTACTTTTGTCGGCCGAATAGCTGCAGAACCCCCCACAAGGCAGCGGCAAGTCTTCAATCATGCCCCCATCAATAGAAACACTGAAAAGCTGTCCCTTAAAATCGTTAAACGACTTCATCCGCGAACGAAATATGATGTTTTGATTGTCTTTCCAGGTCATCACAATAGTATTCGGACCCATTCTATCCGAAATATCATCGCGGTCGAGGGTGGGAGTATAGGTCAATCGTTTCGGCACACCTCCCGTAGCTGGCATCACATACACTTCGGTATTCCCATCGTATTGTGCAGTAAAAGCAATGTTCTTCCCGTCGGGTGAAAAGTGTGCAAACATTTCGTAACCCACATCGTTAGTAAGTTTTCTGGCAATACCGCCTTTTTTATCCACCGTATACAGGTCGCCTGCATATGAAAACACGATTTTGTTCCCCGAAATGGTCGGAAACCGAAGCAAACGGGTTTCATTTTGTGCCAATACTTTATATGATGCAATAACTAAGATGCTACAAACGAAAAGTATTATTTTTTTCTTCATGATTGTGGATTTTTTATGAAGAACAAATTTACAAATAATACCAATTGCAAAAAGGTTTAATACCAACTTGTAAAATTAAAATAAAATGGTTCTGTTGAAACGAAGCCGATAACCCAAGCGGGCATTACCCTTCAAACGTAAACGACAACTGAAATATTTTCGAGTTCAATCGCTTTACACTATTGGTGTAATCAGTATTTTCGGGAAACAGCAAATTCCGAATTCCATAAGACATTTTAAGTTCGATGCCGAATTTAAAATAGGGTAAAAAGAAATCTACCCCGGTTCCAACGTCAATGGCATAATCGTTTTTGCGCAGTTTTATGGGTGCTTCGCCAACTCTGTTTTTCTTTTTTGCCTGCGAAGCCATATCGATACTGTATTTCGCTCCTCCAATAATATATGCTCTGAAATTGCCCAAGCGTTTCGATTGATATTTTATATACAACGGAAAATGCATAAAGGTCGATTCTGTTTTCTTTTCTTGATATACATTGAGAGAATCCCTAAACGAAAAAGTATATTCAATGGTACGGCTTCCGAATGAAAGGGTTGGAACAAACCGTAAGCTTAAATACTTTGTAAGTCGTAAACTCGAAACGATTCCAATATCGAAACCAAAATCAGGTTTGGTAGTTATTGATTTTAACGAATCGAACTGCGAAAAATCTTCAACAGTGCGTAAAGCAAAGTTCATTTGGTTGGCCCCTAGCAAAAAACCAAAATGATACGGTCGACGGTCGAACTTGGGTAAATTCTCCTGTTTACCTTCGTGACGTTGAGCAAACGAATTATTTGCTACAAGTAATACGATTAATAGTAAAGCAAGTATTATTTTAGTGTTAGTTTTCAACGACGGTTTGTATTTTTTGACTTTGGTATAACGCTTTAAATTAAAGTTTAGTGCAAAAGTACATTATTTTTATTTTTGCCCCACATAAATGGTGGCAATGCCGCCACTCAGCCTTTTTTGATACGCATTCCTGCACCCGCATTGGGTGAGTATGGCCAAAAATATTTTATCATCCGGGAATTCAATCACGCTATCGCGCAAATAGGAATAAGCTAATTTATTTTTCGATATCATACGACCAAACATCGGAAGCAAAACCTTAAAGTAAAACATATAGAATGGTTTTAAAATCCCCCTGGGCTTCGAAAACTCCAAAATAAATAGTCTCTTCCCCGGTTTTATTACTCGCAACATTTCTTTGATGCCGCCCGCTAAATGCTCGAAATTTCGAACGCCAAACGCTACCATGGCTGCATCAAATGTATTATCGTCAAATGATATTTTTTCGGCAGCAACCTGAATGAGCTTTATACGTTTTTGCAGATGTAAAAGCCCTACTTTACGTTCGCCTATTTCCAGCATCTTTTTCGAGATATCGATACCGCTAATATGAGAGTAGTCGATATAAACAGCAGCATAAATAGCCAAATCGGCGGTGCCTGTGGCCACATCCAGTATTTGGTCTGGTTGTTCTTTGCCAACAAGTTTTATAAGTCTTTTTCGCCAAGTTTTATCAATACCAAATGATAGAAAATGATTCAGGAAATCGTATCGATGCGAAATGTCGTCGAATAGCTTGCTAACATCTTCGTTCTTTTTATCCTTAAGTTCACTTTCCATGCTGAGTTTTTACTAAGTGTAGTTTTTTAAATAACCGACAGCAGTTCGTTCTTTAATAAATCTTTGTTTATAGGCACAACACCCACTGCTTCGCAAACAAGGCCACCACCAATATTCGAAATGTAAGCAATATCGTGAGCATCCAACTTCAACGCCAAACACAAGCCCGCAATCGAAATCACTGTGTCACCTGCACCAGAAACATCAGCAATATTGCGTATCTGAGCCGGGATAATTTCCGAATTTACCATGTTGTTACTATCCAGTTTTGAAACATACACTCCATGTTCCGACATGGTGAGCAATATGGTTTCAATGTTATTTGCCTTTTGCAAAGCAGAACATATTTTATTTAGATTCTCTTGGTCTTTCGAAATGTTTTCAATTTTCAATCCTTCGCACAATTCTTTGAAATTCGGTTTAAACAGACTAACGTTTTCGTAATGCAAAAAGTTTTTCTTTTTCGGATCAACCACCACAGGTATATGGTTGGCTGTTGCAAAATCAACTATCTGTTTTATCAAGCTTTCGCTAATGACGCCCTTATCATAATCTTCAAAGATAATTACAGCAGGGTTTTCGCAGATTATCAATTGCTTGATACGTGTAATAAAAAGTTCGTTCTCTGCCGAACTTAAGGCATGAGCATCTTCTTCGTCAACGCGCAACATCTGATAATTATTTCCGATGATACGAAATTTGGTAGTCGTAATTCGTTTGGGGCTTTTCACAATACCCACCGACGAAATATTTTTATCTTCGAGTAGTTGAACGAATTCGTTGGCTTTTTGGTCGGTGCCCACCACGGAACACATGATGGGCATGGCTCCCAACGATTGCACATTCAAAGCCACGTTGGCAGCACCGCCAAGACGGTTTTCGCGGTTCTCAACCAAGACTACGGGCACAGGGGCTTCGGGCGAAATACGATCTACCTTACCCCATATATAGGAGTCAATCATCACATCGCCTATCACCAATACTTTTAAATTGGCAAAATCGGCAAACAGTTTTTCTACAGTATTTCTATCCATGTGCAGCATCAGTCGCTAATTTTTAATCGTGCATGGTCGGTTTGCAAGAAATTGGTTTCCATCGGAAAAACAAATTTCATGGTGAATGTGGTATTTCCTTCCTGATTCACCTGCACTTTGCTTCTTCCCAATTCTTCGTTGGCCGACGAAAATAGTATTAATACCATTTCGCCTTTGCATTTGGTGGTGAAATTTATTTTCAACGGAATTTGTTTCTTGTTTTTTCCAAGGTGGAGATAGGTGTCAATTTTTTCTACTTTGATACCGTAGTCTTTCAAAACCACATCGGGTATCACTTTTATATATATCAAACTTTTGTCATCATCTTGTATAAAACCTGCAATGTTTTCGGTTGTGGTTTCTTCGGGGGCGGCTTCTATAGGTTTCTCGTCGTTTTGCTGTGCTTGGTCATCATAGGGGTAGCTTCGGTCGTAATTATAATTGTCGGCATAATTCATTCGGGTGCTATCAACCATGCCTTTTATAAAAAAAACAAAGATTATGATGCCACCCACAAACGAAAAAAATGTTACTAGGATACCTGGCACCCATTGTCCGGGCTTTTTTAGCACAATGCCGAGCATAATCAACAACAACCCAAAGCCAAAAAGGCCGATGGCTGCCAAAACAAATACTAATATGGATACTATTGATGTCATGTTGGGTGAAATTAATTCCATTTAAATGATATAAACCTTGTGATAACGCTAAAAATGAAAATCCATTGCATTTTCATGCAAGTGCAAAATTACACAAAATCCATAAAACATCGGCAAGAGTGTTTTATGGATTTTGTTATCAACAGAATAATAGCGAAAAGGTGCGCTTATTTTAATTTTTCAAGTCCTTGTTTTATGCGTCTCACAGCTTCAATGATTTTGTCGTTGGAAGTGGCATACGAAAACCGCATGCAATCGGGGTTACCAAAGGCTGTACCTGGTACCAGGGCCACATGCACAGTGTTCAACAAATACATGCTTAACTCATCCGACGTGTTGTAGGTGGTGGTTCCGTCGCTTTTGCCCAGATAATGTTGCACATCCATATACACATAAAATGCACCGTCGGGCACATTGGTAACTATGCCGGGAATATTTTTTAGTAAACTCAACAACAAATCGCGACGTTCTTTAAAAGCTTTCAACATGCAAGCAAACTCAGGTGAGTCTTTTGGATCCATCAACAATGCGGCCAAAGCAGCACGTTGTGCAATAGAACAGGCGCCCGAGGTTATTTGTCCTTGCAATTTGTCGCAAGCCTTGGCAATCGGTTTGGGAGCGGCAATGTAGCCAATGCGCCAACCCGTCATTGCGTAACCTTTAGAAACTCCGTTGATGACTATTATGCGTTCTTTCAAAAAATCGAACTGTGCAATGCTTTCGTGTTTGCCAACAAAGTTGATGTATTCGTAAATTTCGTCCGAAATAATAAAAATGGCTGGATAACGCCGGAAAACATCGGCAAAAGCCTTCAACTCATTGTGAGTATACACCGTTCCACTAGGGTTACACGGACTGCTAAATATAAATACCTTGGTTTTGGACGTTATAACTGCTTCAACCTGCTGCGGTGTGACCTTGAAATTGGTGGCAATGGTGGATGGAATATACACAGGGGTGCCTTCGGCCAGTTTTACAATTTCTTTATACGAAACCCAATAGGGGGCGGGCACCAGCACCTCGTCGCCGGGGTTAACCAACGCCAGCATTACGTTGGCAATGGAGTGTTTTGCACCTGTGGAAACCACCACCTGGTCGAAAGTATAATCGAGGTTGTTGTCGCGTTTTAGTTTTTTGCAAATGGCTTGACGCAGTTCGGGGTAGCCGGGCACGGGTGGATAATGGGTAAAATTGGCATCGATGGCTTCTTTTGCGGCTGTTTTTACAAACTCGGGTGTGTTGAAATCGGGTTCGCCAATGCTAAGGTTTATCACATCGAAGCCTTGGGCAGCCAGCTCGCGGCTTTTTTGTGTCATGGCCAATGTTTCAGATTCGGAGAGGCTCAAAATGCGGTTCGAAATATAGTTCATAGGGTATGAGGTTTTAGGTTTTCAAATTTTTGTCAAACCTACATAATTTTTTTAAAACTAGGTGGGTTGGATGAAAAAATTTGTTTCCGAATATTAGCTACTTTCCAATTTTTACTAAATACATTGATGCTCACATCTCTTTTCGTGGGCAGCTCATCATTCCGCAATGTAATTTCTACGCAGTAAAATATCCCAATACCCAAATAGCAACAATAGCTACCCCAACAATACTATTAATAATAGCTACTCTTTGTACAATAACTTTGTTATACCATGCAATCATAGGCTTAATAGCCATAACTCCCAAAAATGATATCCCGGCCGAAACAACTCCGGTTATCGGACCTTTTATAAAAAGATATTCGGTAAACTTGGGTCCAAACCAGAATTCATTACCTACCACATACCGTTGCATCAATCCAAACATGGAGAAGGCCACAATGGCACTTATAAAACTTACAATCGGAAATCGATAGGATTGTAAGTTTTTTTTACGAATAAACAGCGATGCAAAAATTTCGAAACCTGTACACAACATCACAATGCTTTCTAATTTGCAACCCATCAATCCCAAATCGGTTATTTTAAATAGCGAAGCAACTGCAATAATCATCAGCGAACTACCTATTATAGGAAACAAATAGCGGGCGATGCTCAAAAACAATAAGGTAATTACACTCAACAAAATTGATTTGTTGGGTATATGCATGCCTCCCAACAAGGTTTCGTTCAGGCCTATCAGGGTGCCGAACAAAACAATCCATAAAAAATCTCTTTTAAATTTCATAATTATAGGTTTTAATGCTTGTTGTTTTCGGTTTTATTCATATATCCATAGCGAAAATCGCTGGCGGGCAATAATGTTTCCTTAATCGTGCGTGGGCTAACCCAGCGCAACAGGTTTAAATGGCTTCCAGATTTATCGTTGGTACCCGAAGCTCTTGCGCCACCAAATGGTTGTTGTCCTATCATAGCTCCCGAAGGTTTATCGTTAAAATAAAAATTTCCGGCAGCATAGCGCAATATCCTGCAGGCATGTACCAAAGCATATTTATCGTTCGAAAATATAGACCCCGTTAGCGCATAAGGCGAGGTTTTGTCGCAAATGTGAAGCGTTTCTTCAAATGCATCATCATGATAAACATAGAGTGTCATCACAGGCCCGAAAATCTCTTCTTCCATTGTCAAAAAATGCGGATTTGTTGTATGTATCAGGGTAGGTTCTATAAAATATCCTTTCGTTTTATCGCCTGTGCCTCCTGTCATAATAGTTGCATCTTCAGCATTTTTTGCTTTTTCTATATACGACATAATATTGTCGAACGACGCTTCGTCTATCACAGCATTCACAAAATTATCGAAATCCCTCACATCGCCCACCTTAATGGCAGCAGTCATATCCAACAAATAATTTTTAATTTGCGGCCACAGCGATTCCGGAATGTAAGCCCGCGAAGCCGCCGAGCATTTCTGTCCCTGATATTCAAACGCGCCACGCACAATAGCCGTAGCAACTTCCAAGGCATTGGCCGATTTATGAACAAATATAAAATCTTTACCTCCGGTTTCGCCTACCAGTTTCGGATACGATTTGTACACTTCCAAATTATCGCTCACTTGTTTCCACAAACCGTTGAAAGTGCTCGTTGACCCCGTGAAATGAATTCCAGCTAGGTCTTTATGTTTCAAAACAACCTTGCTGATTAGCGAACCTTGCCCGGGTACAAAATTAATCACCCCGTCGGGCAAGCCGGCTTCATGAAATATTTTCATTAAAAAATAATTCGATAGCAGAGCCGTAGAGGCCGGTTTCCAAACGGCCGTATTGCCCATCAGGGCTACCGAAGTATTGAGGTTGGCGGCAATAGCTGTAAAATTAAAGGGCGATATCGTATAAATAAATCCTTCCAGCGGCCTGTATTCCATTCGGTTAATCATATCGAATTCGGTGGTAGGTTGGTCGCCGTATATTTTTGATGCAAAAAACGCGTTGAATCGCAAATAATCTATCACTTCGCAAGCCGCATCAATTTCAGCCTGATAACAGTTTTTACCCTGTCCTAACATCGTGGCAGCATTTATGGTGTTCCGATATTTTTTCGAAAGTAGCTCTGCAGCACGTATAAAAACCGAAGCTCGGTCCACCCACGATAGATTCATCCAGCATTCTTTGGCTTTTAATGCCGATTCAATAGCTAGTTTCACTTCTTTTTCACCAGCCAAATGATAGGTGGCCAACACATGTCTGTGATCGTTGGGCATAATAAGTTTGCGGGTGTTTCCGGTTCTAACTTCTTTGCCATCGATTATCAGAGGAATTTCAAGTTCCATGCTGCTCATAAAATCCAATTCCTTTTGTAAATTTTTGCGTTCCTCACTGCCGTTTAGGTATTGTAAAACCGCTTCGTTGTGTGGTTCTCTAAAATTAAAAATTGCATTATTCATTTTTGTATATTTTTTTAGGGCTTCTTTTTATTTGAAAATTTGTTATTTGTTCTTTATCAATTACTCTCTTAATCTAGTTATTATTCTAGTGTAAAGCATATTGTTTTAGGTTCAGTCATTTCCTGCAGCGAAAATTTAATTCCTTCGCGTCCCAATCCCGAGTTTTTAATACCGCCAAAGGGCATCGAATCCAAGCGGTAATCTGTAGAATCGTTAATCATCACTCCACCACATTCCAGAGCATAAGCCACTTTAAAAGCTGTATTCACATCCTTCGTAAAAACAGCCGCATGCAACCCAAATGGCAAACTGTTGGCTTTTTCAATCGCTTCTTCAATGCTGTCAACCGAATATAAATTTACTACAGGCCCAAAAACCTCGTCTTTGTGAATGCGAGCCTCTTCTGGCACGTTTTCAAGCACGGTAGGATCCATAATAGCACCCGTACGTTTGCCCCCACACAGGCAGGTAGCACCCAATTTCACTGCTTCTTTCACCCACAGTTCCACCCGTATAGCTTCCTGTTCGGTAATCATAGGTCCCATATCGCAATCTTCGGTCAGTTTGTTGCCAATTTTATATTTTTTGGTTAGTTGCACAAACTTAGTTTTAAATTCGTTATAAATAGAAGAATGCACATAAATTCTTTGCACTCCTATACAATTTTGCCCTGCTGCCCAAAACGCACCCGACACACACGAGGCTACTGCCATCAACAAATCCGTATCATTCCACACAATCACTGGTGAATTGGAACCCAATTCCATGCCTATTTTCTTTATTCCAGCTATCTTTGTTATCTGTTTTCCGGCTGCGAATCCGCCAGTAAACGACACCATTCTAATTGCATCGCTTTTTACCAATGCTGGTCCTATTTCATTTCCGTTGCCGGTGAGCACCTGAAGGCATTCAGCAGGCAGTCCGGCTGCTAAAAAAGCTTCAGCCAGTTTCAAAGCCGAAAGCGGAGTTACCGTAGCAGGTTTCAATATCACACTATTTCCGGCAGCAATGGCCGGTCCCAATTTGTGAGCTACCAAATTCAGCGGATCGTTAAAAGGAGTGATTGCCAAAACAATTCCTATCGGCATACGATAAAAATATCCCACCCGCTTTTCGCCACCCGGAAACGAGTCGAACGGAATAGTTTCGCCTAAGAGCCGTTTAGCTTCTTCTGCCGAAATGCGCAGGGTATTCACACAACGGTTCGTTTCTTTACGTGCTTCTTTTATCGTTTTCGAGCTTTCGCGGGCTATAATCACAGCAAATTCTTCTTTACGCTGCTCTATATAATCTGCCGTGCGGTTCAGTATGCCGGCTCTTTGGTGCACCGTAAGTTTTCGGGCTATCTCAAAACCCCGTTTGGCTGATTCAATTGCAAGCCAAACATCTTTTTCGGTAGCTTTGGGCACCACATCAATTAGCGAATCATCAAATGGATCAAATACTTGTATAGTTTCTTCTGTCATCACCCATTCTCCATTCAGTAGCATTTTCATAATTAAAGTTATTAAAAGTTTATAATTAATCCGAGATGCATAACAATACATATCGTGTACAAAAGTATAACTTTTTTCCAAATTCAACCTATTTTGAAAACTGAATTCAAAAAAATATATTAAAGAATAAAAAGGTTACAAGAATAGAGAAATCAAAAAAATAAAACAAATGTACACCCCATTGCCGCTCATTTAGGATGTATAACGCCTGCTTCTTATCCAATTATATCAAACCGTAACTATCATAAAAAATCAGCGGTTATACCCACCCCACACGCTTTATTTATTTCGGACGCGCTATTTTATTGCAGTTACATTGAGCCGACATTCCATACAGCTATTAAACTTAGCACATAATTAATGAACGGTGTGTGGAAATGGTGCCTTTTGGATGAAACATCAATTAAACTGCCATCTACTGCAACACGTTCGAACAGAAATGTTTGGATAGCTTTGCTGCGATTAGTTCCTTGCTTCGGCACCCTAGAATCTAAACACTTAAACAATTCGATAAAACGCCCTCTGCCCTTAGCGTTTACCTTTACTTTTTACTAAGAGAATAAAACAAACAAAGCCTAAATCCCTCATTTCTATAATAAAACCACCATCACAATTTCGCCTTCTTGTGTAATAAGGCTGAGTTGGCGGCCGCCAACAAAACGTGTGCCTTGCGGACTAAAAGTGCCCAATCCGGCCCACACGGCATTGCCCGCATATTGGGCATTGTCGGGTTCGTTAAAAAATGTTAGACGCGTTTTGCTGCTTCCATCGGGGTTCATCATCCACCAATCGGTGCCGCCTTTGGTGGCTTTGGTGTTGGTCATCCACACAATTTTACTGCCATCGGGTTTATAAAAAGCATGTTCGTTGTAATCTGTTTCGGTAAGTTTTGTTAGGTTGTTGCCTGCGGTGTCTATGGTGTAGATGTGTTCGTCCCAAGCCGAAGGCATGTTGATGCTGCTGCAAAATATTAGTTTGTTGCCATCGGGCGAAAAGCCATAACATTCGTAAAATGCAGATCCGCCGGGTTCAAAAGTGCGGATATTGCTCACCACAGGGATGCTGTCGGGGGATGAAAAAGTTAGGTCGGCCATTTTAATGGTCCAATAACCCAGGGTTTGTGTAGCGCTTAATATATCGGGGGCTTGTTTGCGGTCGGTCCAAACAATGTGTTTGCCATCGGGTGAAAAACGGGGGGCTATCACGCCGTGGTCATAATCGTTGGGTATATCTACCAGTTTGTAGGCTTTGGTGGCTGTGGTGTTCATCATCCAAATATCGCAATAGGCGCCAAATCCCGGCAAGGCATCGGTTGATGAACCCAGGTGAGAAGCTTTTTCTACCACCATCATAATCCATTTGCCTGCCGGATGCCAGTAGGGGCAAGCAATATGTTTGTTGGGCAACAGGGGATGGTCGCACGTTAGGCAAACATCGCCGGTACCATCGGGTTGCACCAAATGGATATCGTAAAAACCATCATCGCCTTTGGCCGAATAGGCAATGCGGTTGCTGCCAGACCAATCCCAGCCTACATCCAAGCCATGTGCGCGAAACAGCGTAACTGAGGTAGGTGGCCCAAGGATTTCGGTATCTTTTTTACACGATACCATCAATAAAACGATAACAAAAAGACGAAAAACAGTTCTCATCAAGTGCAATTTTCTGATAAAAGTAATAAAAATATGAGTTTCGAAGGCGTTTTTGCAAGTAAATAACTAACTTTGACAATTAAAATCATGAAAAATTGGTATTCCCTCGCAAAAAACGAGTTTCGAGAACTTCGCATTACTTCAGAAAATAATAAAACGGGGGGGGGTGCAAAATATACTATATCAATTGCTAACGTAAGCTCGTATATAAATTATCTGTGAAATGAATAAGGCCGAAATATTAATTATTGACGATGAACCGCAAATTCGGAAATTGCTCGAGATTATTCTCGAAAGCAACGACTATAAGGTGTGGCAAAGCGAAACAGGCAAAGAAGGTTTGATTTTGGCGGCCAATCATCCACCGGAATTGATTTTGCTCGATATAGGGCTGCCCGACAAAAGCGGGCACGAAATTTTAAAGGAACTGCGCTTTTGGTACAACAAATCAATCATAATTTTATCAGTACAAAACAGCGAAGAAGATATTGTGAAAGCTTTAGACAACGGGGCTACAGATTATTTGACCAAACCATTCCGCACCGACGAATTGTTGGCACGCATACGTTCGTGTATACGCAAAAACTCTGCCGAGGGCAACAAAAGTGTGTTTGCGATGAACGACCTGCAAATTGATTTTAGCGCGCGCATTGTAAAGAAAAACGACACGGTGGTGAAACTAACCTCAACCGAGTACAATTTAATTTGTTTGTTTGCTCGCAACGAAGGTCGTGTGTTAACGCATCAATTTATTTTACGCGAGATTTGGGGCATGGGTTATCAGTTAGAAACACAATATTTGCGTGTGTTTGTTGGCACGCTGCGCAAAAAAATTGAAGAAAATCCGAACAATCCAAAACATATTATCACCGAAAGTGGTGTGGGGTATAGGTTCAATTAATCATCTTTATATTATGGGGTATAAGCTTTAGGCTTTACGGGTATTAGAATTCGTTTTTTGCCGGTTCAATTTTTTGTTCTATGGTTTTATTTTTAAATTTGTGTGGGATTGTGTGGTTGAGGCTATGGTTTGCAAACTGTTGGAACAAGGCTACACCCAAATTTTGGAAGTGCGCACCAACCGAAATTGATGCAGCCGAACATCCCGAAAACCCACTGCATGTGATAGTGTGTTTAAAAGCAGCTCCCCAAAACCAAGCACAATAATGCATTGTATGAAATACGATACCGTATATCAAAATACCAGGCTTCGCCTGTTTACGACACGGCACACGCTGTATTTTGCTTTTTTCTTATACATTATCTAAAAAATAGACTTCTCGGCTAGCGCGCAGCGGGGAGTTGTGTTTTTAAATGATTGATATTATTAGTTTAGGATGAATACTAGCGGGGGGGAAATAGGCACAGATGCGAAAACAGAGCACACAGATGCAGGAACATTGTTCACAGATGCAGGAACATTGTTCACAGATGC
>JBAXWF010000044.1:0-32402 GCA_037128515.1 Bacteroidota bacterium | reverse complement strand
ACTCGAAGACGCCGTGTGCGAACGCGCACGCGCCGCCGCGGCGGCAGGCGCCCTTGCGGAAGTCGGGGCAGGGCGCGCCCGAGTAGGGCCTCGCCGCGTCGCCGGGGTCCCTCCTCGCGGCCTTCTCCCCCTCGTGGGCAAAGGGGCAGGCCTGGGGGTCGTGCGGAAGGTCCGGGCACGGGCAGGGGGCGACCTGCGGAGGGAGTTTTTTTTTGGGGAGGTGAAATTGTTGGTAGGGATTGGAGGTTTATGAAATTGAATTTGGGAATATCAATTTCTTTTTTTTGTCAGGGGGAGTGCATTTCGGTGCGAGGGGGGTGCGAAATTAATAGGAGAGATACGTTTTGTAAGGAATTTTCTGAATATTGATGCAGAAAAACAAACTGCCTTCTTTACCAAGCGAAGCAGTTGTAATTCCCACTACTTCACCTTTGTAATTGAATAAAGGGCCACCACTACTTCCATGAGTAATTGGTGTATCTGTTTGAATGTAGTTCTTATCCTTATTATTAGAAACAATACCTCTAGATAGAGTTTTCTCTAAGCCCTCAGGATTACCAATAGCAAAAACATTTTCACCAATTACAGGGGGTAGTTGTTGCAATTTTCACTTTTGGAAAGGATTTATTTTTGGTGTTTTTGATTTTGAAAATTATGTAATCTAAATCTTCATCTTCTTTAAGAATTTTTTCTATCTCATACTTCGAACCATCCTCAGTGTAAATACGTGCATCTATCCAATTTGAGCCAAATACATGGTAATTGCTAATGCAAACACCTGAACTTGTTATAAAAAATCCAGAACCTTGTGAAATGCCAGTATAATCAGCGGTTAGTAAATAAAAAACAGCATCTTTACAATTTTCATATAAAGTAGGTAAGTCATTTTGTTTTTCGCTGGCAGCCTTTAGAATATCTTCAATTAGTTGAATTCTGTTTTATAGATTTGCAGAAGGGAATTCGTTTCCTTTGCGAACTCGATAAAAATTTCATTTATGGTGGGGTTGGGAAAAACATTGATAGTGTAGTTATCGGATGTTATTTGGTTGATTGCCGCAATAAAATAATTGCCTTGCTGAAAACCTTGGGTAAGTTTATTGCCGGTGTTGCTAAAAGTTTCTGTGATGGGTTCGCCTATGGTTACATCCATTAAAGCGAAAGCTTGCACATAGGAATCGCCTGCCGAAGTGATAATCTCTGGGGTTGTGGTCTGTCCGTAGGTCAGGCTAAAAGAGAAAAATACAAAAAAGCGTAAAATTTTTTTCATTTATAGCCATTATTTGTTGGTGTAAAAATAATTAAAATATTGTTATAAATGGAAATCAATAATTTTTTTGAGAAATTATAATTCAGACAATTATTGGAGGATATCATTAATTCTTGGATGGATAACCCGAAATTTTGACACCAATTTTAATAACACCCACAGAATCAAAAATTATTGGATATATGCCAACCAATGAGTTGATTTCTTTTCTTATATCTTTCTTAGTTGCATTGGTATCTTCACTTTTAACTGAACTCATAAATGCGGTAGTTAATGCTCCAATGGCTGTTATGGTTTCGGGTATTTTTGAATCACTGGTTGCTCCAAATTCTGTTAGTTGGCAGCCGTCAGATAATTTAAAGGAGGTGGTGGCACTGCCAAAACCTCTTTTAGGTACTATATGAATGGCTTTTGATTTATCGGGCAGATAGATAATTTTATAAACTAAACTTTTAGCAGCTGAATCGCTGCAAACCCATAAATATGGACTTGTTTGATAAACAATAAATCCTTTGGTTACATTGCCCTTGGAATCGATTGTAGTAACTTTTGTACCTGCACATCCCAAAAGCAAGCATGCAATAGTAATGGAACTGATTAAAATTTTGATTTTCATAGTTTCGTTTTTATTTTCGTTTTTTCCAGTGGTCTCTGACTCCAGCCTTTGCTATAATTAATGAATGATTAAGTTCCTAATTCATTTTAGTTTAAAAATTGTAAGTTAGGTGGATTAACATATTATTGCAGCCACTTGTTTGAAATCAATAAATAATTCAATATAGGATGAACCTGTTGAAACCTTAGTGTGAGTTGGTTTGCCATTAGCCAAATAATTATTGTAATCGGCAGTGAGTCCGCTTGTCATATTGGCATCAAATTCAATTTCGTGTTTTGTTCCGGAAGCAAAAATGATTGTTACTTTCTTTTTCATAATATTTGATTGGTTTTTAGATTATTTCTATTCTAATTGGTATCAAAAATAGGATTTTTTATAATTAAAAAAACAAATAGATTAAGAAATGTTTTTATTTTTTTTTGAAAATCGTATTGTTTGGTTGCATTTAAGGCATAATGGAGTAGGGTTTTGGAAGGAATTCAGCATAACGAAAAAATAACAAAATGAGTTTAGAAATTGGGTAGGGAGGGCAGGAATGAAGAAAAATGCAAGCCTTATGCACTTTGCTGGCGCGAGCTGGGATTGACCGCTTGGGTTTTAACCCAGAAATGGCAAAGACACGAGGTGTTGCTACAAAGGGGGGGATTGCTGTGGGAAAAAAATAGCGGCAAAGCTGGTACGTTAAGGCGGGTGGTGTAAAGGAAAGTAATTGGCCTATCTTTTGTTTTCAAAAAACTCCTTATTTCTATAAATCACCACCGTTTGGTTGGTGTTGGCCGGGTTCATTTTGTGCAACACCTCGTCGATGAAGCTGGGCTCAATGGTGGTTTCATACTCAATTTGTGGCAACACGCTTTGCATTGCCGCCACGCGTCGGGGCAGGTCTTGATCATCAAAAAACAGCACAAAGCGTGGGTTCCACTCTTTTCCCCAGCGCTTTAGCTTGGTGTTTAATGAGTCGATTGGGTAGCGTTCGCACACATTGAGCACCACCACCCATTGCCCCAAATAAAACAAAGGCGGCATATCTGGCTCGTATTTGTAAACATCTTCCAGACAAAGACACTTTAAATTTGGATAGCGTTCCAAATAATACATGGATTCAACCCGAGCCCGCTTTGAATACATGGTGGAAATGACAGGCAACAACAACAAATTCAATGTCCAAAAGATGATTAAACACAGCCGCATCAATTTACGGTGCCTTTCCCAAAACTTGGATTTGTCGTAAAACTGCAACCACCCCACCACACCCAGTGTAATTAGCATGGGCACGATGGGCAAAATAAACCGTTCCTGTTTGTTCGGAAAATAGGAGTGAAACACGAAAAACAACAAGGTGCCCGCAAACATAGCCAGTTGCAATTTGTAGCTTCGCAAAAACCCAAAAAACCAAAAGAAACACATGGGTGGCAATAGGATGCCCAGCACCAGCAACAGGTAGGAGTACCAGGCATTTTGAATGTAATGATACGCATTGTTCAAGTTATACTTTATATATTCAATAAACTGCGCAAAGGCATATCCCCAGATACCCAAATCAACAAAAACCTGAATGACACAAAACGAAACCACTACTCCTGCACTCCACATCAGTGCGGCTTTCCACTGTTTCATCATCAACATGCCTAAGCCAAAGCCGATCACATAAAACAACACCTGAAACCGTATGTCGACCGCCAACCCAATGACCAAGCCCGATACAAAAAACCTCCACCAACTGCCCTGTTGGGTGGTAGCTTTTAAATACAAGTACGAGCCCCACATCATGAAGGGAACGCAGGTGACCTCAATTAGGTTGCGTACACTTAGCCAGGGCATAAACCAATACAAACCTAGCAGGAAACCCACCATGCGCGCTGCTTTTACCCCGCCCAATTGCTTGGCAATTTTGAATCCAAAAACCACTGTGAGCAGCGAAAACGCCGCGTGCAAAAACCGAATGATAAGCATTTTGTTTTGTGGGTCGGTTATCCCCAAAAACTTTAGTATTGTAAACAAAATAAAATGAATACCCGAGTAAAAAAACGAATGCCCGTCGGGCACGGTAGCCCCGCTTTTGGGCAACCAATTGTTATAGTCAGTGCCGTCGACCCACGATTGCGATGCTTCTATAACCAAAAAGTGATCGTCTAACATGCCAAACCCCTTCGCAAAAATGACAGCCACCATGCGCACCACTACAGCCAAAAACAGGATGTTGCGCAACAAATGCGGGTTTGTCAACTCAAAACTTTTTAATATAAAGCTGTGGGTTTTATTCATAGTTTACTGATGATTGAAAATGTTTTTAGGAAACCGAATCACCACAAAAATAAAAATATTGCGTTAATTAAAGCTTTTATTTCGTTTAAATCGTTTAATTTTGCACAAGCACTTTATGTTATACCTTAATTCTCAATATCAAATAAAATGAGCGAATTTAAAGTTTGTATTAATGGGCACTATTTTCAGGATACCCTCAGTGAGTGTCCGTATTGCCCCAAAAACCAAAGTACTATGGATAAAACAAAAATTGATATGCCTTTGGGCAATCCCACCGACAAAACTCAAATTTTTTCGGGTGGCACATCGGGTGCCGACCTCAACAAAACCCAAATTTTTCAAGGAGCTACCGACCAAGAGCCAGTATTCAACTCCGCCTCGGACCGCTCGGGCCGCAAACTCGTGGGCTGGTTGGTTTCATTCACCATCGATGCCAATGGCGCCGATTTTCGTTTGTTTGAAGGCCGCAACATCGTGGGCTCTGACCCCGCCTGCGACATTGTTGTTGGCAACGACCACACCATTTCGACCAAACACCTCACGATACTTTATCGCATGGGTGTGTTCAAATTTAAAGACGAATTTTCGACCAACGGCACCTTTATCAACGAGGAGTTTAAAGAAGAAGGTAACCTTGTGGATGGCGATACCATTAAAGTGGGCAACACCCTGTTCCGTTTCCGCACCGTTTAATTGTTACAAACAATATAAATTCAATAATCATGAAAAAACTACTTTCATTCATTGTGTTGCTGGGCATGTTCACCTTGGTTTCAGCACAAAAATTAAGCATCACAAGTGTTGACAACAGCACTTTTCCGAAGATAAACGTTAACATTACTTTGGCGGAAAAAGGCGAAGCACAGGCCACCGATTTCAAAGTGTATGAAAAAGACAATGAAGTGCCATTTACTTTTGCCAAAGACAACAGCACAGGCGATGCCGGTGGTAGGAACATTTGTTTTTTGATAGAAGCATCGGGCTACACCCGTGGCGCAGCTATAGAACAGTTTAAGAAAGCTGTTACGGATGCCATAGGCACGATCACCGAAAACGATAAGGTGGATGTTTGCTATTTTGGCAAAGCCAACAGCGACGGCAAAACGCTGAATGTACTGAGTGCCGAATTTACCAGCGACAAAAATATATTGATTAACGAAGTCAAGAACAAAGTAATAGCTGCTAAAGATACCAACCGCACCGCCGATGTGTTTAAAGGCATTTATGAATGTTTGGATTTTTTTAATTCAAAGCAAGACCTTAGCGGAAACAAAATCCTCATTGTGTTGTCGGCTGCCATCAACAACAGTCGTTCGCCCATCAAAGCCGAAGATTGTATTGATAAATCGACCAAATTTAACATTCCCATTTACACTATTACTTACAAAACGAGCAACAAATATGCCGCCGATAATTTTATACGCTTAAGCGATAAAACCAACGGCAAAAGCTCTTCGGCCAAAAGCGCCACCGAAATCAGCATTGCTATCAACGATTTTATGGGCACCGCCGACAAGGCAGCCACTGCCTCGGGAAACGATTATTTGCTGACCTTTGATGCCACGCAATCGGGCGAATCGAACAGTTTTGATGTGATGTATAAAGGCGAAAAAGTTTCAGATACCTATGCCGTGCCGGAGAACCAACAAACCTTCTTAAAGAAATACTGGTGGCTTATACTCATTGTGGTTTTGGCGTTTATCGGCATCATTGTGCTAGTTTATATCTTAATCAAAGGCGGTAAAAAGGAAAAAGAAGCGGAACGCAATCGCTTAAAAATCCTCGAAGAACGCAACATACAACTTCAGGAGCAAATGCGGCAATCGGTGAACCAACGCACCATGGTGCCACCCACTCCGGATCAACAGAAGTTTGATTTGAAACGCACCATCATAGGTGGCGGCGGTGGTACACCCACGCTGATGGTGAGCGCAGGTAGTTTCTCGAAAAACTTCCCTATCAACAAAATGAACATGACACTAGGCCGCAACCCCGACAACGATGTGGTGATACCCGAAACCACCGTATCGGGCAATCATGCAGCCATTGTAAACGAAGGTGGCAATTGGTTTGTGGTTGATAACAACAGTACCAATGGCACGTTTGTGAACGGCATTAAAGTGAGCAAACACAAGCTCAATAATAACGATTTGATTAAGCTGGGGGCTGCCAACCTTAAGGTGCAGTTTTAGGACGTTGGCAGTTTGAAGTAAGAATAAAAAAAACTTCCGAAGTAAACCAGTACTTCGGAAGTTTTTTTTTGGGATTAATACAGTTTGATAAAGCGTTTGCGTGCAAATGGGTTGTTGAAATCCCAAACGGTGGCAACGCAATTGATAATGCACAGCAAGCCCATAAAATCGTAGCCTTTATTATCAATCATGGGTTGGATGAACGGACGGGCGGCAACTATTTCTTGTTTCAATGCCAGGTTTTCATCCATGTCGGTGGCTGTGCCTGTGATTCGTATCTGAGTTTTATCGTGATAAAAACACAATTCGGTTTTCGGATTTGCAATAAGTTGCTTATAGAAATCTTTATTTTTTGCAGTAGAGATAATGATGCCGTCCTCATCGGCTTTATAGGTCATAATGCCTCTCACACGTGGCTGTTCACTATCCGCAGTAGCGATAAAACATAAAGGGTTTTGATTGATAAACGCCAGTATTTCTTCTTTGGTTGTAAACATCATTTTGCAATTAATTGGCAGTACAAAAGAAATAAAAAAGGCTACACAAAATGTAGCCTTTCAAAAATATTATTGTAAGAAAGTGGGGCATTTTTCTCTAATGGCTTTGGCATTTTCAGCTTTGGTTTGTGCTATCAATTCCTTAGCTTTTTTATTTGTTGGGTCGAGTGCGATAATTTTTTGCCAATAAAGCAATGCTGAGCAAAAGTCGGCGTTTTTATAATAATAATAGGCCAAATAGTCGTAGCAAGTCACAAGGTCTTTTGCAAATTTAACCGAATCATTTTTCACGATTTCAACATATTTTTCGAAATAGGGTTTTGCTTGCCAGGTAATGGATGCTGTGTCGAGGTTTGAGTTAATTAATCCTCTCCAATAATACGACTTGCCGTTCATAAAATCGGGTTTGTTTCTGGTTATATTAGCATAAGATGAGTCGGCCTTCACCCAATTTTTTAAGCTATAATAAACCAATCCAAGTTTATAATAATCAGAAATCTTTGATTTTTCGGATGGTTTGCTTATTTTAAGTTCGTAATAATCGGCTGCTTCCTTATATTTTTTTAATTTATTATACGAGCCAGCAATATCGCTGAGAATATCGTAGTTGGTTGTATCCATGTTGTAGGCCGCTTTGAATTTTTCGACAGCAATAGAGTCTTTGTTGTTTTTCGACAGGGCTTTTCCATAATAGGAATAGTCGATTGCTTTTGTTTTGTCGGGTGTTGTTTTTTTGAAGAATGTTTCACTCGAAATTAATGCTTTGTCGTATTTTCCGGTTTCGAAATAGCATATAGCATAAGCGCGGTTCAAATCGTTTCGACTTGTATCTGTCTTTGAAATTTCGTTTAATTTAGCCAAGGCTTCGTCATATTTTTTCGAATCCATCAGCACGTTTACATATTTGATTTTGGCCGAAACATTGGTTGACATTTGGTCGTATTTTTTAAAATACTGTAAAGCTTTGTCGGCTTGATTTGCTTTGGAATACAATACTGCCAGTTCGAGAAATGCAGGAGCAAAAGTTGAATCGATATCAATCGCTTCTTTATAATACCCGATGGCTTCGGTCCAATTGCGAGCACGAATCCATAAATTGCCCAGACGCAGTTTAGCAGAAGGAGATTTGGGACTCAACTCTTGTGCCATTTTATATTGGGTGATAGCACTTGAACCATCGTTGTTTTCGATAAAAGCATCGCCGTAAATCAAATATATTTCAGCATTTTTTGGATCTAAGGCAACTGCTTTTTCTAGCAAAGGCAATGCTTTGGCAATGTTTTTCTTTTTATCAACTAGGATATATGCTTCAGCAATTTTTGCAAGCGTTAGTGCTTGTTTTTCGGCAGTAATGGTAGAAGTCTTGTTGGTTTTGCTTGGGAATTTTGCTTGTGCATCGGCAAAATGTTTTTCGGCTGAGACAATGTCTTTTTGCATCAGTGCAACTTTACCTAAACCGACATAACATAATGGGTTTGTTGGGTCAACTTCAACTCCTTTTTTAAAGAGGTTTAAAGCATCGTTTGCTGCAGCCTGAGCCGAACCATAAATGGTATCAGAAAAATATTCGTGCAAATAATTTTCACCATAATAGAAATAAATATCTCCATTGGTTGGTTGTGCTTTTAGCAAGGATTGAAATGCTTGACTAGCATCTTCGTATTGTTCGGAAACAGTTAAACGAATTGTTGCTTTTAAATCCTGTGCAATTGATTTGGTTGAGATTATAGCCAGGATTGAAATAAACAGTAATGTTGCGATTTTTTTAAGTTTAGTTTTCATTTTGATATCCTCCGATTTCAATTTAGTATCATTTTTTTATTTCAATTAGTCTGATTGGCATTGTTGCAGGAACAAGTCCTGATTTTAAAAATATTCGTTGTCCTTTTTCGCCAGCAATAAAGGATGCAAAGCCTGTGCCAAGTCCTGAAAAGTATTCACGGTTTATAACAAATACTTCTCTGATAAACGGATACGAGCCATCGGCAATATATCCCTGATAGGGTTTTAAATAGGGCCCTTCGGTAAAATCTTGTTGCGAAACACCTGCAACGGTGATTCTGTTTAGAAAATCGTGTGAAACTGTGTCAGCGGCATCGCTAATCCAATTCACACTGATAATTCCAATAGCATTTTTATTTTTTTCGACATAGTTAATGACTTCTTTGTTCGAGTTTACCGCGTAGCAATATGAAGGGAAATCGCGGTTTAGTTTAAATTTTTCCTTTATATAACGTGGGTTTCCCGATTTATTGTTGTCGAATACTACCGACAAATCGCCCAACTTGGAATTTTTGTTTATATCGGCCCAGGTTTTAATTTTTCCTGAAAAGATAGCAGCAATTTGTTCAAACTGAAAAACCGAATCGGAATTCTCCTTGTTTACAATAAAACAAAGTGCATCGTAAGCTATTTTTGTTACTTTTGGGTAGATTTGTTGACTTCTTAAATTCTGGTCTTCAGCAGGAGTTAGATTCCTGTTTGCGATAATTAATCTTACCGAATCTTTGAGTAAATCTGCAAAACAATCCACTTCATTTTTATACGAAGCTCTGATAACAGCGTAGGTATATATTGCTTCGAAGGTGGAAATTTGGGCATCTAAAGCCAGGGTATAGGATTCGTCGACACTGATTTTGATGTTGCCACGGGTAGGGGTTTCATCAATTTTTCCTGATGAACCGCATCCTGAAAAAATAGCAGTCATCATGATAACTGCTACTACTGAAAACAATTTAATCTTTTTCATAATCTCTTCTGTTTTTAAGTTTTGGAAAAATACGTACAAATCGGAAGATTCCGTATACGATTAAAAAAACGCCAAAAAAGATACCCACGCCACTATATTCGATAGGTATACCGAATTTGGCATTGAAGTCGACATAAAATATACAATACAAGCCCATTCCGAGATAAACAGGTATCATAAACAGACTAAAAATAACTGTGAAACCGAGATTGAGCTTCTTCCCCATCAAAAAAACATAAAATGCTTGAAAATAACGGATTATTTTAAAAAAAATTGCGGAGAGAATGGGATTCGAACCCATGAACCGCTTTTGACGATTACACACTTTCCAGGCGTGCGCCTTCGACCACTCGGCCATCTCTCCGAAGCGTGCAAAGATATGAATTTTTTTATACGTAACACCCATGCTTTTATTTTCTTTTTTTGAGTTTGAGAATTTTATCTCAGTTGGGCTTGTTATGTTAATAATAGCCGACATGTTTGGTAATTTTTGTCAAAGATAATGTAAGATGAAACTAAAAGTACAGGTAAATCAGTTAACGGTAGGAAAAAAAAAGTTAACGGTAGGTTTTGGCAAGTTAACGGTAAATTATTGTTTATTGAAATGCTATTTGGTGTTGAAAAATGTACTATCTTTACAAAATCTAAATAAGAATGTATGCAACCGACTATAGAGCAGATAACCAATGCCTTGAAAACTGTAATTGATCCTGATTTGCACAATGATTTGGTGAGCCTGGGTATGATTGAAAATATTGTTATTGAAAACAACACCGTACGTTTTAAATTGGTACTAACCACGCCTGCTTGCCCTTTGCGGGAAAAGCTTAAAAATGATTGTATTGATGCTATAAAGAATTTGGTGGAATCGAATTTGAATGTTGAGGTGGAGTTGGGTGCAAAAGTTAGAAACAGTCCGCAAATGCCTGATAAAAGTGCTATGCTGCCGCAAGTTAAAAATATTATTTTGGTAGCATCGGGCAAAGGCGGTGTTGGAAAATCGACTGTGGCTGTGAATTTGGCCATTTCGCTGGGTAAAACTGGTGCAAAAGTGGGTTTGATTGATGCCGATATTTATGGACCATCAATTCCTATGATGTTTAATTTAAACAACCAACAACCTGAGGCAATTGAAAAAGACGGAGTCGTTAGGATTCTTCCTTTCGAGAAATTTGGTATAAAACTTATTTCCATCGGTTTTTTTGTTGACCCCGATAAAGCTTTGATTTGGCGCGGCCCCATGGCTTCGAATGCCTTAAAACAATTGTTTACGGATGTGGAATGGGGCGAATTGGATTATTTGCTTATTGATACACCTCCCGGAACTGGCGACATTCATCTAACATTGGTGCAGACCTTGGCTGTGGCGGGTGTTGCCATTGTTACCACACCGCAAAATGTTGCTTTGGCCGATGCACGTAAAGCTATTAATATGTATCGAGCCGAAGGTATTAAAGTTCCTGTTTTGGGACTCATAGAAAATATGTCTTATTTTATTCCGGCCGAATTGCCCGATAATACCTATTATATTTTCGGCAAAGACGGCGGAAAAAAATTGGCCGACGAAATGAAAACTCCGTTGCTTGGACAGATTCCGATTGTGCAAAGTATTTGCGAATCGGGCGATTCGGGCGAACCGGTGTCGGCTTCGGCAACACATATTGAAGAAAAATCGTTTGCTTTGCTTGCCGGACAGCTTACGCAACAACTATCGATTTGGAATGCATTTCGGGAGGCTACAGCAGTTGATAAGCATGAAGAATCGTGTAATTGTAAACACTAAAATATATTAATTCAAACTTTAAAGAATATGAGTACGAAAGAAGAAATGATTGTTAAAATTAACGCTGTGATTGACCAAATACGACCTTATTTGGAAGCGGATGGCGGTAGTATTAGTTTTGTGGAATTGACTGACGATAATGTGGTGAATGTGGAACTGCACGGTGCCTGCCGCAGTTGTTCGATGGCTTTAATGACATTGAAAAACGGTGTGGAAGCTGCCATGTTGAAAGCAATTCCTGAAATAAAATCGGTGGAAGCAGTGAACCTCTTATAATAAAGAATTAAGGATTGAGAATGGGATTTGATTCTTATAGCAGGTTTTATTCACGCAATAATTTTGAAAATTCTGATTTCATCATTTAAAAATATTAAATGTGACTTTTATTTATTTTTTCACCTTTATAAACATAATAATTAATGGCTATCGTTTCGGAAATTAAAAATGTAGGTGTAGTCGGCTCGGGTAAACTGGGGACGGATATTTTTTACTATTTGCTTCCGTTTGGGTTTACGTTGGTTTGGAAATGCATTGATGCTGAAGAAACCGAAAGGGTGACGAGTGCTTTTAAAAAGAAGCTGGCCCGCCAACTGAAATGTGGCCTGGTGGATGAAACTGCATTTGCGAAAATTCAGAGTTCGGTGGTTTTTACCAGTTCTGTTCTTGATTTGGCCGATTGCAATTTGGTTATCGAATGTATTTGGGAAAACAAACTTCAAAAACAAAAACTATTTCGGGAATTGACCACTGTGGTAAGTGAAAACTGTGTGTTGGTGAGCAATTCGTCGTCTATACCACACACGGAATTATTTGTTGATGGTTACATAGACCAGCAAATTGCCGGGATGCACTTTTTTTACCCTATCGCTTTGAATAGTATTGTGGAAGTGATGTTTAACAAAGAAACATCTATGGATGCATTGAATTTGATGGAAGATTTTTGCAATCGTATTAATAAAAAAGTGGTTTTGCTTCATCCTAAAAACTTTTTTATTTTGAATCGACTTTTTCTGGAAGTTCAAAATGAGGCCTGCAAGTTGGTGGCCGAAGGTAAATTGACTTACAGGCAAGTTGACGATTTGGTGAACATGCATTTGTATCCGAGCGGGGTGTTTAGTTTTTTTGATCAGGTGGGCAACGATATCATGCTGGAATCGGTGAAAAATTATGCTGCCCAGGAGCGCAATCTGGAAAAGTATAGCAACATGGTTGGTTTGCTACAGAATATGTGTTCCCGCAAAGCGTTTGGCGTGAAATCGAAGATAGGTTTTTATAGCTATACCGATGCTGGGCAACTCAAAACACCCCAAGCCGGCACGACTTTCGCGAAAGTGCCAACCGACAAGTTGATTGCCCGCTTGCAAAAAGCCTATATTGCTAGAGCAAGCCAAATTGTCGAGGATGGCATTTGCGATAAAGAGTTGCTGGAATTTGCGGCCAAAGAATATACCAACGCTGACATGGGCCCTTTTGAACTGGCCGATGAAATTAAAAGAAAGAAATTGAAATAATTATGGAACGTATCGTTGTTACCGGAATGAGCATGATTAGTGCTTTGGGGCTGAGTTTGGACGAAAACTGGTCCAATTTGGTGGCCGGAAAAAGCGGTGTGAAGGGCATAACTTTGTTTGATGCCAGGGAGTGTGAAACGCGCATTGCGGCCGAAATACCGGCGGCGTTTGACGATTTGTGGCCGCAGTTTATTAAAAAACGTTCGGCCGAACAAATGACGCGTATTACCAAAGCGTGTTTTGTGTGTGCCAAAGCGGCCGTTGCGCAAAGCGGTATTGATTTTGAGGCTATGGATAAAAGTCGCTGTGCGGTTATTTTGGGTGTGGTGACTACTGCCAACACCACGAGCGAAAAAAATACGACGCCACAGAACCGTATTTTGAAAAGCATGAACAATGCCATGTCGGCATGGATATCATTGGAATATAAATTGCTGGGTCCCAATTTTACGGTGGCTTCGGCTTGTGCCTCATCGGCTTATGCCATTGGGTTGGGCTACGATATGATTCGATCGGGCGCGGCCGATGTGGTGATTGTGGGCGGAGCCGACAGTATTGTGAACAAAGAGGAAATTGAGGGGTTTAACCACTTGTTTGCCTTGTCGACCGAAAACGAGCGGCCCGAAAAAGCCAGCAAGCCGTTTTCGAAAAATCGCGATGGTTTTGTGATTGGCGAAGGGGCAGGGGTTTTGGTGTTGGAATCGGCCACTTCGGCCAAGTTACGCGGAGCGCAGGTTTTGGCGGAAGTAGCCGGCTATGCCATTAGCAGCGAAGCCTACAATATTATGGCTCCGATGAAAGATGGCGAAGGCATTGCTCACACTATTGAATTGGCCCTCAGAAATTCGGGCGTTGACCCAAACATGGTAGATTATATTAATGCGCACGGTACTTCCACCACTTTGAACGATAAATATGAAACCATGGCCATAAAAAAAGTATTTGGCGATAGGGCGTATCAGATTCCGATTTCGTCAACCAAATCGATGCTGGGGCACACCATTGGCGCTGCCGGAGCGATTGAGTTGATTGTGTGCATACAATCGATACTGAATGGGGTGCTGACGCCTACCATAAATTACGACGAACCCGATCCAGAATTGGACTTGGATTTTGTGCCAAACGTGGCTCGAAAACAAGCCGTTGGCTGTGCATTGTCGAATTCTTTTGCTTTTGGTGGACATAATGCAGTTTTGGTAATTCGAAAATTTGATTAAATTTGCAAAAAAATATCTGATGTCGAAAATCACCGAAACCACCCGCGCCGAAGTTAAAGAAACCGTATTCGGTTTTTTTATAGAAGAATGTGAAGTTGATGCCTCAGCTTTAAGCGAAACCACCAATATTATTGCCGATTTGGACGGCGACTCGCTGATGTTTTTAGAACTCATCGAAATTTTTAAAAAGAAATACAATTTGAACATCGAACTGAAAACCATTGGAAAATATGTAGTGAAACACCCTGTGGAAACCATTGGGCAGTTGATTGAAATGACCATGCTGATTATTGAACACGAAAACAATGTTGTGGATATTGGCTGATTTAACATCGTTTTACTCGCAAAATAGTATAGCCCGAATTTGATTCGGGCTTTTTTTTGAATTTTTTTTTGAATCCTACAGTAGTTTTAATTATAGCTAACTATAAAAAATAAAGTGATAATAATACTCTTTTGTATTAATATTGCAATTTTTTGAATGCTTTTTAACTAGTCAACGTGCTGACTAACATCATAGAACAAAGAAATGTGTTTTTGAGTGAATCAGGTGTATTAAAATATTATTTGCCTCGCCAAAAAGCTCTCCCAGTTTGTTTACTATTCTTCATAAAAATTCTCACCACAAACCATCAACTTCACTCATTTTTGCTAATTTTGTCATAAATCTTAAAACACAAATAATAAATCTTACTTAAACATGTTTACAGGAATCGTAGAAACCACTGGCAAAGTTGTCGGCATACACCACGACCGCACCAACATCAACATCACTATACAAACCCCCGTAGCCACACAGCTCAGCATCGACCAAAGCATGTGCCACGATGGGGTGTGCCTCACCGTTGTGAAGGTTGACCCCGACAAGCAACAATACGTGGTGACCGCCATACAGGAAACCCTCGATAAAACTAACCTCGGTTCATGGTTTGTGGGCTACGAGGTGAATCTGGAACGCAGCATGCGCATGGAAGCTCGTTTCGATGGCCATATTGTGCAAGGCCATGTTGACCAAACCGCCGTGTGCAGCCTAGTGGAAGAAATGGACGGCAGTTGGAAATATTGGTTCCAATACGACCCCGGCAAGCAAAATATCACGGTCGAGAAGGGATCTATTTCGGTCAATGGTGTGAGTTTAACTGTGGTCGATTCGCTACCGGAACAATTTTCGGTGGCCATCATTCCTTTCACCTACGATGTTACCAATTTCCACAATTTCAAGAAAGGAACCGTCATCAATATCGAGTTCGATGTGTTTGGCAAATACGTGGCAAAACTCCTGAAACTCTATTTAGACGAAAAAAAGTAATTAGAAGTCAGAATACAGAATTAGACCATCGGCAGGAACTAATCGCAAAACTTGATAAACTTGCTACTTTTGTTCAAACTTTTACCAGATTCACTTCACCATGCAGATACAACAAATATTTTTCAGTTGGTTTTCCGTTGATTTCGGTTAGCAAAGTAGCATAATTCGCTAGTTGTTCCCTATGTTTTTCCTCCTCTGCTCCGGTCTTAAAATCGATGACTGTGTTTTTGTCATGCCCGAAAATAACGCGGTCGGGGCGGTAAATGCGGTTGTCGGGAGTTAAAATTTCTGCTTCGGTTAACACATGCAATCTTGGGGCAAAAAATGCAGCGATTTCGGGTTTCGCAAAAACAGTGGCAAGCAGTTCACGTATTTTTAGTGAATCCTGTTCGTTCGACAAAAACTGAGAAAGTTTTCCGGCCAGCAGCATTTCCATATCGTCAATATCGTTCATTCCCGACAAAACCTCGTGAACCAGATTACCCCATGCCAAAAGTTTGTCCTGCACATCAAAATCAAAAGCCAGAAGCGAATTATAGCGGATAAGTAGTTTTTTGGTCCAATCTGACGATACCAAAGCTCCTTCAAATACATGGTTTGGATCAGGTTGTTTTTTGATTGCGTTCTTCACATAAATTTGCTTATCCCCAAATTCATAGTACACTTTGCCATCTTCCCATAGGTTTTCGGCTTTCAAAAACCTTTGCAACATCACTCCAAAACTTTGACTTTTTGAGGCGGCATCGCATTGCTTCGAGATTACGTAAAGCTGGTCTTCGGCACGGGTTAGTGCCACATAGCACACGTTTAACATGTCGAGCACCACTTTTTCTTTTTCCTCAACAAAATATGCTTCATACGATGAGCCAGCCAGCAATTTTTCGTTAATTTGAAGTCGGAACACTGGCAATTCCGCAATAGCATCATTCGTATTTTTAAACCAAGCTGAAGCATCTTTCACTTTGGGCAGTTCATCGGCAAAAGCGTAAATCACCACCGGGAACTCCTGACCTTTTGCCTTATGAATGGTCATTATTTTCACCGCATTCAATTCATCAGGAATCACGATTGATTTTAGGAAGCCAAACTCATCCCACCATTCTAAAAAATCGAAAATGGTGGCAGTGTTTTTTTGAACAAATCCGCTTAATGCATCCAAATAAAATACAACAAAAGGGTCGGCCAAATTCAACAACCCGAAAAGCCTGATTAATCCTTCATTCAAATCAAATAGTGTTAACCGCGCAAGTGAACTAAAATCGATTTCAAAATTGAATTGCCTAAGTATTTCTGCCATTGCGGCATATCCGCCCTTGCTTTTGAATAGATGTTTAAACTGTTCAAACACACTGTGGGTCGTTTCGGCAGGTTGGTGATTCCGGTTTGCATAAAACAAAACATAAGAAGCCGACAGATTGTCGTTGGGATTATTCATGAAGCGAAGCAAAGCAATAATCAGATTAACCTCTTTGGATGCTGAAAGTAACAGCGATTCCGACGAAACCACAGCGATGTGGTTCTTTAGTAAATGCGAAGCTATTTTTATGGTTTCTGTATTTTTACGGCAAATTACTGCTATTTGGTTTAGCGCAATGTTTTTTGCCGAAAGATTTTCAATAATTTCGAACACCGAGCTAAGTTGGTTTTTCTCATAATCGTCTTTATCCAAAAAACGCAATTCCACATAGCCAGCAGTATTCCCTGCTTTCACATTTTGAGTAGTATTGGCATAAATATCACGATGTTTGGCACTCAATATTCCACTCAAAAAACCGAATAGCTTATTATTGAAATTCACAATTTCGGCTTGCGAACGATAATTTATATTCAAAGCACCTTCACCCGAATCGGCATAATTTATAAAATTGCGCTCCAAAGTGTTTTCAATATCATCGAAATGATTTTGGTCGGGTTTATTAAATATTTTTGGTAAAGAGGCAAACTGCATCACTTCGCCGCTACGCCACCTGTAAATCGCCTGTTTGCCGTCGCCAACCACAAGATTGGTATTGGCAGCTGCCAATGAGTTTTCTATTAGGGGTAGCATATTTTGAAATTGCAGCACCGATGTGTCCTGAAATTCATCAATAAAAAAATGCTCATACTTTTCACCTGTTCTTTGATAGATAAAAGGAACGGGCTCATTGAGCAATTGCTCATGAATTTTTTGATAAAAATCGGAGATAAAAATCAAATTCGAACCCGATTTTATCTCATCCACTTCTGCTTTAATTAAATTCAGCAACGACAAAGGATACAAGCTTTTTGTAATGATGCTGATATTTTTAAATTGAAGCTGAAGATCCATAATCTGAAAATAAGACTGACAAATGATCTCCTTCAACGAATCAATATTCTGTGTATCTTGAGCCGGAGCTTTTCTAGAATACCATTCCCCTTCAACAACAGTTTTTGAATAATAGGAAGAACTTAAGCCCGCATTTGCCAAACCCGATTTGCTCACCTTCTTGAAAAAGCTTGGTATCCCTCTCGATCCCTGAAAGAAGCTGGATTCTTCAATTTGAAGTTTCCTAATCTCGTTGAGTACCGCGTCGGCTGTATTTTCGGCTATAGTGCTCAATGTTTTTTTAATTCCTGTCGATTTTGCTATGCTTATTTTAAAATCATCGATAGTAAAATGTTCAATAAATGAAATGAATTTCTGAGTATCTTCTTTTAAAAGTTCTTCTGCAAACATTTTCAAGTCTTTTTCAATATCCCAGTTTCTTCCTTCCGAGATTTTTTTCTTGATAAATTCAACCAGCAAGTCGGTTAAACCATCTCCTTTGGTTGCAAAACTTAAAAGTACAACAACAGCTTGCGACAAAACATTCTTCGAATCCAATTCCACTTCAAAATTTTGAGGTATTTTCATGTCGAAGGCAAATGTTCTGATGATACGTTGAACAAAACTATCGATAGTACAAATTGCGAAATCAGAATAATTGTGCAAGATTTTTTTTAGTACAATATCGGCTCTGTCCGACAATTCATTTTCTTTCAAACGAGTTTCTTCGCACAGCGATTTTATTAAATCAGCATACTTGTTTTTTATGGATTCTTTAGCCGACTGGTCTTCTAAATTATTAATTCCCGAAAGCTGTAACAAATAGTTTATGATACGGTTTTTCATTTCGTATGCGGCTTTGTTGGTAAATGTAACCGCAAGAACACGACGATATTTTTCCGGATTCGACAAAACAATCTTCAGGTATTCTTTAACTAGTGTATAGGTTTTTCCCGATCCGGCCGAAGCTTTGTATACAATAAAATTCTTATCCAATTTGCCCATCTGAAAAAAATTAAAACGTTAATCTGATCGTATTTTTTGATTTGTAAATTTATTAAAAATTACTGAAATGGTGAATCGTTTTCAATTATTACCCTTTTTATTACAAAAAAGCCTTATTTTGCATTGTTTTTATTGAAATATTGCTTAACATATAAGGAATAATGAGAGTAAATATAATTGGGGCAGGGGTATCGGGATTATCTGTAGGTTGTTACTTGCAAATGAATGGCTTCGAAACGCATATATATGAAAAGAATGCCACTTCAGGTGGATTATGTACAAGTTGGAAACGTGGCGAATATACCTTCGATGGCTGCATACATTGGTTGTTGGGTTCAAACCATTCTAACCCATTTTATAAGCTATGGTCCGAGCTTATTGATATGGACTCTATAGACTTTGTAAATCATAAAGTCAGAGCAGAGATAGAAGTAAAAAATTCTGTGGATAGCAATGGTAATAAGATTTTTCATCTATATACGAATCTCAATAAATTAGAGCAATACATGTTTGATATTGCACCTGAAGATTCCAGGGTTATTCGAAAATTTATTCGAGCTATACGCAAGATTCAGCAGTATGAAGTACCGCCTATTGTCGATAAAGTACCCAGGTTACTCACTTTTCGTGAAAAAATTCGAATGATTGAACATCTGCCATTATTGATGTTTATTATGAAATGGAAAAAAGTTACCAATTTTAGTTTTGCAGACGAGTTCAAAAATCCTTTTCTAAAAGAGTCGTTTCAACTGCTATACGATGGCGATGATATAAACTTACTTATTTTAATGATTCCTTTAGCATCATACGATAAAAATGGGGCAGGTTATCCAATAGGAGGGTCATATCAATTCGCTCAAAAAATTGAACAAAAATATATTGCACTTGGTGGAGAAATTCGCTTTGGAAAATCCGTAGAAAAAATAATATGCAAAAACGATAATGCTATTGGATTACAGCTAAACGATGGCTCAATGATTGAATCGGATATCACAATCTCTGCAGCAGATTGGCAATACACATTGTTTAAGGCACTTGATGGAAGATACACTAATCAACTCATCCACAAATTAAATGAACAGAAAGAACTGAAAGTCTATTACTCAATATTTATGGTTGCATTGGGTGTGTCACGGAAATTTGAAGATTTTCCACATTTCTTTCGTTTCCCGTTAAAAGTAGATTTGGTTTCACCCGACGGAACATCTTACTCCCGGCTAGAAGTACATATTTATAATTACGATCCAACGTTGGCGCCAGAGGGCAAGACTGTTCTCTCTGTGAGTTTCTATACAACCCAAGGTGATTTTTGGATTAATCTTAGGTCATCAGATAAAGCGAAATATGATGGTATAAAAAATGTATTTGCTCAAGAAATTATTAATGCACTGGAACAGAAACTCGAAAATATAAAAGCATTTATTGAAGAAGTTGATATTATAACACCAGCTACCTATCAAAGATATACGGCGAACAGGGCAGGTAGCGTTCAAGGCTGGCTTCCTAATAAAAATCTGACAGCACGATCACCTATTGATATTGATCTGCCGGGCTTAAACAACTTTTATTATACCGGGCATTGGGTGATGCCAGGTGGTGGTTTACCGGTTGCTATTAAAACCGGACGTGATCTGACACAAATTATTTGTAGAAGGAATAATATTAAATTTAAGATATGTTAAGATGAATCAATAAGGTATTGGTGTGCTTAAAATGTGTTATTGGATAAATGTAAAATGAAAAAGATTATTAATCAATGGGCATTGTATCCATTTTTTATTCCGCTTATACTTATTTTTAATGAACTTCGTTCGGTTTATTTCGACTACATTTCTTTAGGCTTCTATGATAAGCTGGTATTCTCAATGATTATTTTTTTTACGAATATAACTATTTATGTACTCGCATACTTGCTGCTTAAAAATAAAATTAAGGCTGGAATTTTAATTTTAATGCCTTTAATGTTTCTTGATTTTTATTTTGATGCATTCAATTATTTGATTCAACTTTCGTTTATTAAACCTTTATATCTAATAATTGGTTTTAAGGTTCACAAGCTTGCCTTGTTTTTTTTGAGTGTAATAACCTTGTTATTATTTATTTATTTTAGAAGGTCAAAGCTTAGGTTTGTTAAGTTTAATCTTTATTTGAATATTGTTTTTGGAATATTTTTATGTATTGAAATAGTAAAATACACCTCCACAATATTGAATACACATGAATTAAAACTTGAAAATACTTTTAATACCCCAATTAAATTTACAAAAAACACAGATTCATTACCGGATATTTACTTTGTAATTTTTGACTCTTATACTGGTAATGCAAGTTTAAGGAGATATTGGAATTATGATAATTTAGATATTCAATCATTTTTAATAGGTAAGGGTTTTTTGGTTCCAACATTTGCTCAAAGTTGTTATAATGGAACTACTTTTAGTATCCCTTCATTTCTAAATGCTTCATACATTAATATTCAAAACAAATCTGAAGCTGATAAAACAAGATGTATTGATTTGGTTGATTTGTTAAGACATAATCAAATAAGTAAAGAATTACTAAATTATGGTTATAAATTTCAGGAGTATTCAATTTTTAATAGAAAACCTAAACCAGACCTTCAAAGTTTTTTTATCGAGAACCTGTATTATCGTACTTTTTTTTATTTAGTTCAGGAGAAATTTTTTGGATTAAAAAACGTAAACTATAGCCTAGTAAATGAATCAAATTTTAAAAAATTACTTGAGGTTAAAAAACATGAATCGCCAGTCATTCATTATGCTTATTTCTATATGCCACATTGTCCGTATTTATTTGATTCCACAGGAAAAGAGATTTATGACAAAAATATTTGTTATGATTGCCTAAATAAAGAAGCTTATAAAGAGCAACTTATATATACAAATTCAAAAATAAAAATAATCACAAACCATATTTTAAAAGTTGATCCCAAATCAATAATTATTTTTCAAGCCGATCATGGATTTAGATTCCTATTCGATATAGATGCGAAAGACAGGCGAGAGGAAGGATTTTCGATATTTCAAGCAATATACTTACCAAATAAGAACTATAAGAATATTGCTGATACAACATATTCGGTCAATACTTTCAGGTACGTTTTTAATAATTATTTCGGTACTAATCTACCTGTTTTAAAAGGAAAAAAAGTAAATGTTGGGGATGAAAATGAAATCAAAGATATTTTTAATTCGCAAATGCGTAAAATTAATTTAAAAAATTAATCCTTTAAGATTTTAATTTTTTTGATCGTAAACGAAGTGAATTTAATATAACCACAATATCTGATAATGCCATGGATCCGGCTGCAATCATGGGATTAAGTAATCCTGATGCTGCAAGTGGTATTGCAAGAATATTATAGAAAAATGCCCAAAACAAGTTTTGTTTAATCACTTGCATAGTTGCATGACTAATTTGCCATGCTTTCGATAATTGATTAATTCTACCGTTCAACAAAATGACTTGAGCAGATTTGATAGCAATTTGGGTAGCTTCACTTAATGAAATTCCAATAGTAGCTTTTGCAAGTGCCGGTGCGTCATTTATTCCGTCGCCAACCATCCCAACATCATTATTTAAATTTAGGCCTTCAATTAATTTAAGTTTTTCGGATGGAAGTTTTTCATAATAGACTTCATCAAAATGTAATTGTGAGTCTATCTGCTCACATTTTGCTTTTTTATCACCGCTTAATAGAATAATTCTAATACCTTTTGATTTTAAGAAATTAATTGTTTGTATTACATCCGGCCGAAGTTCATCAAGCAAATCAATTGTAGCAACAAGGTTGTTGTTTTTTATTAAATATAATGAATGTGAAGCATTGGGTGTGAAACTCTTTGCAACTCTATAAGAACCTACCGAATAGTTATTACCTTTTGTATCTATTGCGGTGACACCAATACCTTTATTTTCGTACACTTCTTTTAATTCTATTACAATTTCATTGTTTAATTCATTCGTAATTGAAATAGCAATTGGATGAGTTGAATATTTTTCAAGCGAATATAATACTGACTTTGCCTCTTTTTCAGTAATATTATACACATTAAGAGATTGTATTTTGAACTTTCCGGTGGTTAGTGTTCCTGTTTTGTCAAATACCAGAGTTTTTAAATCATTAATTTTTTGTATTGTGCTGGCTCCTTTTATCAAAATTCCCTGTTTAGCGACTCGACCAACACCAACAATAACTGCTGTTGGTATAGCGAGACCTAGTGCACATGGGCAGGCAATTACCAATACTGCAATACTTCGTACGAGTGAATGTTGAAAATTAATGTCAAATATATAAAAATTTAGAGCCAATGTTAATAAAGAAATTAATATAACGACTGGAACAAAAATTGCGCTGATTTTATCAGCAAGGTTTTGCAGCTTAGGTTTGTCTTGTTGTGCATTCTTGACAAGCTCGATAATTTGTCCCAGTACTGATTGATTACCGATTGCAATAGCTTGCATTTTGATATTGCCTGATGTTAGAATTGTTCCTCCAATCACTTTACTGCCTATTTCTTTTTCAACTTCAAGGCTTTCACCGGTTATTACAGATTCATCAGTATTTCCTTCTCCCCAAGTTACAATCCCATCAGTTGGAATTTTATCTCCGGAATTAACTAATAAAAAATCATTTTTTCTAATTTTTGACGCTTCAATTTCTGTAACCTTTTCTATGTTATCGATGTTTGAAATGAGTTTTGCAGTAGTTCTTTGCATTTTAACAAGTTCGTCTATTGCAGAAGTTGTTTTTTTAACTGCCTTATGTTCTAGCATATTGCCTAAAAGAACTAAGGAAATAATGCTTGCAGAAGTTTCATAGAATTGATAATTATGCCCTAAGTTTAATATTGTTCCGGTAAGACTATAAAAGAAAGCTGCTGTTGTACCCAAAGCAATAAGAACATCCATAGTGGGAACACCTGATCTAATTGAAAAATATGCACTCCTTCCAAAATGCCATATGCCAAGAATATAAACAGGTAAGCATAAAATAAGTTGAAAATAAGGGTCTTTTATAAAATTGAGGGGAATAAACATTGCTGTCAATAATGGGATAGTGAAAATGATCGAAAAATAAAATTTTAATTCAATTCTACTCAACCCATTTATTTGAATGGATTGATCATCTGAAATATTTGCGACTACTTTATAACCCATTGTATTGATTTTTAGAATAGCATTATCTACTTGTTCTTTAGATGCATTTCTAAAACTTACTTCGGCGGTGGCAAAATTTACATTAACTTGGTCAAGACCGGTTCTGTCCAATTGTTTTTTTATGCCAAGTGCACAATTTGCACAGTCCATCCCTTCAATAATCAATACGGTATCTTGGTCAGTTTTCATTTCAATGGTTTATACAAAGATACAAAATTGTATGCTATTAAGAATATTTCTAAATAAAAATAATCATATATTTCGTTTGGAAGGTGAAATGATAAAAAAAAATTGTAGGTTTGTTGAAATGAATTTTATGATTTCAAAACGTTTTTTAAAAATCGGTTCACATTCTGAAAATATAATCTGGCCATCTGCAATAGCAAGGAAAGAAATACTATATAAAAGGTCAGATGAAATACGCAGTGAGTTTACTCGTGATTATAATCGTATATTACATTCGAAAGCATACAGACGTCTAAAACACAAAACACAGGTTTTTTATGCTACGCAAAATGATCATGTTTGTACTAGGATGGAACATGTCAATCATGTTGCATCAGTAAGCTATACTATAGCTAATTTTCTTGGGCTAAATTCCGAGCTTACCGCAGCCATTGCTATAGGTCATGATTTGGGTCATGCACCATTTGGTCATGTTGGCGAGCATATCTTGAATGATGTATCAAAAACCCATGGATTGGATAATTTTTGGCATGAAAAAAACAGTTTGTTTTTTGTTGATAAATTAGAAACATTGCCTAATTTTAATAATAAAGAAAATAATTTAAATCTAACCTATGCTGTACGTGATGGCATTATTTCTCATTGTGGTGAAGTTAATGAAAATGCAATATTCCCACGAACTAAAATAATAGAATTAGAACAAATTAATCACCCTAACCAATATGCTCCCTACACATGGGAAGGGTGCGTTGTAAAAATTGCAGATAAAATCTCATATTTAGGTCGTGATATAGAGGATGCCCTTACCTTAAAAATTCTTAGCAAAGAGCAAATTGCCGAACTTTTAGGAATGGTAAGCCATATTAAAAAAGTTAAAGTATGGCAGATTAATAATACAATATTAATGAACGATTTTGTGATTGATTTGTGTAAAATGAGTTCACCTGAAAATGGTATTTTATTTTCGAATAAGTACCTAGATTTATTAAATGAAGTTAAAAAATTCAATTATAAGCATATTTATAAAAGCAAACGCTTACAATATTATGGAGATTTAGCTAAACTTGTCATAAACGCACTATGTAACACTTTATTTGGTTTGTATGATGAAAAGAAAATATTAATAAGAAATCTGGACGAAGCAGAAATTAATTATCCAACCTTGATTGGAGCTTTTAAGTATTGGTTAATAAAATATTCAAATATGGATGTATGTAATAGAAAAAGTACGAAATTTGAAAATTCAATTGTTTATAAAATTGAAGATGAAAATCAATATAAATATGCGGTCTTGCATTATATTTCGTCAATGACTGACCATTATGTTATGACGGTATTTAGTGAACTAACTAGATTTTAGTTTTGCCTTATATGATTCTTCTTCTTCGAAGTTTTTCTAATAAATAAAATTTATAGTATGACAAAAAGAAAAAATAAAATGAATGAGATTATTGATCGATTTAAGAATAAGTCGGTTTTAAAACAAAAGATATTTCAAAATACCAATTTGGTATTTACAGAGCTTAAACAGGTTGCAAAAGATTTTGCAGATGAAGCTAAAAAGGAACTAAATAAGAATAAAATATCTCAAATTAAAGTTGAGTTTCTCGATAAAGGTCAATTTGAAGCAGAATTGAACTTTGCTGGGGATACATTAGTATTCATAATGCATACTAATGTTTTTGAGTTTCCACGTGAACATTCTATTATGCGAAGTTCCTACATTAAAGAAGACGAGACCCGTTCTTTTTGTGGGGTAATATATGTTTATAATTTTTTAGCTGACTCATTGAAATATAATCGAGAAAACGATATCGGATATTTAGTGGCAAGAATCTTTATTAATAAAGAATATCATTTTGTTGTTGAGGGTAAAAGACAAATGGAGTTTTTAAATAATTCATTTATGAATGAGCCAATCGATTATCCTAATTTGCGTCAAATATTGGAAACAGCCGTTATATATTGTCTTGATTTTGACTTGTTATTGCAACCATACGATATGATTAAGGAAATTTCCGTACTTCAAATAATAGAATATTCATCAAGTATGAAAATACAGACAGGAAAAAGATTAGGATTTAGATTTCAAGCTGACCCGGAAGAAAAGTTATAATGATTGATTGCTAAGAAAAATAATCAATAAAATTTGTTGTAAATAAAAAAATAAGTATCTTTGCACCCTCAAAAATTGAGAAAAACCAAAGGGTCCGTTCGTCTAGTCGGTTAGGACGCCAGGTTTTCATCCTGGAAATCAGGGGTTCGAGTCCCCTACGGACTGCAAATAAAAGTTATAAAAATGGCAAACCATAAATCTTCTGAGAAAAGAATCAGACAAACTGAAATTAAAAGAACTCATAATCGTTATTACGCTAAAACGATGCGGAATGCGTTAAAAGAATATAGAAGTTTAAAGGAAAAGGAAAAGGCTGGCGATGAGCTTCCGAAGTTAATTGCTATGATTGACAAACTTGCAACAAAGGATATTATTCATAAAAACAAAGCTTCAAACTTAAAATCTGGTGCTGTAAAGTTTTATAATGCCATGAAATAATAAAAATATAAATAATTTGAACCCTTGCTTTTAGCAAGGGTTTTTTTTTGTTAAATATTTTTATTTATTTTGTTCTTATTTTTAATTGAGCAATGATGACGGATTTATTAAATATAAAGCAATGGGCTGAGGAAGATCGCCCTAGAGAAAAATTAATGTTAAAAGGCAAATCAACATTAAGTGATGCTGAACTTATTGCTATTTTATTAGGTTCTGGCTCAAAAAATGAAACGGCTGTTGGTCTGTCAAAAAGAATTTTAAAACGGGTTTCTGATAATTTAATTGAATTGTCAAAGCTTAGTATTAAAGAATTAATGAATTTTAAAGGTATTGGTGAGGCAAAGGCTATAACTATTGTTGCAGCTCTTGAATTAGGAAAAAGAAGACGCGAATCTGAGATTGTAGTTAAAAAGAAAATCTCTGGTAGTAAAGATGTATTTGAATTTTTCCATAAAGATATGTCTGATTCTAATTATGAAGAGTTTTGGGTATTGCATTTGAATAGAGCGAATAAAATCATTACTAAAGTCTTAATAAGCGAAGGCGGAATAGCAGGAACAGTTGCCGATCCTAAGAGGATCTTTAAAACAGCTCTTGACAATCATTCAACTTCAATTATTTTATGTCACAATCATCCTTCAGGCAACATCAAGCCAAGTGATGCAGATTTAAAACTTACACAAAAAATAAAAGAGGGTGGTGCAGTACTTGATATTGCTGTTTTAGACCATCTCATAATCGGAGATGAAAAGTTTTTTAGTTTTGCAGACGAAGGCTTACTGTAATAAAAAAAAAACGGAGGGATTTACCCTCCGTTTTTTTTTATTTGGAAAATTATTATTCCAAAATTATTTTTTCAACATGTGAATAGTTTTTAGAAACTATTCTGATGAAATACATTCCTGTTGGATAGGAACTCAGATCGATAGGTTTGTTAACGAATCCAGCATTATCAATTTGTTCCTTGTAAATGATTTGACCACTAACACTGAAAATATTCAGAGTTGAGACTTCATTTAAACCAGTTACCGATAAGTAGAAGACGCCATTTGACGGATTAGGAACAACACTTATAGAAATGTCGTCTTCGTTTTCTGTAATACCAGCACAGGGGTTAAAGGTTACCATAACATCATCTGATGCCGTACACGAATTTGCCGCTGTTACAAGTACCGAGATAATATGAGTTCCTGTACCAAGGCCAAGCGTGTCAACAGTTATTGACTGAGATGTCTGTCCTAATGGAGTCCATTGATATGTAGCTCCTGAATTACCTGCATCAAGCATAAATGATTGACTTGCGCAGAGTATAGTATCACTACCCAAATTTACGATTGGAATAGTCTTAGGTGCTGCAGTAGCCAACGCACTATTACTTGTACAACTTCCTACTGTTTGAGTAACCGAATACGTTCCAGGCGCAGTTACAGTAATTGAACCTGAAGTTGCTCCAGTGTTCCATGCTAAAGATCCAGAATAGGAAGATGCAGTTATAACGGAGTTTCCACAATTATTCGTAACCATAACAACAGGAGCAGCAGGTGCTGTAAATGGAGCTGCAATACCACTAGCAGAAGCACTCGTACAACTACCAACAGTTTGTGTTACAGAATACGTTCCAGGCATAGTAACTGTAATTGAACTCGTTGTTGCTCCAGTATTCCAAGCTAAAGTTCCAGTATATGGTGAAGCGGCTAATAAAGAGTTACCACAGTTATTAATTACTGTAACAACAGGAGTTGTGGGGATAGTCAATGGTAAAGCGATACCGGTTCCAGTAATACTGGTACAACTTCCTACAGTTTGTGTTACTGTGTAGGCTCCAGGCAATGCAACTGTGATACTATTTACAGTTGCTCCTGTACTCCAGGTTAACGTTCCAGAATATGCAGAAGCAGTTAAAACGGAGTTGCCACAGTTATTTGTAACATTTACAACAGGTGCAGTTGGTATTGGATTTGGTGTAGCAATTCCACTGCCTGCAATACTTGTACAATTTCCAAGTGTTTGTGTAACCGTATAGGTGCCAGGTGTTGTAACTGTAATCGAGTTTGAAGCGGCACCGGTATTCCATAGTAATGATGTCCCAGTTGTTGATAATACTGAAATACCACAATAGTTAGTAACTGTTACTATTGGAGCAACAGGTATGGTCATAGGAGCGGCAACGCCACTAGCAGAAGGACTTGTACATGTACCAACAGTTTGTGTAACAGTATATGTTCCTGGTGTTGTAACTGTTATTGAAGTAGTTGTAAGTCCGGTATTCCACAATAATGAGCCCGTATAAGACGAAACTGTTAATAAGGAATTACCGCAATTATTAATTACATTGACTGACGGAGCTAAAGGTATGGTTAAAGGAGCAGCAGTTCCGCTTCCAGCAGGGCTTGTACAACCTGAAATCGTTTGTACAACACTGTAAACACCAGCAGTAGTAGCAGTAATTGAACTGGTAGTAGCTCCTGTGTTCCAAGTTAACGCTCCGGTATATGCAGAAGCTGTCAAAACAGAAGTACCGCAGTTATTAACAACACCAACAACAGGTGCTGTGGGTATGGTTAAAGGAGCAGCAGTTCCGCTTCCAACTGCACTTATACAACCGGAAACTGTTTGTGTAACAGTAAATACTCCAGCGGTGGCTACAGTAATCGAACTTGTTGTTGCAGCATTACTCCATAATAAGGTTCCGCTATAAGCAGAAGCCGTCAGAACAGAATTGCCGCAATTATTAACAACAGCTACTACAGGTGCAGATGGAATTGTTATTGGAGCAGCAGTTCCACTTCCTGCTGAACTAATACAACCGGCAACTGTTTGTGTAACAGTATAAATTCCAGGTGTGGCCACAGTAATCGAACTTGTTGTTGCAGTAGTACTCCATAATAAGGTTCCGCTATAAGAAGAAGCTGTCAGAACAGAATTGCCACAATTATTAACAACAGTTATTATTGGTGCAGAAGGTATGACTAGAGGAGCTGCAGTGCCATTTCCGGCAGGACCAGTACATCCGTCAACAGTCTGAGTTACGGAATAAATACCTGCAGTTACTACTGTAATCGACGAAGTCGTCTCAGTTGTACTCCAGAGTAATGTTCCTGTATAGGCTGAAGCTGTTAATACAGAGTTGCTACAATTATTTGCAACACTAACTGAAGGTGCTGAAGGTATGATTTTTGGTGCAGCAGTTCCGGTTCCGGCAGTACTGATACAGCCATCTACAGTTTGGGTAACTGAATACATTCCAGAAGAAGTAACAGTAATTGAATTTGTAGTTTCACCAGTGTTCCATAAAAGTGTCCCGAGATAACCTGAAGCAGTTAATACAGAGTTTCCGCAATTATCAGAAACGCTAACAATAGGTGCATCTGGAATTAATTTAGGAGCAGCTAGGATGCTTCCTTCTAAACTAGTACATCCGGCAACGGTTTGAGTTACCGAGTAGGTTCCAGCTGTTAATACAGTGATAGAACTCGTTGTTTCACCAGTACTCCATACTAACGTACCGCTATAAGCCAGTGCATTAATTACCGAATTACCACAGTTATTAACCACAGTGAGTATTGGAGCATTTGGTACTGAAATAGGAGCAGCAATTCCGCTTCCTTCTATACTTGTGCAAATACCATCTGATTGAGTAACTGTATATGTTCCGGGTAGTGTAACAGTTATTGAACTCGTTGTTTCGCCAGTACTCCATGCCAACGACCCGCTGGCTAAAGTTGATAATGTCGAATTACCACAATTGTTTATAACAGTAACAATTGGCGCATCCGGCACAATCAATGGGGAAGCAAATATACTTCCTATGCCACTTGTGCAACTTCCAATAGTTTGGGTTACTGTGTATGTGCCGGCAACAGGAACATGTATAGAATTTGTTGTTGATCCTGTACTCCATAATAACGTTCCTTCAATATTTGTAACTGTTAGAACAGAGTTTCCGCAATTGTTTGTAACCGATACTATAGGTATATTGGGCTGAATCATTGGTGCTGCAATTCCAGTTGCTTCTAAACTTGCACAGATGCCAACAGTTTGAGTAACTGTGTAGGTTCCGGCTTCTGTAACTGTTATCGAAGGAGTAGTTTCGCCAGTACTCCATAATAATGTTCCAGTATAGTCTGAAGCAGTAAGAACAGAATTACCACAATTATCAGTAACTGTAACTACAGGTGTTGACGGTATAGGTAGAGGTGCAGCTATACCACTACCTTCAGGACCAGTACAGCTGCCAACGGTTTGAGTAACTGTGTAGGTTCCGGATTCTGTAACTGTAATCGAAGGTGTAGTTTCGGAGGTACTCCATAATAAGGTTCCTGTGTAATCCGAAGCAGTTAGAACTGAATTACCACAATTGTCAGCAACAGTAACTGTAGGTGCGTTAGGTACGTACATGGGTGCAGCAACCACACTAGTTGCTGGTCCGGTGCAAATTCCAACTGTTTGTGTAACGCTATATGTGCCTGCTGTTGTTACCGTGATAGACTGTGTTGTTTCCGATGTGCTCCATAATAAATTTCCAGTATATATAAATGCAGTTAAAACAGAGTTGCCGCAGTTATTTATAACCGTAACAACTGGAGCAGTAGGTATAACATAAGGCATTGCATAAGCACTAGCAGCAGCACTAGTACAAGTTCCTAATGTTTGTGTAACAGAATAGGTACCACCTGTAAGAACCGTAATGGAAGGTGTAGTTTCAGAAGTATTCCACATCAATGTACCTGTGTAATTCGAAGCTGTTAATAGCGAATTTCCGCAGTTATTGGTAACGGTAATTACTGGAGCTAAAGGTTGCGTCAATGGAGCGGCTATACCACTAGTAGAAACACTAATACAACTACCAACAGTTTGGGTAACTGAATAGGTTCCCGGTATGGTTACAGTAATAGAATTTGTTGATGCTCCATTGCTCCATGTTAATATACCAATAGTATTTGATGCAGTTAAAACAGAATTACCGCAATTATTGCTAACAGTTACTGTTGGAGCATTTGGAATAACTAATGGAGTTGCTACTCCAATTCCTGTAATACTTGTACAACTACCCACAGTTTGAGTAACAGTATATACTCCTGCTGTAGTAACTGTGATAGATGGTGTAGTTTCTGAAGTATTCCACAACAAGGTACCAATGTAATTGGATGCTGTTAATACAGAGTTACCGCAATTATTCGTAACAGAAACGATAGGAGCAGGAGGTATTGCAAAGGGTCCTGCAAGACCGATACCATCTGCACTTGTACAACTACCGATTGTTTGAGTAACTGTGTAGACGCCTACATTCGTAACTGTGATTGATGGAGAAGTTTCAGATGTACTCCATAAAAGTGATCCTGTATAAACTGACGCAGTCAATACAGCGTTTCCACAGTTGTTGGTAACAGTAACAACCGGAGTCGTAGGAACTAACATAGGTGCTGCGATACCACTTGCGGGTGCGCTAACACAAGTTCCCACAGTCTGTATAACAGTATAAGTGCCGGGTGTAACCACAGTTATCATATTTGTTGTTGCACCGTTGCTCCAGGTTAATGGCCCGATATTATTTGACGCTACCAAAACAGAGTTGCCACAATTGTTTGTAACAGAAAGTAATGGTGCATCAGGAACAAGCATTGGCGAAGCAATAACAATTGTTGAAATACTTGTACAGCTTCCAACAGTTTGAGTAACGCTATAGGTTCCTGCTGTTGTAACAGTAATAGAATTCGTTGTTTCAGTTGTGCTCCACAATAAGGTTCCGCTATATGCAGATGCAGTTAAAACGGAGTTTCCGC
>JBAXWF010000043.1:0-32531 GCA_037128515.1 Bacteroidota bacterium | reverse complement strand
GCAAACGGTGTAAACCAAGATTTGTTACTGTTTGGGGTTTTCTTGTTTCGAGCAGGTATTTCCTGATAGCGACCTGGAATTTGTAGGTAGCGACCTGGAATTTGTAGGTAGCGAAACCGGCTTGGGTGAGGCCCATGGAAGTGCATCCCTGACCAAAAACTGACCTTTTTATTTTCATTAAGAACCATAATTTGATATCACATCGGAAAACGGGCTTGGTGCTACGGCGATGTGCCTATCGATGGTTTTCGGCTTTTTTAATTTGAAACCTGTTCTTATTATTCTTGTTTTTTCTATTTTTGCTAAAATTTAAAAAAACCAAGTTATGGGTATAATAAAAGAATTTAAAGTGTTTGCCCTTAAAGGCAATGTAATGGATATGGCCATTGGCATTATCATTGGTGCTGCCTTTGGCAAAATTGTCGCTTCACTGGTGTCGGATGTAATTATGCCACCCATTGGACTGCTGGTGGGCGGTGTTAGTTTTATCGATATCAAGTATACCCTGCGCGATGCCATACTGGACCCAAGCACCGGAAAAATTTTGAAAGAAGCCGTTGTGCTTAAAATTGGCAGTTTCCTGCAAGCCCTTTTCGACTTTTTGATGGTTGCTTTCGCCATTTTTATGATGATAAAAGCACTCAATAGGTTGAACCAAAAAATTGTTCAAGCTCCGATAAAACCTCCTGCTCCCACCAAAGAAGAGTTGTTGCTTACCGAAATTCGCGACCTGCTAAAAGAAAATCAGAAACCTGAGTAAAGTTAGGTTTTTTAGGTATCATCTGCACCCCCATAAGAGTCTTCTTCTTTTTTTTCGTTCAGCATCAAATAATCTTCAATCAAACTGGCGCTGGCAGGTTTGCGAAGCATTATGTTGCGTTTGTCGAATTCCGCTTTAACTTGAAATAAGCTTTGGCAGCCCGCCTCGTCAAATATTTTTCGAATTCGTTCGCTAGCGTATATTTCGGGCGAAATAAAGGTGCTGAGTTTATCGAGTTTCAAATATTCTTTATCGGCTTTGCTCAGGCCCACGTTGGCATGCAAAAGGCGGCCTTCGGGTGTTCCGTCGTAGCTTAGCAACAAAAAAGTACGAATAATAAGTTTGTTATCCACCACCTGACCCACCAGGTAGCCGGTTTTGCAACCGTAAACGGCAAATTCAATCATATACCGATTACTGTATTTATCTATATGATAGCGACATTCGTACACCGATAGGGTTAAGGCATACCAAATATACTGAACATAGACACAATCGTTGCGTTCCACAAGTCGGTTTAGGGCATGTTCCAGCAAATACACATCCACAAGGCTGTTGGTGTCTGTATTGGGCAATCCCAACTTTTCGGGATTAAGTTTTGCCATAGCAAGCGTTCCTTGCATGATATAAACCAGTTGACTCGCCTTGCGCGTTTCATTATCTAAGGTCACATGAATTCGTTCGGGAATGGTACCATGAATCGTTACAATGGTACTAACTCTATGATGATTCATATCCATGGAGGATTCGCTGTTGGTCCAGTAGAGTCGGGTGCGCAAATCGCTAATAAGCGAGCAAACATATTGGGTGGTGCTATCGAGGCAAACAATATAATTTTCAACTTGGTTCTCCGCATTATGATATTTCAATAACTTTTCTGCCAATTCGGGGTAAGCTATTAAATCGTTGTCAACAACGATTTGTGCAAGCGATTTCAATGTTAGTCCAACCGTTAAATACACATAGGCTTCAACCTCAGCATTTGGATTATCAGCCAAGTCGAGGTTGACCATTGTTTTTTTAAACTTATACACCAAGGCTTTCTTAAACCATTTTAGGTCGTCGGTATGAAAAGAGTCTTCCTTAGCACCCGCTACTTGCAGAGAATGAAAACGGTGGTGGTACAGCAGCTCGAGTGTGTGCCGACTCATCAAATCATAGACCGGCCCACAATCAATAATTGCCAACAACTTCTTCAGCCGTCTAAAAAACTCGTTTTGAGCTTGTTTCTTTGCAATTTTTTGCAATTGCTCGCAGTTTTGTTTTTTCTTTTTATGCTTCGCCATCGTTGTGTAAACACCATAAACTTAATTCAAAGATATGAAGAAATTTTAATATAAAAAGTTTTCAATCCAAATAGAACTAAACTTGCAATCGCCCTCAAAAAATATTAATTTTGTGAAAGCAAGGATTTGGTCAATTTAATGAATTTAAAAGAAAGCAATAGACCACAAGTACAAATTAAAAATGAAAGGAATAGAAAAATAAAAATTGGAATTACGGGGGCAACCGGACAACTGGGTCGTTTGGTTGTGAATGATTTAAAAGAAAAAACAGCTGCTGAAAATATCGTTGCCTTGGTTCGTTCGCCACAAAAGGCAGCCGATTTGGGTGTTACAGTGCGGGAGTTTGATTACAACAAACCCGAAAACTTATGCAGTGCACTGCAAGGCATAGATAGCCTGCTTTTAATATCGGCCAACGAAATTGGGAAACGTTTTGAACAACACACCCACATAATTGACGCTGCAAAACAAGCCGGTGTGAAATGGATTGTTTACACCAGTTTGCTGAAGGCCGACACCACCAGCATTGTTTTGAAGGATGAACACCTGGCAACAGAAGCAGCCCTGAAATCATCGGGTATAGCTTACACATTGTTGCGCCACGGCTGGTACACCGAAAACTATACTCAAGCTATTTTGGGTGCCCTTGCCCAGGGCGTTATGCTGGGCTGTGCTGCCCATGGAAAAATATCGGCAGCCTCGCGTGCCGATTTTGCAAAAGCTGCAGCCGTGGTGTTGACCACCGCAGGTCATCAAGGCAAAATATATGAACTGGCAGGCGACGATGCCTTTACCATGAGCGAACTGGCTGCCGAAATATCCCACCAAACAGGCAAAACGATTGTGTATAATAACGTTTCGGTGGCAGAATATACCGCGGCACTCATCAACATGGGCATACCCGAGTTTTTTGCCCAATTTTATGCCAGCACAGATAGTGCTATTACACGGGGCGATTTGTTCGAAAACCATCGTCTGCTATCCAAACTTAGCGGACAACCTACCACCCCCATGGCAAAAACGGTTGCAACCATTTTAGCCTAAATATATAAAAAGTTGAATCAAGATAAATTGGGCGGAGGCGAAGACCTCCGCCCAATTTAGTATATTTACTCCTGCCCAAACCCTAACTACTCATTAAAAAAACAATTGCATTTAATTCATTTTACAAAAAAAACATTACTTTTGTTTGGTAATAATTCTTTGAAGAACTATTTTAAAGAACTCCAATGAAAGCCAAACACATTGCTATAGCTGTTTTTATAATGCTAATGTCCGTTTCGGCTTTTGGTCAAGATTTAGAACACATAGCCAAACAAAAACCCTTCCATGTGAGCGGTGGTGTGGGGGCTGGCTACACCCATATGTTTACCAACGATAGCAGTGGGGTGCCTATGCCCAGCTTTTGGAATGTAAATTTGAATCTTAATTTTTCTATTTACGGTGTGTCCATCCCCCTATCGGCCATGATTACCAATGGCAAATTCGATTTGGTGAATAGTTTCAATCAGTTTGGTTTGAGTCCCAAATACAAATGGATTACCCTACATGCCGGATATCGACAGTACAACTATTCGCCCTATTCGGTGTCGGGCCAAACATTTTTGGGAGGCGGTTTTGAACTGCGTCCGTGGATAATACGCCTCGGTTTTTTTGCCGGACGATTGCGCAAAGCTGCCAAAGTGGATACCACCCAATATTCGCAAACCATTCCGGGCTCCTACCCGCTCAATGTAAGTTCAAATGGTGGCCACAACTATTATTCGCAAGCCGGTGGGTTCACCCGTTGGGGATGGGGTTTAAAAATTGGCATTGGCAAAGAAAACAACTATGTTGACCTCATCCTTTTTAAAGGACAAGACCGAACCCGCAGCATCACCGATTCGTTCAGCCAAGTATCGCTCAAACCCGAACAAAACCTGGTCATCGGGCTTAATACTTTTCAGAAATTGGGGAAACATCTTACATTTGGTTTCGATGCAGCCGCCAGTGTTTACACCTACAACACCAATATGGATAGCATTGTGATGGACGAAGATATTCCACTCAAAAATTTCTTTGCATTGCTCACCCCCATCAATATGACCTCGCAACTGCAAACAGCCGGCAGTGTGAATTTGGGATTAAATTTCAAGAACTTTCGCATGGCAACCCAATATCGCCGCATCGACCCCTATTACCGTAGCATGGGCATCACATCCACCTACAGCGATGTGGAATTGGTTTCAACCCAAATTACTTGGAGTATTTTAAAACAAAAAATACGTTTCTCGCACATGCTGCAGTTTCAGCACGACAACCTGAATCATTACAAGCAACTCACCTCCGACCGCCTGATGATTAACGCCACCGTTTCATTGAATTTAAAAACCAAATGGGGCATTGATGTAAATTATAATAACTTCGGCATGTGGCAAATTAAATCCAACCAACTTGTTTCCGATAGCTTAAAAGTATATCAAAAAAGCAATACGATTACTCTCATACCACGCTACATTATTTTAACGCAAAACTATACCGATGTTATTTCGCTTGTGGCCAGTTATACCGATATAAATGGCGGCAGTGTCATCCAAAGTTCAACCAACCATGTCAATAACATTTACACAACACTCAACAATACATTGGTGATAAACAAAAGCGGCTGGGCTATCAACAGTGGATTAAATTATAACGCAGCCAAAACCTCGTTCAACACACTTACAAGTTTTGGTTTGATTGCAGGTGTATCAAAGAGTTTTTTTAAAAACACACTTAGCTTGAGCAATAGCAATACCGTTCTTTGGAATGTATTGGATGGAAAAGGCAATGGCAACACCATTGGAATCGACTTAACAGCCGGTTATACCTTGCTCAAAAAACATAATTTCGGATGTGGATTTAATTATATGTATTCGCCTGCCAACGGCATCTACAACAAATCAGATGTGAGTCAGTTGCGATGCATGGTAACCTATCAATACAACTTTTGAAATGAATTTTGAATTATAACAACATTAAAAAATGTTCGCTTATGAAAATCAATAAAACAAAAATGATGAGTCTTGTTATGATGGTATTCACCGTACTATCATTCGCAAGCAACGCACAGGTGACGGTTAATTTAAACATCATGCCACCCTATTCGCCTTTTTACCGCGATTATGCCGGTTTTAACCACGATTACCTAAGTACAAACCATACCATAGTTAATCTTACATCATCCACCAATGTTAATGTGTATCTAACCGCTTCCATTAAAAAAGACGATAACAGTATTTCAATTCAGGTGCGCGAAAGCTACCGACCCGCTATGCCGATAAGTTTGGTTGCCAACATACCAAAAATCCAAACAGGCATACAATTAAAAAATATTTATGGTAGTGGCAGTACCAACGATTTAATATTAATTGGAGTTACAACCAACGAAGTAATTTACAATCAAGCCTTGCCCGAAGGAAATTATACTGTGTGTATTCAAGCACGCGATTTTGTAACTGGCGAAGTGCTGGGCGAAAGTTGCCAAACTATTTACATAGTCTTTTACGAACCACCCCAAATTACCAACCCAACCAATTTAACCTCGGTTTATTCAAAGTATCCGCAATTGGTTATAACATCGTGGGCATGTGCAACACCCAATCAAGCAGGATTGCGCTACCGTTTGCGCATTGTAAAACTTATACCCGGTATTATGCCCATCGATGCCTTAAAAAATTCAACCCAAGTGGTACTCGACAAATCGAACCTGATCATGTCAACCTTTATGCTCGATTTAGCCAGTGGGGTGATTTTAGACAGTGGAGCAGCCTATGCCATGCAGGTTACAGCAACCTCGCCTGTGGCATACTTTAAAAACAACGGCGAAAGCGAACCCGTGGTTTTTTATTATAAAGGACATGATTTTTTACCACCGGGCGCAAACGGCATAAGCCTCAATTTTATTAATCCCAATGCCAATAAGAACTATGTTGAAATCAACAATATAAAACCCATGGAGTTAAGTTGGAATTGGTTCGATATTAACAAACTCAATAGCAAAGACACGCTTTTTTTAAACGACTCACTCTACAAACAATATGGAGTAGTAAAATATAAACTTGCCATTGTTAACGCCAAAACACAAGTAGGTAGTGGAAGTAAACCCATCGAAAGTATAAACTACCGCAAAGTAATTGCCTTGGTTGGCAATCAATTAAAAGGAAATGTGGCCATAACGCAAAAACAAGCCGATAGTGTGGGTTTTGCAAACAATGCATGGTACAAAGCCACAGTAGATGCTTATGATGTGGATAATAATTTGGTTGCAACAGTCAAAAGTGTGGATTTTCAGTATCGAAAAGTTAAGGATGAAGAACCAAAAATAAATATATCAGTCAATGCAGTTTTAAAATACATGTTTCAGGACAGTACGGCTGCCACATTTAATGCAACCCATGCGCCTACCGAAATTCAAGTGCTGAAAAAAAAGTCGCTAGCAAATTATGTTTTACCAGTTGTAACCATAAAAAATGTAAGCTATTATATAATTGCCCAAAAGACCGGAACTACTGATGGAACAGGAGGGTTTCACGACACGGTTTCTGTGCCATTAAAATATGATTCGGGCGATGATTTATACTTACGCGTTAAGCTTTCGGGCAAATATTATATCAGCGACGATTTTTCGTTAAAAAGTTTTAGGATTGGCACGAATGATATTGCTATGAATTTAGGCACCTTGGTTGCACAAACCTATGCATATTCGCTTAAAGTGTATGTTAAAAAAGCATACACAAGTTATACATTAAACGAAAAAGATGGTGCTATGAATGTAGCTTTAGCCGACAGTATTTTTAATTCCGATGCCAATCCATATGAATATCACAATGTAAATGGCGTGGGTACCATGACCTATGCTGTAGAAAGTAAAACACTTGCCGAAGATATTATCATGGTTATGTACAGAAAAAACAAGCAAGACTATATTCCTCCCATCGAAGGCCAATTGACCGATTACAGTCATACGTCAGGATACGTAGAAGTAGCCCGTGGTGTAACTCAAATTGAAAAAAAGCCCACTGGCGACGTTACCTATGTTAAATTTAATCGTTTGCTCGCTTCAGTTTTTCAAGGTGATGAATATTATATTTTAGCATTAAATGGTAAGAACGACCCGAATAAACCAAGCAACAAACAGCTCACACCACAAATTAATCAATTTCCTGAGATACATAATGAACAAGATACGCCACAAAATAATTCATCAAATGTTGTCTCAGTTCAAAATAATTCATCAAATGGTGTTTCAGTTCAAAATAATTCAAATAACCTACACGAAGCATGGAATAATGTTTATAATCCCTACGGCAACTTTATCTATATGGAAGATGGTTTTAAAGCTCAGGAAATGCCTTTTAAACTAAGCTTCCGTGGTCATTTTCTCAATAGAGATTCTCTATACAGAAATTTAACAACGAATTACGATATCGTTTCAACCAAACCACCCACATCCTTGGTTAAAGGTCGAATACTATATCATTGGAAAAGCGATAATGGTGATCAAATGCATCCACTTGCCAATTCATCGTTTAAAATAGTAGTTGATTATATTGTTGATGATAAGCCCATTTCAAACATTGGCTCCATGTCGGGCAATAGTAGCGGATATACCATATCTACCAAGTTTTTTGTTCCCGAAGGTCAAGATGAATATAGTGAAGGCATGGAATTACTCGATTTTAATAAAACCATGGCCATAGGAGCTACTGATGCACAGGGAAATTTTGAGGTGGAAGTGGTAAACTTAAATCCAAAAGGTCCACTTGGCAAAGGATATGTTATATCAAAAGACCAGCATATAGATATTCCCACCGAAACCGAGTACGACCCCTTTCATTTCGATCCAAGTGACCCCAGTGATATCATTCAGAATCCTTTAACTGGTGGCGATCCTCGTTGGGGACTTGGCGATCTGGGTGGCTCAGATTATGGATATACATGCCAACTTGGCTTGAATATTTCTGGACGCGAAGACATAGGTATTCAAAATTCAATTAATCATGATACTCCAGTGTCATTTAATATTTCAACAGGCTATTTTGTAGTAGGTGATGGTAGTTTCTTTGCAGGACAAGGTGGCAACTTTAAACCGGGAATAAATACACCGGGGCCTGCCAACGCATACGCTTTGTTAAATAGTCATATTGCAAACGAAACTCCATTGGTAAGTTTTGCACGTGTTTTTCGTATAGTGCCAGATAATCCCTATATATATCCGGCAAAAGATACCTTTGCTGTGCAAGCGTTTGAAGCACGTAATTTAACAAATCCGCAAACCTGTTATGTAAAAGAGGTAAAAGTGCAGGTTCACACCACCGATATGGTAAACAACGACCTCGATCAAATGAAGGTCACGGTGTTTCGTAATCTTAATGATAAAACAAAGGATTTGCCTTTGGGCGAAGGCGATGGCCAATACAAATATGCGCAACTTATAAGCCCACAATATAAAACCACCGGAGAAACTATTGATAAGACTGGTGCCCAAAATCTGCAACCTGGCAATAATATTTTTGATGAAAAATTCGAACTGTTGTGGCCTCCTACCGACAATTCGGCAAACGGATGGGTTGAATTCAGCACACTTTTGGCAGGTTTTGATAATTATTATATCGAAGCCTGTAGCAATCCCACCGGCAATAAAACATATCAGGCAACTTTTTCGTCAGTTGATACAAAGGTCGATTTCAAAAATCCTGATTACTGGTATGGCATAAAATCTCCCGACACCGTAATCGTTAAAATGAAATTAATACCACTTCACAGCCGTGCTTTAATTCGTCTGCTTGATTACACTTCACAGCAAAGTATTTCAGGCAATAAGGGTGGTAAAGTAAGAATTATAAACGAAACATGGGGCAACTGGGATGAGAAAGCTGTTGATAAAGACGGTTATGTTGAATTTTTGGCTACCAATGATGGACGTATTAGCAATCTACCATCGCCGGTGTTATTTAAAGGATATGCTAATGGTTATAAACAGGCAAAACAGGATACAACATCTTTTCATTTTAATAAAACCGGCGATCAGTTTTTTTACAATTATATGCTCAAACCCGATAAAATTATGAAGGGGCGAATTGTTAATAAGGACGATAATAATAAAGGTGTTCCTTCTTACATTAAAGTCGATTCAGGCTTGGTGGTTTCAACTGGCACCGATGGAAGTTTTGACAACTTACCACTACCTGGTGTTGCCGGAAAAAAAGTCTTTATCATCCCAAATGATATCGGCTTTTTTGATTCCTTGTATGTTGTAAAAACCACTGATGTTTCAAAACCAATTGTTGACATAGGCGATTTTGGAGTCTATCGTCGTAAACATCGCATCAAATTTATCGTAACCACAGCCAATAATTATTATTTGAATGATGCAACTGTGCAAATGGGCGATAGTATTAAAAAGACAAAAGGGAAAGGGGTTGTTACATATAATTTCGAAAATGTTTCAGTAAATAATTATACCTTTATAATTCGCGGACCTGATGGTCAGAATTATATCCCAAAGATACTGAATTTAAAAAATGAAGAAAGCAGAGATACTGTTACCAAAATCGTTGTACTTGATATGGGTAGCGAGGTTAGCGGTGTTGTTACACTGGATGGTCAACCCGTAAAACATGCGAAAGTGTATATTGATGTTGATCAACAAACATCAGTTTTTAATCCATTCAACCAAAATGCGCTAAGCAACGATGCCAATCTGATTGTTGCCTATTCAGGTTCTGGAGGTGTGTATCATCTGAGAGGTGTTCCGGTAAATAATCAGGAAATTTATTTGCATGCTACAATCGATACGAATTTTACTGTGAATGGCGATTTGCAAAATGCGAAAATACTCAATCATTCGGGGTCTGCAAACTTCTCACTATCTAGCTTTAAGAAAATGCTGGTCAACAATCTTTTTGGATTTCCATTATCTGTCGAGAAGATTGTACCTGTTAACTCCGATTCTAGTATTGTAAAAATTACGGGGCTTGTTCATTGGTCAAAAGCAATAAGCAATTTTATGCTTGATGAAACCAGCCAGGTGTTGCGCATTGAAGACGTTTTGTACAAAGCCACCATTGTGAATAATAAAACTGTTGGTGTTGCTCAAGATGCTTCAGTAAATATACAAGGAGTAACAAGCTTGAAGTTTAAATACCTGAAAAAATATAACGTAAAACTTACCGCAAGTCCGCCAAATGGTTTTTATAATATATTCAATCCTCCACCTTTGGTAATTTCTAATGACAATGATTGGGGTGTAATCAAAGGAAAAGTTTCCATAGTTGATAATTCTTTCAATTATCCAAGTACCTATCTAAATTTTGCTGATGCAGTTAATAGTTTCTATTTTGCTGATAAAGTGAACGAAACTTCGGTAAATACCACCATTGGTGCTATTACAAGTGCAATGTCACAAACGCAAACCAATATGGGCTATTACACTAATTATCCAATGTATATTCAAACAGTACAAAACTATATCAATAATTATCAAGGTCAAATCAAACCTCGTTATTATCTTTCCGATGTTAAAGGCGATTCTATTAAATTTAAGCTTATTGAGTTTGATGCAAAGGCAAGTCCGATTGGCAGTTTTATCGATGAAAACGGAAAAATTCACTTAAAAGTAAGTTTGAAATGCCATATTGACAATGCTCAACCTCCCGATTTTAGGTTAAAGATCGATGATATGGTACTAGATAATAATAAAGTATATCCTGCATCAAGTATTTCTCCAATTACAATCGGTCTTGAAAATTGGACTCTATCAGTTAAAGAATGGAGTTTTAGCACTCAAGAAGGCGGAATCGTAAGTTCCCATGGTTTAATCAATACGAAAGCTATTGATATACCTTTTGGCAAATTTGTGTTGCGCCACGATATGTTTTTAATGGATAGGTTTGCCTTACAAAATTTGCAGATGGCTGGTGGAAGTATCACATTGCAAGAAGTTGACACATCAAATGCGGCAATAGTTTACGATAATAAAACAGGCACAGATATGCAACCTCATTGGCGTTTCAGCATCAGTGGCGATCCTGCGGCGAAACTGCCTGCTTTAACTGGTTTACCCGGAATATTAAAGTTAAATTACATTCAAATATTAAGTAACAATGAAATGGTATTTCAGTTGCAGCAGCAATCCACACCTTTTAAAATCCGCAATAACTCATTGGCATCATTTTCCCCTGAATCTATTTTTAACGGCCCGGATTATATTTCTATTTATGGAGGTTTAAATGTTGGGGCACCGCGAATGAGTGATATCGTTTTACGTGTCAAATATACGAACGCGCAAACCATGAGTCTCGAAAGCGTAACCACTGATTTCGAAGGTAAAGGTTTTGTACATTTTACTTCTAGAACCCCCGGGAATAATGTTCCAAATATTACCATCGATTCGAAGCAAATCACGATTTTGGGTAATGTAAACGAGCAACCAACTCCTACTTTTAATCCAATGCAAGCTACGTTTTTTGCACATGTTGATGGAACTTCATTCTACGACGGTTCCAAGCCAATTTATAAAGTGGAGCTGGATAAAAATTTTGTTACCCAACTCGATAAGATTGGTAATACACCAAGTAGTAAAGGTCACAAACTTGTTATTTCCGACGGAGGTATGTCGGTTAGTGGCAACGATTGGTCCATACTAACTTATCAAGGTATGATGAGTAGTAATACATCCGACACCAATACAAAACCACTTTTTGTAAAATACGCTGTAATGGGCGATATAAGCGCTGATGCTAATGGTCTTGAGGTAAGCAATATCAAAACACCTTTTGGTGCCATGAAAATGGTTTTCGATTTTGTTCACACACGTATGATTGGAAGCATTTCGGTGAGCAATATTCCTTTAGGTGCAACTATAATCAACGGAACAGTTGAAACACTTTTTGATCCGGATGGCTTTTATATCGCCGGTGGCTGTTCTGCTAATGTCAATATTCCTAGTATTGTAGATGGGACATACAATATGGGCTTTATGGTTGGCAGCTATCCTATTACAAATGAATTGTGGAGTGTGGTCAATTCATTTAAAAATCCGGCAGTTCAGAATAATTGCTATAGGAAAAAATATCCAAATCTTTCAGGAATATATTTTACCCTAGACCGAGTTATCATTGACAAAAGCCTAAGCTTTGACTTTATTCTGGCATCAGGTTATGTTCAAGCTAATGCGCTTATCGGAGCCGATATTTGGACAAATTTTTCACCATTTGCTATTGGTATGCAAGCACATGTATATGCTCACGCGGCAGCCGGTTTGTCAGGTATCACAGGAACTAGTATTAATGGCCAACTGAGTGCTTTGGCTGTTTTGGGGTTCGATTACGATTCTCAGGTCAATAAATTTAGTGCTAATGGAACTATTGATCTCGGTTTTAGTGCCAGTATAACTCAGAGTTTGGTTTTAACAACAATTTCAAAAGATATCGACATTAATTGCCATGCCACTGCCGGAACCGGTGGGTTCGATTTCAGTTTTGGTTCAGGAACAGATGTAGTCAAATGTCCATAAAATTATTAAAACAGAAAAGTGATGAAAAAAATAGTATTTATTTTAGCATTTGCAGTTACAACAGGTGTTTTTGCTCAACCGTTTAAAGGTAAAGCTTATAAAACCGGAAATTATATTTTCTGTGGAAAAGAATTGCCGCGACAATTTGCCTATCTTATCGAAAAAAAATCGTTGACAGATACTTCATGGCAGGTGGTAGCAAAACTTAATGCTCCCAAGAACGAAGCTGAATGCAAGGCAGCCATGTTAAATTTGCCTATTATCATTGCTGAAAACACAACAGTTGATGATGCTATGGTACACAAATTATGGCTAAGGGCTCAGCTAACAACTGTTATCGATTCATTATACGCCATGGCTTTCGACCCGCGTTATCAGTCAGCATTAGGTTGTGCATGGTTCGATGAAGGTTTAACACAAAATAGTAATTATACGTATCGAATCAGCAAGCTAACTAAAAACGGCGAGAAAACTCGTATCGATGAAGTTACGATTGCATTTCCTTCCAATTCGTATTCGGGCACATTGCGCGCAGCCCGATTTAAAATCGATGAAGGCTTTATCAGCATAAGTTACGAAATTGTTGATACCGTAAATACTTCCAGCATGAAGGTTTTCCGTAGCCGTTATAAAGAAAATAAGTTTACCGAAGTCTATCCCAAAATTTATTTTACTCGCGAGAACAACCGAATAGTAGGAGTTGTGAATGATTATTCGGGACTAAAAGATGTTACCTACAGTTATTTGGCTGTTCCGTTCGATGTTCTTGGCAATATGGGTAAACAAACCAAGGATACCTTGAGTGTCTACAATTTTACCAAAGCGTCGGATTTGGGGATTATCGAAAGATTTGACGTAAATCCCATACCCGAAAAGAAAGGCAATAGTTTAACATGGAAAATAAAATCGACATTAAATTTAACATCGGTCGATGTTTACCGTTCTTCCAGCTACGATGGACGCTATAAGAAAATTGCCAGTATGCCTCCTCATGCCACCGAATACTTCGATTCACAGGATTTGCAGCCGGCTATTGCTTATTATTATTATTTGCTGTTTAATAATGGTTATGGCAATAGTTTGCCAAGTGCCCGTATTCCTGCAATTTTAAAAGGGAGTAAATTAAATTTTTTACCACCTCAAAATTTTGAAATCAACCGAAATGGCAGAATTGTAACACTGAGATTTGCAAGGCTCGAAAAAGACACCAGAAGTTATTATGTGTATCGTGCCAATGGCTATGTTGCTCCTTTGGTGCAATTGCCGCGAATGCTATTGAGCAGCGATTCGGTTTTGATTTATTACGATACCCTACCCTTAACCGCACAACCTAATGTGTATAGCTATGCTGTGGCTTCGGTTAACTCTTCTTATAATGTTAGCCCCACAACCGAACGCCTGAGTGTATCCTATAGCGGTGGTATGCTTCCGGTTCCTTCGAAGGTTAACGCCATGATGTTTAACCATATCGTTTTTCTTACATGGGATAATGTTGCTAAACAAAATGCCGCAATTTCTTCCTATAGCGTATATAGAAGTGAAGTGGATGCCAACGATAAAGAGATTGTTTCAAATAAGTTAATTGCAACAATTCCTTATAGCGAAAATAGTTATACCGACAGCACCATTGCAGAAGGTATCCATTATGTTTACCGTGTGCAATGTGTTGGAACCGATGCTAGCGATGTGGGCAGTATAAGTATGCCGACAGGGGTTACCATTCCAGAACAATTGCCTTTGCAACCCGGCAGTGTGTCAGCCTATGCTGCTGTAAATAAAATTGTGATAAGCTGGGATATCCCATCGGATAATACCATTAATAAAATACTTATCTATAGGTCGCTCGCTGGTAGTGAAGCCGAACTTTTGAAAGAATTGCTACCTTCGACTAGTCAGTATGAAGATGTTTTAGCTACTCCCGGAAAAACCTACTATTATTATATCGTTACTGTGAATAAAGTAGGCAAACAAAGCAAACCAACCGATGCTGTGAGTGGAAAGATACGATAGACGGTTGAATTAAAAGATAATTCGGTATTGCGGAATAATCATCCTGCCTAACTGGTAAGTAAAATAGGTATCGCCCGTTTTACGATTGAAGGTTTGATTAAACACATTTTTTTGATTGAACAGGTTGGTTATTTCAAGCGACCATTCAATTGTGATGTGCTTGCCATTCATTTTATATGCTAGTTTTAGGTCGGTGCGCATATAATCGGGGAATTTTTTTGACCAGGCTAGCTCGTCAACATAAATATTCTTCTGTGTGAGTAAGGATTGTTCTTCATCAATGGGCGTGTAGCGCTGCCCGCCATTGAAGGTTGTTTTTAGGTTAACGGTGAAAGTTTTCTTACGTTTCTCGGGTTTTTTCTTACGAAATTTTAGGTTAAATTCTTTTCCGGCCAGCAGGTTGATGTTATACCCTCCGCTAAAAGCTGTGTGACGGCACTCCCCATCGCTGCCTTTATATTTCGAAGTATAAAGGGACGCAGTTCCCAGATAATAAAACCCTCTGGATAAGAAACGTTCTACGGTAAGTTCCACACCATAGTTATTTCCAGTGCCCTTGTTTGTCAGATAATCGTGCGCATTAACTTCAAAATTGGCTCCTTCATTCAACAAGGAGTAACTATTGGTATCCATTTTATCGATAGGAATATTATATAAATACTGATAGTAGGCCTCAAATTTAAGTCGGGTGTTTTCGTTTATGGTCCAGTCGTAGGCAAATACCAAATGCATGCTTCGTGTAAAATCAAGGTGGTTGTTTGTCATGATGTAGGAACCATCGCTACGTTTTAGTTGATTGAAAAACACTGTAACTGGTATCATTTGACTGTGCATACCAAAACCCAGACTGAATGTATGCAACGCAAACGGACTCCATTTGAATCCTAGCCTAGGCTCGACAGAATACGCCTTGCTATAATCATAATACTGCCCGTGCAATCCAACATTCAGTATTAAGGGTTCGCTGATTTTATACTGCCATTGAATGTATGGCTGGTACAATACCGAATATCCACGGTAATCGTTTTTGCGCAGAAATGCTGCCCCGGCCGTAGTATATATCGTGTCCAAAATGTCGTAATAAAACAGCATGGCGTTTAGCCCGGCTTTCAGGTTGTGGTGTGCATTAAATTTGTGGTTGTAATAAAACGATAGAAACATGCGGCATTCCAAGTCGTTCGACCGTTGGTAGGCTATGGTGTTGAGCGTGGCAGGTGTTACCGAATCTTTATAGGTATAAAAGTTATGAAAGGTGGTTGCCAAAGTGAATTTTAGGTAAGTTGATTTGTTTATCAGATACAAATCGGACAGGGCCACCATGGCTTGATTTGAATAGTTTGTTAGGTCCCAACCTTCGGTTCCATAGAAATCTATTTTTTGCTTTGTGGTATCTTTTTTACTATCCAGAAAAGCAATGTGGCTCATGCCTCCAAAACCAAACAGGGAAATGCTTCCGATTTTGGTGTTCGGAAAGTTGAGTTTAAAAAATATATCCTGATATTTCGGTACGGCTTGCCCTGTGCCCATTTGTATGCCTAGTTTTGAGAACACATCCAAAGTGGAATAGCGATAATCTATTAAATAGGAATAGCCTTTTTTCCGGCTCAAAGGTCCTTCGGCAGCTACCTCAATGCCATTGAAAGCTACCTGTGCCAAAAACTCGTGATGTTGGTTGTTGCCGCTAATTGATTTCAGATCGAAAACACCTGCCAAGGCATTGCCATATTCGGCAGGAAAGGCTCCAGTTAGAAAATCGGAATTTAGCAAGAGGTTGTTTCGCAAAATACTGATAGGACCGCCTGTGGTGCCCATGGCTGCAAAATGGTTGGGATTGGGTATATCCACATCGTCTAAACGCCACAACAAACCCGAAGGGGTGTTGCCACGTATAATTACATCGTTGCGCGAATCTTCGGTGCCATTTACTCCAGCAAAATTGGCTGCCATGCGTGCCACATCGCTACGGGCTCCGGCATACATATTGGATTCTTCTACGGTGAATTCGCGGGCACTTACCGATGCCATTTTGTTGATGGGTTCGGTTTTGTCGCGTTGCGCACTTATCACAACTTCTGCGCCCTGATATACTTTTTCTTCCAGTTCAATTGTCAACACGAGTTCTTTTCCGGTGTTCAGTTCCAGATTCGCCAAGAGCGCATCATTGTATCCTACATAACTTACCTTTAAGGTTACTCTGCCAATGGGAACTGCCGATAGTGTGAAATTGCCATTGAAATCGGCGACAGCACCCACAAGTGGATTGCTTCCTACCACAATAATGTTGGCGCCTATTAGTGGATACTTGCTTGTTTTATCTACCACTGTGCCACGTATTGCTTGCGCATGATTTTGCGAAAACGCGACTTGCATGGTGCACCAAAGCACAATGATGACAACCCAAAGTGGGTAAGAAAACAATTTCATGCTGTAAAATTACAAATTAAAGTTAGAACTCAGTAGGCTAAACTAAGAAGCGGCAACTTAAATAACGTCGGTTCCTTTTTTGATTAGCCAGAGTTTGCCCACACTTTCGTAAAACTGTTCTAAGGGCAGGGTGGTTTTTAGTACGCTGTTAAAGAAATTGTATTTCAGCAGGTCGTGGTCGATGATTTGGTGTTTGATTTGGTTGTGGAAAACGGTGCCCGGCATGGGGGTTAAAATGGTGTAGCCGGCATACACCACGCGGTGAGCCGAAGCATAATCGGCCATGGCTTGAAAGTCGTCGGTGGTATAATCGTTGGGTATCACATAATTTCCGCGTAGCATAATTCCGTTTTGGTGGAATATGTTGATGGCCTCTTCTATGAGTGCGGCTGATGAATCTTTGTGGTATCTTTTTAGTTCTTCATCGCGAAATGATTCGAAGCCGCAAATAACCACCTTGAGTCCGGCTTTTGCCAATTTTTCAATCAACCAGGGATATTTCACGGTGGTATCGAAACGGATGTCCATGACAAATTCTTTTTCGATGCCTTCTACAAGAATGCGGTCGAGAAGGAGGCTGATAAAATCGACATCGACAATGGTGTTGGCATCGGCAAAGCGCACTATTTTGTAGTCGTCGAGTTGTTTTAACTCTTCGATGATACTTTGGAGGCGACGCTGATAAAACCGTTTGTTGAACTGAGGCCAAATGGAGCAAAACGAACATTCGTAGGGGCAACCCAAAGAGGTGAATAGATAGGTGGCGGGAATGGGTCTTCCGCCAACGATATAGGTGGACATCCATCGCTTGAGCAGGCTGCGATTGGGCATGATGAAGTTTTGGCGGGCTGCATTCCAAGGGGTTTGGGGTACTTTGGTTGGTTTGAGTGCCTGCGGGGTGTTGATATATAAACCACCTATGTGATTGAAGGTTTGATTTTTTGAATGTGCTAGAACTACTTGGCGAAACATGCCCGCAGATTGACCGGGGCAGACGAGATCGACTTCGGGTAAGTGAAAATCCTGTAAGGCAAGTACGGTATGCAAACCTCCGGCAACGGTGCGTATGGCAGGGTTGAAGTTTTTGGCTTCGCGGAATATTTCGATTCCATAGGGAAATTCGGATGCGATGAAGGTAACACCCACAATATCGGGGTTGAATTGTGCCAAATATTTTTGGACAAGTTGGTTGAGGGGTGGTGCATCGGGATTGAGGTCGTATTCGCCTTTGAGGTCGATGAGTTCTACATCAAAATCTTTGACTGCTGCTGCAATGGTGAGGAGGCCGAGGGGCGGGCCAATGAGTTTTTTGTGAATAAAATGGCGTGCTTGGGCGGGGGCATAGTGCAAAATGTTGTTGATGGGGGAACGCGGCGGATTGAAGAGGAGTATTTTCATGATTCGGGTGAAAGAATAGTGCAAAGATAAAGTATTTATTTGTATGAGGTTTTGAGGGTTGTTTTGTTTCAAGTTTTGTAGGCGGAAAATCGACAGTTCTTGCTGGGCAATTTAAAGGCGGCATAGGGCGGGTTGTTCTAGCTGGGGGCGGGTTGGGTTTGTGTGTTAATTTTGTTTGGAGATTTTTTACTGTTGGGGGTTATTCTGTTAGATGTGTTGAACTGAAAGGCGGTTTTTAATTGAATTTGCTTTGGATGGGGGGTTTGGTTGCTGAGGATTTGAGTTATTGTTGGTAGATTGCATGGCATTGTGTGCAGATGGTACGCGATTGTGCGCAGCCCGTACACGATTGTGCGCAGCCCGTACGCGATTGTGCACAGCCCGTACACGATTGTGCGCAGCCCGTACGCGATTGTGCACAGCCCGGACGCAATTGTGCGCAGCCCGTACACGATTGTGCACAGCTTTCACGTTTTTACTAAGGATATGTTAATTATTTTTACAAACGCGGACGAGAGAATTTTAAGCCGGATATTTGGCTGTAATCTTCTGGGGTGATGGTTTTTACAGAATGTACGTATTTTTTCACGGCAAGTGCACGGTCTACGAGACCGGTTGTGGGTGTGTAGAAAATGATATCGCGGGCGGAGAGTGCATTGAGCCAAGGTGTGTCGGATAGGTCGGTTGTTATGTTTGCAGCGTGGAGTTGGGTACTAAAATCGTGCAGAGATGCTTCTTGCAGTTCGATTTCGTTGGGAAGATGGATTTGCTACGATGGAGATGGATGGATGTGCATGCTTTGGGTTGCATGATACGGGTTGCTAATTACCAAGCATGGCGGATTGGGCACAGATTTATTGGGATGGGTTTGATTTGCGGTGATTAAGAACTGAGGCAGGCATTTTGCTTTTGCGAGAAAATTGGAAAAGTTAATGGCGTGGGTGATTTTATTTGGTGATGTGGGGGGTGTTGGAGGATATTTACGAAATAATTTACTATGTTTGTAAATATTAAACCGAGATGATGGTGTTGTTGTGACAAACAAATTGGAACGGACGAAAAATTTTGCTTCTGCTAAATACAAACTATTTGCTTTATGGAAACTGAAAGAATTAAAATACTAGCCATTGATGACCATGCTGATAACTTAATTAGCCTGAAAGCATTGATTTTGGAAAGTTTTGGGGATGCTACTATTTTTACTGCACTTGATGGTGTTAGCGGTGTTGAACTTGCTGCAAAAGAAATTCCGGATGTGATACTGTTGGATATTGTTATGCCGAACATGGACGGTTTTGCGGTTTGCGAAAAACTGAAAGCTGATGTTGCATTGCGTGATATACCTGTTATTTTTATCACTGCGCTTAAATGCGATACGGATTGCCGTTTGAAAGCATTGGATGCTGGAGGGGAAGCCTTTTTATCGAAACCCATAGATAAAACTGAATTGGTTGCTCAGATACGAACTATGTTGAAAATTAATGCAGGAAATAAAAGAAAGTTGGATGAAAAGCGAGAGCTTGCAGCCTTGGTGGAAGAGCAAACTAAGAAGCTTCAACAATCGAATGAAGTGACTATACAATTGCTAGCGGATTTACGAAAAGAAAATGATGCCCGAAAACATAGCGAAGCGGTGTTGCGCCAAAGAGAAGAACGCTTGCGCACTATTACGGAAAATGCTCCGAACATTATTGTTGAATTGGACCGAAGTGGGCGGATTGTTTTTATGAGCCGCGTTATGGCGGGATATAATATGGAAGATGTTATTGGACAAAACTTTTGCAAATGGACACCGGAAGCATATCATGCCATAATGAATCAATCGCTCGCCTTGTTGTTTAGCAGTGGTTTGCCTCAGACATTTCAGGTACAAGGCGCGGGTGCACATGGTGAAATACGATGGTATTTGTCGCAGCTTGCACCGGTGAGAGTGCATGGGGTGGTTCAAAATGCCATATTGACAGCCAGCGATATTACCGATAGAATTAGGGATGAAGAATTGATTAAAGAAAGTGAAAAAAAGCGTGTTGCTATTTTGCAAACTGCTATGGACGGTTTTTGTTTGATTGATATGGATGCCCGTTTGCTTGAGGTGAACGAAACCCTATGCAAAATGTGTGGCTATAGCCATGATGAACTTTTAGGTATGTTATTTTCGGATTTGGAGGTTATTGAATCGGCAAAAGAGACTGCCGACCGCATTCGGAAGTTGGTTTTGCAAAAAGAAGACCGGTTTGAATCGCGACATAAACGCAAAGATGGCAGTTTGTATGATGTGGAAGTTAGTATACAGTATCAAAACACAGCGGGTGGCCAGTTTATTGTTTTTTTGCATGATATTACGGAACAAAAGCGCGAAAAACAAATTCTTATGGCAAGCGAAGAACGATTCAGAAATTTAATTTGGGATATGCAGGTAGGCGTTTTGTTGCAAGATGCAGCACCTGAAATAGTATTATGCAATCCAAAAGCATTGGAATTTTTTGGGATTAGCGAAGATCAATTACTTGGCAAAACCTCTTTCGACCCCGATTGGAATGTGATTCATGAAGATGGCACGCCTTTTCCTGGGCCAACACATCCGATTCCGCAAGCTATTGCAACGCGTAAGCCTGTACGCGATGTTGTGATGGGGGTTTATCGCCCAAGCTACGGCGATAGGATTTGGTTGCAGGTACATGCCCTACCGCAATTACATGCTGATGGCACAATACAACAGGTGGTGTGTACTTTTATTGATATAAGCATAGGAAAGCAAGCCGAACAAGCACTTCATCATTTAAATGAAGAACTTGAAACCCGCGTTGCAGAACGAACGGCTGAGCTGGAGAAAATAAATAATGCGTTACGGCAAACCGAAGAAAAATATAGGTTGTTGTCGGAAAACATTACTGATGGGATATTTATTTTGAAGAAAGGCCACTTTGAATATATAAATAAAGCCATGCATCAGATATTCGGTTATGGCATACACGAATTGCTTGAAAAAAAACTCGTACAATTGTTCAGCCCCGATTATCAGCAAGAATTAATAAAATTTCTTTCGACCAACAAAGAAACTAACGAAATTAAAACTATTGAAGTTGAATGTTTGAGAAAAGACCAATCTACTGTTTTTGTTGAGATATTGCTAAACTACGTGGCAGTTGAGAAGGCCATATACGGCGTGATTCACGACATTACGGAACAAAAACAGTTGCAAAAAAACATTGTCAAAGCCATTATTCAAACCGAAGAAAAGGAACGTGCATTTTTTTCGAAAGAACTACACGATGGATTGGGTCCTTTGCTTTCGACGATAAAGTTATATTTGCAATGGTCGCAGCGCCCCAAAAGCAACAAATCGCAAGCAGAAGTTTTGCATAAAGCCGAAGATATTTTGGAAGAGGCTTTATCGACTGTTAAAGAAATTTCGAATAAATTGAGCCCGCATTTGCTTATCAACTATGGATTAACTTCGGCAATTCAAAGTTTTGTGGACAAAATTGGGGAAACTTCGGTGGTTAAAATAAATTTTAGTAGTAATACAAGCCGCCGCTACAATTTAGAGATAGAAGCTGCCTATTATAGGGCCACAATTGAATGTATCAGCAACAGTTTAAAGCATGCTCATGCTAGTTTGATTGAGATTTTGTTGAATGATTGCACTACTCATTTGCAGCTTGAATATAAAGACAATGGGAAAGGCTTTATTATTGCAAAAGCTATGGAAGCGCAAAAAGGATTGGGATTGTTTAATTTACAAAACCGCATTCAAACTATTGGTGGTAAAATTAAGATGAGCAGCCGCCCTAAGAAGGGAGTTGCCTACCAAATTATCGTAAATCTTTAATCATTTTACGTGTACGATTGGAAAAAAACCTACTTTTGTAACATGATTTCCAGTTTACAAGAAAAACCGAAAATAATTATTGTTGACGACCATTTGATTTTTCGTCAGGGATTAAAATCGCTTTTGACCAGCGAAAACTTTGCCACGGTGATAGGTGAAGCATCGAATGGTATTGAGTTTATTGCGCTTCTTGCGCATCAGAAGCCGGATTTGGTATTGATGGACATCGACATGCCCCACATGAATGGTATGGAAGCCACTCAAAAAGCTTTGGAGTTGATGCCCGAATTGAAGATTATTGTTTTCACTATGTTTGGCGATGAAGAATATTATTACAAAATGGTGGAACTTGGTGTTCGAGGGTTTATCTTAAAATCGAGTGGTATCAACGAATTGGAAAAAGCCATACACGATGTTATGCTGGGCGAAAGTTTCTTTTCGAACGAATTACTTCGGAAAATTATTACTACCATGGGGCGAAAAAACGGGCAAAAACTTCCAGATAATTCGCACCTTACTGAAAGAGAAATGGAAGTATTGCAAAACATTTGTTTGGGTTTGTCGAATGAAGAGATTGCAGAAAAACTTTTTATTAGCCCCAAAACCGTTAAAAGTCATAAATCAAATCTGCTTGAAAAAACTGAAAGTAAAAACACACCAGCTTTGATATTATTTGCACTTAAAAATAAGATAATAGACCTGTAGGAAGTTTTTGGTGCATTATTGCTAATCTACTGAAAAAGTACTATTCCAATTTATTACTACTCCTTTCGGATTAGATGATTTTGGTATTATTGCGTAGAAAAAATACATAAAATATCCACTCCATTTCCCCCTTTTAGCCATTGTTGCCGCTCATTAGATAAAGTAATTTTGTATTATGAAATTATTATAGACTTTTTGATAGGTTCTTATTGTTTACAATAATTTACGTTTCGCAAATTTGAAAGAACCTGACTGAAAAACAAACGAAATGTCAAGAATAATTATTTTGGTTTTGATGCATGCAGCCGGAGATTTTTTGCTGCAAGGCACACGTTTGAGCCGACACAAAGCGGTTAAAGCTTCGTGGCTTTTGTTTCATGTTGGCATTTACACCGTTTTTTTTATCGCATTAAGCCCAGTTTTGTTGGGGTTGACTTTTATGCAGGGGCTTGTTTTTAGCTTAATTAATGGGGCAGCACACTTTGTTATTGATTTTTTTACCAGCAAATTAAAAAAGATTTATTGGCACGAACATGAAGGAAAATATATTGCTGTGGTTAGTTTCGACCACATACTTCACTTGCTAATATTGATATTTACTTTTATTTATTTGTATCCAGAAGTATTTGCTAATGCTATAAAAATGCCCTTTGCACCTTTTACTTATTAGTTATTTTTTTAGACATGATTGCAAACCCTGTAGGAAAACCAAGTATTATACTTGTGGATGATCATCTGGTTTTCAGACAGGGTTTAAAATCATTACTTACTATTGAAAATATTGCTACCGTTATTTGTGAGGCTGCGGATGGTCGTTCATTTATTGAACTGTTGAAGCAAAACAAACCCGATTTGGTTTTAATGGATATTGATATGCCCGAAATAGATGGCATGGATGTGACGCGTGAAGCATTAAAACTTTGCCCTGAGCTACGGATTATAGCATTTACTATGTTTGGCGATGAAGAATATTACTTTAAAATGATTGACCTGGGGGTGAAAGGGTTTATTTTGAAATCGAGCGGCATCAGTGAACTTGAAAAAGCGATACACACTGTGATGGATGGTAAAAATTATTTTTCGAATGAACTCGTTCAAAAAATATTTATGAATTATGGCCGTAGGAATTCTCAATACGCATCAGAAGCAATGGGTATTAACCTGAAAGAAATAGCCATGTTAAAGCAAATTTGTTGTGGATTAAACGTGGATCAAATAGCAGCTAGTTTGCATCTAAGTGTAAAAACTGTGAGAAACTATCAATCAAAGTTATTAAAAAAGACAAAAAGTATGAACTCTTCTGGGTTGATACTTTTTGCATTAAGAAATAGAGTTTTTGATTTTTAATTAACTCTTTCACTTGATTTTAAACATATTTTAAAAACATATTCGATTGAAACCTGCACCTTTTGACCGATATAAGTCTAATTCATTACTCCGATTGAAATACACAATTAATATGAGATTTTTCAACTTTTTAGCTAGCATTATACAAAAAATTCAACAGTAATTTTACCAACTAAATATTTATTAAAATTATTATCCACAAACAACAAATAGTTTATGAAAAAAAATTCAAGGAAACTTATAGACTCTTTTACAAAATGCTTTTTCGGGCTTTTTGTTTTTTCACTTTTTTCGATAACTGGTTTTTCGCAAAATGTTGGAATTAGTGCTACGGGAGCAACACCCCCAAATGTTGACGCGGGTTTGGATATAAATTATACGACAAAAGGTGTGCTTATTCCTCGCATATCACTTTCGTCTACTAGCAGCGCGAGTCCGCTAAGTGCGCATATAGCGGGAATGATTGTTTACAATACTGCGGTTGGTGGCGATGTTACTCCGGGTTTTTATTATAACGACGGAACGAAATGGGTTTCGGGAATGCCCAAAGCTGCTGCTTCGGGAGAAATGCAATATTGGAATGGTACGGCTTGGGTTGCTATACCTATAGGTCAGCCTGGGCAGTTATTACATATAAATGCTTCGGGTGTTCCAAGCTGGGCCCCTTAACCGCAATTTTATTTCAAATACGAATTCACTCTTTCGCAACGATATTAAAGAATTAACATGAAAAATACTAAACACCAAACAAAACATAATTTTATGAAAAAACTCTATTTTCTTCTGGTTTCACTGATGATTACATTATCGGGCTTTTCTCAAAGTAATGTTGGTATCAACCCAACCGGCTTAGCACCCAATGCCGATGCCGGATTGGATGTTGATTTTTCGAATAAGGGCATCTTAATTCCAAGGGTTAGTTTGCAAAGCAGCAGCAGTTTTGCGCCCTTATCAGCTCATGTGGCAGGTATGATTGTTTATAATACAGCCACTATAGCCGATGTTAAACCCGGATTTTATTATGATAACGGTACGAAATGGATACCAGGATTTTTAACGGGGAATTCACTAGGTGATATGCTGTATTGGAACGGTACACAATGGTTGACCATACCGATTGGTTTGCCGGGACAATTTTTGCAAGTTACTGGATCGAATATACCATCGTGGGGTGGAGCCACATTTTCAACTATCATAACAACTGCAGCAACTGCCATTACAGGCACCACGGCAACAAGCGGAGGAACTATTAGCAGTGATGGAGGTTCGCCCGTGCTCACACGGGGTATATGTTGGAACACCTCGACAGGTCCAACAATTGCCAATAGTAAAACAACAGATGGTGCTGGAATTGGAACATTTACAAGTAACTTAACAGGACTTGTACCTTTGACTACTTATTATGTGAGAGCTTATACCATTAATAGCAATGTTGTTTCGTATGGTAATGAAATTTCGTTTACAACAACAGGTGTTTTACCCACGCTTGCAGCTACGACTGCTGCAACAGTCCTAACCGGTGTATCGGCCACTAGCGGTGGAAATGTTACTTCGGATGGAGGTGCACCTATAATTGAAAGAGGTATTTGTTATGGTACTACATCAAACCCAAGCATAATAGCAAATACGAAAATTATTGATCCATCGCCCGGCACAGGCCTATTCGTAAGTAATATTGCCGGCTTGACTGGAAATATGACTTATTATGTGAGAGCTTATGCTACCAATGCCATTGGAACAGCATACGGAACACAGATTACATTTACAACCCTCGTAAATTTGCCAGTTATTATAACCACTGCACCCAGTTCAGTGGGATCAACCACGGCTACTTCGGGAGGAACCGCTACCATGAATGGAACTGGAAGAAGTTTTGGAAACTACGGGATAGCTTATTCAACGGTTTCTAACTCGCCCACTCCTACTTTTGTAAGTAATGGATTTGCCGGTGCTGTTATGCCAACATCGTGGGTAACTAATCTCACAGGATTGGCCGGAAACACTACTTATTATTTGAGAGCATATCTTGAAGTTTATGATCCCACCGTGGTGTGGGGCCAACCAGCCTGGAGTACATTATTTGGCAACGAATATACTATTACAACCAATGGTGCCGGACTCCCTGTGATTACCTCCACAAAACCTATAACTGGAAAATCGGCAAATACAGCCAATACCGGTGGAAACATTGCATCAGACGGTGGAGCAGCCATAAGCGCGAAAGGGGTGTGTTGGAGCACGAGCGCAACTCCCACACTGGGCGTTTTGAACTTTACGAATGATGGCACAGGCAATACCAGTTACAACAGCCAAATAACAGGACTTACAGCCAGTACTACCTACTATGTGAGGGCGTATGCAACCAATAGTGTTGGCACTTCGTACGGACCTGTGGATGTGGTTTTCACGACTTGGGTTCAATCCCCCTATTCGTTAGGACAAGATGTTGGCTATGGAATTTGTGCCTATGTTGATTCGTTGGGAAGCGGCTTTGTTGTTAGCTATGATATACCCTTTACGGGACAATGGGGCTGTTCAGGGACTTCGATTGCAACCAGTTCTGCGATGGGAACGGGATTGGCCAATACAGATGCTATTTTAGCAGCCTGTGCTACCCGTCCGATAGCTGCAAGTGTTGCTAAAGACTATACCGGGGGGGGCTATCTTGATTGGTATTTGCCATCGTCGGGAGAATGGTCACAAATTCTTGTAGGTGCATCGTCTAATCTTTACTATCATTCAACCAACAATTTCTATACTTCGACTCAACAAAATGCAACCTATGCCGTTTCGGCTTTCTTTAATTATAACTCGGGATATATATCAGGTGAATCCAAAGCTGGTTCAATTTATGTTCAATACTTGCGGGCTATTCGTTCATTTACAGCTGCTCCGGCAGCAACAGTGCCTACTGTAACAACGGATGCTATTACGAATATTACAGGGACAACAGCAACATCCGGTGGAAATGTTACAAGCGATGGCGGTATGCCAATAATTGAAAACGGTGTTTGTTGGAGTACCACATCGGGACCCACCATTGCCGATTCGAGAACCATTGATGGGGCAGCAGTAGGAACATTTATAAGCAGTGTAACAGGGCTCACCATATCAACAACCTACTATGTTAGGGCCTACGCAACAAACGGTATGGGAACCGCTTATGGCAATGAAGTAAGTTTTACAACTAATGCTGCAGGAATTCCAAGCGTTTCAACACTTGCAGTTTTGAATATGATTGGCGCCATTGCCGAGGGCGGCGTTAACGTGGTTAGTGATAATGGAAATCCACTAACTGCATTGGGTTTGGTTTGGGCTACGACCACAGGTCCTACCATAACAACTAATGTTGGCATGACAAATGACGGCACATTGACAGGTACGTATTATCCTTTGATGACAAACCTATCTATAGGCACAACCTACTATGTTAGAGCATACGCTACCAATAGTGCCGGAACTGCATACGGCACAGAAGTGGTATTTACGGAAGCTGCTGCTACAATTGGTCAATACGTTAGTGGTGGCTTGATATATGGGAATGTGTTTTCGATAGATGGAACAGGGCTGCATGGTTTGATTGCGGATCCTTGGGGCTTTGGAACTTCGGATTGGGGATGTACCGGAACCTATGCAGGTGCAAACGGAACCGCCATTGGAACAGGCCAAGCGAATACGACTGCAATTGTAGCTGATATTACAACCAATGCCTGTGTTAGTGCGTCTCCTACGGCAGCATATGCTGCACAAATAAGTACGTGGCTGGGACCCGATTGGTATTTACCTTCGAAAGATGAGTTTGATTTATTATGGACAAATAGAGTTGCTGCAGGTGTGGATGCAAATCTTTCACCGGCTTTCCCATTCTGGAGTTCGTCAGAGGTAAACACATCAACAGCTACCCCAGTTTGGTACTTTGATGGAACAACATGGGTGAATACTGGTGCTAAAACCGATTTATACACTGTTTGGCCGATTCGTGGTTTTTAATCTTTGAATTTAAAAACATTATGAAAAACTGATAAAACTATGAAAAAATATCTCATAATACCCCTACTTGTTTTCCTATCACTGGGTGTGTACGCTCAAGGCTTATACAACAATGGCGGAAAAATAATTGTCGGCACAGGTGCCTGTGTGTATATAAGTGGCAATTACCAAAACGAAACAAATGGTACAAATGGATCGGTAAATTTATCCGGTACACTTAAAGTTGAAGGGAACTATATTAATAATGTTGCGGCTTCTGATATCATAACCACAGCAGGACCAAATGCTAGTGTTGTTTTTAACGGAACAACAAATCAACTCATTGCCGGTTCAACCACTGCAACTTTTGTATTTCCAAATTTGACCATCAATAAGGTTAGCAACAATATAACCGCCTCAAAGGATATACAGGTAATTGACACGTTGAAATTTATAAATGGGTTGGTTGATATTACCAATAGTAATCTTACATTTGGTTTAGTATCTGTGGTGGGTGGAGCCCCTTCAGCCACAAGTATGATTGTTGCCACTGGCACTGGGCAGGTTAAAAAAAATTGGTCAGCTTTAGGCAGTTTTACTTTTCCGGTTGGAGATTTTAATGTTGTTGGAAATTATTCACCGGTTACATTAAATTTTACCTCAGGAAGTTTTGCTCCGGCAGCCTTTGTGGGTATAAATCTGGCAAATACACGATTCAACGATCCGGCTATCGCGGGCTCCTACCTGAATCGGTATTGGAATATATCGCAAACCGGAATTACGGGTTTTACATGTAATGCTCAATTTCAGTACTTGCCGACCGATGTTGTTGGTACCGAAAACTTTATCAGTTGTCTACGCGTTGTTCCAACGCCTTTCACAACGTTTAACTCAGCAAATACGGTTCTTCATCAACTCAGTGCAACAGCACTTAATTCGTTTGGAACATTTACCGGTGCATTGGGCGATAACAAAGTTTTAAGCCTTAAATTATATTTGGAAGGATTGTATAATGGCGGTGGATTGATGCGGCAAGCCCAAGGAGCTGCAGGAAATCAATATACAGGTACAACAGCAGATGATATTAGTATTGAACTTCATGACCCTGTTACCTACCTTACTCCGCTATATACTTCGAGTAATATTAATTTGGCGACCGATGGAAATGCTTCCGTTATGGTTCCGGGAGCTTTCACAGGCACCTATTATATTACCGTGAAACATCGCAACAGTATTACCACAGTTTCTGCGGCTCCTGTTTCGTTTGCAGCACCAACAATTTCCTACGATTTTAGTACTGCCAGCACACAGGTATTTGGAAATAATATGAAGAATATGGGTGGTGGTGTGTTTGCTTTTTACGCAGGCGATGTTAATAGCGATGGTGCTGTTGACGGGTTTGACTTGATAAGTGTGGAAAATAGTGCCAATGCGTTTTCAACCGGGTATATACCTGTTGATGTGAATGGAGATGGTGTGATTGATGGGTTTGACCTGATAATGGCAGAAAACAATGTATTAAACTTTGTAACAACTACGCATCCTTAACAATAAAAAACAATTTGTGAAATCATATAAACTTTTAAATCTATGAAAATTACAACATTTACCCGTTCGCTGCCAATCATTTTGATGATGACGATACTTTCGAGTGTGGCATGGGCACAAACGCCTTCTTCGTACTTATGCTCGATACGAAACGATTCGTTATTGACATCAAAAATTTATGAGTTCGACATTTATTTGCAGAAAACTGATTTGAGCAATGTTTTTGAATTGGCTACATTTCAGGCAGGTATTATTGTAAACTCATCCATACTAAACGGTGGCACTATATCAGCCACTATTGTGGCCGGTTCATCGCAGCTTTTGACTTCTCAACAACCCACAGCCATAACATTTGCCGGTAGTCCAGATTATTGCATAAAACTGGCTCCGCGGAGTGGGCCCGGTCATGGATCGGGAGCTGTTATTTCAAATGTTGCACCGGGAACCAAAGTGGTGAGAATACGGTTAACAAATACGGCCGATTTTGGCCAGTTTTCTCCGAATTTTGCTTTCAATTTTGTGGCAACACCTTACAATTCAATAGTGAGTGCTTATGATCAAACCTCCGGAGTGAATATTGTTATTACCAATGCCGCAAATCAAACCGTTGCCACCATGACCAACCCTATTTTGAATGCACCGGTTACTGCTTTTAATTTGACAGGAGGTGGAACGTATTGCTCGGGAAGTACAGGCGCCTTGGTGGGTTTAGATGGCTCGCAAACAGGGGTTGTGTATAATTTAGTAAAAAACACTATTGCTACAGCTACGAATGTTGCCGGAACAGGTGCTGCGGTATCCTTTGGTTTGCAAACCGCAGGAACCTATACTGCAACAGCCTACCGCAAAGCAACCTATTTAACCGGAACCATGACAGGAAGTGCGATAGAAACACCTACAACGGTTTTGCCAACGCTTTCGGGTTTAACTTCTGTTTGTAATGGAACCACAGGCGTTATCTACACCACAGAAACCGGTAAAACCAACTATATTTGGTCGGTTCCAAGTGGTGGAACTATCACTTCGGGAGGAACTACTTCATCAAACACAGCCACTATAACCTGGAGCAGTTCCGGATCGCAAACTGTTACTGTTAACTATACCGATTTGGGTTGTACCGCTGCCACGCCCACAACCTATACCGTTAGTGTAAATGCATTACCTGTTCCGGCCATAACCGGACTTGCTACCGTGTGTTCGGGCACAAGCGGTGTTACTTATTCTACTGCACCCGGTATGTCAGGCTATAGCTGGGCAGTTTCGGCAGGCGGTGCTATTATAACTGGAGCCACAACCAATTTTATAACTGTTAACTGGAATACAGCCGGTGCTCAAACCATTTCGGTGACTTATTCCGATGGCAATAGTTGTGCGGCTTTAGCCCCTACTTTGAATAATATTACCATTAATCAATCGCCAACAGCACCTGTTGTTAGCACCATAACACAACCCACATGCACTTTGGCAACCGGAAGTGTTTTGCTTACCGGATTGCCTTCGGGTAGCTGGACAATCAATCCGGGTCCTGTGGCCGGCTCAACTGCTACCACCACCCTATCGGGCTTGGCTACGGGAATACACAACTATACGGTGACTAATAGCCTTAATTGCCCTTCGATACCATCAGGAAATGTTTCAATCGCCGCTCAGCCTGTTTCACCCACTGTTAATTTGGGTAGCAATGTAACATTATGTGGAAATCAATCGGTGGTGCTTGATGCAGGTAATGCCGGTTCGCAGTTTTTGTGGACTCCGGGTGGACAAATAACGCAAACGAAATCGGTTGACTCGGTTGGCTTGGGTATGGGTGCTCACACTATTTCAGTGTTGGTTACAGCAGCTAACACTTGTTCCACATCGGCTTCGATAACGGTTACTTTTGATGCGTGCACAACTATTGCTGATGATGGGGATGGGGTTTCAATTGGTGTTAGTCCAAATCCATCGAGCGGATTGTTTTATCTTACGGTGAACGGACTCAACGAAAAGGCTGAATTAACTATTTATAGTACAAGCGGCCAAATTGTTTATACCGAAAAGCTGGATAATGCAGGATTTGTGAATAAACTGATTGATTTAAAATCGTATCCGAAAGGCATGTATTTTATTCGACTGGTTACAACCCATGCTATGCACAGCCAAAAGATAGTGATTCAATAATGTTTGATTTACCAAAAAAAAGGAGAGCGATGCTCTCCTTTTTTTTGTATTTGTTTAAGAGGAATCTCTGGCAAACAGGATTTAAAGTGTGTTTAAATATAGATGATGTTGTGGGTGGGGTGTGTGCTATTTTTGCCCTTATTGGCTTAGGGGTTTACACGCGAAATTATGGATGCTTTGGATAATGCTGTGCGCTATCGCAATATGTATAAGGAGAAGACTGCGGAGATTATTGAATAGTTTAAATAGCCTAACAAAAGGGTTGTTATTGGAACGGGCTTGCACCGTTACACTTAGGGGGTGTAACGTCATTTATTATTTTTTAATTTGCAGCTATTGATGGCTGATTGCATGGCTTTGTGTGCTGATGGTACGCGATTGTGCACGACTCACACACGATTGTGCACAGCTTTCACGATTTTGCTAAGGAAATGTTAATTAATTTCGCAAATGCGGTCGGGTGAATATCAGGCCGGATAACTGGCTGTAATCTTCTGGGTTGATGGTTTTTACAGAGTGTACGTATTTTTTTACGGCAAGTGCACGGTCTACGAG
>JBAXWF010000042.1:0-32685 GCA_037128515.1 Bacteroidota bacterium | reverse complement strand
AGCAATCCTTATATTGGCTTTGCTTCTTTCAATTTTTTATCGAACATCAGTGAAATAATTTATAATTTTAGTGACCGAAATGCTTAGAAATAAAATTTTGAACCCGTAAGACGTGAATTATTAACCCTAATACTACATAAAAAATGAAAAACCATTTACTCTTTTCAATTTTCCTGTTGTGGAGTGGTTTAATTATAGCTCAAACAACTGTAAACATAAATACTACCACGGGGGGTAGTTTGCAGAGTGAGTTTATAAGTCATACGTATAATCCTACCCAAGTGGTCGATCTCACCATAACAGGCCTACTGGATGCCTCAGATATCAGGTTTATGCGCGATGACCTTACTGCGTTGGCCGTTATTGATATAAGCGGTACAAGCATAGTTGCCTACACAGGTCCAAACGGCCCCATGGTAGGCAATCCCACATATTATTATCCCGCCAACGAACTGCCCTATTGCGCTTTTTTCGATCCGGCAGTCACGCATTTGGGCAAACCCACACTTACATCAATACAACTGCCCAACACCCTAAATAATATTGGGAACTATTCATTACAATATTGCTTTGCGCTCACTTCGGTCACCATCCCAAATTCAGTTGATACTATAAAGCAATATGCTTTTAAGTATGATACCGCCCTCATAAATGTCGTAATCCCTGCCGGAGTAGATATAATTGATGAAGGTGCTTTTCAGCAAGCCGGAGGCGTGACAGTGGATGCAGGCAATCCCAACTATTCAAGCCTAGATGGGGTTTTGTTCAACAAAAACAAAACAGTTTTAATCACTTGCCCTATCACCAAATATACTTATACTGTTCCGGCATCGGTTGATACACTCGGCCTAGAATCATTTTATGGTTGCAAGCATCTGGCTTCAGTTAACATTCCGACCACCGTAACGTATATTTCTATTGGAGCGTTCACTGCCGCTGGATTGGTTTCTGTTACTATACCCAGTTCCATTAACAGAATTGAAGCTCAAGTATTCTTTTTATGCCAAAAACTCACCATGGTAAATCTTCCCAATAGCATTACCAATTTAAGCTTTGGCTCGTTTTACGGCTGCACTGCATTACTTTCTATAGATATACCCGCAAGTGTCGACACCATTCAGCCATTTTGTTTCTATGCCGACAGTGCTATGATTTCGGTTACATTGCATTCGGGGTTAAAATATATTGGAGGTGGCGCTTTTCAGGCATGCAAACAATTAACTTCAATCCTTTTTCCGCCCACGGTAAGCTACATTGGTGGCAATGCTTTCTTCTGTTGTTTTTCATTGTCTTCTATTTATGCAAGCACAACCACACCAGTTGACTTGTCGACCACGGCCAATGTTTTTTATGGAGTGGATACAAACACTTGCATACTTTTTGTGCCGCTGGGATCCCTTGCACTCTATCAATCGGCCAACCAATGGAAGGATTTCAATATCATTCAGCAATATGACATTGGTATAAATGCCGAAACAACTGAAAATTTCAAAGTATTTGCCGAAAACAGCCATGTAACTATTTGGGATATCCCCTATGGCGAAAATGTTTCTGTTTTCACCCTGCAAGGCATACAAATTTTCAATCAAATTTCATTCAACAACCGACTAGTAATCTCATTACCCTCCAACGGATTATATATACTGAGAATTGGAAGAAAAACACATACGATTGTATCAATTTAAGAATGCAAGGGAAAAAAGGTGGTTTTTGCTCCAAATAGGGTGATGTTGGCGTAAGGACATCCCATGTGATTTCTCTACAACGCACAATCTGGTAATGTAGTGCATCAACATATCGTGGTCTTATAAAATGGCAGGACCATATACCATTGTTGTTTCAAATCCAAAGAGCTCTGTATTAATTTAGACAATTACTGTAGCAATCTACGCCCTTACAAATGCAATTTGGGCAACCAAAATCGGATTAACCAATAAAAAAAGGTTTCGGAGTTATTCCGAAACCTTTTTTGGTTGTGGTCCCACCAGGACTTGAACCTGGGGCCACTTGATTATGAGTCAAGTGCTCTAACCAACTGAGCTATAGGACCTGCTATAATTTTCCAAAAAATATTTTGTAAAAAAGCATGCAAATTTACATCTTTGTAGTTACTTTACCAAAAAAAAATTTGGCATGAATCAAAAAAAAATCATAAAAAACATCATCTTCGATTTTGGTGGCGTCATTATTAATATTGATTTCTGGCGAAGTATCAATGCATTCATAGCACTTGGTGCTAAAAATTTTGATGAATTATATTCAAAAACTGCTCAAACAAAAATTTTCGATGACCTCGACACCGGAAACATAACCCCCGAAAAGTTTTGCGAAGAAATTAAAAAAATATTGCCCCATCAAGTCACGAAACAAGATATTATCGATGCTTGGAATGCCATTATCATCGGTATTCCCGAACACCATATTCGTTTGTTGGAAAAACTTCGGAAGAACTATCGAATATTCTTATTGAGTAACACCAACTTGCTTCATTATAATGTCTACACAGCAGAATTGGAAAAGAACTACGGTTATAAAAATCTTTCACAACTGTTTGATAAAGTGTACTTATCGCACGAGGCCAAACTCCGCAAACCGAATATCGATTTTTATAAACGTGTTTTACGCGAAAATCAATTGTGGCCCGAAGAAACCGTATTTATCGACGACTCGGAACAAAACCTGCCCCCTGCCCGCGAATTGGGGATTAAAACCATTCTATTATACAACACTACCGATATATCAAAATTGTTTGTCGATGGAAAACTGATTCCGATACCCGACGATAGCAATTTACTCGAAAAAAGTCATGTATTTTCAATCAACGATGATTTTGAATTGAATACTAATTAAAGCAAACCTACTCACAATAATTTTGAATTGGGTGTGTAAAATGCCTTTATTTCACCAAATATCTCCTGAACCTCAGCAAATGTATTCACAGTTACCAATTTCATACGAAAAGGTTTAAAATCGGCTAATGCCCGAAACATGCCACTGTAATGTTTTCGCATTTCCAATATAGCCAACCGTTCGCCTTTATTATTAATCGAACTCACCAAATGCTGCATAGCAATTGCAATAAGTTCTCCAATTGCAGGCGGAAGCGGAAGTTTCCCTGTGTTCAAAAAATCTTTTATCTCACGAAATATCCAGGGATTTCCGATGGCTGCCCGGCCAATCATAATTCCATCAACTCCATATCGGGTTTTCATTTCAAGTGCTTTTTCAGCTGAGTCAATATCACCGTTTCCAATTATTGGGATAAAAATCTTTGGATTATTTTTCACCTCACCAATCAGCTTCCAATCTGCAACACCTTTATACATTTGCGATTTTGTACGTCCATGTATAGTAAGTAGCTTAACGCCTACATCCTGCAACTGTTCGGCCACAGTAGCAATCACCAGATTTTTGTCGTCCCAACCCAAGCGTGTTTTTGCCGTTATTGGTATTGAGGTTTTTTTTACAACCGCATTTGTAATAGCAACCATTTTCGGAATATCTTTCAGCAATGCCGCACCTCCACCTTTGTCCACAATTTTTTTAACCGGACAGCCAAAGTTTAAATCGATAAAATCGGGTTGAACTTCTTCAACAATTTTTGCAGCCAAAGCCATATTTTCGGGATTATTGCCAAACAATTGAACTCCAAATGGACGTTCAGATGCACTAAACTGGATTTTGCGAAAACTTTTTTCCACATTTCGAATCAATGCATCGGCCGCCACAAACTCAGAAACAAGCATATCAGCGCCAAAAGACTTACAAATACCACGGAATGAACTGTCGGTTATATCTTCCATGGGTGCCAAAGCAATAATAAAATCGGAAAATTTCAAAATAACTGGTTTTTTACAAAATTATATTTATATTTGTATGCACAAAAATCATAATAACTATTTTTTAAGAATTAAGCAACCTATTTTAAATTATTACTGTCTTAAAAATATTCACATTTATAAAACAAAAATAATGAAAAAAACAATTATTCGCTGTTTTAGTATTATATGCGCTGTTTTCTTCTTATCAGCCACAGTCCAAAACGCTCAGGCACAGCTAACCGTAGTTCAAGGCACAGGTCTTTCAATGACACCCACTCAGTTGGTACAACAAGTTTTAGTTGGAGGTGGTGTTAGTATTAGCAATGCTACCTTTAACGGTTCGGGAGCAAGTATTTCATCAACTATGATTGGAAGATTTCAAACTGCCGGAACAGCAACAACACAGCTTGGCTTTACAGGAGGTATTATTATAGCATCGGGTAATGCAAACGGAGCGATTGGACCAAATAGTAGTGGTAGCAATGGTGCAATGATGGCCACGGGTTCTGATCCTGATTTGCAACTTCTACTCCCATCCTATACAATTTATGATAAAGCAGTGCTAGAATTTGATTTTGTGCCGATATCTGATACCATAAAATTTAGATATGTTTTCGGTTCAGAGGAATTTGACGAATTTTGTAATAGCAGTTTCAACGATGTGTTTGGTTTTTTTGTTAGTGGACCCGGCATCACTGGGCCTTTTTCGCTCAATTCAATTAATATAGCACTGATGCCGAATATTCCAACAAATTATGTAACTATTGATAATGTTTGTAGTGCTGGTGCTGCCTATTCATGGCTTAATCCAACTGGAAGTGCTAATTTTCAATATGATAGACTCACTAATGTATATACTGCATGGTGTTTGGTGCAGCCATGCGAACAATACCATATTAAATTAGCCGTTGCCGATGCAGGCGATCAATCTTACGATTCAGGAGTTTTCTTGGAAGCCAACAGTTTTTCAACCAATGGAATTTCTTATAACACAAGCTATTCTTCAAATATTGATACAGTGGCTGTTGAAGGTTGCAACAATGCTATCATAAATTTCTCATTAAGTCAACCTGCCGTTGATACGGTAATAATCCATTATACTATTTCAGGCGATGCGATTGAAGGAACTGATTATCCGGCTGTCCCCGATAGTTTGGTGATACTCCCAGGACAAGATTCTGTTGGATTTACCATTATTCCTATTTCAGACAGTATTCCGGAATCTACAGAAATAGTTTACATCTCTTATGTAAATACCGTTTGTGGCACATTAGATACTATCACCATTTTGATAAAAGATTATACACCCATCAGTGCTACCGTTACTCCTGATGTTCACAGTTGCAACGGTCAATCAGCAACACTCAATGTAAATGCTTCTGGAGGCTATTCACCTCTAACCTATCAATGGAGTGATAGTTTGGGAACTGGTACTTCAGTAACGGTAAATCCGCCAACACCCCAATACTACTATATTACAACGTCAGATGCGTGCAACTTTTCGCGAACCGACAGTATTAAAGTTAGCATCAGCAACCTTGCATCTGCTATAACAAATATTGATTCCATCACCTGTTATGGATACAGTGATGCAACAGCCACCGTAACCGGATCGAACGGACTGACACCCTACCACTATAACTGGTCGACCACCGGTGATACTACTGCTATGACGGATAATTTGGGCGTGGGTAGCTATACCGTTACTATGACAGATGATATTGGATGTACCTCAACAGCCTCAGTAACCATAGTCAGTCCTCCTCTTATTGGGTTGATTTTAACTCCTACAAACGAAACATGTTTCATGAGTTGTAATGGAAGTATTGGTACTTCTATAACCGGACCTTATGAATTGCCTGTATCCTATTCATGGAGTACCAATCCATACCAAATTGACCCAACAGCAATAAGTTTATGTCCTGGAGATTACACAGTTACAGTAACTTATTCTGTGCATAACTGCAAATTGGTTCAAACGGCAAACATATCAACAAATGCTATAATAGATGCTACTTTCACAACAAATCCTAATCCACCTGAAGGTTATGTACCAGTAACAATAATATTCAATTCATCAGGAACCACAGGTGCTGTAAGCTATTTATGGGATTTTGGAGATGGAACTACAAGTACGGATCCTAATCCATCACACGATTATCCTGATATGGGCAATTATGTTGTCATCCTCACTGCTTCAAGCGGGCCGCCCAACAATTGCTTAAGTACATATCAGGTAACAGTAGTTGTTATTCAACCTTCAAGTATGCTTATTCCAAATGTTTTTACTCCGAACGACGATGGAATAAACGACAAATTCGTTATTGAAACAGAAGGTATTGCAACAATAAATATCAATATATTTAACCGTTGGGGGAAAAATGTTTATAATTTCAAAGGAAATGATTTTTCGGTTGTAAAACAGAAAACTGATGTTTGGGATGGAACAAGCAAAACCGACGGAAAGTGTGCTGATGGCACGTATTATTATGTAATTGATGCCATTGGATACGATAAAAAAGAATACAACTTGCAAGGGACAATAACCTTAATACGATAAATCAGAGTTTTTTGATTATCATTAAACCATCGCGAAAGGGCAGTAAGAAATTTTCTGCCCTTTTGTCATTTCTAACATGGGTGTTAAATTTAATAATGCCTTTAGTTTCTTTATCGTTTTGTTCGTGCTCATCAAATATTTTTCCATGCCACAATACATTGTCGGCAAGAATATATCCACCGGGTTTCAGTTTGTCGAAAACTAGATTATATACTTCACAATAAATTTCTTTATCACAGTCGATAAAAATTAGATCGAACTTTATATTAAGCTGAGGAACAATTTGCAATGCATCGCCAATATGCAGATGAATTTTTTCTTCAAATCCCGCAAGTGCAATATACTTTCGGCAGATTTCTTCAAGCTCAGGATCTCTTTCAATCGTATGCAATTTACCTTCGCTTTTCAATCCTTGCGCCAAACAAATTGCAGAATATCCTGTAAATGTACCTATCTCCAGAATTGCCTGCGGTTGAATCATATTGCTCAAGAACTGTAGTAATTTACCTTGTATGGAACCCGTCAACATAATCGGATTCATAACTTTTAAATGGGTTTCTCGGCTTAGTTGTTTCAGAATTTCATTTTCGGGCGATGAAATTTCTTCGGCATAATCAAATATCTTCTGTTCGGTAAGATTCATTGGATTGATAAATTAATTGTGTGAAACGATTTACATCAAAAATTTCATTCGAAATTTGCAATAATTCTTCTGCAGTAATTTTTTCAATCTTCTTATTTATATCTTCTATTGTATCAACTTGGTTAAATATCATACAGGTTTTTCCAATGGATAGCATTTCAGAAATTTTCGATTCAAATGATAGTGCCAAATTGCCGATAAGTTGTTTTTTTGCACGTGACAGTTGCAATACACCCATTTTGTGATCGCGCAAAGTTTTCAGTTCTTTGTTTATAAGTCGCACGGCTTTATCTAGAGAACCGTTATCGGCACTAACATAAATACTAAAAATACCGGTATCAAAATAAGGAGCGTAGTTCGATTCAATATTGTATGTTAATCCGTGCTTTTCGCGTACCGACATATTAAGGATAGCATTAGAAGCAGGGCCTCCTAATAAATTATTGAGCAGCGTTAGTCCAACTTTATGCTTATTGAAATGCGAGTAAGCCACATTGCCCATAATGCAATGGCTTTGGAATATTTTTTTGGGAATGTTTTTAATAGAAGGCTTGTAGCTTGCAAATGCTTTTCGTATGCTTGTCTTTTCTGATTTCGAAAAAGCTACTTCAAAATGTTTTTTAATGACTTGGGTAATTTTTGAAAATTCAATATCGCCAACAACGCTAATCACCATATTATTTGGTGTATAATTTCTTTGGATAAAACTATAAATATCCTTTTTTGTAAATTTCTTTATTATTGCTGGATTACCCAAAATATTTCTACCCAATGAATGCCCTGCAAACACCATTTCCTCAAATTCATCAAAAATTAATTCCTCGGGAATATCTTTATAATAAAAAATTTCATCAACGATTATATCCTTTTCCTTTGACAGTTCTTCTTCAGGAAAAATAGAATTGAATGCCACATCGGAAATTAACTCGGCTGCTTTTTCAAAATATTCTTTTGTGATTGAAGCATGTATACACGTATCTTCTTTGGTGGTAAAAGCGTTCAATTCCCCCCCTACATTTTCTATGCAATTAAAAATTTGATACGACTTGCGTTTTTGAGTACCTTTAAAAACCACATGTTCAATAAAATGTGCCATGCCAAGTTCCTGTTCGGTTTCATCGCGAGAACCGGCATCAATAAAAAAGCCAATATGCACAATCGGAGAATTACTATTTTTGTGTATAAGGCGAATCCCGTTCGAAAGCTCTGCAAAGTTATATTCGTGGTTTGTTTTCATGGTGTGCAAAGGTACATCATTTTTTCACCGGATTTTTGCTACCTTTGTTTTACGAAAAATTGTTAACATGAAAAATATTGCTGTTTTTTGCGGCTCTGCTATTGGTAATCGCGAAATTTATAGAACAAAAACTCATTTATTGGGAAAGTTGTTTGTTGAAAATAACTTTTCTATGGTTTATGGCTCAGGGAATGTGGGATTGATGGGTGTTTTGGCCGACAGTATGCTGGAAGAAAACGGTATTGTGATAGGCGTAATACCCCAGAGATTGGTTGATGTGAAAGTGTCGCACAAACATATCACCACTACTCATATTGTTGATTCGATGAGCGAGCGGAAAATGCTGATAGATAAACTTTCGGATGCTTATCTTATACTACCCGGCGGATACGGAACACTGGATGAACTATTCGAGATGCTTACTTTGAATCAGTTGGGGATAATAAAAAAACCAATTGGAATTTTTAATATTGATGGTTACTATGATAAAATGTTTGAATTATTCGATCATTTTATTCAGGAACGCTTTATAAGACCCGAACATAAAGAACTGTTTTTTGTAAGTAATGATGAAAACGAACTTATTTCGAAACTAAAAACCTTTACGCCAAAAGAAACTCAAAAGTGGCTCGAGGATTTTAAACATACCAAATTCTGAAATGATAAGAACCGATAACAAACTGCTAAGTGAAATTGTTTTACAAGCAAAGCAATCGCAGCGCAAACGTATGAATTTTAATTTTCATCGAAACAACGATGCTATTTTGCAACGCATGCTGAACGCCTTGGAGCCGGAATCGTATATCAGACCACACAAACATGTAAACCCCGATAAAAACGAAGTATTTGTGGTGTTGCAAGGCAAACTTTTATTGGTTGAATTTGATGATGAAGGAGCTATTTGCGAAACAGTGGTTTTGGATTCAAATTTGGGCAACCATGCTGTTGAAATTCCACCAAACCGATTTCATACTATCATTTCACTCGAATCGGGGTCGGTGGCTTTTGAATTTAAAGAAGGGCCCTACGATGTAGCAACGGATAAAGTTTTTGCATCGTGGGCACCCGAAGAAGGCGGCGAGGGTGCGCAACTTTTTTTGCGAACGATTCTTGATAAAACACTATAATGCCATTGAAGAATTATCTACTTGTTTTTTTCTTGTTGGTCGTTATGAAAACAAGTTTCTCACAAAATGAAAATCATCAAATGAATACGAACAGAATTATGGTTATTGCACATCGTGGCGGAAGTTTGCTTGCTCCCGAAAACACAATTGCTGCATTTAAAAATGCCATCAGTTTGGGTGTTGACCGCATTGAACTGGATGTGCAACAAACAAAAGACAAGATAACTGTGGTGATGCACGACAGAAAGATAGACCGCACCACTACAGGAAAGGGCGAAGTACATTCGTACACTTACGATGAACTTTGCCAATTTGATGCAGGAAGGAAGTTTTCGGATAAATTCTCAAATGAAAAAATTCCGACGCTTGACGAGGTATTGACATTTGTGAACGGACAATGCACGCTGCTGATTGAAGTAAAAAATCATGAAGATATGTTCGACGGGCTAGAGGCAGATGTGGTTCGATTGATACAAAAACATCGGGCCCAAAAATGGTGTGTGGTGCAATCGTTCAATTACAATTCGATACACAAGGTTCACCAATTGGATTCCACTATCGCAATTGGATTTCTTAGTGTGAAAGTTCCTCGAAAAAAAATGGAATTGCAGCCCGATGATTTCAATTTTATCTCGGAAATTAATATTTATCATCGTTTCGCAACAAAAAAAGCGATTGCATATATTCATAGTCAAAATAAAAGGACTTGTGTGTGGACGGTTAACAAAAACAAACGCATGCAAAAACTGATTGAACAGGCCGCAGATGGCATAATGAGTGATGACCCGGCGCTATTGAAAGACTTGTTGGGAAAGTAATTGATTATTTTTTTAATTTTACAAAAAAATTCAAATGGCAGTTAACGTTTCTATTCCAAAAGGCACTCGCGATTTTTCGCCAACCGAAATGGTTAGGCGCAACTATATTTTTAGAACCGTTGAAAATGTTTTTCGTTTGTACGGTTATCAGCCTATTGAAACTCCTGCCATGGAAAACTTGAGCACACTTACGGGCAAATACGGAGAAGAAGGCGATAGGCTGATATTTAAAATACTGAATTCGGGTAATTTTTTGGAAGGAACAAGCACTGACGATTTGCAAAATGCGAGCCCTGCAAAACTGGCATCACGTATGTGCGAAAAGGCACTACGCTACGACCTCACGGTACCGTTTGCTCGCTATGTGGTGCAAAATCGCAACGAGATTACCTTTCCGTTTAAACGCTATCAAATTCAACCGGTGTGGCGCGCCGACCGTCCGCAAAAAGGGCGTTACCGCGAGTTTTATCAGTGCGATGTGGATGTGATTGGTAGCAATTCTTTATTGAATGAGGTGGAACTGTTACAGATTATTGATACCGTTTTTCGGAAACTTGGACTGAACATCACGATAAAACTCAATAATCGAAAAATTTTGAGTGGCATTACCGAGATAATTGGCGAACCTGAAAAAATTATTGATATTACAATTGCTATCGATAAAATAGATAAAATTGGTATCGATAAAGTGAATCAGGAATTAGAAAGTAAAGGGCTTTCGAAAAGTGCCATCGAAAAACTTCAACCTATTTTGGAATTGAAAGGCAGCAATGAAGAAAAGATGCTTGCGATTAGTAAAATCATTGGGAATACCGAAATCGGCAAACAAGGTGTTGCTGAAATTACTCGTATTTTTGATTCGTTGAAATACATTTTTTTGGCTACAACCGTGGAACTTGACCTTACTTTGGCGCGCGGCCTGAATTACTACACTGGCGCCATCATTGAAGTGAAAGCAAACGATGTGGCTATGGGAAGCATTTGTGGGGGCGGGCGTTACGACGATTTGACTGGTATTTTTGGCTTGCCCGGTGTTTCGGGTGTTGGGGTTTCGTTTGGCGCCGACCGCATTTATGATGTGATGAACGAATTGAATTTGTTTCCTGCGGAAGCAGGCATTTCAACTCAGGTTCTTTTTTTTAATTATGGTGATGATGAGGAAATTGTTGCCATGAAGGCTTTGGCGAAATTGCGTGAAGTGGGTATAGCTTCGGAATTGTATGCGGATGTTGCCAATGAAAAGAAACAATTTACTTATGCCGAAAAGCGCAAAATACCATTTGTGATTCTTATGGACAAAGAGGAAAAACAGGATGGTGTTTTTATTCTGAAAAATATACTAACCGGCATAAAGGAAAAAATCTCTGTAGAAGAAATGATAGCCCTATTAAAAATTTAGTACATTTGCTTTATAATTTTTGCTAAGATGATTAATTGGTTTCTGAAATTTAAAATTAAAATTAACCGCAGCGGACTCTGCTTTTAGTTTCAATTCTCCCCCCGCATTTCATCATTAAATTTTTTTATTTTATTAGCTATTGGCCAAAAGCCAAGGATAAATCACAAATTATAAATCTTAAATCATATATATTATGACACTTTTAATAACTGGTAACAATTTAACCATTGAAGATGTGGTTAATGTTGCTCGCAATAATCAAAAAATTGAATTGCATCCCGATGCAGTTGTAAGAATAAAAAAATGCCGTGCCATGCTCGAGAAAAAACTCGAAAATCATGAAATTATGTACGGAATTAATACTGGTATTGGCGAATTTTCGGAAATTGTGCTGAATGAAGATCAGGTTCAGGATTTTCAAAAATATTTAATTTACAATCATGCTGCTGGCATTGGCGAACCGATGCCTATTGAACATGTTCGGGCTGCGATGCTGAGCCGAATTAATGTTCATGCACACGGCAATTCGGGTTGCCGTCCGGAAATTACTTTAACTTATGTTGAGATGCTGAACAAAGGCGTTACGCCCATGGTTTGCAAAAAAGGTTCGGTGGGTGCTTGCGGCGATTTGGCGCCGATGTCGCAAATTGCTTTGTTGCTGATGGGCGAAGGTCATGCTTATTATGAAGGCGAATTGCTGGAAGGCAAAGAGGCTATGCGCCGCGCCGGCATTACGGTTCCGGGTTTGCATGCCCGCGACGGTTTGGCTGCTATTAACGGTTCTAATTGCATTACGGGCATTTCGTGTTTGATTTTGCATGATGTGAATAATTTTTTGAAACAGGCCGAAATTGCTTGCGCCATGTCGCTGGAGGCTTTGAAAGCGAATTTGAAACCCTATAACCATAAACTTTTGGAAGTTCGTGGGTTCCCGGGTGGGGTACGCAGTGCGGCTTCTATCCGTAAAGTGACTCAAAATGGCGACCTGGCTACCAACAAAATTAAAGTTAAAGTTCAGGATGCTTATTCGATGCGTTCAACACCGCAGGTGATTGGTTCGGCTCATGACCAAATAAAATGGGCGCGTTCGCAGGTGGAAATTGAACTGAATGGCGTGGCGGATAATCCGATTTTTTTTGCTGAAGAAAACTTGCAGCTTTCGGGTGCCAATTTTCAGGGTTGCCCTGTTTCGGTTCCTATGGATATGGTGGGTGCTGTGGTTACTATGGTTTGTGTGTTGTCAGAACGGAGAATGAACCGCTTGAATAATCCGGCTTTGAGCGTGGGTTTGCCTCCTTTTCTTACTAAGGGTGCGGGTATGTTTTCGGGTTTGATGTTGAGCCAGTATACTGCCGATATGCAGATTGTGGAACAGCGAATTTTATCGATGCCTTCGTGCGTTCAGTCGATTCCGGCGGCAGCCGACCAAGAAGATTTTGTTTCGATGGGCATGAATGGGGTGCTGAAAAATTTGCAAATTATGGATAATGCTTACGGTATTTTGGGTATTGAATATATGGCGGCGGCTCAGGCATTGGACTTGCGCGAAAAGTTTGATGAGGAGAAATACAAACTGGGCGAGGGTACGAAAGTGGCCAAAGATACGATTCGCAAGTATGTTGATTATTTAGACATTGACCGGCCGTTGTATCCCGATCATAATAAAATGAAGGCTTTGGTGCAAAACTGCGAAATTTTGCATGCTGTGGAAAGTGCTATCGGGAGCCTGGAATAGGTAAGATTTCGGAAGTTCGATTTTCAGAAGTAAAAAAAAAGCTGCCCGGTTGGGGCGGCTTTTTTTATGTTTCGTTTTTTTTTTAGAACATGTGGTGAAATCCATTGCTCATAATCATTATGGTGAAAAATATGCCATAAAGCGAGAGCAATGCGCCTTGTACTATTCCCACAATGCCGAGAATAAATGCTACAAGGGTTTTGGCGAAGGAGCCGCCGTGGTATCTTTTTTTGTCGGTTTTCCATAATTCCATGCCTCGGCGACCTTTGATGAGGCCGAGGATGCTGATAATGATTCCGGCAATGCAGGCCAAAAATCCTAAGAAAGGTATGATGTAAAGAAAACTAATGGCATTTCCCCAAATGCTGAAGGTTAAGGCACTAGAGGCTTCGGGGAGGAATTCTTTTTGGTTGGTGTAATCGGTGGTTGGTTCCATAAGGGGTTTAAATTAAAAAATGATAGTAAAAAGTAAATAATAATGAGAATATAAAACAAATTGTGGCTATAAATATCCCGATAAGGCCCAAGACGTAGCCAAATTTGGCGTTGCGGCGTTGGGGGCGTGGTATTAAATTGGGTTGAGGCCGGATGTGTTTTAGGGCATTGCGGCCAAACACGACGGCGGCTACCGACAGGAGCAGGCAAAGGAAACTTAGGACGGAACCCCAAACGGGATACCAAAAATACCAGCAAAGAATGAGGGAGATGAGGCCACTGAAAAATGAAAACCGTGCGGAATTTTTAATGGACATGGGTAGGAAATTTTAAATTCATTGATGTTGCAAAGTTATGAATTTTTTTAATGTGTAATTGCTTGCCAAAAAATGACTTATTTTTGACGACACAAAAAGCTATTCTTTTTTTTGGGGGGGGGGTGGTTTGTTGGGTTATAATACTGTGGTGTTTGGGGCGGGGGTTGGCGCTAGCCGGCATAAGTGTTTTTGCAACTTGGCGTATGGACTTCGCAACATGGCAGGCGGGTTTTGCAAAATGGCAGGTGGGTTTCGCGACATGGCAGGTGGGTTTCGCAAAATGGCTGCGAGGTTTGTTATTTTTGAATAGGAATTGGGATAAAATAAAAAAGGACATTCGGTGGAATGTACCTATAAAAAAGTTTTTCTGCTGGGAGAACAACCTTTTTCTGAGATCAATGCTATTTTTTTTCTGAAAGCCATTGAAATCCTACTCGATTTATGAATCGAGTTGGAAATAATATCGTTTACTGCCGAAAAGGGAAGGGAGGAGGAAGCGGGTGGAGCGACGGGAGTTTTTTTATAGATTTGAATGAATGTGCAAGGCATAAAAAAAGCCGCTTTCGGGCGGCTTTTTTTTATGATAAATAAAATTTTACATGTTGTGCATTATAGCACCACCGAGTACAAATGTGAAAACAATGGCAACAATGAGCAAAAGCGCGTTTAAAATTAAACCCACAAGGCCTAAAATTTTTCCGATTTTTGCAATGCTATACGATCCTTTTTTAAACTGATCGGGTGTGGCTTCGTAAGCAGCCATAGCTTTTTTGCCTTTTCCCATAGCCATTATGCCAAAAACAAGGCATAGAATATTGAAAATTAATCCAACTACCGGAAACCAAAAATACCAGCATAAAACAAGCGAAATAATGCTAAAAACCAATGCACCAATTGCCCCGGGAACTGGTGGTTGCACGTTTGTTTGTGGTTGTGTGTTTGTGTTTTGTTCTTCCATGATTTTGTTTTTTAGGTTATTGTATAAATTTATGAATTATAAGTCCCGTAGTGAGATTGAAAATTGAAATTGTGAGGCTTTCTGAGCCCGAAAAGCTCCACAATTTCAAAGTAGTTGAAGAAGCTTAGGATACTGAAGCTGCTGCTGCAAACCAAGTATACATTGCAATAAAAATAATTATTGCTAAGGCACTTAAAATTACACCAACCAACGACAAGGTTTTGCTTCCACCTTTTTTCTTGGCCATAATCATACCTACAATACCAAGCGCAAGCGATGTAACAGCCAAAACCATTCCAAACACGTTAATGACAGGAATGAAACTTAAGATAAAACCAAAAATACTAATAATTAATGATGCGATGCCTAAACCGTTACCTGGTTTTTTTGCAACTTCAGGAGTAATGTTTTGTTCTTCCATGATTTTGTTTTTTAATTAATAATTAGAAGCAAAGAAAGTACTTTTCTGCGGAAAAACCAAATTTTTTAAACTTTTTTATGATTTCTTATGCACAATCCAACCGAAAACCCATTGCACCACCGCCCTTTGTAACCTTTTGGAAAACCCTACGTAACAGAACATACTTTTACAAAAGTTTTTGATGAACCACGTGACCGAAAACCCTTTAGAGACACGCAGCAAACGCCCCCTATTGCTCACCTTGCTTTGCATTTGCACGTTTGTTGGTAGCAGCATTTTTGTGATTGCTTCGTTTTTGGGAATAATTTCGTCGTCATTAATTTCGCGCCGGATTGAAGAACTAGCACCCGAGGGCGCCGCCATAAGCGAAAAAATACTATTACTAACCAGTTTCACAATACTAATACTATTTGGACTCAGACTTTGGGGTGCCATTTTTATGTTCTACCGCAAAAAATCGGGTTTTATACTGTATGCAATTCCCAGCGGCCTACTGCTGATAATAACCGTGGTGTTGGCATTTGCAACGTATCATCCCATTGTAATAATTTATTTAGTAGCGAGCCTAGCATTTTTGGTTCTCTACGCCATGCAACTCAAGAATATGAAGTAATCCCCCTATTACTTTATAAATTCCCAACCCGAAAACAGCAGAAATTTTTCTGCTGTTTTTTTTTATATTTTAAACAACTCAAATTGCATTAATAGTTTTAAATTTGCTTGTTTTACAAAATCAAAATAAAATGGGACTCAATAAAGTTTTTCAATATTTTATTCCAAAAGAAAAAAAGTTTTTTCCATTGTTCGAAAACGTTGCCGAAAACGTTGAGAAAGGTGCCATATTACTCAACAAATTGCTATTGCTTATCGGCAACGAAAAAGAAAAACAAGCGTTAGTAACCCAAATAAAACAATGCGAAGAAAAAGGCGACGACAACACGCACAAAATATTTGATGAACTAAATAAAACCTTTATCACGCCTTTTGATCGCGAAGATATTCAAGCCCTCACCTCATCCTTAGACGATGTGCTGGATTACATAAACTCTTGCGCCAAACGCATTCAATTATATAAAGTAACCGAATTGCCCATCAACACCATCGAAATTTCGGAACTATTGGTGCAAGCCACCCGCGAACTTAAAGTTGCCATAGGCGAATTAAAAAACTTGAAACACCCCCATGTTATAAAACGCGCCTGCATTAAACTCAACGAAATAGAAAACCGCGTGGATGATTTATACTATATGTCTATTTCGGATTTGTTCGACAACGAAAAAAACGCGATTGAATTGATTAAAAAAGATGCCATACTTAAAACCCTTGAAACCGCCACCGACAAAGCCGAAGACGTTTCGGACGTGTTAAAAGCCATTATAGTAAAAGTTGCATAAACCGTACAAAAGTATGTTAACCTTAGTAATCATCACCATTGCAGTTGCCATCATCTACGATTTTTTGAACGGAATGAACGATGCGGGCAATTCAATTGCCACCATAGTTGCCACCAATGTGTTGCCACCGAAACTGGCTGTTGCCTGGGCTGCATTTTTCAATTTTTTGGCCATTGCTGTTCTGGGAACGCACGTTGCAGCCACCATTGGCAAAGGTGTCATCGTTCCCGAAATAATTAAAGGCGACTATATTTTTATTTTATGTTCGTTGCTTGGTGCAGGCACCTGGGTTTTGGTTTGCGGTTTAAACGGTATTCCCAACAGCGTTTCACATGCACTCATTGGTGGGCTCATTGGCCCAGCTTTAATTAAAGGTGGAGCAGCAGCTATATTTTTTAGTGGTATCTTCAAAATTGTGATTTTTATCATACTGGCACCCTTGTTTGGTTTTATTATCGGATACTTTTTTATGGTTTTAACACTTCTGATATGGGGACGCAAACCGCCACTTAAAATTGACCGCTATTTCAGGGTGCTACAGTTGGCATCGTCAGCAGCATTCAGTTTAGGTCACGGCGGCAACGATGCACAAAAAACCATGGGCATAATAATGATGTTGCTCATCGGTACAGGCTATCTTCCGGCGGACACCTCGAGCCCGCCTTTTTGGATAATTATCATTTGCTACACCGCCATAGCACTTGGAACGCTTTTGGGTTCGCGCAAAATCGTGAAAACGCTCGGCTCGGGGCTCACCCATTTAAAACCCATAGGCGGGTTTTGCGCCGAAACGGCCGGAGCTTTAACCCTGTTTGCCGTAACCTTGGCGGGAATTCCGGTGAGCACCACACACACCATCACCGGTGCCATCATGGGCGTTGGAGTTACCAAACGCGCGAGTGCCGTTAAATGGAAACTCGCGGGGAATATTGTAGTGGCATGGATTATTACTATACCGTGTACCATGGCCTTGTCGGCAATGGTGTATTATTTGATACATTTGTTTGCATAAGTTTGCCTAAACACAACAAACACTAAAGTTTTACGTATAAACTTTAAATTTTATTTGATGGAGCAAATCACACACTTGATACCAAAGCAACTTGCTGATTTTTTACTCGTAACATTGTTTTCGCTTTTTATAGGCCTTTCGCAACGAAAACTTCATCCGATTGCCGAAGATTCGCGTTTGTTTGGCACCGACCGAACCTTCACCTTTTTGGGTATTTTGGGCTACATACTGTATATTATTGATCCCGAAGCCCTGTTTTTGTTTATGGGTGGCGGCTTTGTCATCAGTATATTTTTAGGTATCAACTATTTTTTCAAGATTTCTCGATTCAAAGATTTTGGATTAACCACTGTCATCATAGCGCTCATCACCTATTGTATGGCGCCACTGGTTATCACCCAACCGGCCTGGCTCTATATTTTGGTGGTGGTAACTGTATTAATTTTCACCGAACTCAAAGAATCCTTTACCACGCTCACCGAAAAAATCGAAAAAGAAGAATTTATCACCTTGGCAAAATTCATGATTATTGCCGGAATTGTTTTGCCTATTGTGCCCAACACACCCATTGTGGATTTTTTGTCGCTCACACCTTACAAAATCTGGTTGGCCGTGGTGGTGATTTCCACCATTTCCTATCTCAGCTATTTGCTCAAACGCTTCGTGTTCAAAAAATCGGGTATCATCATGACAGGAATATTGGGCGGCATGTATTCGTCAACCGCCACCACCATCATACTGGCAAAAAAAAGCAAAGAAAACACCCACCTAACCAACAATTATGCTTCGGCCATTATATTAGCCACGGCCATGATGTATTTGCGTATCGCCATTTTAATGATGATTTTCAATATCGAATTGTTTCAGCACAATGTGATTTTCTTCTTTATCCTGTTTTTGCTTTCTATTGCGGTAGGGGTTGGTATATTCTTTTATCAGCACAAAAAACCCGAACCCTCCGAAGCAAATTTTTTGAAAGATAAAAACCCTCTCGAATTTAAAGTAGCCATGTTGTTTATGATTTTGTTTGTAGCATTCACTTTCATCACCTATTTTGCTGTGAAATACTTCGGCAACCAAGGTCTTAACTTTTTATCGCTAATTGTAGGCGTAACCGACATCGACCCCTTCCTCATCACACTCTTTGGCGGAAAATACAATGTTACTATCGATTTAATTTCGCGAGCTACTTTTCAGGCAATCATCTCAAACAATGTGCTCAAACTGGCCTATGCATTGTTTTTCTCACGAAAACAAAGTCGGTTACCCCTGGCTGTTGGTTTTACCATTATCATAATAGTAAACATTTTGATGTTGTTTTTTATATAACATTCGCTCGATTTTTTTGCTGCATTAAAAACTTTTGGCTACGTTTGTACTAATCTTTCACAACATGGAATTCGAAGAAATTTACGCCACACTTGCTACCGCCACCAAACGACCTTTATTGCTCAGCAGGCTGTGTTTTGTCACCTTTTTCTTTAGCGGAAGTATGACATTGTTTTCGTTCGGTGGCCTGTTCCTTTCGGGATGGATGACAAATTACATCAATGTTTTTGTGCAAGGCTTTTATAATGTGGGTAGCACTGTATTTATTCTTTTCTTTTTGGCCACATTCATTTTGTTCGGAAGCTCATTCACAGGTGCCTTACTTTTGTTCTATGGCAAACGTTCCGGTTTTTGGATTTATGTTGCAGCAAACGCCATTATGGTATTTTTGTCGATTTTTGTGGTGATGAACACCGTTAATGTCTTCTTTATTATCGTCAGCACCATTTTCGTTTTTCTTTATGCAAAGGCCTACAAACAAATGAAAAACCTGCAATGACCAACGAAACCACACCCATTCACAGACCGGTATTTTTGCTCCTGCTCGGCATCGTGTCAATCCTAGCCAATTCCGTTTACATCATTATTTACATCTTTCTGCTGTCGGGTATTTCCGACAACAGTTTTTTATATACCCTCCCTGTAATCGATGTTATTATTGATGAAGGACTGCATGGTAACTCCTTGTTTTTCCTACTCGAAATCCTGCTCCATTTCGCTGCCATTTTCAGTATCACGCTTCTTATAAGAATGCGCCGAGCAGGCTTTTATAGCTATTTGGCCGTTCAGACCGCTTTGCTTGCGCTGCCTTTCCTGAGTTTGCGAAGTTTGGGCATATCCTATTTATTCATGTCTCTGGCGGTATCGCTTATTTTTAGCCTACTTTTTATTTTTCTTTTTGCCTTGTATCTCAAAAAAATGAGATAACAGCGCCTACCCACTCACAAACCCGTTGCACCCATAATTTCGCTCACATCAATATTACGCATACATTTAAAATGTTTTTGCGGACAAGCCTTATAACCCAACTTGCTACAGGGTCTACAATTCAAATTCAAAACTTCAACTATCCTGTAATTTTCTTCCCCTTTCGGGAAATATGGATACATGCCAAACCCGGGAATAGTGTTTCCCCACACCGAAATTATTTTTTTTTTCAAGGCTGCCGCAATGTGCATCATGCCCGTGTCAGGAGTTATAACACACAGCCCCTGTTGGATGATGGATGCCGATTGATTTACATTCAACACTCCACAAGCATTAAACACCTTATTCCCCAAGGCTTCGGCCAGCAATTTAGCCTTAGTAAAATCTTCGGGGCCGCCAAGCAATACCACAGGTTTGTTGAGTCTGTCCACAATTTCCATCATTTTTTCGTGCGGAATCTGTTTCGTAGCTTGTTTACTGCCCATCACCAATACCACATAACCATTCGTAAAGCGTTCGGGTAAAAAATCGACCACCACAATGCGGTCGCTTTCCGCAATAAAATAATCCAACCCGCGGCCGTCGTTTTCAACCCCCAACTTTCGCAAGGCACCAAAATAGCGGTCAACAATATGTAGCTGTGGCAACAAATTTATTTCAAAATTTGTAAGCAACCACTTTTGCACGTTTAGTTTATTAAAACTGCCTGCGGCTACCCCCAAACCCCTTTTCACCTGCATCGACCTTAGGTTTTTATGCAAATCCACCACATAATCGTAGTTTTCGGCTTTCAGGGCCAGCAGCACTTCATCCACCTTTTTTTCGATAGTAAAAATTTTATCGATATACGGATTGGCCACGAGCAATGGTTCATATTGTTTTTTGGTGAGATAATGCAGTTGCACGCCAGGCATTTGTTGCTTGATGCAACGCACCGCAGGCGAAGTTAGCACCATATCGCCAATAGAACTAAAACGAACAAGCAAAACCTTTTTAATGCTTTTCATACGAAATTCAAATACGCATCAAATTTAGTAAAAGAACGATAAATGGGAGGAAATATTTTTGAGGTAAAATTTGTAAAGTTGATGCATTTAGTCCAACTCGATATATTTCATAAAGCATTGCCTCCTGCACTTTCTCCTCTAACACCTACTCTTTTTTCATCAATCTTTTGCCAATTTTAATTCACCCAACTCACACCTTGATAAACTTGGTACTAAATAAAATTTTTACCTTTGTACAATGCAATTTATAGATACCCACACACACCTGTATGCCGAACAATTCAATGATGATATTGCTGCGGTTGTAAAGCGTGCCATGCAGCAAAATGTTCACAAACTGCTGTTGCCCGACATCGACAGTACCACCCGCCCTGCCATGATGGCAATGCATACAAATTATCCCACACAATGCCTCGTGATGATTGGCTTGCATCCCACATCGGTGAAAGAAGATTACAAAACCGAACTGGAACTCATTGACGACTGTATTGATAAACATCCTTTTTGTGGCATAGGCGAAACCGGTATCGATTTGTATTGGGATAAAACCTTTATAGAACAACAAATTGATTCATTTACTTATCAGGTAGCGTTGGCACTAAAGCATCATTTACCCTTAGTGATACATGCTCGCAAATCGCTGAACGAAATTTTTGCGGTGCTCGCCCCTTTCAAAAACAAAGGTCTTACAGGAGTTTTTCATTGTTTCCCCGGCAACATCGCAGAAGCCCAGCACGCCATCGACTTGGGGTTTCATTTGGGTATAGGTGGCGTTGTAACTTATAAAAATTCTGGTATGGCCGAGGTGGTGAAGCATTTCGGTTTGGAGCATTTTGTGCTAGAAACCGATTCGCCCTATTTAAGCCCGGCTCCCGAACGCGGCAAACGCAATGAAAGCGCCAACGTGCCAATAATTGCAGCATTTATAGCTCAATTAAAAAATTGCGCTTTGGCCCAAGTAGCCGAAACCACCACACGAAATGCAGAAAAATTATTTAAAATCAAGGCATGATGAACAAAAAACCTAAGTTGTTGGTAATTTATACTGGTGGCACTATCGGCATGGTGCAAAATGCTGAAACAAGCAGTTTGTCGCCCCTGAATTTCAAGAATCTTTATCAACACATACCCGTTTAAAAAACTTTAACTATACCATTGACTTCAACGAATTCGACAGTTTGATTGATTCGTCAAATGTCAATCCCGATTTCTGGATAAAACTTGCTGGTGTGATAGAATCAAAATACGAAGATTACGATGGGTTTGTGGTGTTGCATGGCACCGACACCATGTCGTTTAGCGCATCCATGCTTAGCTTTATGCTTGAAAATCTTAACAAACCGGTTGTGTTTACTGGTTCGCAATTGCCCATGGGAGTTGTGTGCACTGATGGCCGCGACAATTTCATAAATGCCATTGAAATTGCGGCTGCTTATGAAAACAATACTCCCGTAGTGCCCGAAGTTTGCATTTGTTTCGATAATAAACTCTTTAGAGGTAACCGCACTACCAAACATAATTCGGAAAATTTTAAAGCATTTCTATCGGGCAATTATCCGCTGCTTGCCGAAGTGGGAGTTAAAATAAAATATCACGAAGAGGTAATACGCAAGCCGAATTTCAAACGACTTGTGGTGCATAAAAACATTGATTGTAATGTGGCACAACTAAAACTGTATCCGGGCATTTTAAAAGCCATGGTGGATGCGGTTTTGCATACCGAAGGCATAAAGGCATTGGTGTTGGAAACATTTGGTTCGGGAAATGCACCAACCGATGCATGGTTTATTAAAGCTATAGAAGAAGCTATCCATAACGGAATCATTGTATTTGTGGTAACGCAATGCCAAGGAGGCTCGGTTGAGATTGGGAAATATGAAACTAGCCGCGATTTGGGACGCATAGGTGTGCTAAGTGGTTATGATATCACCACCGAAGCAGCCATTACAAAAATGATGTTTCTATTGGGAAATTCGAATGAAAATATACGCGAACTTTTACAAATTTCGTTGAGCGGGGAAATGACAGTTTAGAATTAGTCGAGTTTTCGCTTTATTTCTGTTTGTTCGTAGCCCTCGATAATATCACCGTTTTTAATGTCGTTGAAGTTTTCGATATTTAATCCGCATTCCTGACCGGCAAAAACTTCTTTCACGTCGTCTTTAAAACGTTTGAGCGAACCGAGTTTCCCGGAATACACCACAATACCGTTGCGAATAAGACGGACAAGTGTGGCCCGAGCAATTTTCCCGTCCAAACACTGACAACCTGCAATGGTGCCTACCTTGGTAATTTTAAATACTTCACGGACTTCGAGGTTACAAACAATCTTTTCTTCAATTTCGGGAGAAAGCATGCCTTCGATAGCCGATTTCAATTCGTTGATGGCGTTGTAAATAATAGAATATAAGCGGATATCAATTTGTTCCTGTTCGGCAAGTTTGCGTGCACTTAAAGATGGACGAACCTGGAACCCGATGATAATAGCATTGGAAGCTGAAGCCAGCAATACATCGGATTCGGTGATTTGACCGACCGATTTATGAATTACATTCACCTGCACTTCTTCCTTGGAGAGTTTCAATAATGAATCGGATAATGCTTCAATAGAACCATCAACATCACCCTTAATAATAATGTTCAATTCTTTAAAATCGCCAATAGCAATACGGCGACCAATTTCGTCGAGCGTAATATGTTTATGAGTACGTATACTTTGTTCGCGTTGCAACTGGAATCGTTTGTTGGCAATTTCTTTGGCTTCGCGTTCTTCGGTTAACACATTAAATGCATCGCCGGCCTGAGGAGCCCCATTTAATCCAAGCAAGAGCACCGGAGTGGCGGGTCCTGCATAATCAATAGGTGTATTACGTTCGTTATACATGGCCTTAACCCTACCAAAGCTGTATCCTGCCAAAACCATATCGCCAACACGCAAAGAGCCGTTTAGCATTAACAATTTTGCCACATAACCCCTGCCCTTTTCTAAAGATGATTCAAGCACAGTTCCAACGGCATTGCGTTTTGGATTTGCTTTTAATTGGAGCATTTCCGATTCGAGAAGTACTTTTTCGAGTAGTTTATCTACATTGATTCCTTTTTTTGCAGAAATCTCCTGACATTGATATTTTCCACCCCAATCTTCAACCAACAGATTCATATTTGCTAGTGCTTCCTTAATTTTTTCAGGATTAGCACCATCTTTATCAATTTTATTGATAGCAAAAATAATTGGCACTTTTGCAGCCTGAGCATGATTAATAGCTTCAACTGTTTGCGGCATCACACTATCGTCGGCAGCTATTACAATAATGGCAATATCGGTAACTTTAGCACCGCGAGCGCGCATAGCCGTAAACGCTTCGTGGCCGGGTGTGTCAAGAAATGTGATTTTTTTCTCGTTCTTGAGAGTTACTTCATACGCACCAATATGCTGGGTTATACCACCGGCTTCACCTGCAATAACATTGGCATTTCGAATATAATCGAGCAGCGAAGTTTTTCCATGATCAACGTGACCCATTACTGTAACAATTGGCGGACGTTCAACCAAATCTTCCTCTGAATCGGGCTCGTTTTGAATTGAATCCTGAACTTCGGTACTTACAAATTCGGTTTTGTAACCAAATTCTTCGGCCACAATGGTTAACACTTCAGCGTCGAGTCGTTGGTTAATAGAAACAAACAATCCCAAACTCATGCAAGTCGAAATAATATCATTCACCGAAGCACCCATCAGTTTCGAAAGTTCACTAACAGTTACAAATTCAGTAACTATCAATGTTTTTTTGTCTTCTTCCAGTTTCAACTGTTCTTCTTCTGCATGTTGCTGGAACGCATCGCGTTTTTGTCGCCTATATTTTGAAGCTTTAGATTTTGTTGGTCCACTAAGACGAGCAAGAGTCTCACGAATTTGCTTCTGGATATCTTCATCCGAAACTTCGGGGCGTGTAGTTGTTTTTCCTTTCGCCTTTTTAAAACCGGGTTTTTGAGCAATTCCTTGTTGAATACTTGTTGGCTGATTTGTCCTCGCTCCAGATTGAGCTGGAGTAGTTTCGGTAGTTTTACCTTCGTTTTTAATACGTTTCCGCTTCTTCTTTTTATTTATATTTTTTTCATCAGATGAAGAAGCAACGGGCTGCTTCTTCTGCGGTTCGCGTGGAGGAGGTAAATCAATTTTTCCTAAAATAGTTACTCCTTCAATTTTGGCATATTGGGTAGTAATAAAGTTTGCATCCTGTTTTTCTTCAGCAACAACAGGCTCAATAGCCGAAATTTCTTCCACTTTTTCAGCTATTGGTTCCGGCATTAAAATTTGTTCATCTACAGAACTATTAACTATTTCTTCTGCAATTTCAAGTTTAGCGTTGATCTCTCCATCGGGTTTTTCATCGATATCGGGTGCCTTATATTCTGTAGCTTCTTTTTTGAGTTTTTCGGACTGTTTCTTTTCTTCGGGTGTTTTTCGAGTTGGTTTTTTCGAATTTACTTTATCCAAATCGATAGTGCCGAGTATTTTTGGCCCGACCTGCTCAACTGATTCCTCTGTAATTTGGGGTTTCTCTTCAACAACAGATTTAACGGGTTCTTCAACCACAACTTTTTTTTGGGGAATTTGTTCTAAAGGTTCCGCAATTATAATTTTTTCAGGTACAACAACTTTTATAGGTGCCTCTTCTACTGGTTTGGGAGCAGGTAATGGCTCAACTGGTTTTTTAACTTCTTCTTTGGGTTTTTCAGGCTCCTTAAATGTAACAGGAACATTTTTTATAAACAAATCTTTCTCAGGTTCTTCCTCTTTCTCCCGTTCCTTGGTTTGGCCAAGAGTAACAGTTTCATGACGGGAATTACCGATATCGAGCTTCTTAGAAGTTTCTTTCAGCTGTTTTTCCGATTGAAATTCCTTTTGTAGCATTTCATACATCTGTTCGGTAATCTTTCCGTTTGGATTACTATCGATTTTATGTCCTTTATTCGATAGAAATTTAACCACGGTATCGACCTTGATGTTGAATTCTATAGCTACTTTACTTAATCGGTGAATTTTTGCGGTTTCTTCCATATTTTGCCTGTTGAACCAGTAATGATATTTTCTAATTGGTTTTAATTCCAGTTTCCTGAAAATAAATTATTCAAATTCTGATTTTAAAATTTTAACTACTTCTTTTATTGTCTCTTCTTCCAAATCTGTACGTTGAACTAAATCTTCAACTGGGATTTCGAGAACGGTTTTAGCTGTATCGCAACCAATTTTCTTTAGTTCATCAATAATCCACTGATCGATCTCGTCTGAGAATTCTTGTAAATCCACATCCTCATAGTCGGTATCGGCATCACGATAAACATCAATTTCGTATCCCGAAAGTTTAGAAGCTAATTTAATATTGTATCCACCTTTTCCGATTGCCAATGAAACCTGATCGGGTTTTAAATACACATCGGCTTTTTTAGTTTTTTCATCAATTTTTATGGAAGAAACTTTTGCCGGACTCAGAGCACGAGTTATATAAAGCGATGCATTCGCTGTAAAGTTAATTACATCGATATTTTCGTTTCGCAACTCACGAACGATTCCATGAATACGAGCACCTTTCATACCAACACAAGCACCAACTGGGTCAATACGATCGTCGTAGGACTCAACAGCTACTTTTGCACGTTCGCCGGGAATTCTAACAATTTTTTTAATCGTGATTAATCCGTCAAACACTTCGGGAACTTCCGATTCGAACAAACGCTCGAGAAAAACAGGAGAAATACGAGATAGAATAATGTGAGGCGTTCCGTTTTTCATTTCCACTTTCAAAACAACCGCACGAATGGTGTCGCCTTTGCGATAAAAATCTGAAGGGATTTGTTCCGATTTTGGCATTATCAGTTCAATACCATCATCGTCGAGCACCAAAATTTCTTTTTTCCATACCTGATACACTTCTCCGGTGATTATTTGTCCAACCCTATCAATATAATCTTTAAAAATATTGTCTTTTTCAAATTCAAGAATTTTAGATATCAGGTTTTGGCGCATTGCAAGAATCTCGCGACGTCCAAAATCTTTTAATAAAACTTCTTCCGAAACATCTTCGCCTATTTCAAAATCGGGTTCGATTTTGATTGCATATGAATAGGCTATTTCTTTATTATCGTCAATCACCTCGCTATCTTCAACAATCGTTCTTCGGCGCCAAACTTCCAAATCTCCTTTGTCAATATTGACGATAATATCAAAATTTTCGTCGGAACCATATTTTTTAATCAACATATGTCTGAAAACATCTTCCAGAATACGCATCATGGTTTCGCGTTCAATATTTTTAAATTCCTTAAATTCCGAAAATGATTCTACCAAATTGATATTTTCCATGTGTAATATCTTTTAAATTTTGAATTTCTAAATTTTATTTATTATTAATTTTAATTACAATTTTTGCTTCTTTAATATCTGCAAATGCAACAACAACTTCTTGTTCGTGAGTTTTTAATTTTTTGTTTTCGGGAACCCGAAGAGTTAAATTTTTATCGGCTATTCCTAAGAGCGCTGCGACCCATGTTTTTCCGTCGTTTGTTTCAATTTTTAAATCGTTTCCGATGTTTTTTTTATATTGTCGGTGCAACTTCAAGGGTTGGTCTAATCCGGCCGAAGAAACTTCCAGTTCAAAATCTTCCTTTTCACGGTCGAGTTTCGACTCAATATAACGACTAGTTTCAGCACAATTTTTTATATGCACTTTGGTATCGGAATCAATAAATACGCTTATGCGATTACCACTTCTAACTCGTACTTCTACTACAAATAAGTCAGTGCCGGTAAGGCTTTCGTTCACTAGTGATGTTATCTTTTCTGCTGTTATCATACATTTTAATAAAAGAGGGGACTAATGTCCCCTCAACAACTTTTTCATTTCCTGTTGTCCTATCAGGAATCGAACCTGAACTCTTCTGAACCAAAATCAGACGTGTTGCCAATTACACCATAGGACAATTTGAGGGTGCAAAAATATAAATTTTTTTGATTCAAAAAACATTTTATTGATTTTTTCTTTCAAATAAAAGCTTATATGCTTCTAGTATATGATATTTTGGTCCCGATGGGCTTAAGATACTCTCGTAAAGATATAAGGTGGATATTGTTTGTTTTTCAAATTTTTGCTCACTCAAACTATCGATAATTTTCTGAAAATACGTTTTATCGGCAATGGCATTTATTCTTCCAAGGGTTAAATGCGGCACAAAGTTTTGCCTGTCTATTTCATATCCTAAGGGCACTATGGCGTTTTGTATGTTTTTGGCCAAACCTGACAAATAACCAGCATCGTTCACACCCAACCAAATAACACGGGGTTTATAGCTACTTCCAAAAATTCCCAATCGGGTAAATTCAATATCAAACGAAGTTGTGTTTGTGGTTTCATTTAGCACATCAGCTATTTGATGTACTTTATCGATGGGTGTTTCGCCAAAAAATTTCAATGTAATGTGCATATTTTCTAGTGGCACCCATTTAATATGGTCGGCTGCTAGTGCCTGTTGTAGGTGGCCCGTTAAACTGTGTAAGGCTTGTTGCGGTTCTATTTTAACTGCCGCAAAAATTCGTTTCATAAAAATTCAGGATAAATTCTTTGTAAATGTACCAATTTTATAATTAAATTTGCACAAGTTTAGTTGGGGCGTTAGCTCAGTTGGCTAGAGTGTCAGACTGGCAGTCTGAAGGTCATGGGTTCGACTCCCATACGCTCCACTTCTAAATTAAAAACGCCTGAAAAACATTGTTTTCAGGCGTTTTTTTGTGTTTTACAAAATATGGGATGTGTTATTCTTTAATAATCTTTTTTACCACATCGATACCGGAACCCGTTACTTTTATAAAATAAATACCATTGGCCAGATTCGATATATTTAAGTTCGCTTGGGCTTGCTGCATGGGTTGTTGCACTAGCAGTTGTCCTTGTATATCATAAACGGAAATTATTTCATCGTTGTTTAGTTTAGGAAGGTTGATTTTTATATCGGTTTTGGCCGGGTTTGGATAGATCGTTATTTGGTTTTCGGCATTAATGGCAATTGCCGATGGTATTACGGTTGGTGTGAACCGATATACTGTGTTTAAATCGGGGGTACCGATTAGTACTGCGCTCAAATTACTTGTGGTGGTGGGGTTTGACGCGCTGTCGGTTAAAAGTATTACTTTAATTGGTGTGGCAGCAAAATCGGCTAAAAGTATTTGTGGTCCGCTCATGCCATCATAGGCTGAATTGGGATTTGGGATATGACTATTGCCAAAATGAATTTCGATTACGTTGGTGGTTTCGTAGAACCAGAGTTGGAATTCAATATTGGCCGAATCGTAGTTATCGTAGACATCGAAACATACTTCGGCCCATTCAACTTTGTAGACTCGGTTTGGTGTTGTTCCGTCGATTTGGTAGTTGACAGGAATGCTATCGCCCCAAATGTTTGCACCAAAAACATTGATAATTCTATCTTCGGCAATGGTATCGTCGGTGAGAAAGGTGTCATCAAAATAAAAAGTTGAAACGATATTGCCAAAAAAATGGAAATTGAATGGGATGGAAATTACGCCTTTGGCATCGTCCCACCCACCGGAACTATCAACTGTGTTTAATGCGGTGCCGGATGTTAGGTTTTGGTAAAGGCTGTCGAGGGTGGTAAAGGTATAGGATTGTGCGTAGTTTTTAAAAGAAATAATTTGAAATAATGTTACGCAAACGAGCATAAGTACTAATTTTTTCATGTTTTATGGTGTTTGGTTGCTATTGGTTTTTTGCTGATAACAATTAAAATTATTTGTTTATACGTGGGTTGTAGAACAAAGTTATACTTTTTTTTGATACATGGTGTGGGTGTTATGGAAAAATGTATATATTATCCCTGCTGGGGCTTTGAATTGTGAAGTTATTTTATAGCCGTTTTATTAGGACTTGAATGCATCGTTTTTTAAATAAGAAAACCCCTACCAGTTATTTCTTTTATTTAAAATTATTTGATGTGGTTCCTTTTTTTGTGATTAGTTTTTTCTCGTAATGATCTTATCAAATTTCCTGATCCATATCTTCTTCAGCCATATCATCAGGTTTTTCGTCGTGAAGATATTTCAACATGCGCATGATAACCGAAGTGTTTTTATTTTGCTCATACATTACGGCAGTATTTTTATACAATTCGATGAGCGATTGACAACCCATGTCTGTTAATGTTTTTTGCACCTCCATATTGGTCAAAATATCGGCAGTCATAAATGTGCTTAGTTTATCGAGGGCTAGGTATTGTTTATCCAGTTTTTTAAGTCCGGTTTGTTTTTCAATTTGTTGTCCTTCGGGTGTGCCATTGTTGGTTAAAAACAAAAAAGTTTTTATTACTATAATACCTTCGATGATTTCGAATACCAAATAACCCACTTTTATGTTATGAAAACGATATTCGATAAGCGCATTATTGTGATTGTCGTAAAATACTTTTAAGCCTTTCAATGAATCAAAAACATTGAATTGCAACATCTGTGCATCTATACCATCCAGCCGCTCAGAAAGTCGCTGAACAGCATGCGATTGAATATAAACATCTAATGGAATTTCGGCAAATGAATTTTTGATGTTTAACTCCGATGGTTTTATCGATATCCATTCTATTCCATTTGCTTCACTAGCCCAACCAACCCGATAAACAGGCCTTGGGTTGCCATTAATGCTTACCGTAAGCGATTCGGGTTCACGTACCTTGACGTGTATGATAATATGGAGGCCTTGTTCGGCATAAGCATATTTATCAAAAGTATAGCAAAACCAAAATAACAGTTTGTCAAAATCAAAATAAGCCACACTTAAAGCAAAAAATAGTCTGTAAATTTCATTATGTGCCACAATCAATTGATCATCTCTTTTGCTCGCAAAATCATGCATTAAATTCATGATTTTTTCTTGCTGCAAAAATTTTTCTTTGTTGATTAATACCAACAAAAGATGCACCGATAAGGCATAATTATAATAATCGTAAACAGATAATTTTAGCCGATTGGGCATCACTTCTATCATATTTTTTTTCGACAATACTGAAATTGCCATACCAACATTTTTCATCACCTCGTTTGGTATGGTGTGTCCTGGTTCAGCTATTAATTTAAACGACCGAAAACGGGATTCGTAAAAAAAATCAAGGGTTGAATGGGGTATAAAATCAAAGACATTTTCTCCGGCCACTGTATTGAAAATATATTTCATTTTACGCATATACTCATTTTTACGCTGCGCCCTAATAATTTTTTGATTTGCTGGGCTATTGTGCTTCTTTTTATGCTTTTTCATAGCTTATTATTATTTTGCTTGCATGAAAGTGCTAGACTCGCGGCTTTGATTTGTGTTTGAAAAAGTAAAAATAAGCATTTTTTATTACACAACTTTCGTTTGGAATCACATTAAATTTGTTGGGGCGAATTGAGGTCGTGCTAAAACGAATTAAAAAGCCACCTCGCTAAAATCCGCCATGCCACTTGGTTTGTGCGTTGTTTGCTGCCGGTTTTTATTTTAACGACAGGGGTAAACTTTGCTTTTTCGCCAAGGCTGCATCGTGTGATTTTTGAGATGGCTTTTTGCCAATTTTACTACCACCCAAAACTATCCTACGATAATATCGATGGGATTACTCCACGCCATCATACCATTTTTGGTCACAGCGCAGTAGCGTAACCAAACCCGGCTTGCCGAATCAAGATTCGTCAATCCTATTTTGGTTTGGGTGCAAACACCGGCCAGTATCCACAAACTTTCGTCTGCAGGAGCACTGGCTCCAGTGAACCGTTGCCACACATAGGCTTTTGCCTTTGTATAAGCCACACACCCAGCCAAAATATCGCCAGCGTTAGGTCCACGCATAACCCACAGGGCATCACGGCGTCTCGGGGCAGAATCCTTCGATATTGGAAACCCACTGCTAACCATAGTGGCGAAATTGCCATTGGCAATTTTTGTCACATACAATCCCAAACTGCGAAGTGCATCTAATAGTGCGATACGTGCCACCAATATGTCGGCATGTGCCAGATGCTTGCCTTCCAGGGCAAGGGTGTTCTTTTTCTCGAGATCTTCCACCAAGGCTTTCACCGAAACCAAAGTAGGGTCTGGAGTAGTAAATAGCAAATTCCCGGTCATCATATCAATAATCACATACGTTGTGGCTATCAGATCACCATTGGAATAGTGCCCAAAATTGATTATTACACGTTTACGTGCCATAACTTTTTTGTTTTACTATAGGTTAATAAATAAGGTATGGTATGCAAACTCCCTTTCGGGCTACACATCTGCCTGCCGAAAAAAAAGTTTGCACTATATAATGATGCATCCCACCAAATTACAATTGTAATCATTGTGGATGCTATGGTGCAGAATATTGATAAAAGTGCATTTCGAATAAAACCAATAGGATTTGAACTAATTCCGATAGGAAATGGTATATATCCTAGAGGAAATGGTACAAATCCTAAAGGAAATGGTACAAATCCTAAAGGAAATGGTACATATCCTAAAGGAAA
>JBAXWF010000041.1:0-32913 GCA_037128515.1 Bacteroidota bacterium | reverse complement strand
ATTTATAAACCCAAGGGCATTATTTATAAACTCGAGGGCATTATTTATAAACCCAAGGTAACTATTTATAAACCCATCGCGGCAAGCGGGAAACCCCCAGTGGCAATTTTTAAACCCAGGGTGGCAATTTTTAAACCCATGCAGCTATAGCTAAACAGATTTAGGCAAGTGGCATGGTGGGTGTGCCCACCGCTCACGCCTTGGCGTGGCTGGGCTTAGCTATGGTTTTCAATGGCTTTAAAGAAAAGCTTTGCCCGACCCTCGGCTATGGGGATGTACTGGTCTTTGATTTTGATGCGGTTGCGTTCCACAAACTCGATTTTTGATAGCGCCACAATATACGATTTGTGGGTCCTGAAAAAGTGTTCGCCGGGCAATATATCTTCCATTTTCTTGAAACTCATCAATGTCATGATGCGCTCGTGTTCGGTAACAATTTTTAAATAATCGCATTGCCCTTCCACATACAAAATATCGTTTAGGTTCACCTTCTGCATTTTCGAATCGGTTTTCACGAAGAAATAATCGTGTTTCATGTTTTCGGGTGCGCTGGGCTTGTGCTCGGGGGCGATGGGTTTTTCCGATTGCAGTTTTTCGAACACCTTGTTGGTGGCTTTCAAAAAGCGTTCGAACGAAATGGGTTTCAGCAAATAGTCAACCACATCCAGCTCGTAGCCCATCATGGCAAACGAATCGTAGGCGGTGGTGAAAACAACCAGCGGCTTGGATTTTATTACGTTGAGCAGTTGAATGCCGGTGAGTTGCTCCATTTGAATGTCTAAAAAAAGCAAATCAACCTTATTGGATTTCAAAAACTCAATGGCGTGCACCGGGCTGGTGTAGGTGCCTTGCAAATTCAAATACGAAATATTATCGCAATAATCTGCAATAATATCTAAAGCCAAGGGCTCATCGTCAATAGCAACACAGTTTATATTCATTTGTTTTGGAGTTTAAGATACACCACAAATTCGGTTTCGGAAGTGTTGATGTACAGTTCATGTTTTTTCGGATACAAAAGCTCAATGCGGCGTTTAATGTTTTGCAAACCGATGCCACCCACATCGTCTGTTGAATACGGATTGGGGCTGGTAAGGTAGTTTTTGCAAAAGAACTCTATATCGTTTTCGTTAATTTTAATGCGAATCACTATGCCCGGCGATGCCACTTGCTTGTCGCAATGTTTAAAGGCATTTTCAACAAAGGGCAGTAGCAGCATGGGCACAATGGTGCGTTGGGCGGTGTTGCCTTGCACATCAAACTGCACAAAATTGGCATCGGTTACCCGCAAGGATTGCAGTTCAATAAAACTCTTGAGGTAGCCAATTTCGTTGTCGAGCTGCACCATTTCGGTGTTGGCTTTGTAAAGGGTGTAATGCAAAATTTCGGACAATTTCATGACCGCCCCGGGTGCTTTCTCATCTTTTTTATACACCAGCGAATAAATGTTGTTGAGGGTGTTAAACAAAAAGTGGGGGTTAATTTGGTAGCGCAGCAAAGCCAGTTCGCTTGCCTGATTTTGGTTGATTAGCTCCGATTTTTGTTTCTGACTGCCAAACCACTCAAAGGTGCTGCGCAGCAGAAATGCGTAAGCTGTGAACACAAAACTATGCACAATGTATTCGAAAAGCATGTTATACGGATTGCTCAAAAACTTGGTCATGTCGGCGTCAAGCGGAATGTGTATATAATGGAAAAAGGTTTTGATAATAAGCAAACGAATTAGGGCAAAAACCAACACAAAAGCCAAACTGCCGAACACATAAATTAAAACCTTCTTTTTTCGGAAAAGCAGTGGCACCAACACAAAATAGGCGACATAAAAATTTAAAATATGCAGCAAATACACCGACACAATGTAAACCACCGACAACAAGGGCAGGGGTTGGTCGCTAAAAAACAGTGTAGATAAAGGCATGATGGCAAACAGCACCCAAAAAGCGAAATGCAGCAGTATGTTATAAATGCGTTTCATGGTTTAAAAAAAATTTTGATAAAATTACAACTTATTGTTTCCATTGCAAGGCTTTTTTGCAAGTAATCTGTCAATGCCCCGTTTTGCTCCACAAAAGGGCGTTTTTGCTCCACAACCCAACTTATCGTTCGCCAAGGGGTATTCATCGGGCGAAACCCCCCATTGCTATATTAAATTTGTTTTGCGCACCCACTTGATAGCATATTTGCATCAAATTTAAAATCGCCATGAAAACCCTATCCAAAAAATACCATTTGCGCATTTTGGTAACACTGTTTGCCACGCTGCTGCTTATCCTCTCCATTTTTAATGCAAAAGGGCAATCCTTAAACAAAGTACGAAGCATAAACCTGTCGAAAGTGGTGGATACGAGTTTTTATTGGAACAATTTTCGCATACTCACCATCCTGGCCGATTCAACCCATGCCGAAACCATTCGCACAAACGACACCCCCCGCAAAAAACTTAAAAGAGCTGTCACTTCAATGGTTATAGCTTACCGTAACACCCACCACATCGCCCCCCCAAATGCGTGGTGGAACACCAATTTGGAGCTACCCACTCTGGGCTAACACCCTAAAAAACCACAAAACATGCAGATGATGATAACCACCAAACATAGCCACCGCCTCCTTTTATTTTTGGCATTTTTTGCAACATCGCTTTGGGCACAAGCCAGCGAAAATGCCAACAAATTTAGCATCAAAGGCAGTGTAACCGATGCCGCAACAAACAAACCCGTTCCCTATGCCAATGTGTTGCTCTATAGTCATGCCGATAGCACATTTGTGAACGGCACCCTCAGCGATTCCAATGGGGTGTATCAATTTGAGAAACTCCCTTCGGGCAACTACTACCTTGTTTTTAAGTTTATAGGCTACAAAAACCAAACCCTATCGCACATAGCCGTGGCGGGCTCCACCCTGCAACGCCTGCTCGCCCCCATAAAACTGCAACAAACCACTTCCGAACTGGATGCGGTGAACATCAGCGCCGAAAAAACCCCCGTTGAATTTAAAATAGATAAAAAAGTGATCAATGTGGAACAGCAAATTAATGCCATTAGCGGCACCGCCGTGGATGTGTTGCAAAATTCGCCAGGCATCACCGTGGATGCCAACGGCAACGTGTTTCTGCGGGGCAGTGCCAATTACACCGTGCTCATGGATGGTAAACCCAAGCCCATGGCTGGCGCCGATTTGCTCAAACAAATTCCGGCCAGCTCCATCAAAAACATCGAAATCATCACCAATCCATCAGCCAATTACGACGCCGAAGGCACCTCCGGAATTATCAATATTATAATGAAAAAGCAAACTGCCGATGGTTTCAATGGGCTCATAAATGCCAGTGCCGGCACCTGGAAAAAATATACCGGCGATGCCCAATTCAATATAAAAGCCAAAAAATTCAACTTCTTTGTGGGCGGCGTGGCACGTTATCAGCCTTATGTAACCGATGAAGTGCACAAGCAAACCAACGCCAGCACCGACACCACCTATCAGTTGTTGGGCTACGGTCCGCAAACCCAAACGGTTGAAAACTATAGTGGCAAAGGCGGCATTGATTTTACACCCAACACCCAAAACACCTTTACATTGTATGCCGAATACGGCCGATTTGGCTGGCACAAAGCCGAAGACAACAAATATGCCGTAGTCCTGCCCGGCATGGAACGCTATACCCTGGATAGGCAACGCGTGGATGTGATTCGCGACTACCTGGTGAGCACCTTTGATTACACCCACAAGTTTAAAACCGATGCCCACAAAATTTCGGTCGCACTGCAATACACCAATAGGGAGGGCAAAAACAAAGCCACAGCCAGCCAGTACACCAGCAATGCTAACTGGGATAATTTGGGCGCCAACAACCTCACGCGCAACCAAGCCAACAGCCAAGCCGAGCTATATCAAGTCAGCATCGACTACGTGAATGGGTTTACCGACAAACGTATCTTTGAATCTGGTTTACAGGCCAAAGTGCGCCCCATTGCAACCACTGCTTTAAGCGAAACCTTTGACAACGCCACCCAACTTTGGCTTTTCGACACCACCTATTCAAACAACTATAACTTTCATAACAACAATTATGCTGCCTACGCCACCTATAGCGACAGCTTTTGGGGTTTCGACATCAAAGCCGGCCTGCGTGTGGAGTACACCGACCGCATGTTGAATCAAATAACCAAAAACAAAGCGTTTAACTTTAATCAGTTCGATTTTTTTCCGAGCTTTTATCTTAGCCGAAGCTTCAAAAACAACCATCAAGTGCAATTTAGCTACAGCCGACGTATCAATCATCCGCCCGAATGGGCCATCAATCCGTTTCCCTTCTTCAACAACAATTACGCCTACGGCACAGGCAACCCCAACCTGAAACCCGAGTATGCCAATGCTTTTGAACTAAACTATCTGAAACTGTTTAAAATTGGGTCGCTTAGCCTGTGCACCTTTTATCGCGAAACCCAAGGCGGCATAGACCAGGTGTGGAAAACCGATGCCACAGGCAAAACCCTTATCACCTTCGAAAACATGAATCAAAACAACACCGCCGGCGTGGAGTTGGATGCAAATTTGTCGCCCACAAAATGGTTTTCGTTCAATCTGGGCGGAAGTTTTTATAACTACAATGTGAGCGGAACCATTAGCGACAAGAGTTTTTCGAACAACAGCACCAATTGGGATATACGGTTCACCCCCAATTTCAAAATCTATAAAACCACCCGTTTGCAGCTCAATTTTAGTTACACTGGTCCCTCCACCACAACACAGGGCATCAGCACGGCCTATTATGGTTTAAATATTACCCTGAAACAAGAGTTTTTAAAGAAACGCCTTGCCATAACAATCAACCTACAAGATATTTTAAGCACAATGCAATATAAAATTGTAACAAAAACACCCGAGTATACGTCTATTTTATCGGGCGATTATCAGTCACCTATCGTGGTCATCAATTTAACGTATAAGTTCAACAACTTTGTTCGTAAAAGCCGCCCACAAGAAATTATGGATGTGAATTAAATTGAAAGGAGCGCAGTATGAACATAATTTATAAGTTGATTGAAATCAAAAATTCAAAACAGGCAATGATTTCTCATCATTGATAGTTACACCGGCTGCTGCGAAGCCCCCGGTGCCGATTAATTTGGTTGGTGTTAAAGGCAGGGTTATGTGTTCCCTGCCTTTCCCTTTTTAATAAACAGCGGTCATTAGGCAACAATTATGATATTTTGCAGAAAGCAATTAACATATTTTATAATTTGAGAATTAATCTTTATCTGTACCTTTGCGCCAATTATTATTGGTTCGACCCTAATTTTCGTTCACCGACCGAAATTTCTGCGTTTTACTAATTCGACTTGGCGAAACCAAGCGTAAATTCGACCTTGAATGAAAATATTACTCGTTGCCCCTTGTCCACCGCGCGAACAGCGCCCCAAATCCATGGACATACCCCAACTCACCTTGTCGCTAATAGCCGGCATGACTCCACCCGAACACGAAGTAGAAATTTGCGAAGAAGTGTACGAAGATGTAATCAATTTTGATGGCGATTACGATGTTATCGGCATTTCAATCATGACACAAACCTGTTTGCGAGGCTACGAAATTGCCAACGAATTCAAAAAAAGAGATAAAACGGTGGTTTTTGGCGGCATACACGCCACGTGTCGTCCCCACGAAGCCCTGATGTATGGCGATGCCGTGGTAATTGGCGAAGCCGAAGGCGGCCTGTGGGAGCAAGTGCTCACCGACATTAAACACAACAAACTACGCGAGTTATACAAACTCGATGCCTTGCCCGATTTGCAAATGCAAAACAGCCCACGCAAAGAGCTTATTCGCTGTCGTTCGGGCAAATTCTCCATTGCACCCATAGAAACCACACGCGGATGTCCTTACAATTGCGACTTCTGCACCGTTTCCCGTTTTTTTGGCACCAAACAACGCCACAAAAAGCTGCGCGATATTATTGAAGAAGCCGAATCCTGTCCGCAGAAATACCTGTTCTTTTTGGACGACAACATCACCGGCGACAAAAAGTTTGCCCGCGAACTTTTCCGCGAACTCATTCCACTCAACAAAATATGGGTAGGGCAGGCCTCCATCAATTTATCCAACGATCCCGAAACCATGAAGCTCGCCAAAAAATCGGGTTGTGGCGCCTTGCTCGTGGGTTTTGAATCCATGACCGAGGGTGGATTGAATCATTATCGCAAATCCTTAAAAACCATCAACGAAAATGTGGATGCCGTAAAACGCTTGCGCGACAATGGCATACTCACCATGGCATCGCTCATTTTTGGCCTCGACACCGACACCGACGAAACCTTTAAATATGGCTTGGAATTTCTCATCCGTTCCAAAGCTGCTTTTTTTCAATCGTGTGTAGCAACACCCTACCCGGGAACGCCCGTTTTCGAAAAACTGGCATCAGAAGGACGCATTTTAACCGACGATTGGAGCAAATTCGATACCACCAAAGTAAACATACAACCCCTCAACTTCTCACCCGAGCGCCTTTTGGATGGTTGCAACGATATTCAGGAAGCCATTTATAGCAACAGCGCTATTTTTAAACGTGCCTTGCCCAACATGAAGATAGGGTTTTCGGCGGCACTCTTATATCTCACCCTCAACAAAGGGTATCAAACCCGCCTCAAAGCCAAAAAAGAGTTTGGTGTAAATCGCAACGAGTTGGGTGTCCCTGTCGATTTCGACACCACAAAATATGTAGTTCCCGTTAAGAAAAAAGTAGCAAAAAAAATTCAACAGCCCGAACTGCTTTGCGTGTAAACGGCTGCCGACAGTTGTTATGCCAAGTTTTTTCAAAAAACAGGGTCATGATGAACTAGGTACTGGCCCATGCTTAACAAGAATCCAACAATGATTTTCAATAAATTGCGTATGGAATTCGAGTGCTTCATATCAAAAAACATCGAATCACAAAACAATTCAACAATTTCCCTACCCATTTATAAATTTATAGTTAAATTTGCCTTGTGAAAAAACCACAAGCAAAAAAACAATCTCCCAAAAAGAGCCCGAAAACAAAAGGCTCCCAATCCATAACTCAGGATAAAGAAATAAAATATTTCAACGCATTTGGTTTTGCTATCCTAATTATTTTGGGCAGTATTGTTTATTCCAATTCGTTTGCATGCTCATTTCATTACGACGATTTCTTTGGCATAGTTGATAATGCTACCATACGCAATCTGTATGATGTTAATTCGTGGTGGCATTTTAGTGCCAATCGTCCTATGGCTATCTTTAGTTATGTGCTGAATTATCATTTTTATGGTTTGGATGTGCGTTATTGGCATTACGTTAATTTAATCGTTCATCTCATCACGGCTTGTTTGGTTTGGCGGCTCACCTTGCTTATTTTCGCCACACCCACCATGAAAAACCACAGCCTGGCCAAACACAAAAACAGTATTGCATTATTCACAGCACTCTTGTTTGTTTCGCATCCCTTGGCCACACAGTCGGTAACTTACATCATTCAGCGGGCAGCTTCCATGGTAGCCCTGTTTTATTTGCTGTCGTTGCTGCTCTATGTTAAAGCACGCTTAGCGCCCAAAGCTAACATGGGCAAGTATCTGCTCTATGCTGCCTCTTTGGTTTCGGGTGTGTTTGCACTGCTAACAAAAGAAAACGCTTTTACCTTGCCTTTTGCTATGGTGCTATTCGATATTTTCTTCATACGCAAAAAGAAAATTACCATCAATTTTAAAGATTATCGACTATTAATAGTACTTGCAGCCTTGGCGGGAGCTATTATTATCATCGGGTTCAAGTTTTCGTTCAGCATCTTCAATTCCATACCGCCTAACGAAAGCCATACAGAGGTGATTACACCGCTCACCTATCTTTACACCCAGTTTGGTGTCATACTCAAATACATTCAACTCTTGTTTTTGCCTGTAAACCAAATGGTCGATTACGATATTCCTGTTGCCACGAGTTTCTTCCATCTCAAAACACTTTTTAGTTTTACTATACTGCTGCTTTTATTTGTTTTAGGAATATTTATGTTTAAAAAGCAACGCCTCATTTCCTTCGGTATTTTTTGGTTTTTTCTCACACTAGCTGTGGAATCCAGCATAGTGCCCATCAACGATTTGATGTTCGAACACCGTACATATCTGCCATCGGTTGGATTCTTTTTGATCATCACGAGCACTATTTTTCTGCTGTTACACAAAAAGTATAAAATTGTTGCTATTACCCTATTGGTCGTGCTCGTGCTAACAAATTCCTATCTCACCTATCAGCGAAATAAAGTATGGAAAAATGAGCTTACCCTATGGACAGATAATGTGTTTAAAGCACCTAAATTAGCAAGGCCCATCACAAATAGAGGTTTTGCCTATCGCAACCTGGGGATGTGGGATAAAGCACTTGCCGATTATACCAAAGCGGTTCAACTGTCGCCACGCTATCAGGTGGCCCTATGCAACCGCGGCGTTGCCTATGCCCATTTTGAACAATGGAACAAGGCCATAGCCGATTATTCGGCAGCAATTAAATTGAGTCCCAATTTCACCGATGCCTATTCCAATCGCAGCGCAGCCTACGGAAAAATTGGAAAAACAGACGACGCACTCAAAGATATAAGCAAAGCCATAGAGCTAAATGGTAATTATTTTCAAGCGTATTCCAATCGCGGCAACATTCTGTCAAGCATTGGAAAGCCAGAGCAAGCCATTGCCGATTATACCAAAGCCATTGCATTGAATCCAACTTTTATTGATGCCCATTCCAATCGCGGCAATGCTTATGGAATGTTGAAGAATTATGATAAAGCCATTGCCGATTATTCAAAAGCAATTGAGTTGAACCCAAATTTTATTGAAGCGTATAACAATAGAGGCATAACCTATGGATATCTCAGCAAATGGCAAAAAGCAGAAGCCGATTTTACAATCGTTATCAAAATAAATCCGAAGTTTAAGCAAGCCTATGTGAACAGGGGTGTGGCCTATGCCAATTTGGGTCAGTGGGACAAAGCCATTGCAGATTATACCTCAGCCCTGGCAATTGACCCAAACTATACAGTGGCCTTTGTTAAAAGAGAACAAGCATATAAAAATTTGAATAATAAGAATAAGAAGTAACAGCAAAGCTTCTTTTTGAAAATTAAATTCTAAAACACGATGACGGAAAAATGCCAATTGTCAGTAATTATCCCTGTTTTCAACGAGGCAGATAATTTGAATGTAATATTGCCACCTCTTATCAAACTTTGCCAACAAAATAGCTGGAACATATTGGTCATTAACGATGGCTCGAGCGATAATACCAAGGAAGTGCTATCATCCTATTCAAACACCCACGGGTTTAAAGTAATTCTTCATAAACTAAACAGAGGCTACGGTGCGGCCATCAAAAGTGGTATTCGTGCTTGTGAAACCGAATACTGCATTACATTCGATGCCGATGGTCAACACCGTCTTGAAGATATCGAACGATTGAACAATTTTATGTTAGCAAATGATGCCGATATGGTGATTGGTTCACGTAAGGGTGTAAAATCGGTTAGTTATTCCCGTGGATTTGCAAAAAGCGTCATTCGTTTAATCGCAAAAATATTGATGAATGTACCTGTTCACGATCTTAATTCAGGAATGAAAGTTTATCGTACCGATTTGGCTCAAAAATATATAGGTTTGGCACCCGATACCATGTCGTATAGCGATGTTATAACGCTTATTTTTATTAGCCACCGACATTTGGTATTAGAGGAATCCATCACAATTAAACCCCGTTTGCAAGGCAAAAGCACTATTGGCATCGAAACAGCATTTCAAACCATCATGGAAATCATAAATATTGTAATCCTATTCAATCCAATGAAAATATTTTTACCGATTTCAATTATTTGCTTTTTATTTACATTGGGTTGGGGAATTCCATTGGCTATCCATGGTTATGGCGTAAGCACAGGAACATTACTGGGTTTCATTTCTGGTATAATTTTCTTTCTGTTAGGATTAATTGCAGAGCAGCTTTCAATGATTCGGAAAAAATCGAATAATTAATGGCGAACATGATGGTTGGCATCCAAAGATTTATTGATAAGTATTTAGGTTGCATGATTGTCTTGATTCTATTGCCTTTCACTATATTTAACATTAAACCTAAAGAAAAAAGAAAGTTTCTCCTTATTAAGCTTTGGGCTATGGGTGATTCTGTTCTAACCCTTTCTTTAATACGAGGTATAAATGAAACATTTTCTGAAAGCACGGTTGATATACTGTTGCGAACCAAGGTAAAAGACATATACGAAAGCTATCCGCATAACCGGCTTTATAATTTCGATTCCATTTCAGATGTAATGAGGTTGGTTTGTAAATTTCGCAGTTACGATATCGTGTTCGATTGTGAACCCTATTTTAATCTAAGCGCCATACTGGCTTTTTTCCTCGGAAAAGAAAGGGTAGGGTTTTCACATCGAATTCGCTCGCTTTTATATACACAAAAAAACAAGTTCCGAAAAGACCAACACATGGTCCAGAATTATCTCGACATGCTTCGCTTGTTAGGAAAAGAATATGATAACCCGATATTGGAAAAGCTAATTGTTGATGAACAGGATATAATAGCCGTAAATGATTTTATTAGTAAAAACGCATTCGGGAAGAATTTTGTTGGCATCACACCAGGAATAGCCGAGTCATCAAAAAATAGAATGTGGTATGAAGAACGTTTTGCAAATCTTGCCGACCAAATAATTGATAAATTAAATTGTCAAATAGTATTTATCGATAGCATCGAAAATAAAGACATTGTGGAAAAGGTCATTTCAATGATGAAGCAAAAACCAATAAATACAGTGGGTAAATTCACTCTTAAGGAAACCTTTTATCTGATTGAAAAATGTTTAGTTTTTGTAAGTAATGATACAGGGCCAATGCACATTGCAGCTGCACAGGCTTGTAAAACTATCGGGCTTTTTGGGCCGAATACTCCTGTATTGTGGGCCCCTTATGGCAAAAATAATCTCGCTATTTATAAAACAGAACTTGCACCAGCGATACAAAACGATAAAGGAGTTTTTAAAAACGGAAACCGCAGTGGATACATGGCCTGTATTAGCGTTGATGAAGTTTTTAAATCAGTACAACACTATGTACAAAATCATAAATAAGCCTTCAATAAATAATATGTATGAAAAACGTAAAAGAAAGTATAATTGCGAACAGTGCGATGGTCGAAAGCGGAATTAAAATAATAATTAGAGCAAAAAAAAGGTACAGCCCAATAAACCGCGACGAATATTGTTATTTTACTATTTATAACAAGAACAATATGGCATGGTAGTCAATTTTTTGATTGTCGGTACGCAAAAAGGAGGAACAACAGCTTTAGCGAGGTTTATTGCACAGCATCCTAAAGTATTCATACCTTCGCAAAAAGAATTACATTATTTTGATAATAAAGATTTTTTTAAGAAATATCCACCCAATTATACGATATACCATGATTGGTTTCAACCGAATGAAAATCAAATACTACTTGGAGAAGCCACCCCAATATATATGTACTGGAAAAAAGCTGCTAAAAGAATTTTTTTGTATAATCCGTGCATGAAATTGATTTTTATTTTACGAAACCCAATTGACAGAGCCTACTCACATTATAATATGGAAATAAATTGTAATAATGAGTATTTATCGTTCAGGTTGGCATTGTTTTTTGAGTTAGTTCTGCGGTGGCTTTTTCCATTAAAACAATTTAGAGTTCACTCTTACATCGACAGAGGATATTACAGTAAATCAATTAAAAGAATGATGAAATTCTTTCCAAAAGAACAAATGCTTTTTCTAAGAACCGAAGATTTACAGGCAAATCATCAATCCACATTAAAAAAAGTTTTTGAATTTCTGAATATTCCAAATGTTGAAATTGAGCAAGAAAACTTTTTTGTTAATGAATATCATTCGATGAATGAATCGGAAAGAAATTTACTAAAAATAAAATACCATAAAGAAATAGAGAAATTAGAAGTAATGTTGTCATGGAATTTAAATAAATGGAAATCGTAATATTTTAATGGTGCTATAAGAACAGATTATTAAGTTTATTTAATTCAAAGCAATAGAGAAATAAAAATGATGGTTTGTAAAGAAACTAATAAAAAAGTAAATGCAAAAAGACTTATTGTAGTAATAGGTATGCATCGTAGTGGCACCAGCGCGATTACTCGTGGTTTAATTGCAATGGGTGTAGCGCTTGGAAATAATTTAATGCAAGCTATTGAAGGCGATAATGACAAGGGCTTTTGGGAAGATAATGATATTTACTCCTTTAATACGGAGTTATTGCATTCAATAAATTCCGAATGGCATTTTTTATCGCCTATAAAGCAGTCTGAATTTGAACAATTAAGGCAAAGTGCTTACTTCCAGCGTGCAGTTGATTTAATAAATCGTAAAATTGGTGATCATACAATTTATGGAATAAAAGACCCCAGAATCGCAAAACTTTTACCCTTTTGGAAAGATGTGTTCTCTTATTGTAAGCTTGATGTAAGCTATATTTTGGCCTTAAGGCATCCATTATGCGTTGCGCAATCATTACAAAAAAGAAACGACATTGATATTGAAAAAGGCTACTACCTTTGGTTAAATCATGTTATTATGAGCATCACATATACAATAAATTGCGATCGTATTGTTATGGATTATGATTTGTTATTGCAAAGCCCCAAAGAGGAATTAAAAAAACTTGCTGAACATTTAATTCTCCCTATTGATTTAAAAGAGTTAAAGATTTATTTGACGGAATTCCTTGATAATAATCATAGGCATACTTATTATAGATTAAGTCATTTGATCAAAGATGATATTGCCCCGAAATTGTTGAAGGAGGTTTATTCAACAATTTTGGACATGGCAGTTGGTATGGTAATAGCGGATGAAAAACTTCAAGAAAAAATAGTCAATTGGTGGCAAGAAATATCTGTATTAAATCCTGCATTTGTTATTGTTGATAGACAGTTATTGCAGATTGAAGCAATAAAAGATAAGTTAGCAGAATGTTACCATCAGATTAATATATTAAATCACCTTTTTATTGAAAAAGAGAGGTTTATTAAGGAAATAGAGGGTTCTTTGAATGACAAAGAGAATAGTATAAAAGAGTTAGAAAAATTTACACATCAACAGGAAAATATAATTTTGAACAAAGAAAGTGTTATTCGGGAGCAAGAAATATTTATATTTGAGAAGGAAAGTGATCTGAAACAAAAAGATATAATGATTAATACTTTGAAAAAAACAATTCAAGAGAAGGTAAGCAATGAAACAGAAAAAAGTAAAGCAATAATAGCATTGAAGGCCTCAATTTCATGGAAAATAACCCAACCCATTCGATGGTTTGCGAATTTATTTTCAAATTTGTCAAATACCTAATAATAAAAGAAATGGAAGATTGTTTTACTAAATATGATAAGTTGCCAAACCTATAAAGATTCATTTTAAGGGTTTAATAACAATTTTTTTATATATTTGCTACCAATATGAATTTCTTTTATAATTGTAATTGTTGAAAATAGTTGTTTAATACACATACAGGTCTATTTCATGTCAAGAACAAATAAACTACATATCCGTGAAACAATATGGATGTTAGCAAAAACTGATTTAAAGATGCGATACCAAGGATCATGGCTAGGTATTATCTGGGTGTTCCTTAAACCATTTTGTTTGTTTTTGATCATGAATTTTGTATTTTCTCATTTGTTCTTCAAAACCGTCCCTAATTATTCCATTCGATTGTTGCTTGGTATTGTATTATGGTCATTTTTTGCTGAAGCATCTATGGTTGGCATGATGAGTATTCTGGCAAAAGGGCATATTCTTAAAAAAGTTTATTTACCAAAATCTATCGTAATAATTTCGTCAACAATACATTCAGCAATTGCATTTTTATTTAATCTCCTGATATTTTTTCTTTTTCTTTTTTTATACTACAACTTATTTCCAGGCCCGCTGCAATTGTTATTGTTTGTAGTTTATATTATACTTATTTACGGAATTGCGCTACTTTTTTCATTTATGACGGCTACGCTAGTTGTTAAATTTAGAGATATTAACCAGATATGGGAAGTATTACTTCAATTACTATTTTATGCATCACCAATAATTTACCCAATAACAACTGTTCCTGACAATATTCGTTCGGTTTTATATCTCAACCCGATGACACTTTTAATAGAACATGCAAGAATTGCCCTCATTGATAATAATGTGGCTCGTATTGACCATCTTTTGATTGTTATTAGTATTTTCATTCCGTGTATGATTTTAAGTATTTGGTTTTTAAAGAAAAATTCTGTCAATGTTATTGAGCAAATGTAACTACCAATGGAATCGGAAATAGCCATAAGAGTCGAAAATATTTCAAAATCCTTTATGATTCCTCATGAGTTAACAAATACGTTTCTTGAACGACTTATACGATTTGAATGGAAGCGAAAATACGAAATGTTTGATGCGTTAAAGGATATATCGTTTGAAATAAAGAAAGGAGAATTTTTTGGTGTTATCGGACGTAATGGCTCAGGAAAATCTACATTGCTAAAGATTATAGCCGGCATTTATACTCCCAGTAAAGGAACCATTAATGTAAACGGGGAAATTTCACCTTTTCTTGAACTGGGTGTAGGTTTCAATCCTGAATTATCAGGGCGAGATAATATTTTTCTGAACGGAACTATTTTGGGGTTATCAAAAAATGAGATTAAATCAGAATTTGATAGCATAGTAGCGTTTTCGGAACTAGAGCGGTTTATTGATCAGAAACTGAAAAATTATTCCAGTGGAATGCAGGTCCGGTTAGCATTTTCAGTATCAATACATGCTAATAAAGATATTTTTATCATGGATGAAGTATTGGCTGTTGGAGATGCACGGTTTCAATTGAAATGTTTTGATTTCTTTGAAGAAATGATTAAAACTGGAAAAACTATAGTGTTTGTTTCGCACGATACAGCTTCCATGCAAAAATATGCTGATAGGGTACTTTATCTGGAATCAGGAAATTCGTCTTATATTGGCAATGCGAATGAGGCACTTTCGAAATATATGTACACGGAGGTATTACAGAACACTAATTTGGAATATATCCTAGGTACTGAAACCATTTCATCGGATATGTCTACAAATAATAACGATACAAATGAACAAACATTTGAAGGAATAAAAGCAACAATAAAACAAGATAATATTCCAAAAATTATTGAAATTTATGAAGTAAAAATCTTTGAGACAATCAATCCTGATGATAATGTTCTGACTAATGGGCATGAAATGCAGATTAAGCTTATAATTAAAGTGATAGGCATTATTGATAATATAATAGTTAGAGTAATTGTCCGCAATGACCTTCATCAGGATTTGTTTGTAACGAATACCAGTAAAAAGCAAGTTTTAATAGGAGAAATGAGTAGAGGAACCTACGAGTTAGTGCTTAAAATGGCAAATTACTTTGAACCAGGCAAATATTCAGTGTCCATTGCAATCTGTGATCAAACGCAAAGAGTATTTTATGATATAAAAGACTATTTAGCATATTTTGAAGTAAAAAACCCCAAACGATTAGTTTCTATTGAGGATATAGAAGTTCCTCATCAATTTGATTTTTTAAAATACAATCCATAAGCAAAATGGAATTTACGGGAGAACGATTTATTGCATCATTAACTTCAGCCCAGATTAGTTATGAACACTGGCATCGTTATCTTTTTGCTTCCGAATTTGTTAAAGACAAAAGAGTGCTCGATATTGCGAGTGGCGATGGTTATGGATGCTCAATTCTTGGTAAAACAGCAAAAGATGTAATTGGGGTCGATAATTCGCCAGAAGCAATATCATGGGCAAGCCAAAATTATAAATATGAAAATATTAATTTTATTGAAGGCTCATGTGCAAATATTCCAATTGTTGGTGAGTATGTTTTTGATATTATAGTTTCCTTTGAAACAATTGAGCATATAGGAAGTGAAGAGCAGCAACTTTTTTTTAATGAAATCAAGCGTCTATTAAAACCTGATGGGATTCTGATGATTTCCACACCTAATAAAAAATTCTATTCTGATAAGGAAGGTTATAGTAACGAATTTCATTTGAAAGAATTTTATCGGGAAGAATTTGAACTGTTTTTAAAGAAATACTTCTTGTATGTAGAGATCGGTGGCCAAAAGATGTATTCATCCTCATGGATTTGGCCTATGAATAAAAAAGAATCACAATTTCACGAGCATAATATTGAATATACAATTAATGGTTTTTTACCTACTGATAATATTAAAGAGGATCTGTATGATATCGCAATTTGCTCGAATGAAAAGTCTATTAATTTCCCCTATTCAGGCCTAACAGATATATCTCAATATATTCAAAAAGAAGAAAATAGTTATTTTAATGGACTTCTGAAAAATAAGGATATTATTATTCAGGAAAAAGATTTCATTATTCATCAAAATAAAGTTGAAATTGTAGAGAAAGAAAATATTATTTTGGAAAATGAGTGTCAAATTAAGAAAGGTAATCGTATTGTTAAAGAGAAGGAGTTACAAATTCAGCAAGAGCAAAATATTATTCATGATAAGATTAAAATTATTGAAAATAAAGACAATTTCATTAAGTGGTTAGAGAAACAATTAAGAGATAAAGCAGATATCATTCAAGAAAAAGATGACTTTATTCACTACGAATATGAACAAATGCTGGAAAAGGAATGCCAGATTAATGAAAGAAATAATATCATTAAAGAAAAAGATGAAACAATTAATTTTCTGAGGTCTTCCGTTTCATGGAAATTAACAAAACCGTTTCGAATTACCCATGCGTTCTTAATAAGAATATATCGGATAATTGGCAAAGTAATTACTATTTATAAAAACATTCGCTTATTAGCAAAATGTGAACTTTTTGATAGAAATTATTACTTGGCGCAAAACCCGGATTTTAAATATGCGAGAATATTCCCGATCTTGCATTATTTATTGTTTGGTGGTTTCGAAGGACGAAATCCAAGCCCCAGATTTCACAGTGGATTTTATTTAGATAAAAATAAAGATGTTTTTAATAGTGGAATGAATCCTTTGGTGCATTTTATACTAAATGGTGAAAAGGAAGGACGCATACCAACAGCATATATTGGTGTCTTCGATGCCGTATCTAAGGACGATTATTTGAATCAGAAAAATGATTTATTTTATGAATTTATCAAATCAGGTTCAAAAATGGTTTTTCCTGATACGCTGCCTTCGATTTCTATTATCCTAGTTTTATATAATGCTGTTGAATTGACCTTTGATTGCTTACAATCAATTAATAAATACGCTGATATTCCTTATGAAGTAATTATTATTGATAATAATTCTACAGACAGAACTCATATATTATTGGATAAGATCAAAGGTGCAAATATAATCAGAAACAGAGAAAATCAACATTTTTTGAAGGGTTGTAATCAGGCAATGCAATATGTTAAAAGCGATTATATCCTTTTTTTTAATAATGATGCAGTATTATTGGAAGGTTCTCTTGAATCGGCATATAGGACCTTATCAGCTGACTCTGATTGTGGCGCAGTTGGTGGAAAGATTGTATTGCCTGATGGAAGACTTCAGGAGGCAGGAAGTATTATTTGGAAAGATGGTTCTTGTTTGGGGTATGGTCGTGGAGAAATGCCAGATTTACCTGAATACAATTTCAATAGAGTGGTTGATTATTGTTCAGGCGCATTTTTAATGACCCGAACTGAATTATTCAGAGATTATGGAGGTTTTGATATAAATTATATACCTGCTTATTATGAAGAAACGGATTATTGCTTATGGTTGCAGGAGCATGGTTTAAAAGTAATTTATGAACCAAGAGCTGTTATTCGTCACTATGAGTTTGGCAGTGGAGTGAAAGAAGGTGCAATTTTGCTTCAGAAGAAAAATCAAAAAATTTTCTATGAAAAGCATAAAGTACAATTGAGTAAACACTTCTATCCTGATCTAAATAAACTATTATCTGCACGATTTGCTGCATCGCAACAAAAAAATAAAATGCTTCTTTATATTGATGACCGGGTTCCACATGCTGCTTTGGGTTCAGGATTTCCCAGATCAAACACAATTGTTAGGTGCATCCAGGAATTGGGCTATAATGTCACGATTTTACCACTTAACTTTCCACAGGAAAATTGGACAAATGCATATAATGATATTGATTCGTATACAGAAGTAGTAATGGGTTGTGGACTCGCAAATTTTAGCGAATTTATCCAAAATAGAAAAGATTATTATGATTATATTTGGATAAGTAGACCTCACAATATGAAAGCACTGCATGGTTTTATTTCTTCTTATGCCAAATCCAGTATAATTATCTATGATGCAGAAGCTATTTTTGCTGAGCGCGATATCAATAAAAAAATATTTGAAGGTGACACCTTTGATACAAACGCAATAGAAACTAATATCCGAAAAGAATTAAGCATTTCTGATATCGCAAATATTGTTACAACTGTTTCAATAACAGATGCTGAAAAATTTAGAAAGTATGGTAAAACGAATGTTCATGTATTAGGACATACACTAGCAGTAATAGAATCGAAGTCTGGTTTTGATGAACGTAATGGCCTTCTATTTGTAGGAAATCTTGATTATGATGATACACCCAATGTCGATTCTATTCTTTGGTTTGTGAATGAAATTTTCCCAATCATATGGAAAAAACTGCCTAATATCAAATTAGATATCGTGGGCTCCTGTAATGCAAAATCCATTAGTTCACTTAATGTTAAAGGTGTTCATGTGCATGGGAGGGTTGACGAAATTTGGGAATTTTACAATAAATGTAGGATATTTATTGCTCCGACAAGATATGCAGCCGGTATACCTTATAAAATTCATGAAGCAGCAGCATTTGGCTTGCCTGTTGTTGCAACCGAATTACTTGTCCGGCAATTGGGATGGACAAATAAGGAATACGTGTTATCTTCAAAGCTGGATAAAAATGATTTCGCTGCGAAAGTGATTGAATTATATCATAACAGAAATTTATGGGAATCTATCAGCGCGCGCGCCTTTACATGTGTAAAAGAGGAAATGTCGTATGCGGACTACAAGCAAAAAATCGCTAATATATTTTCAAGTATTTAATTGAAATTTTATAAAACTTATTATTGAAATAAAATTATTTAAACCATTATAATTTAATATGATAAAATAAAGTAGAGGTGAAAAATAAAACAAAATACAAAAGTAGTAACCAACAAAAAATAAGTCTTAATCCTTGAACTTAAAAAAACTGTTTTATAAAGTAATACGATCACAAAAAAGTAAACAATTTCTGATTGATAATCTACATCTGATTGTTCTTTGGAGTTTTGTATTTGCACAACCGCTTTATGACCTGCTTGGCAGGTATGCTGATTTTTTTGTTGCTCATCGAACAACACCATATATTATAATTAAATTGGTTATTTTCGTTTCTATTTTGTCACCACTTGTATTGGTGATTATTGAATTTATTGCAGGAATTGTTGGTATAAGATTCCGCCGAATTATTCATCTGTTCTTTATAGGTATTTTAGCTGCGCTTATTATATTGCCACCTCTGAATCGTATGGGTGGCATGCCTACTGAAGCGATTGTTGGAACAATGTTGGTATTTGGAAGTGTTTTCGTTTTTATTTATTCAAACTGGAAGATCGTACGAAGTTTTTTGACAATAATATCATTGGCTGTTTTGATTTTTCCTATCATTTTTCTGTTTTTTACCCCTGTAAAAAGCCTTGTTTTTCAAAAAAAAACTGCAATTCCGATTATTGCAGAGATTAGAAACATAGTTCCTATTACTTTCATTATTTTTGATGAATTAAACACAATGGCTCTTTTGAATGGAAAAGGGGAGATTGATAGTGTTAGATATCCGAACTTTGCAGCACTTGCTCGGGAAAGTTGCTGGTTTCCCAATGCCATTGGGCCTTCAACCGAAACGATCAGCTCTGTTCCTGCAATATTAACAGGACAGATGCCTTTAAACTGTGATAAGAAACTCACAACATATTCAGATCATGCTGATAATATTTTTACATTACTAGCCGGTCAATATTATATGAATGTATATGAAGCACAAACTTCTCTTTGTCCAAACGAATATAATGCCCGTTCTGGGAAAATTCAAATAACATCATTTGAATCTGACATTTTGGTTATTTATCGAACTATTTTTTATCCAGGTTTATTAAAGAAATCATCTGATTATTTTGGCGGGAGATGGAAGGGGTTTAAAATGTCGGATTCGAATGAAACTGATGAAATTTCGAGTGTATGGTACTCACGAAAACTCGAGGCTAAAACCTTTATTTCAGGTATTTTGGAAGATGTCAAAAATCAATTGAATTTTATGCACATTGAATTACCACATGTACCTTACGAATATTTATCTTCGGGAAAAACCTATAATAAAACTACCGTTTTACCTGAAGGTATTACTAGTGAGGACGAGGGCTGGACTAATAGCAAAGACCTTGTAGAGGTTGGTTATCAAAGGTATCTGCAGCAGGTCGGATATGCCGACAAGATTTTAGGTGATGTGATTGCACAATTGAAAAAACAAGGAATTTATGATAAATCACTCATCATCATAACTGCCGACCATGGGGTTTCAATGCAGCCAAAAATGTCACGTAGAGAATATTCTGAGACCAACTTGCAGGATATATTTAAAGTACCTACCTTTTTGAAATTTCCGGATCAAACAGCTTCTTTAATATGCTCTGCTTTGGTAAGTGGGCTTGATATTGTTCCTACAATTGCAGAAGTTTTGGGCATATCTGTCCCATATAAACATGATGGTGTTTCAATGTTGTCGTTGGCGGCTGCCAAACGAATTTCTATTGATATAAACAATATGGCAACATCGGGCGTGACAACACTAAAACTAAATAAGATTATAGGTTTTAATTTACTGGCATGGCAAGATTCTGTTTATGGATCAGGGACACCATTAACACTATTGATGCGCAGAGACTCGCATCATGCTCTTTTGGGTAAAGACATTATAGATTTGAATGTCAAAACCGATATATCAAAAGTTCTAATTGAGATTGAGGATAATTTGGGTCAATTTAAAAACGTTGATCTTAATGGCAATTTTTTGCCAGCATATGTTCGAGGGCATGTAATTGGTAATGTAACCAAAACAAAACTACTGCTGGCAATTGTTATGAATGGAAAGGTTTGGGCTACCACCTCTACAACACAGTGGCTTGATGACCCTTGTTTTTTTAATGCCCTGCTACCCGAAGCTGCTTTTCGTCAAGGGAATAATAACCTGGAAATATATTTAATACAGGAAACTAAACAGGGTATAAATCCTAAAATGATAAAGATTCCTATCAAAGGAAAAGGAGATATTCTCTTAAAATCAATTAATGGCAAAGAATTATTATCAATTGAAAACGGTGGTGAATTTCGCATACAAACAAAAGTTATTAAAGGATATCTTGATGGTTTTCATCTAATGGAATCCACGGTAGTTTTCAAAGGTTGGGCTGTTGACTATACTTCAGGTTCGCCAGTACAATCCGTTTTGATTTTTTCAGGTAAACAGCTTGTTGCACTAATTAAACCAAGTATTGAACGTCGGGATGTGATAGCTTCAACTAATACAGAGAAAAGTAAATTCAGTGGTTTTCAAATCGAAGTCCAATCTAATCTTATAAATGCAGAAGATATTAGAGCTTTTGGTATAACAAACAATGGCAAAGCAGGTGAGTTGGGAATAACTGACCTATCGAAGAAGCAAATTTTAGAATTTCTTAATGCAAAAAAAATAATAAAATCAACTAAATATTGACAAAATTGGCTCATATATCACAACATGAAAGCTCGTTCCGCGATCCAAGCGGATTTCTATTTACTGAGAAAGGAAAATTGCTAAGACAGATAAACCCTGTATATAAACATGATTATAATTTTTTTATAAACTCTGGTTTGTATGAAAAATTGTGTGAAAAAAAACTACTAATTTCACATAAAGAGATTGATCATTCGGGGTTCTGCGAACCTTGTTTCAAAGTGATTGAACCTGAAAAGGTGGAATTGATATCCTATACTTACGAATGGTCGTTCGAACAATTGAAAGATGCTGCTATTGCCACATTGCGAATTCAAAAGATTGCTATGCAATACGGTATGACATTGAAAGACGCTAGCGCATATAATGTTCAATTCAACCATGGGAAACCTGTTTTTATCGACACTTTATCGTTCGAAATCTATCAGGATGGTAAGCCCTGGGATGCCTACAGACAGTTTTGTCTGCACTTTTTAGCGCCTTTGGCTCTGATGAGTTATACTGATATTAGATTAAATCAATTGTTGAAATGTTATATCGACGGTATTCCGCTCGACTTGGCAAGTAAACTGTTGCCCTATAAAACCAAACTGAAATTATCGCTGCTGATGCATATTCATTTGCATGCCAGAACTCAAAAGAAATATGAGAACAAAGGTGTGGCAGCAAAAAATGTTTATATAAAAAAATCGAATCTTATTGCATTGATCGAAAGTTTGATTTTGCTGGTTAAAAAACTACATCATAAAAAGCTAAGCACCGAGTGGGGAGCTTATTATACTTTTACAAACTATACTGACAATTCATTTCAACACAAAAAAGAAATTATTGCAGCGTTTCTTAATAAGACTGAAACGCTGACTCTTTGGGACTTAGGTGCCAACACTGGTGAGTTCACTCAGGTGGCAGCCGATATGGGTATTGGTTGCACTGCGTTTGATATCGACCCAGTTGCCATTGACACGTATTATAACTTCTTAAAGCAAAAAAAAATAACCAATGTGCTGCCACTAATTATGGATTTAACCAATCCGAGTCCTGCCATTGGCTGGAGCAATAAGGAGCGAATGTCGTTTGCGCAACGTCCGCATCCCAATACTATTCTTGCTTTGGCACTTATTCACCATTTGGCTATTTCCAACAATGTTCCGTTATACCGGATTGCAAAATTCTTAAGCGAATTGTGTGATAACCTGATTATTGAATTCGTTCCGAGATCGGATTCGAAGGTTAAGAAGCTTCTTGAATCGCGAAAAGATGTGTTTAGCGGTTATACAAAAGATGAATTCGAACGCGAATTCTCCATTTTTTTTAGTATTATTGCGAAAGAAAATATCCGTGAATCGGAACGAATACTTTATTTAATGAAAAGAATTAATTAGAAATGTATTAATCACTTTAAAATCCAACAAATGCAACCCTTATTCTCCATACTGTTGTTTATCCATTATCCTTTTTTATTGAATTTCTTTTTGCTTTATATCGATCCGGGTTCGGGTAGTATTATTTTGCAAGCCGTTATTGCTGGGGTTGTTGCTGTTGCAATGTTTTTTAAATATGGTTGGCATAGGGTAAAGCGTTTTTTTGGTGTGAAAAAAAATGATGACGAAGACGAGGACCAAGAAGATAGTAATACTAAATAAACTTTTGTTGGTTAATACAATAACTACAATCATCTTCATGTTCAATTTACATAAACACTGCATAAGTTGAGCACGCCATTTTATATCAATGGTCGGTTTCTGACTCAGGTGATGACAGGCATACAACGATTTTCGTTCGAGTTATGTAAAATGCTTATTGAGCAAGGCGTTGATATTGTTATACTGGCTCCAAGAAAAATCCGGCTTGAATACAAACTAAATTGCCATATTATTCAGTTCGGTTTGTTCAATACTATTTTGTGGGAACAAATAGATTTGCCAAGGTTTCTGCAAAAACACAAAAAACCATTGCTTATTAATTTCGGAAGTCCTGGCCCGTTGTGCTATGCAAACCGTATTGTTACTATTCACGATTTGGCTATTTATGTTCACCCGGGTGGGTTCTCGAGACCGTATTACTATTATTACCGTTTTGTTACACCTGTTTTTACACGCCGATCGAAAAAAATTATTACCGTGAGCGAATTCTCAAAACAAGAGATTGTGCGACTCACAGGTGTGGCTCCAGAAAAGATAGTGGTGATTCACAATGCTGTTTCGGCGGCTATTACAAATTCGGATTCTGCTGTGCGAGAGATAAAGCAACCCTACATACTTTCGGTTGCATCGATGGATCCACGAAAGAATTTGGCTCGGCTGGTGGAGGCTTACAATAAATTGGGGCTTGCATCTGCTACAAAACTTGTGCTCGCGGGTAAAATGGATAGCATTTTTACTATGGAGCTCTCACATGATATTGTGGCCAATTCGTTGGGTTATGTGCCCGACGAAGCATTGGCAGTCTTATATAAAAATGCTTCGGTGTTCGTGTATTTATCAATTTACGAGGGTTTCGGCATACCGCCTTTGGAAGCGATGGCGATGGGATGCCCTGTGGTTTTGTCGGATATTGCTGTTTTTAGAGAGATATTTGGCGATGCAGCTTGTTATGTCGACCCTTTAAATAGCGATAGTATTAGCCAAGCCATATTATTGGTGATGAACAACAAAAGCTACCGAAATCAGCTTGTTGCTCGGGGATTTGAACGCGTAAAACTGTATAGTTGGGAGAAATCGGCTGCGAAATTGCTTGCCTTAATCAACTCCATGGAATGAGTACCACCTGCATTTGCATATTGAATTATAACAATGGCCAGAAAACCATCAACTGCCTTGCAAGTGTTTTGAAACAAACCGTTGAAAACTATCGCATCATAATTATTGATAACAATTCGGACGATGGCTCTTCTTTGATTATAGATGAATTTGCGGAGCAACATAAAATGCAACTTCGATATATAAAAACCACAGAATTGCCAACGACACTGTTCAAGACTTCTTCGGAAATTGTTTTTTTGCGCGCATCACGAAACGGGGGCTATTCGTTTGGCAACAATTGGGGCATACGGGCAGCACAAAGTTGCGGTTTGTTCACTCATGTGCTCATTATCAACAATGATGTTGTGTTAAAGCCAAGCTTTTTGGAAGAAATGCTCAAACAATACCAATTGCTTGCCAATCGTTTTGATACCGAACTTATTGCGTTGGGCGCAACCGAAATGGGTGGGAGTGGAGGGGTGCATCACCACGGGTTTCATTACATTCATTTGCTAACAGGTATCACAGTTTTTAAGCCTTGTTTTCCGTCGTTTAAATACATTGTGGGCGCTTGCATTTTTCTTCCCATCCACGCGCCACTGATGGACGAATCGTTTTTTTTGTATTTCGACGATGTGCAATACACCAAGATATTGCTGCGCAATAATTTTTTGATTCAAAATTACCCTGACGCGGTTTTTGTGCATGATGTTGGCGGTACCCCGAAACGAAATACACAACTGCTTATTTACAAAAGTTTGTTGCGGTTTTATCGGCTAAACTACCCGTGGTTGCTGCCGGTGGTTGTTCCCGTAAGGTGGTTGTTGTTGGCATATTTGTGGGTTAAGGGCCGGTTGGTGCGATAAATGGTGCACTACAATTTGGCTGGGCTGGCAATCGTTTCCCGTAAGGAGAAAAAAAAATCATAAAATGTTATCACTATATTGCTAAAAATAATAATTTTACACTTCATAAATTTTGTTTTTCTTGCAATGATCTAAATTGAATTGAAATGAAGAGAAAAATTGTTTTACTATTGACTGCAAGCGCCATGGTTTTTGTGTTAATGCTTTGCTTTGGTTGCGAAAAAAAGTGGGTTGACCCCACGCTTCCCGTAGTGAAAACGCTTGCTATTAAGTCGATTACATACACCACGGCGTATTCGGGTGGCGAAATTGTGAGTAACGGCGGCAAACCAATTGAATTGTGCGGGGTTTGTTATAGCACGGTTTCGACTTCGCCAACCACAGCCGACAGCAAAACAATCGATAACCTAATTGGTGATAGCTGTTTTGTGAGCAAAATTTGGGATTTAACATTAAACACAACCTATTATGTGCGTGCTTATGCCACTAATAGCACCGGCACATCTTACGGAGAAGCACTCACTTTTACCACAGGTGCTAGCACTGTTGCCGATATTGATGGAAATGTGTATCATACCATTATGATTGGCGAACATTTGTGGATGGTTGAAAACCTAAGAACTACGCGCTATCGCGATGGCAGCGCCATTGCTCAAGTTACCAACGATGCTGCCTGGGCCGGTTTGAGCTCGGGGGCCTATTCCGCCTACGATAACAATAACGCCAATGTGGCCACCTATGGTTACCTCTACAATTGGTATGCCGCCTACGACACCTTGATTTGCCCCGCGGGTTGGCATGTGGCTACCCTAAATGATTGGTTGACTTTGACCACCTATTTGGGCTATACTTCGGGGGGCAAACTTAAGGAAACAGGCACATCACATTGGGCAAGCCCAAACACTGGTGCCACCAACGAATTGGGTTTTACGGCCTTGCCTGGTGGTTCGCGCAGTGCAACGGGTGTTTTTAATGGTGATTTGGGCCAAAGAGGCTATTGGTGGGCATCCTATCAGTTGAATGCGGCTACGGCCTATTATCATTATATGAGTTTCGACCATGGCTGCACCAACCCTGGTGCCATACTAAAAGCCACCGGCTATTCGGTGCGCTGTGTTATGAATTGATTTTACCCATTGAAAAAGTTTGTTATTTAATTGGCTTTGTAAAAAAAACAAATTAATCTCTGAAATAGGGTTTGTAATTCAAGTGTGGTTTGCTATTTATTTTTTTTATTCTATTGCAATTTTACCAATTATTTTGTATAATTTTACTTAATATTTCGACGCAGCTCTTTAGCGTAAGATGGTTGCTAAAGAAATTATTGATACAAATTTATTATTAACCACCTAAACTCAAAAACTATGAAAAAATATTTACTTATTGCGATTGTTGCCGTTGTGACAGCTATTATATTGTCATCGTTTTTCTTATCTATTGAGGTTAAGTCGCAACCAAAAGTAGCTAAAAGTGCTGCTTATATTGTTATTGCATGGAATGATTTGGGGATGCATTGTTCAAATAAAAACTTCGGAAATTTATGTGTTTTGCCTCCATACAACAATCAACATGCGCAAATAATTAAAGTGGGCGATGCGAGTAATTCTCCTGAAATATTAACCACAGGATATCATACGAGTTATTCGGTGCCGGGCAACACGTATTCTGTTGGTAAGACCGATTTTTGGACTTATGCTAACGCGCTGTTTGGTGTATCGCATGCTAATAATATTGGGCTTACTGGGGTTGGTTTGACTGGCAATATGTCGAAGAACGGGAATTATTTTCATGTTGAGGGAATCCCTGTTACGCCTTATACAGATGCCGATTTGGTTAACGAACATCCTTATCAGTTAGCGCTTGTGAGAGCCTACGACACTTTAAATAATTTGATAGCCTCCACGCAATCGGTGATTCCGGTTTCTAACGAATTGAGTTGTGTGAGCAGTGGATGCCATAGCAGCGAAACACAAATATTAAACCTTCACGAAAGTGTGTCTGGTTTTAATCCTACAAATACACCCATATTGTGTGCCAATTGCCATCAGGATAATGCGCTTGGCAAACCCGGTACTGCTGGAACTCCTGTGTTTTCGGCGGCGATACACTCATTTCATTCGGATAAAACGACTGATTGTTATAAATGCCATCCGGGACCAAACACCCAATGTTTTCGTGACGTGATGTTTACTCAAGGTATGGTTTGTCAGGATTGTCATGGGGATATGGCAAATGTGGCCACCACAATTGAAAACGGCCGACAAGCCTGGTTGCAAGAACCTGATTGCGGAAATGCTTCTTGTCATGGTGCCACGTATGCTGCTGAGACAAATAAATTATTTAGAAATTCGGAAGGTCATGGCGGATTGTTTTGTAGTGCCTGCCATGGTTCGCCGCATGCAATACTTCCCACAAATCAAGCGAATGATAACGTTCAGAACATTGCGCTGCAGGGGTATCAGGGCACATTGAATAATTGTTCAACCTGCCATGGCTACACCCCAAGCGGTTCTGGTCCGCATGGATTGTTCGCTTCGGTGATAGAATACAAGCCAACGGTGAAAAGTGAAACCGTTTTGTACGATATTTTTCCAAATCCGGTTAGCTCAACAGCGAATATCAGCTTTTTGTTGGGTGACAAAGCTAAAGTGGTTTTGCAAATAATAAATAACGCAGGGCAACGGGTGCGACTTTTGCTTGAGCAATCGCTAAATCAGGGCGAATACCATGTGAATATAAAAACCAACGACTTGGCTGCTGGTACTTATTATTATACGCTTAGGGTGGGTAGCACACAATTTACCAAAAAGATGCTGATAGTTAAATAGTAATTTGCATTTCTGTTGGATTTAATTTAAAACACTTCAATAAATAAAAAACTCCCTGGGTAAGCTTAATACTTCGGGAGTTTTTTTTATTCACCATTTCAAAAAATATTTTTAACTTTGAACTGTGTTAATCCGCCAAATGCAGGCAATATGAAAAATAAATTATTAATTGAAGCACTTGCCCTTGCCGAAAATGAAGCACTAAAACTATCGTTGCATAAACTCGCCTTGCAAAAACAAAAAGACTTGAGAAAAGCCAAAGCAAAAAAACGCAATGGCATCATACCCATCATCGATTTCTTGGAAAACGTGGCTTTGGATGTGAACGTGAAAAAAACTTTGCTGGTACTGTGGAAAAAAGATACCTTATATTATATGGACGATATCACCAAACTGGAATTTTTGGCGGTGCACAAAACTGGCATTGGAACTTGGGCTGTTTTTATCAACACCATAAATAACTTGCTGGCGGGCACAATTTACGAAGCACACCAAAAAGCCTTGCAGAAACATTTCAAGAAACAATGTCGGAAATTTGTTGCTTATGGTGAAGAACCCCATCGCCCAACCATGCCACACCAAACCGTATGCGGCAGCCACACTGCTGAACCAAATTTATAGAAAAAAATGAAAACAAAACTTGAGCGTAACCTACTGCTTTTTTTATTGGCTTTTTTGGGCTTGGGTGCCCTGGGTGGTGAAAAACCAATATAAAAAATAAGCTCGCCTTAGCTGAATAAATACTCAATATCCTCTTTGTTCAAATCTTTTAGAAACGATTTTTCTTCCGTAATCATTTCTTTTGCCAGGCTTTTCTTTTTATTTTGAAGCAACAATATTTTTTCTTCGATGGTGTTTTTGCAAATCATTTTATAGGCAAACACGCTGCGGGTTTGCCCGATGCGATGGGTGCGATCGATGGCCTGTTGTTCCACCGCCGGATTCCACCAGGGGTCGACCAGATACACATAATCGGCTGCGGTGAGGTTTAATCCCACGCCACCCGCTTTGAGGCTTATTAAAAACACCTTGCAGTTTTCGTCGGTTTGGAAACGCTCCACGCTTTCGCGGCGGTCGTGGCTTTTGCCATCCAAATAGGCATAGTTGATGCCATGCACTTCCATGCGTTGCTTAATTAGTTGCAACATGCCAATGAATTGCGAAAACACCAACACTTTGTGTTCGCCGGTGTTTTCGGTAATTTCGCGCGTTAGTTCTTCCAGTTTCACCGATTCGTGGCTGTAAATTTCGTTGTCGCCCAAAATAGCGGGCGAATCGCACACTTGGCGCAATTTCATTAAGCCTTGCAACACATAGATGCCCGATTTTTCGATACCTTCGGTGGCTATTTTTCGCATAATGCGGTCGCGATAGTCGTTGCGATAGGCATCATAAATTCGTTGCTGTTCGTCGCCCATCACACAATACAAAATCGTTTCCGTTTTTTCGGGAAGTTCGGTGGCCACCTGCTCTTTGGTGCGGCGCAAGAAAAACGGAAAGATGAGTTTTTTTAATTGGTCTTTTTTTGTCTGTTCCTGATGTTTTTCGATGGGATTGGCAAACTCGGTTTTAAAAAATTCCATGTTGCCGAGCATGCCCGGGTTTAGGAAATTGAGCTGTGCATACAAATCGTAAATGTTGTTTTGAAGCGGGGTGCCCGACAAAGCCAGCCGATTGCGGCTTTTGAGCAACTGAACCGCTTTGGTGGCTTTGGATGCCGGATTTTTTATGGCTTGCGATTCGTCTAAAATAATGTAACGGAAAGTGAACTCGACAAAAACGGCAAAGTCGGAGCGAATGGTTCCGTAAGTGGTTATTATAATGTCGAAAGCGGCAAAATCTTTGGCATCGGAAAAGCGCTCGCTGCCGTGATGTATGTGATAGGTTAAATCGGGGCAAAACTTTTCGATTTCGTTTTCCCAGTTGAACATCAAGGAATTTGGACAAATTATCAAGTGGGTGTCGGTTTGCTGCTCATCGGCGGTTATTTCGGCTTCTTCATAAGCAAATTTTCTTTTATTTTTCAGGTGTTGAATAAAGGTGAGGGTTTGCAGGGTTTTTCCCAATCCCATGTCGTCGGCCAAAATGCCGCCCCAGCTAAACTCATCCAAGAAATTGAACCACGAAAACCCCGATTTTTGGTAGGGACGCAACAGGGCATCCACTTTTTCGGGCATGTCGATGTCTTCGATTCGGCTGAACTTTTGTAGCATATTTCGTTTGTATTCCAATTCGCGCCGTATTTTTTCGTCGTCGATTTGCTCGTACATCTCATCAATTATGGAGAAATGGAATTTGGGCACCTTCAATGCTTCTTTATCCACATTGCCCATTTTGAAAAGCAATGAATATTTTTTTGCCCATTCTTCGGGCAACATGCCCATGGAACCATCGTCGAGCAACACATAATTGCGGTTGTTTAAAACCGCTTTCCGCAAATCTTTGAGGCGCACATTTTGGTCGCCAAACATGATGTTTATTTTTACATCGAACCAGTCGATGCCGGTTGAAAAGCCAAACGAAATGACCGGCGTGTGGGGGTTGTAATGAAATTTTTTCATTTCCTTCATGCCATACACTTCGGCTTCTTCATCTTTCATTTGATTGTAGAAGGTGAAAAACCAACCCTCGAGCATGGCTTCTTCGAAACTGATGTAGAAAAAGCCTTGTTGCCCTTGCATTTTGAAGGAGGTGTGCAATTGGCGAATGTTTTCGATAAAGTCGGTTTCGGCATCGTGTTCGCGTTGGGTAACAAAAATTTTTCCGGCGCGTTCTTCCACTATGCGCGACGAATCGCTGTATTCGACCGGCAAATGGTCGTCGTAGCGAAAGGCGGGCCGAATTACCAAATATTTGTCGTTTTTTTCGCTCAAATAAATGAGTTTGGCAAAGGTGGTGTCTTCGGTTCGGTTGGTAAAATTGAAAATGGTTTCGGGAACTTCCACATCGTAATAGCGTTGCAAGGGAATAATGAACGATTTCAGGAAATTGAAGGTGTCTTTTTTGTTGATTTTTATCTTGCCCAGGGTGCCAACATATTGAACCAATGCAGCATCGCGCAAGCGACTTAACAAATACACTGTTTCGTTGACTTGGGCAAACAATCCGGAGTAGAATTTTACTTGGGATGTAAAATCCTCGTCGGTGGTTTTCACGCCTAGAATCAAATCGAGGGTGTCGGTGCTCATTTCCAGTTTAAAGGCAATTTTAATTCGTTCGGATGAAAATCGGATTTTTTTGAGGCCGTAGGGGCTGAAATTGCCTTGATACGTTTGCGAAAAGGTGAATTGCGCTTTTTCGAGCAAGGGAAACATGAGCATGAACCGCGAATGGATGTGCTTGTTCATTACGGCGTATTCCTCGGGGGTGAAGCTATAGTAGGCCAGCATTTCCACTTTGGTTTTGCGGCGCGAATAGGTTTCTTTTTGCGAAATTTTGAGCAATTGTTCGTTGGAAATATCCTGCAAAAGGTGCAAAATTTGCTGGGAAACATCGTCGATGGCTATATCGAGTGGGGGGTCGGTGGGAGCGAAGGCTTTGAAACTGTTGATGGGCTCCATTTCGCGCGAAAGCTTCGCCGAAAAGGGCGAAATGGTGAAGTAGGGGTAATAGGTGAAGGTGAAGTTGATAGCGAATCCCACGCAAAAATCGTCTTTGTAGTTGGTTTCGGGAAAGGTGGCTTCGAGGGTTTCAGGATTTTTTTCTTCGAGTTGCAATTGCTTGATAATGTCATCCCATTGCGCGTATTTCGAAAGTTTTTTGAGGCTGGGGTCTTTCAGTTTTATTTCGGGCTGACCGTTAACGGCATTTTGAATAAATTCGAACTTATCGTCCAGGTTATCAGCCACTGTGAAACCATATTGGGCAAGCAATTGGTTTTTGAGTTTGGTGAAATCTTTTAGTGTTTCGAAATAAAATTTGCCTCTTTGAATAAACAATTCGTAAAAAACAGCATAGCGATGTTCGCAAAGCACGGGCGCCACTTTGCTGCAATTGCAGTAGGTGTGGAAGGTGGTGTCGGTTGATTTGCGAATTTTTACATGATACACTGTTTGCGTACTAACAACATTTGCATTGATTTCCTGATTTTCGACACGCAAAATTGTTACTTTTTTTTGTGTGACAAAAGTTTGTGCTATTGAGATTTCGTAACGACCGATAAATCGGTTTAAAACCTCGAAGTTGATGGCGGGCATTTCCAAAATCAACTCGTTGAGGGGCATGGGCACATTGCGGCGTTTCACTTCCGACAGGGCCGGCGGAATGGCCAAATGGCTGTCGGGCAAGCGTTCGGCAACAAACACCAAGGCGGCCAAGCGGTGTTTGCACCAGCCCACTTCCTCGCAGTTGCACTGAACTGATAGTAGGGCCGGGGTGTAGATATCTTTCACCACGGCATCGTATTGCGGTTGTCCGAGGTCGTTTCTGATTTTTAATCGGAGGCTTTTGCTTGCAATATCGCGCGAAACAAGCGAAACATAGCTAATAGCCACCAGCCGCCGGGCCAAAGCAAGTGTGGCGGCATCGTTTTTCTCGTTAAGGAAAGCGTTGATACTGTAGTAGAGACTGTTGATGGTACCTTGCGGTGGCGAAGGCATGGTTAAATCGTTTTTACAAATTT
>JBAXWF010000040.1:0-34390 GCA_037128515.1 Bacteroidota bacterium | reverse complement strand
TCGCAACCTGAAATATGCAGGTCGCAACCTGAAATATGCAGGTCGCAACCTGAAAAAAGCAGGTCGCTACCTGGAAATTCCAGCTTCATTCAGGTAAATTGCAGCTTCATTCTAGTAAATTGCAGCTTCATTCAGGTAAATTCCAGCTTCATTCCAGTAAAAAGCTGCTCCATTTGAGGCCACCACAACGCGCAACCGATGATGTTGAGACATTTCGTAGGATTTCCCGACAGTGAAACACCCGGAAATGCAGCAAATAAAAAAAAAGGAAATGCTGAATCAAGAATTATATTTTTATTTACATATTTTGTTTAGCGAATTAAAATTATACTAAATTTGTTGTGCTTAAAATATTTATACCTAACACTCAAAAATGAAGGGAACAAGTTCACCCCGTTGGATAATAATATGAGTAAAGATTCAAAATATTAAAATGAAATATCCTACGTGGTGAAAAGTCCTTTGGATAATTTGGAATTTTAATTGAAAAATGAAAAAAGTTAAACAGTTGAATGATAGTATTTCTAAAGGCAAAAATTGGATTGCTGCAACTGTAAAAACTATAGTAGATATTGCTGCAATTCAGCAACACAACCGTTAGCTGCAATTTTTGGGGACACTGCTAACTTGAAACTTTGGAGCATTTAACGACCAGACAAAATGAAACGCAAGAATAAAACGACACGACATCATAAGCATAAAAAGAAACGGCACAAAAAATATAAAGGTGCTGCGGCACAATCTGCAAAGTCAAAAGGACAGGAACAGGAAAATAATTACAGACCTGCGATAGATTATTTATCGGGTTACAATGCAAACATCAATTCGCTTTCTAACCAACTTAGCTATTTAACATCACCGATTTATCAGCCATCACTACTAAATGCTTTTACAGGCATACAAGACAAACTTTCTTCGTTCAATGCTTTTGAATCAATGTTGCCAAACTTTGACCATCTCAATGTTATTTCACCTGCATTTGATTTTTCAAGACATGCTACTCTTGCTTACACAGGTTTATCAACGCCAGGAATAGTAAACGATTTAGCTTCATTGGTGACACCAAACTATCCGAATTGGTATAATGAAACTATTGCAAAAGGTTCGTTGCTTACAACTCCTGCTTTTGCTGACTTGGATATTTTTAAATCAAGTCAATCTCTGACTGAAATGTTTGGAGCACAAAACCTTTCAGCATTTAGCGTTCAATCAAGTTTAGCGAAGGCAACTGAATATTCTCTTTACACAGAAAAATCACTTTCAAATTTTCCTTGGGCTGACCTTGGGCAAAAGATTGGTTTGGATGATGTTTCAAAGGGACTCATTGGAAATTCTTTCTTAGGACTTTCAACCGACTATTCGGAACTTCTAAAATCTTTTGGAACAAATCCTGCTTCATACATTGAGTTAAGTCCTGCATTAACCAAACTTGCTCCTGTTGAATTATACACAGGTGCAAACCTTTTGGAATTACTTTCTGCTGACGAAGAAATTACAACAGAGGAAGAATTACTAAAGAATGAAATACAATATGAGAATGAATATTCACTCAATTCCTATTTGCCAAAAGTTCATTCAGGACTTTTGAATATGTGGAAAGGAGCAGTAGAAACTTTCAACTCAAACAACTCTGACAAAGTGAGGCAGTTTACAGCTTCATTGAGAGAGTTGTTTACTCATGTCATGCACCAACTTGCTCCAGACGATAAAATAAAAACATGGACAACTGATGCTATTTTTTACCATCAAGGAAAGCCAACGAGAAAAGCACGATTGCATTTTATTTGCCGTAACATTTCTAACAAACCCTTTGACAAGTTTGTAGAAAAAAACATTCAAGCAACTCTTGAGTTCATAGATATTTTTCAAGACGGAACACACAGCATTGAAAGTGGTTTTACGCCACAACAATTAATTGCAATGAAAAGCAAAGCAGAAACGACATTAAAATTTTTACTTGAAATTGAATTTAGTGCTAACAGATAAACTGACTATGCAAACTCTTATCTTCACAGCTATGAATGTAAATCGCTTCGGACAACCTGCCTACGAACTTCAAACAGTTGTGCTTCGTGGGAAGAGTAAAACTGCCGCTAACATAAGATTAAAAGAAATTTTAAAAAGAAGGGCTTTGTTCGGTAATCAAACAGTTGTGCTTCTAGCAGGCAGTGGTGCGTTAACGAACAGTGGTGCTTCTAATCCCTTCTTTTTAAAACTTCTTTAATCCCTTCTTCGTTATGCACCAGTGTAAAAAAAAACAGCAGCCTAAACTGAATGAAACAAAATATTAATATGACCGACTTCTCCGAACCATTTATTCTCAGTGACAAAAACCGATTGCAAGAAATATATAATCTCAGGTATGACTCATTAAGAGACCATGAATGCGCTAATAATTTTGACATTGAATTAATTTCAGATATTAATAGCCATATAGAAACACTTGACGAAACCGGAATTCATTTTATTATTCAGAACAATATTAATAATGAAATAGCCGCAACCTATCGCTTAAACATTCTTGACACAATTGACCAGCTTCCCTACCCTGGCATTTTCAAACCTTTTCCGCTTCCAAAACAGACTCCTTTTCTTTTTTATTCAAGGTTAGTTGTAAGTAAAAAATATCGAAATAATAATCTTGCGACCAAACTTCAAAGTAAGTTATGTTCGTTTCACATAGAAAAAGATATTCCATTTGGTATTGGAACCGTGCACCATTTAGTGAATTGGTTACAGAAATGGGGTTTTGATATTTTAGGCGACATTAATCCACAACTTGATAAGAATTATCATTATGGAGACTCTCGTGCGGTCATCATTCATAGAAATAAAATAAAGCTTTTTAACAAGACAGACACAAAATAGAATAATACACCGGTGCATAACAAAGGCTTGCTATCAGCGGGGCAGCAGGGTTTTCGGACAGTGCAGTTCTTTTATTTAGCGTGCGGTTTGGTTGACAGCCTGCCTGCGTGACGCAGGCAGGCAGGGAAAGTACTTCTATCACCGCCGCCAACTTGCCACACCGGTTCGTTAGCCTATTTGTTTCGAAAAAAAGTTGCCTGCTGGGTGCTTCTGCCAAATCATAATCCTTGTTTCCCAATTTTTTGTTGCAAGTCGCTTTCGTGGCTGGAGCTTGCGGCGGGTTTTAATTTCTATTGTTTTGTACTGAATTCGGTTAACAGAAAACAAATAAAATGCCAACATCAACTATATTTTGTTATCCATGGCAGCTACCATCATTTTTTTCCACTGTGCAAACTCGCCGGCAACAATCCGCAGCCGTGCCTCACCCACCAACCACAAATAAAAAGCCAGATTGTGGGTACTGGCAATCATGGCCCCTAACATTTCGCCCGCAGCAAACAAATGCCGCAAATAAGCTTTAGAATACATTGTATCAACAAACGAAACCCCGTTTTCGTCGATAGCCGAAAAATCGTTTTTCCACTTTTCGTTGCGAATGTTTATACGGCCATTTTTTGTAAACAACCAGCCATTGCGCCCATTTCGGGTAGGCATCACACAGTCAAACATGTCAACCCCCAGCGCAATCCCCTCCAAAATATTAATAGGCGTGCCCACACCCATCAAATAGCGCGGTTTATCTTTTGGCAGTATATCACACACCTGCTGCGTAATTTCATACATCATCTCTGCAGGTTCGCCCACAGACAAACCCCCAATAGCATTGCCATCGCGCCCCCATTCGGCAATAGTTTCGGCCGAAATTTTGCGCAAATCCCCAAAAGTGCTACCTTGCACAATCGGGAACAAAGCTTGCTCAAAACCATACATCGGCTGCGTTTCGTCAAACCGCGTAATACAGCGTTTTAGCCAATTGTGCGTCATTTTCATCGATTGTGCTGCATAGTCATAATCGCACGGGTAGGGCGTACATTCATCAAAAGCCATCACAATATCGCCACCTATCAAACGTTGAATATCTATCACTGCTTCGGGCGTAAACGTATGTTTCGACCCATCAATATGTGATTGAAACACCACCCCATCGTTCAAAAACTTGCGTATCGTTTTCAACGAATGAACCTGATATCCGCCACTGTCGGTCAAAATTGGTTTTTCCCAACCCATAAATTTGTGCAGTCCACCCCCCGTTTGCAATACATCCAGCCCAGGCCGCAAATACAAATGATACGTATTTCCCAATATAATTTGCGCGTTCACATCTGTAACCAAATCGCGCTGATGCACAGCTTTCACCGTGGCAGCCGTGCCCACAGGCATAAAAATAGGTGTTTCAATGTTGCCGTGGGCAGTTTCAATCCGCCCCGCCCGCGCCCGGGTTTCAACATCCTGGTGCTCTAAAGTAAATTTCATGCTGCAAATTTACGCATACACATTAATCAACACCCAAAAGTTTATAAGTTTTTTACAAACTGCACATTAAAAACCACTTTAATTCTAATTTTGCATAAGAACACACACAAATGAGCTTTCACAATTTCGTTGCTGACAATTTTCAGCTCTATCTGTATTTTGCCATCGCTTTGGTGTTTATCATACAATTAATCTATTTTTGGGGCATTTTTCCCGCTTTTTCCCTTGCCGGGAACAAACCAACTGCAGCCCAACAGCAACCCGTGTCCATCATAATTTGTGCACGAAACGAATATTATAATTTAGAAGCAAACCTAAGCATCATACTAAAACAAGATTACCCAAACTTTGAAGTAATTTGTGTAAACGACCGCTCCGACGACGATACCAACTATTTACTGAACGATTTGGCACGCCAATACCCCCGACTAAAAGTGTTGCACATACAAGAAAACAAAAACTTTTTTCAAGGAAAAAAATTTCCACTTTCATTAGGAATAAAATCGGCTAAAAACGAAATCATACTATTAACAGATGCCGATTGCCATCCAGCCAACCCCCTTTGGATAAGCCAAATGCAAGCGCAATTTTCGAATCCCAAAACCCAAATAGTGTTGGGCTACGGAGGCTACGCCACTCAAAAAGGCTTGCTCAACAAACTCATCCGTTTTGATACATTGATGATAGCCCTGCAATACTTTTCGCTAGCCCGCATCGGCATACCCTACATGGGCGTAGGTCGAAATTTGGCCTATCGCAAAAGTTTTTTTCTCGATAAAAAAGGCTTCGTAAGCCACTATAAAGTAAGCTCCGGCGACGACGATTTGTTTGTAAACGCCAACGCCACACGCAAAAATACCCGCTGTGAGTTTTCGCACCCATCGCACACCATCTCCGAACCCAAAACCAATTTCTCGTCATGGATATTTCAAAAAAAACGCCATGCCACTACAGGCCAATATTATAAATTTAAACACAAATTTTTGCTAAGCCTATTTCCATTCACCACCCTGTTGCTCTATGGTTTAGCAGCAACAATTATCGCACTTTATCCCACCCTATATACTATAATAACTCTAGCAACGTTACTAATTATAAGAGTGGCAAGCCAACTCATCATAACAAAAAATGCGATGATGCGGTTGAAAGAAAAAGATTTTTTATTATTTTCGCCTTTTTTTGAGTTGTTTTTTATCATTTTTAATTTGTATGTCATGCTTTCAAACCTGACAAAACAACAACGCGAATGGAAGTAAATCCAAATCTCACCGAAAAAGCACAGCGCGACTACGCCCTAGTTCAACTTGCCGTTGGCAATTCCGACCAACGTGCGTATGCTTCGTTGATGGGAAACTATAAGGATGCCATTTACTTCATGCTGTTAAAAATGACCAACGACCCCGACGATGCCGAAGATTTAACCATAGAAGCCTTTGGCAAAGCATTCAAAAAACTCGATCAATACGCTCCCGATTACGCTTTCAGCACCTGGTTGTTCAAAATCGCCTCCAACAATGCCATCGATTTTATGCGGCGAAAAAAAATGGACCTATTATCCATAAATCGAACCATCGACGAAGAAAATGGTGGCGAAATGGCTAATTTTCTCCCCTGCAACGATCAAGATCCCGAAGAAAAATTTATCGAAAAACAAAAAATAAAACTCATGCATCAAGTGGTAGAGAAACTCAAACCGCACTACCGCGAATTAATCACATTACGTTATTTCGAAGAATATTCGTACGAAGAAATTGCCGACAAATTAAATCTCCCTCTTGGCACCGTAAAGGCACAGCTATTTCGTGCACGCGAATTTCTTTATAATGTTATGAAAAATTCAGAAGGCGCCATTTAACTCGCCCCCTTATATTCGAACCATATTTGTAATTTCAACAAATTGCGCAACAGTTAATTGTTCTGCACGTTTCGAAAACAATTCCGCATTAAGCAATTCTTTAGCAATATTTACCGAACTCAGTGCGTTTCGCAGCGTTTTCCTTCGCTGATTAAAAGCGGTTTTCACCACCACGGTAAAAAGTTTTTCGTCGCAATCCAATTTTTCCACATCATTTCTTTTCAACCGTATCACCGCCGATTTTACTTTAGGAGGCGGATAAAAAACATCCTCCTCCACAGTAAACAAATATTCGATATCGTAAAAAGCCTGCATTAACACACTTAAAATACCGTAATCTTTCGAGTTGGGACCAGCAGCAATACGTTTGGCAACTTCTTTCTGAAACATTCCCACCACTTCAAACACCCTGATTCGGTTATCAAACACCCTAAACAATATTTGGCTCGAAATGTTGTATGGAAAATTGCCAATTATAGCAATAGGCTCGCTAAAAAAACCTGCAATATCAAATTTTAAAAAATCGTAATGAAGAATTCGCTGCCCAAGTTCACCAAAATTCTCTTGCAAAAACTCATAGGCTTCATTATCAATTTCAATCAAAAAAGTTTCGTAATTTGGCGATTTCACAAGATATTTGGTTAAAACACCCATACCCGGTCCAATTTCCAAAACCTTTTTATAACAGTGATGTAAGCTCAAACTTTCAGTTATTTTGCATGCAATATCTTCATCTTTCAAAAAATGCTGTCCGAAATATTTTTTGGGTTTTACAAAATTCTTCATCAGTTAATTTTGTCTCCCCTTAAATTTCTGAAACGCTTGCGTGCATCCACAGCAAAAATACTTCCCGGATAATCCGTCAGCAATTTTTGATAAAACTCCATAGCACGTGTTTTGTTATTTAATTTGGTTTCGTTTAACTGTCCAAGCATATATAATGCTTTATCCGCCAAAATATCATCCGGATAAAAAGCTACTAATTTCTCAAGCAAACTGTCGGCCTCAGCATATTTTTCTTGCCGGATTTTTATTTTTGCTTTTTTTAATAAAACATCATCAAAAAGCGGATGTGTCAGCCCAATCATGCTAATCGAATCGATTGTTATTAAGGCAAGATCATCTTTATTTTGGAACAATAATAAATCGGCTCGTGCAAAAATTTTCAAACCTGTAAAGCTGCTATCTGCATCCATGTTGTCGCTAATTAACAACGAAAGTTCAATAGCATCATTGGCAATTAGCTTCGAAGTAGCAGCTTTCAACACATCTAGTTGTGCTTTTGAATATTTAAACTCGTTAATATAATAATACAAAAGAGCATTCTTAAACTTTGCTTCGTAACCCAACACATCATTTTTAAAAGCTTTTTCAACCTGCGAGTATAATAAACTTGCCTCCCACACATTTCCGGTCAACAAATAAATATTTCCGAGTTCAATTTTGCACGATGCAATTTTGTCAGCCAAAACATTCTCATATTTTAATGCCTTCTGAAGCAATTCTATTGCCTGTTGAGGCTTGTTTAAATAAAAAGCCTGCAAATGAGCAAGATTTTTTATCAAATCCATACCATAATTGCTTCCTTCAATTCCACTCAACAGTGAATAATATTCTTTTTCAAGCGATTCAATATCTATAATGTTGACATTTGCCACGCTTGTAATTTTTTGATATTTTGTTTGCAGTTTTTCAACCAAGCTCGCCTCATAATAAGGCGACATTTCTCCTTTTTTTGTAATAATATAATCGTAACATTCAATAGCTTCATCATAAAAATTGTTCGATGCGCTAATCCGTGCAAGCGAAATAATGCGGGCGCCATCTTCATTAAATCGTTTGTCAATGGCTTTTGCTTGTGTAATTGCAGCAGCAAACTCTTTTTCCTGAATAAAATACCACAGCAATAAAACCGGGTAGGCTTTCACATCAGGATCTTTTTTAATGCGCTGCAATAGCGATGATTTAAACAAATCATTTTTTGTATTATCAGCATCATTTAATAATAAATCCTGAAATTTCGATTCAACTTGTTCTAATTCGTTCGGATTATTACCAATAAAATCAAAATATTGATTAAAACCCGATTGAAGATCATTTTTTTTAAAATAAATTTCAGCAAGTTCCAAATTAAAACCATAATAGTTTTTCAACAGTTTTTGTCCTTGCTCGTATGTTTTCAGTGCGTAATTCGTCTGATTTCGAATAAGAAAGGCATTAGCGAGTAATATCACTTGGTCCTTATCAGCAATTAACGATTTTATTGCCGATTCAAATTGTTTTCTTGCAGCATCCTGATTTTCTTCTGTTAAATAAACATAACCCAAATCAACCAAAAAAGAAACATTTGCAGGTTGTTTTTTAATTTGTTTCAATAAAAATTTCTCGGCTTTTTTATAATCTTTTAATTCAAGCAAACAGTTGAAGTAATAGTCATAAATAAATGGATTCGGTGTTTTTCCATAAAGGTCCTCAAACAACAAAACCGCTTTGTCGAATTCTTTATTTTGATAATATTGAATAGCGAGTTGTTCGGTGGTATTGGTTTGGCAGCACACAGTAACCCCCGAAAAAATAAATAACGACATTAAAAATCCAAATAAATAGTGCCATTTAAATAAATTCATTGTTTTTCCACTTCGGGAGTTATTAATTTGCGAAAATTAATATTATTACTTGGCTTTGTGTTCTTTAATAAGATTAAAAAGGTATGGCTGAACAGTGTCAAAATTTTTCATTTGCGCATTCACCTGATCAATATTTTTCATAACCTTTATACAAACAGTGTTAATCAACTGACTTTCGATTTTTAAATAGGAATTAACATTTTTTTCTTTAACGAGTCCTTTTTCAACATCATGTTTCAGGTCTATAAGTTGTTTTTTAGAAGAATCTATGTTTGATTTGTATAAATCGTAGTTAAAAACCATGGTTTTAAAAGGTTTTCTCACATTTTGAAAATTACAGATGTAGCTCCATGATTCATCGTTTCTAACCTCATGAAAGTGTTTCGAAACAGTATCATTCATTACTTTGAATAATTGAAACCTATTCTTAATAGTATCTTTATTTATTTTGTTTAATTTAAAGCTAACGGAATCAACAACTTTATATAAACTGTCGATCTGCGATATTTGTTTCTCTTGCATACTATTGTTACACGAAAATAAAATCACTGAAAAAATAGTTACAAAACAAAAATTTAAAATCTTCATAAACAAAAATTAATTGATGATAGCAAATCCAGTATATTTTATAAGCGCTTTTGGGATTATTATTCCTTGTTCTGTTTGATTATTTTCTAATAATGATGCTACTATTCTTGGTAACGCTAAAGCACTTCCATTTAGTGTATGTGCAAAATTTATTTTTCCATCGTCGGTTTTATAACGAAGTTTCATTCTGTTTGCCTGAAAACTTTCAAAGTTCGACACAGAACTCACTTCGAGCCATCTTTTTTGTGCTGCAGAAAAAACTTCCAAATCATATGTCAGTGCTGAAGTAAAGCTCATATCCCCACCACAAAGTTTCAATACTCGAAAAGGGAGTTCAAGTTTTCGTAACAAACCACAAACATATTCGCGCATTTCTTCAAGAGTTTCGTATGACCTGGCAGGATGTTGAATCTGTACAATCTCAATTTTATCAAACTGATGAAGTCGGTTTAACCCCCTCACATCTTTTCCGTATGATCCGGCCTCACGTCGAAAACAAGAAGAATAGGCAACATTTTTTATTGGAAAATCGTTCTCTTTCAAAATCACATCACGATACAAATTTGTAACAGGAACCTCAGCTGTAGGAATTAAATATAAATTGTCTGCACAAGCATAATACATCTGACCATCTTTGTCAGGCAATTGACCAGTTCCATAAGCAGATGCTTCATTAACCATCAAAGGCGGTTGAATTTCAATAAAACCGGCATCAATAGCACTATCTAAAAAGAAATTAATTAAAGCTCGTTGCAATTTTGCTCCTTTTCCTTTGTAAATCGGAAACCCTGCCCCTGTGATTTTATTGCCAAGTTCAAAATCAATAATATTATATTTTGAAGCTAAATCCCAATGTGGTAAAGCAGCTTTTGGTAAATCAGGTATCTTTCCATCAGAAAAAACAATTTCATTGTCTTCAGTAGTTTTTCCCGGTTTTACAGAAATATGGGGTAGATTTGGTAATTGTACTAAAAGTTTATTTAGAGTAGCTTCTAAAGCTTTAAGATTTTCTTCAATATTCTTAGCATTTTTCTTTAGTTCAACCGTAGCTTCTTTAAGGTGGTTAGCTTCCTCAATTTTACCTGATTTATAAAAGTCGCCTATAGTTTTCGCGATTTTGTTAGATTGAGCTAAATTATCATCCAGTGTTTTTTGAGTAATTCTACGATTATCATCGCATAAAAGAATTTCATCTATAAGGTTTGCTGCTTTAAAATTCTTTATAGATAGTCTTTGAATAATAGATTTTGGGTCGTTTCGTAAAATACTTAATTGTATCATGCTGATTTTTTTTACAAAAATAATGGATATTGTCCATATAAAAAATCTCCGATCACAAAAGTAACCGGAGATTTTCTAATAAAATATCTTTTTATTAATTCTTAACGGTATCTTGTTGTTCAAGAGCAATTACTGATACGTATGATCTTGCATCTTTTTTCTTTTTAAATTCAACAATACCATCAATAAGCGCAAACAATGTGTGATCTTTACCCATACCGACATTTAAGCCAGGATGGTGAACGGTTCCTCGTTGTCGAGCAATAATATTACCTGATTGTGCGAACTGGCCGCCAAATACTTTTATTCCTAAACGTTTACTGTGCGATTCGCGACCATTGGTCGAACTACCAGCACCTTTTTTGTGTGCCATATATTTTAAATTTTAATTTTCAACAAATAATTAAGAGTTAATGTTTTCGATCTGAATTTTTGTCAGATATTGTCTGTGACCATTCGATTTCTGATAACCTTTTCTTCTTCTTTTCTTGAAAACAATAACTTTATCACCTTTAATATGTGTCAGAATTTTTGCTGTGATAGAAGCTCCAGAAACCTTAGGTGCCCCAACTGCAATTTTACCAGCATTTTCTAAGAGTAATATATTGTCAAAAGTAACAGTTGCTCCTTCTTCGCCTTCTAAACGATGAACAAATATTTCCTGTTCTTTTTCTACTTTAAATTGTTGTCCAGCTATTTCAACTATTGCGTACATTGTAAAGGATTTAACGGTTTTTAAAAATGGACTGCAAAGATAATTAAATTTTTGTTACAAAATGTTTTTACGCTATTTTTTTTGATAAGAATTATTTTTAATTAAAACTAATCACAGATTATGAATGAATTAAAGAATTTTCCATACTAAGATTTTTTTGTTTTTTACAATCTAAAGTCTGAGGCTATTTATAATTGTCAGTGATAATAATTCGTTTTAATTTAAAAAATTAGAATTTAAACAAGAGAAGTTTAGAAACATATTATTATAAATCTCGTTTAATGCATTAAAATTTTATTTGTAGAGAATGAAATACAAATGCTGAAACTTTTTTAATAATAATAATTGTAAATTAATGCATTTTCATGTCTTATTATTCATTACCTGTAAAATGCAGATTATTAGAAGTAAAAACAATTTCGAGATGCTAGATTCTTTTAATTTTAGGCTTTATATTTATTGACTTTTTATGATCTAGCTATTTTTATAACTGAAATTGCCTAATTATGTTAAAAAAGCAATAAATTTGTGAAAAATAATAATTAATTTTATTATGATGTTTCTTTAAAATTTAAATAAAAGATGAATATTCTTATATGTGAAAATGAAAATGCCGTAGCTTTTGCTCTTAATTTCTATTTGCACAAAAATGGACATGTTGTTACTTTGGTAAAAAATGGCGAATCAGCACTTTCAGAGATAAATACAAATTCTTACGATTTAATTATTACAGATCTTTTTATAACTTTTCATACTGGTTTCGAGTTATTACATCATTTAAGGACTGTTTTGAAAAAGAATACTCCTGTTATTATTTTAACAAAACTTAATGATGAAAATGAGAAGCAAGAAATTCTAAAAATGGGAGCTGACGATTTTATCACTAAACCGTTTAATCCGGTTGATTTAATCAATAAGGTTAATGAATTGCTGTATAAAACTCCTAAGAAAAATATAAAAACGTATGTTCAGATGATTGATCGTGAACAGCTGGAGCAGATTACAGAGGGTGATAAAGATTATATGAATGAAATTCTTAAACATTTTATCGATATTACAAATGATACACTAAGTATTATTAGGCAAAATTTGCAGGAGATCAATTGCAAAGGTCTTTTGGAGCAATGTGAAAAACTTTCACGGCAATTAACCTTTTTGGGAATTTATACTGCAAATGCCATCACAGAACAAATGGTTTCAATAATAAGTAGTAAAAAAGACATGAAAAGGATTCCTTCGCTGGTAATTGAACTCGAAATTCAATGCAAGAAAGCGATAACAGAAGCAAAAAAAATGATTTAGTACTTAAGATTCTTTTTATGCAAAAACCAATACTATTATTTTTTTTATTGTTTTCGAGTTTAATGCTAAAATCTCAGGATAAACAATTCTTGGATTTAGATAAGGTATTTATTACCGCTAAGGACTCTGCTAAAATTGGAAAATATAAAGAAGCTTTAATACTTAATCAGCAAATTCTCCATGAGAATAGAAATTATATTGATGGATTAGTACTTAATGGAAAAATATATGCATGGATGAATAACTTTGATTCGGCACGTTTTTACTTGAACCGTGCATTAGAAATTGACAGCACATTGTATGAAGCCCTTAATTCTATTATTGATATTGGGCTTTGGAGCTGTGATTATTCAACATCTTTGATAGATATTGAGAACGCGCTAAATCTTTATCCAAACGATACGGTTTTATTACTTAAAAAATCCAAAGTTTTAGGGTTAACCGGTAATTATAAGGAAGCTTTAAAAATTAATCAACAAATACTCAACATTAATAAAAATCATCTTGATGCAATTGTTCTTTCAGGGCGAATAAATTTATGGATGAACAAATATGATACGGCATATTTGTTCATTAATAGGGCTCTACAAATCGATAGTTCTTATTATGATGCAAACATTACTCGAGTTGATATAGGTTTGATAAGCCATAATTATTCGACCGCATTAAATGATGTTGATAAAGCGTTGAAATTCTATCCAAATGACACAGCATTATTGATTAAGAAGTTAAAATCGTTAGGATTGTCCGGAAAATATAAAGAAGCTTTAAATCTTTCATGTCAAATACTCAGTGGCAATAATAACAAATTGGATGTTATAGTTTTCACGGGTTGCATATATTCATGGCAAAACAAATTAGATACTGCCTTAATATTCATAAATCGTGCTTTACAAATTGATAGTCTTTATTATGATGCACTTATTGCCAAAGTTGATATTTGGTTGTGGAATAGGAATTTCATAAGTGCCTTGGAAGATGTTGAAAGAGCTTTAAACTTTTATCCAAATGACACTACTTTATTAATAAAGAAATTCAAAGCTTTGGGTTTATCGGGTAAATATGCAGACGCTTTAAATCTCTCACGTCAATTGCTTGCTAACAACAATAATAAAATTGATGTGTTGGTTTATACAGGGCGAATATATTCATGGATAAAAGTTTTTGATTCTGCCTCAATTTTTATAAATCGTGCTTTACAAATTGATAGTTCTTATTATGATGCACTTATTTCTAAGGTTGATATTGGTTTGTGGAGTGGAAATTATTTAGCAGCATTGACAGATGTAGAAAACGCTTTGAAATTCTATCCAAATAATACGACTTTGCTTATTAAAAAACTTAAGTCTTTAGGTTATAAAGGAAATTATAAAGATGCTTTAGATCTTTCTCGCCAAATACTTATTAGAGATGACAAAAATTTGGATGTTTTAATTTTTACTGGTAGGATATTTGCATGGATGGATAAATTTGATTCAGCTGCATATTATATACAAAAAGCACTTCAAATCGACAGTTCAAATTACGAAGCGCTATATACTAAGGTGGATATTGGGATATGGAGTTGTAACTATTCTTATGCTTTGTTTAATGTGGATAATGCATTACGATTTTATTCAAAGGATTCAACATTATTAATAAAGAAAGCTAAAACCTTGAGTTTATCGGGCAACGATAAACAAGCAAAATCTATTTTAGATACTTTGTTAATAAAATATCCAAATTTAAACTCGGCAAAAGACTTGTTGACAATTGTGCGTGAGAATATGATGAAAAATATTATTTCGATAAACTATTTTTACAATTTATTTCAACCATTTGATGCTCATTGGCAACTTGCTTATATTGAATATCAGAGAAACACTAATATTGGAATGTTTTTTGGCAGATTAAACTATGGTTATAGGTTTGGTGAAAGCGGTTTTCAATTAGAATTTGATGCATATCCGAAATTTGATAATGGGTCTTATTTTTATTTTAATGCTGGTTATTCGCCAAGTATTCTTTTCCCAAAGTATAAAGCAGGGGTTGAGTATTATCAAAGACTGCCAAGAAAGTTTGATGTGTCATTTGGGATAAGATATTTGGCTTTTGATACCACAAAAGCAATAATTTTTACAGGGTCTGTTTCAAAATATATTAAATCGCTTGCTTTTACTTTGCGACCGTATATATTATTGAAAAACAATGGAATCTCTGGTTCTTACCAATTTGTTTTTCGCAAATGCTTTAATAAACTTGATAATTATATTAAACTCACCCTGGGCTATGGGAATTCTCCTGATGAACAATATTTTCATCCAAATGATGCCCATGTGTATTACTTAAATTCATTGAATGCCGAACTTCAATATAATCATCGGTTTTTAAGCCATTATATGTTTAAGTTTGTATTAGGTTATGCTTATGAAGAGTATATTGTCAATTCATACAGGAACAGAATTACATTAGGCACTTCATTTTATTATCTTTTTTAAACAAATATTATGAAGAAAATTATTTGGCTATTGTTTGTTGTCTTTTCTATATTTTGGATATCAAATGTATATGCTCAAGATTCTATTCCATCAATTAAAAGTACCACATCTGAGGGTTATAAGAAATATGTTGATAGTATCAACAATGTTGAAACATTTATGCCTTATTTTTCCGAATCATACCATTTTAAAACTAAGCCTCAAAAAACATATATTCAGCTTGTTAAAGAAGATTACCAGACATCATTTTTTGCAAAAATATTAATTTTTTTATTGGTTGGTTTAATATCAATTATTTTCTTGTTTATTATTGGCATTCCCGCTCACAAAATTTATTATGATCATTTCGACAAAAAAGCTCAAAAACTTAGGTTAGAATTTCTTGACGAACTTATACGTATTATTTTTGATGAAGAATATAGTATCGATAGTTTATATTTTAAGAAAATTATTAATTCCAGATTTAAAAGAAAAATATTAACTCAGGAAATAATAAAACTTCATTCACAATTTATAGGAATATATGGTTATAAACTTGAAAAACTATTTTTTGATATTAATCTCGATACATTCACTCTTAAAAAAGTGAAAAGTCAATTTTGGTATATTAGAGCAAAAGGATTTAGGGAAGTTGCTGAGATGGGTGTTAATAAAGCATTGCCGTATGTTGAAAATAATTTGAATCAAAAAAACATTATATTAAAAGTTGAGGCTAGAATAGCATGGACAAAGCTGAATCCCACACAACCTGTTAAATATCTTGAAAAAGAAAGTGTTACTTTGACAGAATGGGGAAAATTACATGTTTTTGGATTTTTACTGAAGCAGATTGTTGATATCGACCCATACTTAAAATTACTAGATAATAAGAATACATCTGTTGTAATTTTCGGTTTACAGACGGTGGGTTTATTCAAGCGGTTCGAATATATCGAACGTATAGGTAGATTTTTAGCAAGTCACGACGAACGCATTTGTGCGGCGGCTATTATTGCATTAGGAAATATTGACACGGAGGAAAGTTCAAAAGTGCTGATTGATAATTATGATTTGCAAACTCCAAACAATCAGACTTCGATTGTTCAAATTGTTAGTGAGAGACCGTGCACCGGATGTTTAGAATTTTTTGCAAAAATTATTGAAGAAGGGTATATCAATAGGTCGTTAAATGCAGTAAAGGGACTGCTGACCATGAAGGATTTTGGTGAGGCGAAGTTGAAAGAATTACTGGATAGCAATATTGAAAACCTTGAGGGATTAATTAACCAAATTAAAGAATCTAATACTGAATAATTATGTACGAAATTTTTCATTATTTTAAAATCTTTTTCGAATCTGGTATTTTTATTTATACTTCTTTATTGTTCGGTAGTTATTTTTTGCTCTCATTGATTTCGGCTTTGGAAATGAGAAAGTATATGCTTAAGAATAGTTTTGTTGATTACTCGGAAATCCTTTCATCTCCTTATGTTCCACCAATCTCAGTTATTGCTGCTTGTCATAATGAAGGGAAAACGATTATAGATAATATTCGTTCGCTATTGGCATTGCATTATAATAGTTATGATGTAATCATTGTAAATGATGCAAGTACTGATGATACTCTTGAAAAAATTATTAAAGAATTTGATTTGATTAAGATTGATTTTTATTACAATAGTGTTCTAATTACAAGACCTGTAAATGGTATTTATAGATCGAGAAACGATTCGTTTTCAAAACTAATTGTTATAGACAAGGAAAATGGAGGGAAAGCAGATTCAATCAATGCAGGTCTAAATATCTCAACACATAAATATTTTTTAGCCATTGACGTTGATTGTGTTTTGGAAAGTGATGCATTGGTTAAAATGGTTAAACCATTTTTGGAAGCTTCTGATAAAAAAGTTATTGCAACGGGTGGAACCATTAGTATTATTAACTCGTGTAAAGTTGTTAGCGGAAAAGTGGTTGAGGTTACGGTTCCACAAAATTTAATAAGTCGTGCTCAAGTTTTAGAGTATACACGGTCTTTTTTGATGGGACGCATGGCGTGGAGCCGGTTAAATGGACTGCTAATCGTTTCGGGAGCATTTGGCATGTTTGATAGGGAAATTGTTGTGAAGATTGGTGGGTATAGTTCGCTCACTTTAGGTGAAGACTTAGAATTGATTGTTCGGATGAGAAGATATATGCACGATATTAAAGAAAAATATCGTGTTGTTTATATCCCTGACCCTTTATGCTGGACAGAGGTTCCTTCAAAATTTAAGATTTTATCACGTCAACGGACACGCTGGACACGTGGTACTATTGCAACATTATTACTTCATCGTAAAATGTTTCTTAATCCAATTTATGGATTTGTTGGTATGATTAGTTTTTCTTTTTGGGTTGTATTTGAATGGTTTGCTCCTTTTGTGGAGTTTTTCGGGATATTGTATTTTCTATTAATTATTGGTCTGGGTAATCCAAATTGGGTTATATTTTCGCTTATGTTTGCTTTTGCCTATTGTTTTGGAGTTACTTTCTCGGTTGCTTCAATTTTGTTCGAAGAACTTTCGTATCACAAGTACAAGAAACGTGGGGATATTTTTAAATTAGTTTATATGGCGTTTATGGAACCGATTACTTTCCATCCTATGTTAGTTTGGTTCGCTTTAAAAGGGAACTATCTTTATCTAGTTGGCGAAAGACGCTGGGGTAATATGATTCGTAAAGGATTTGGTTCTACATCCAATCCATAATGTTTTAATCCCTGCGTTTGCATATAAAACTTGATTTTATACCTGATTGTGGTTAAAGGTGTATCAGATAAATTAAAAACGAATAGCGAAACTCCATAGTGGGGTGTTATTGAAATGCAATTCATAGGTTTTGTTTGCCTACAAAAGAAAACGGTTTCTTTATTTGCCGTTTTTCATACTCTTATAATAATCGTCAAGAATGGTTTCGACCAATGGAGTATAATAACGATAATAGAAATGGTCGGTTTCGTTGGGTGTGGGTTTGCCAAGCAAAAACAAGTGAAAATAATAGATTCCTTTTAGCTGTACAAAATTAAAGTTAGCAGGGTAATCAACAAAATCGCCACCAAAATAGAAAAACTTATAATCTTGCGTGTGTTCAAAAGCGGCAGGAAATAGTTTTGGAATTCCTTGATGTTGTAATATGGAATCGCCTCTGGAATTTGGCATGAGCTGATAATAGGAAAAGACATGATTGGATGTGTCGGTGCTGTAGGTAATTTCAAACCAATAGGGATAATAAAGCACATCGGGGATGCCATATTTTTGGGTAGAACTATAAAAGGATTTTATGTATGGAACTTCTAAATCGAGATCTCTACCATTTTCGAGAACCTCCACCCGACTGTCTTCGTGAGCAAAAACAATTCCCGATTTGGTGAACGGCCATTGATAATTATGCTGCTCGCGATACAAACGCACCACCCAATGTGGCAACTCAGGGTTTTTAAGCGTATCGAGAATATCGAAATAGCGCCCGGTCCATCCGGTCCATTTTAAGTTGAATGTGGTTTCCAAATCGCGGCGTATGCCATAGGGCGTGGGAGAGGCGAAAAAATTAAATTCGGTTACAATTAGTTTTTTGCGCGCTTTCATCTTCTTTATAATCATCAAATCTTGGGCATCGAGGCCTCCGTATATTTTTTCGGAATGTTCTTGCTGTAGCGTATCGCGATACCATTCGTTATAATACATTCCATAGGAGTCGGCATAATACACGGCATCGTAATAATCGGCCATGCTATCGAGCTGAGGTTCGGTGAATTTGCTCAAGTCGTGGATTTCGTATTGCTTGTTTTCTAATGGAAAAAAACCGTAATAATCGGATTTAACCTGATAGAAATTTCCATCGGGTTTGGAATATTTGTTGTTTTTAAGTAAATAGTTTAATCCGCGATGTTCGCGGGCATATTGGTTTAAAACGGTTTTATCCACAATAAGTATCTTGAATGGCTTTTTGGGTGTGAGCAGCCATATTGTCCACATTATTAATGGTAATAATACAATAAATAGAATGATAGTTGTTACGATAATTTTTTTGGTTCTCATGTTTCAAAAATTTTATGTAAAATTAATGTAATTCAAATTGAAAAACAATGATTTTTTGATGGTTAACGATAATTATTTTTAAAAAATTGATTTTTAGCTATAAAGGAACTAATTTTTTATTTGTATCTGATAAATTTTCGCTTATTTTTGTAATAAATTTTTACGCTATGGAAAAAAAACGGAGAGGTTTGAAAATAGTTTTGTGGCTATTGATAATACTATTACTTATTGTGGGGAGTATTGCTTATTTCTATTTTGGGGAATCGGGCAAGCGGAATGCACTGACGGTTATTCCAAAAGAAGCGGTTTTTATTATAGAAACTTCGAACCTGACGCAAGGATGGTCGACGCTGAGCGAGAGCAAAATGTGGAAGCATTTGCTGGGTAGCCCCAAGTTTGATAAGTTGAACCAGAGTGCCATGCAATTGGATTCTTTGATTAAGGGAAACAAAACCCTTGATATGTTGTTTTCGGAGCGCCAACTGGTGATTGCTGCGCAAATGACTTCGGCAACGGATTATGATTTTATTTTTGCGATTGATTTGAAAAAAGCTTCGAAGATTTCGTTTTTAAAGAACTATATCAAAGACCTGCTGGGCTATTTTGATTACACGATGACGAAACGCAATTTCGAAAATGTGGAGATATTGGAGCTGGTGAAAAGTAACTCGAACGAAATTTTGTCGATTTGCTTTATCGATAATATTATGGTGTGCAGCTATTCGCCTATGCTTATCGAGAAATCCATTCATGAGAAGGATAGCGAGTATTGGACGAAAAATGAGCGGGTGCGCTTTGTTTCAACCGAAATTAAAGGCAACAAACTTTTTAATTTTTATTTGAATTTTAGCCAGTTGGATGATTATCTGCGGTGCTATCTGTCGGAGTCGTCGGCTATGGTGAAATCGATGAGTGAGAACCTGTATTTTTCGGCGTTTAATGTGACCTTTGATGCCGAAAAGCTGCAATGGGATGGCTACACCAGCGTGAACGATAGTCTGCCTTCGTATTTTAAAGCCTTGGCCAATGTGGCACCCGGGAAATGGAAGGCCTATGAGGTGATTTCGGATAAGGCGGCACTGTATGTTTCTATGAGTTTTGATAATCAGGAGTCGTTTTTTGATAAATTGAAAGCGGTGTACAAGTCGGAGGATACCACGAAGGCGCAGGATTATGCGAAGACAATTAAGAAGGTGGAGAAGTATTTGAAGATTAATTTGGAGGAGGATTTTTTTGGTTGGATAGGTAGCGAAATTGCTTTTGTGAAGTTGCAGCCATCGGCCAACATGCGCGAAGACGACGCCATTGCCTTGATTCATGCTTCTGACATCGCGAAAGCACAGGAGGGCATGGATAAGATTACGAAAAAAGTGCGGCGCAAAACCCTGGGCCTGGTGAAGTTTAACGACACGGAATATAAGAACTATACGATTAAATATCTGGAGTATGGCTGGTTTTTGAAGCTGTTTTTCGGCAAACTGTTTAGCAAGTTCGATAAACCGTATTACACCATAATGGACGACTATGTGGTGCTGAGCAACTCGCCTTCGTGCCTGATGGATATGATTGACGATTACACTGTGGGCAAAACCTTGTCGCATAATGCGGATTTTATGAAGTTTTTGGGCAACTTCGATTCCAAGGCGAATATTTCGGCTTTTGTGCAAATGCCTAAGATTTACCAACATTTGTATTACTACAGCAACACCACCAAGCGGGTGGGCATTAAAGAGAATAAGGATGTGATTTTGGGGTTTACGCTGATTGGGTTTCAGTTGGTGGCCGACGGAGGCATGTATAAAACCAAGCTGTATGCGGGTTTTGATGAGGAAGCAGGGTTTGATAGCGAGCTGGAAAACATTGAATCGGCGGCCGAAGAACTTTACTTGAACGAGATCGATTCGGGTGGGTTTAAAATTGTGGTTGAACCGGCAGCGAGTTCCAAAACGGGGCCCTATAAAACGTATTATGCCGACAGCACCACCATTAGTGCCGAAGGACGACTGGTGAACGGCAAACCCGAAGGGCTGTGGCGTAGCTATTTTGAGAGTGGCAAAATTAAAAGTGCGGTGACCTACAAAGAGGGTAAGGCGAGCGGTATTGCTATGTTTTATTTCGACAACGACAAGCAAACCACCCGCGTGGAGTTGACTTTTGAGGAGGATAAAATTGTGGATGTGTATCGCGAATTTTATGAAAACGGTAACCGAAAGGCGATGTTGAATTTTTCGGAGGGGCTGCCCGATGGCGATGCTGAGTTTTATTACGACAGTGGGGTGATTAAAATTGAGGGTGCCTATAAAGAAGGGGTGAAGCAGGGGAAATGGAAGCATTTTACCGAAACGGGCGAGCTGATTGACAAGGAGAAGTGGAAAAAAGGTGCGCAAAAAGGGGCGGAGTAGGGGCGGCACAATGCCAAGGCGATGGCTCGGAATGGGCAAGTTGGGGGTGGAAATTCGGAATGAAGGTTTTTAAATATAGGATGCGAAACTCAAAATAAAAAATAGTGGTGATGCTACAAAATTCGAAGAAAACAGGACTGTATTTCGGCTCATTCAATCCCATACACATTGGGCACTTGGCCATTGCCAACTACATGTTGGAGTTTACCGATTTGGACGAGATATGTTTTGTGGTGTCGCCGCAAAATCCGCTCAAGAGCAAAGACAGCTTGTTGGCCAACCGGCATCGCTATGCTATGGTGCAACGCGCCATCGAGGATTTTTACCGCTTTCAGGTTTCCAATGTGGAGTTTAAATTGTCGCTGCCAAGCTACACCATCAACACCCTGGCGGTGTTGAGCGAGAAGTACCCCCACAAAAAATTCGCGCTCATCCTGGGTGCCGACAACCTAAGCAATTTCAAGAAATGGAAAAACTGGGAAATGATTTTGCAGCACTATCCCTTGTATGTGTATCCCCGCCCTTGCGGCGATGGGGGCGCTTTGCGCGAACACGAAGCGGTTACTTGGGTGGATGCACCCATGATGGAAATTTCGTCGAGTTTTATTCGCAAAGCCATACAAATGAAGAAAGATGTGCGGTTTTTTCTTCCCGAAAAGGTGCACGCTTATGTGGAGGAAATGGGCTTTTACAAGTAGCAGGCGGAGGTTTTGGTGGTGGAGGGGTGGCGCAGTGCGAATGTGCTGTGGCAAAATTTAAGTTAGTCGTAAAAAGTTATTAAGCACAAACGCCTTGCCGTTGCGTTGCTATTTCGTTCAAAAAAATTATGGTGGGTTTTTGTTGCGCAATTCGTTCAAGTTTTGTACTTTTACGGTGGTTTTACCCTATAGTTCTTTTAAAAATTGAAATAGTAGGCTTGTGAAGTGGTGCTAGCGCACCAAACTGCGATGCGTGCCCTGACAAATTGCAGGGGAATTCCTTAAAAAAGCAAGGGTTTCCCTGTTTAATGCAGGGATACCCCTCACAGTTGCAGGGATGCCCCTGCTGATTTCAGGGATACCCCCACGAATTGTAGGGGCTCACCTGCGAAACGTAGGAACGCCCCTACATTTTTCAGGGGCATTCCTTAAAAGTTTAGGAACACCCCTGCAAAACGCAAGTAGTAGGCTAGCAGCGTGGCACGAAAGCTTCGCGCAAGCGTCCAGGCAATGGAAGGCGTGGCACGAAAGCACCACAAGGGTGCACAGTAGTTTCAAAATTTTGGGCAAGCACCCTGCCGCAAGGTGTTGCCCCAAAACAATAACAAACAAGGCATTGCGGCTAAAAAATAGGTACGCACATGTAAAAACCAAGAAATTATGGCTAAAAAAGACTACATTCCCGCCTCCAACCTAAAGTTCCACATTTGGCAAAGCACGCTGGTGACCGGCATCAACAAATACAAGGCCACATGGGCTTTGTCCAGTGCGGCCGATTTGGAGTGGATTCGGCTCACCGAAACCCCCGGCAAAAAAAAATGCAGTGGGATAGCGATTGGGCCATAGTGAGCAGCCGCATTTGCACACGAGCCGACCGGGTGGCCATGCGCCATGCACGCAAGATGTACGAAAATGGGTTCCGTTTCACCCCCAGCGACACCAGCTTGCGATTATTTATTGGTCGCTACATACGCAACAATCCAAAGGTAACAGATTCTCAAAAAAAGGAACTAGGCATCACCGTGCCCGACTGGGCAAAAAGCTCGGGACCGGGCTTGCTGCAAACCCACGAGCTGTGGGGAAATGTGATGTATGGGAGCCATCTTATGCATTTTAACAGCATCACCATTGCAGGCAGGCGCAGCCACGCCTTGGATGAAAGCATGAAAGCCATCATGGTGTTTATCGCCTTCACCGACCCATTTGAGCAAAGCGCACCGCCCATAGAAAGCTTTGCCTACGATGGCCTGGTCAAACGCGGACGCTACACCCGCTCCTTCGCCCCCGAGCACGAAAGCAAGCGCGCGTGGTACTACGCCAAAGCCATGTACAATGGCCGAACACCCACCTACAGCGCGCCCAGCAACTTTTGGTCGGCCTGCATCATGTAATTACCCATTAGCCGCCGCCGCTGCCCATTGCGCGCGCGTTCAGCCGTTCAATCCCACACAAAACGCCACTGTCCGTCGGCTTGGCGTTTCCACACCGTATGAAAAATGCCCTTGGTGGAAATGGCATTTCCGAGCGAATCGCTGGCCGTGTAAGTATAGTTGCCGTAGGTGTAGCCCAAATCGCCCGAAGCCGCCACATCCACAAAAACGGGAGCCCACTGTAGCAAAGCATGACGATATTTTTTGTTGGCATAGTGCGCTTTTATATTGCTGCGGCCCACCACCAGTTGGTCGTTGAAATTAATCACCGCATCGGGCGCAGCAAAAAACGCAAAGCCGCTTCCATGCCCTCGTTTTTTGCCTTGGCGGCGAAGGCATATTCGGCAGCCACAATCTCGTTTTTCGATTTGGCGACACCATCCACACAGGTTTTCGGCTCGCACGAAGCCCACAACAACCCAGCAAAGCACAAAGCAATCACATAAGTTTTCATAGCATGAAATTAAGGTTTGATTACATACAAATCATAAACTTGGGTAGGCAAATCCACTTTTTTCAGCCCAAGGGTATCGGCAGGGCTATTGTTTTTGGTTTTAATCCAATACGTGGTTTGAAACTTATCCGACATGCCCAACGAAATGCCGTAGTAGCGATTCATATAGCATTGAAAACCCCAAGCATCGTACACATTTTTATCCACCTTTGCCATGCAGCCTTTCGGCAAAATGCGGCCAAACAAAAACACGTCGTGTAGCACCGCCTCATCGCGCGCCAAACCCCCAATTTTGCTTGCCGAAACCACCAAAGTTGCACACACCACCGCCACCGAACCCCCCAAAAACACCTTATACTTATAATGATGTATATTCATTTTATCCACAAACCCCCCAACCGCCTTCACAACAAAAATAGCCAAACCCAGCGCAAACATCGGCAAAGCCGGAACAAAATAAAAGCCCTTTTGCACCAGGGTGAGCATCAGCGGAAGCGAAGCCGCCAAGCCCATGATAACGAAAAACGTGCCCAGCCGCGGCAAAGGTTTTTCCGAAAACGTTTTTTGGCCGCTCAGGCGCGAAACCACAAACACCACAAACACGGTTATCAGGGTAGGCAGCAGCTCGGTGAACATCCGAAACAAGGTATCCAAACGGTGGGTGGTCGTGGGCTCCTCGCCGATGCGCCCCAAAAGCCGCCCAAAAACATAAAAATGCAAACTATGTGCCGCTTCGCCATTGAGCAGCAAAAGCAAATAACATGCAAGTGGAACCACCAGCAAGGCAGCAGCATACAGCAGGGCTTTGCGCCACCCCATGGGGCGAAACAGCAAGCAATACACCGGCACAACCACCAGCGGAAACAAGCCAGGCAAGCCTTTGGTGAGCGTAGCCAAAAACACACACAGTCCCGACGCAAGCAAATGCACGGCCGTAAACCCATGCAACAACACCGTCCGCAACGCAAAATAGGTGGCGGCAAGCGTAAACAGGCTCATCGTGTTCTCGAGCATGTTATTGCGAAACGACCAAAAGCAAACCGGAATGCAAATCCAAAACAACACAGCAATCCAATAAAAGGACCTGAAATTGGGCTGGTTTTTAAACACCAATCGCCAAATAAGAATGATGAAAAGTGCGTTCATCCCGGCCATCAAAAAGCCGTACACCCGCTCCACCCACAAGCCCTCGCCCAGCACCCCAAAAAACAAGGATTGCAGCCAAATGCCCAGCGGCGGCTGTTCCAAAAACACCCCCGAATAACTTTTCCACCAAGTGTCGCTAAAGCAAGGTTGCCAAAAACTCCCCTTGCCCACCGCCATATTCCGCGCCACGCAGGCATATTGCGTGCCATCCATAAACATGCCGTGTTGCACCAAAAAAGGCACAAGCAGCAACACAAACATCCCCAAGGTGAGCAACACAAACGGCAGGTTTTTCCGAATCATAATCTAAAACAACGCCAAGTAAAATTCCTTACAAAAATAAGAATACCTTGCAAAAAACACGAATTTATTATGCGAAACGCAGGAGGAATTGTAATTTTGCCGCACCATGTGCCCAATGATACACCGCCCCAGCCTACATATTTCCGACTACGATTACCCCCTGCCCGAAAGCAAAATAGCCCAGTATCCAGCGCAGCGGCGCCAAAATGCCCAACTCTTGGTGAGCGCAAACAGCACCTTGGCGGATACTAAATTCAGCCAAATAGCCCACTATCTCCCCCCAAACGCCTTGTTGGTGCGCAACAACACCCGCGTGATACACGCCCGCTTGCAATTTGCCAAGCCCACCGGTGCCGCCATACAGGTGTTTTGCCTCGAGCCCCAGTTGCCCGTCAGCGATATTCCCCAAGCCATGCAACAACAAGCCACCTGCGTTTGGAAATGCCTTATCGGAAATGCCAAAAAATGGAAAAGCGGCACCTTGCAATTGCCCGTGGAAATAAATTCCGTTTCATGCATTTTATCAGCCACGCTGCTGGGCCAACAAGATGAAACGTTTTCCATCCGTTTCCACTGGCAGCCCGAACAATTCTGCTTTGCGCAGATTATAGAATCGGCAGGCAACGTGCCTTTGCCGCCCTACATTCATCGCCCCGCCGAGCACCACGACAGCCAGCGCTACCAAACCGTTTTTGCCGATCACGATGGTTCGGTGGCAGCACCCACCGCCGGTTTGCATTTCACCCGCAGCCTATTCAGGCAACTAACAGCCAAAAACATCAAAACCGCCAACATCACCCTGCATGTGGGCGCCGGCACGTTTAAGCCCGTTGCCGCCAACAACATTCAGCACCACCAAATGCACCCCGAGCAAGTAATAATCGACAAAAAACTCCTCCAAGCCTTGCTTGCCGCCCCCAGTGCTGTTATTGCAGTAGGCACCACCAGCGTTCGCGCGCTCGAAAGCCTGTATTGGCTCGGCATAAAATATCTGAAAACAGGCCAAATGCCCAACACGGTTGCGCAGTGGGAGCCCTACCAAACTCCGGTGGCAGCAACCGATGCAAAAATAGTACTACAAGCCTTGCTCCAATTTCTGTTGGCCAACAAAGAGCCACAGTTGCGGTTTTCCACGCAAGTCATAATCCTTCCGGGCTACCGTTTCCGCATTATCAACGGCATGGTAACCAACTTTCACCAACCCAAAAGCACCTTACTTTTATTGATATCCGCCTTTTTGGGACCCCAATGGAAAACAATTTATGAGCACGCCTTGCAAACCAACTATCGGTTTTTAAGCTACGGCGATGCCTGCTTGTTTTTGCCCTGATACTAAAGTTTTGCTATCTTTTCAATCAAATCCACCACGCGGTTCGAGTAACCAAATTCATTATCATACCAACCCACCACCTGAACAAAATTTCCCTGCAGCACCCGTGTGCACAACGAATCGTAAATAGCCGAATGCGAGTTGCCAATAATATCGCTCGAAACAATTGCATCGGCAGTATAATCCAAAACACCCATCAAGTAACCTTGGGCAGCCTCCAGAAACACCTTGTTGATTTCGGCCACGCTCGTGTTTTTCAGCAGCAGGGCATTTAGCTCAATCAGCGAGCCATCTTCAACGGGCACTCGGGTAGCAAAACCATCAAATTTGCCCTCCAAAAAAGGCATCAGCTCTTTCACCACCGCTATAGCTGTTGAAGTGGTAGGAATAATATTCGACAAAGCCGTGCGCGAACGCCGCAAATCATTTCGTGGCGCATCAATCAGGCTTTGATTGTTCGTGGCAGGGTGCACCGTATTCATAAAAACCCTGTCAATGCCAAAGCTATCGTGCAACACTTTCAGCATAGGCGCCACACAATTGGCTGTACACGATGCATTCGAAACAATGCAGTCGCTGGGTGTCAATGTATTTTCATTAATCCCAATGATGATAGTTTTGTCGAGCTGGTCTTTCGGCGGACACGTAAGTATCACTTTTCGCGCCCCCGAGCTCAGATGCTGCGCCAGTTGTTCGCGCGTGGTAAACATCCCCGAAGCTTCAATAACAATATCTGCACCGTGCATGGTGCGTGGTATTTTGGCCGGAATCCTTTCGTGATACACCTGTATCGGTTTTCCGTTCACAATCAGGGTGTCATTCGCAATTTCAATAGTCCCCAAAAATCTGCCGTGCGCTGAATCGTATTTCAAAAGGTGGGCAAGCGTTTCGGTGTTTGCCGTATCGTTTATCCCAACAATAGCTATATCGGGCTTGTTTTGCAGCAAACGGAAAACCAATTTCCCGATTCTCCCAAAACCATTGATGCCAATTTTCGTTGTCATTTAGTGAGCTAAGTAATTTTTACGATGCAAAATTAAACCAATTGTTGGGATGAGTAGCATTTTCTGATGCATTTTTAGGAAGTAACCCAACTAGTGGCTCACATTTTCCAAAGCCTTTGCATTGTGTTTGTGCTTAAAGAAAATGGCAAACAACACCGCAACAATCAGAGAATAAATGGCAAAAGTTAGCCAGATACCGTGCCAATCTTTACCCGCAGCGTGTGTAAAATACTTGTCGATTACCAAACCGCTAATCTTGCTTCCCAAATAGGCGCCAATGCCGTTGGTCATCATCATAAAAAGGCCTTGGGCGCTGGCTCTAATTTTAGGGTCGGTGGTAGTTTCCACAAACAAAGACCCCGAGATATTAAAGAAATCAAATGCCATTCCATAAACAATACACGACAAAATAATCATCCACAAACCTTCCGACGGGTTGCCATAAGCAAACAATGCAAAACGCAGCACCCACGCTATCATACTAAAAAGCATAACTTTTTTGATGCCAAACCGCCTCAGAAAAAAAGGAATGGTTAAAATAAACAAGGTTTCCGATATTTGCGAAATCGACATGATAATGGTCGAATATTTTACAACAATTGATTGGGCATATTCGGGTATCTTTTTGAAATCATCCAGATACGAATCGCCATACATATTGGTTAACTGCAAGGCAGCACCCAAAAACATGGCGAAAATAAAAAACAAAGCCATTTTATAATTCGCAAACAATTTGAACGCATTTAAACCAACCATCTCTATAAAAGACGCATTTTTCGAGATGGATTTTTGCGGGGCACATTTGGGCAAAGTAAACGAATAAATTCCCAGCGCGATGGCGGCAAATGCAGCAATAATAAACTGATTTGCGTTGGCTTTACTACCCGAAAGATTTGTAATCCACATAGCCAATATAAAACCAATGGTTCCCCACACCCGAATGGGCGGAAAAACTTTTACCACATCATAGCTGTTTTTTTTCAGTATCGTATATGCAATGGAGTTGGATAGCGAAATGGTAGGCATATAGAATATCATAGCCAAAAATATTACATAATACAGCGTATCGGGATCATTAACAAAAGGCACGTAAAACAAAACCACGCCATACAAAATGTGTAAAATTCCATACAGCCGTTCAGCATTCAACCATTTGTCGGCAATGATACCTGTTAATGCAGGCATAAACAACGAAGATAAAGCCAGCGTAGAAAAAATTGCGCCAAACTGAGCTCCCGACCATCCTTTTGCATTAAAACAATAAGTACCAATGGTAATAAGCCAAGCCCCCCACACAAAAAATTGGAAAAAACTCATTACGGTTAAACGAAACTTTATATTCATTGTACTATAGTTTGAGTAAATTAATAAGTAAATTTTTTTAAGAGTGCTTCCGTTTTTTAATTTCGTCGCGTATTTTCGATGCTTTCTCGTAATCCTCATCCGAAATAGCCAATTTCAACATTTCATCCAATTCCTCGTTGGTAAACGATTCATAGTCGGTTATCGAAATTTCATTTGGTTCCATCTCCTCGTGTTCTTCATCCTTTTCATCAGTAGTTTCAAAGGTTTCATTTTCGATACTGCGGGCAGCTTCCATCACGGATGCATTAGCATAAATGGGGCATTCAAAGCGAAGTGCCAATGCAATAGCATCCGATGTTCTTGCATCAATTTCAACGTTTTTTTTTCCATTTGTGCAAACCAGTTTTGAATAAAAAACCCCATCCACCAGTTTGTTAATAACAACTTCGATAATATTAATGGAAAAGGCGTTGGCAAAACTCTTAAACAAATCGTGAGCCAATGGTCGAGGCGGTTTAATGTTTTCCATTGCTATAGCAATGGATTGTGCCTCTGCATGTCCGATAAGAATAGGCAACTGTTTTTTGTTCACATTATCTTCGAGAACCAAAGCGTATGTGCCCGATTGTGTTTGACTGTAGCTGATTCCTATAACTTCAAGCCGTATCTTATCCATCAACAGAATAGTGTTAAAAAATGCTGCTTTCATAAAAAGAATGAAAGCCAATGCAAAGATAATTATTATAACATAAAAACAAAAACTGATTTATTATTTTGTTCAAAAAATAGAAAGATAATACATGTGCAAATGTCAAATGTGGCTTGAATTACGTTTGTTACAATTTAATTTAAATAGTGAACAGCATATAAACACCACAATCTTTATTTGAAAACTTTAGAGTAATTGAGTATTTTTGTGCCGAAATTAATACAAAACTTTATGAAACGTTTCTTACAAAAAGTACTGCCAATTTTACTATTGTTGATGCCAGCACTATCTTATGGAAGTGAAGCTGATTTAAAAATTCCGGAATCAATTAAAGATCAAAGCATTCTTTATTACGGATTTATTATCACGTTTTTGGGATTGTTGTTCGGATTGTATCAGTTTATGCGTGTAAAAAAACTTTCGGCACACAAATCAATGTTAGAAATTTCGGAAGTTATTTACAAAACATGTAAAGCATATTTGGCGCAACAAGGTAAATTTCTTGCCATTCTTTTCCTATTTATTGGTGCGGCTGTTGCCGGCTATTTTGGCTTCCTATCGCCCATAGGCGACACCCCGGCTGCAAAATTTGGTGCCGTAGCTTTAATCATCGGATGGACTGTGGTGGGTATCCTGGGCTCATATACCGTGGCTGCCTTTGGAATTCGCATGAATACATTGGCCAATTCGCGCATGGCATTTGCCTCTTTAAGAAGAAACCCCTTACAACTGCTTAAAATCCCATTAAATGCAGGCATGAGTATTGGCGTGGTGCTTATTTGTGTCGAATTGATGATGATGCTCATTATATTATTATTTATGCCGGGCGAATTGGCCGGAGCTTGTTTCATTGGTTTTGCCATTGGCGAATCGCTGGGTGCTTCTGCCTTGCGTATTGCAGGGGGTATATTCACCAAAATTGCAGACATTGGATCCGATTTAATGAAAGTGGTTTTTAAAATTGGTGAAGATGATCCGCGTAACCCCGGTGTCATTGCCGATTGTACAGGCGATAACGCAGGCGACTCCGTTGGTCCTACGGCCGATGGTTTCGAAACCTATGGTGTAACAGGTGTGGCATTAATATCTTTTATTTTGTTGGCTGTGGGGGGTGTTGCTTTGGGAATGGATCAGGTGCTCACGTCTTTCATACAGGTAGAGTTGTTGGTATGGATATTCGTGATGCGTATTTTAATGATTATTACTTCCATTGTAGCATTTTGGATCAATGGTTTTATCAGCAATTTAAGGTACCGCGGAAAAGACGAACTGGATTTTGAAGCCCCGCTAACGAGCTTGGTTTGGATTACCTCACTCCTTTCAATATGTGTTACTTTTGCTGCCAGTTTTGTACTCATTCCCGATTTGAACGGCAACACAGATATGTGGTGGATACTTTCATCAATTATTAGTTGTGGAACATTGGGTGCAGCCATTATTCCTGAATTCACAAAAATATTTACCTCTCCCAAATCGGCCCACGTAAACGAGGTGGTAAAAGCCGGACGCGAAGGGGGTGCTTCGTTGGTTATCCTTTCGGGATTGGTGGCAGGTAACTTTAGTGCTTTTTGGAAAGGAATGGTTTTCTTTGTTTTGATGTTTGCTGCTTATTTTGCAAGCACGTTCGGTTTATCCGAAATCATGGTGTATCCCTCAATTTTTGCTTTTGGTTTGGTTGCATTCGGCATGTTGGGCATGGGGCCTGTTACTATTGCAGTCGACAGCTACGGACCCGTTACCGATAATGCGCAATCAGTTTATGAACTTTCATTAATCGAAGATGATAAAGCCAAATCCTCGGCCGAAATTGAAGAAGAATTTGGGTTTAAACCCGATTGGGAGAAAGCCAAATATTATCTGGAAGCCAACGATGGTGCCGGCAATACGTTTAAAGCCACAGCAAAACCTGTATTGATTGGCACAGCGGTGGTGGGCGCAACCACCATGATTTTTTCATTGATACTCATGATTGAAAAAACCCTGCATGTAAAACCCGAAGAGATTCTAAACCTGTTAAATCCATATACTATTCTTGGATTTATCCTTGGCGGTTCCGTCATCTATTGGTTTACCGGTGCTTCAACACAAGCTGTAACAACCGGAGCTTATAGAGCCGTTGCATACATTAAAAAACACATCAACCTGGATCCAAACGCTCCTAAAAAAGCAGATACAGAGAAATCCATTGAAGTGGTAAAGATTTGTACACAATATGCACAAAAAGGCATGTTTAATATTTTTATCGGCATCTTCTTTTTTGCCTTGGCCATTGCTTGTCTTTCGTCCCCATCGGGCATAGGGGGCAACAATGCCGTTTCGCTATTTATTAGCTACCTAATTTCTATTGCAGTTTTTGGTTTGTTTCAGGCCATATTTATGGCCAATGCCGGTGGTTGCTGGGACAACGCAAAAAAAGTGGTTGAGGTTGACTTGCGCGAAAAAGGAACCCCATTGCACGATGCATGTGTGGTGGGCGATACTGTTGGCGATCCTTTTAAAGACACCTCGTCAGTCGCCTTAAACCCTGTAATCAAATTCACCACCTTGTTCGGATTATTGGCAATGGAAATTGCTATTTCAGCAAGTTTCAGAGATATTGCTCCTTATGCCGGTTTGTTTTTCTTTGCCATTGCACTCGTTTTTGTATGGCGCTCATTTTATAAAATGAGAATCAAAGCAGAAAAAATATAATACCTATCCCTAATGAAACCGCCTGAAATAAACATTCAGGCGGTTTTTTATGCACCCATAACACTAAACCGAAAGCAATATCGTTTAATAAATATGATTTTTCTAAAAAATCATTTAATTTTGCAATATCTTTATACTTCTTTTCTTTTTTTATGAAATTAAAATATGTATTAGCAGCATTATCCTTCTTTTCACTTTCACTCTATAGTTCTGTTGCCCAGAAAAAAGACGAGTCGGGCGATGTCAATGGCGACAGGCAAATAAAAGGCGTATTGATTGGCGGTATCAATCTCACCCAGGTGGATGGCGACGAAATTTATGGATTTCACAAAGTGGGGGCCAATGTTGGTTTTGGTGGCATTTTGCCATTAGGTCATCATTTTTCGTTGAGTGTCGAAGTACTTTTCGATCAAAAGGGTTCCTACCGCAAGTTTCCACCTCAATCCGATTCCCTATCACACGTACCCTATTATTCATTAAAACTCGATTATTTAAAAGCCCCTATTATGATACATTACGAAGACCGCAACACCTGGACCTTTGGGCTGGGGTTTTCGTGGGGACGGTTGGTAAATTATAAGGAAATTGAGCACAACAGTTTAAAAACGTGGGAAAGGCCCGATACCATAACCTATAAAACCAAAAACGATTTTAATATCATTGCCGATATCCGTTTTCGAATATGGAAACATTTAAAAATGAATGTTCAGTATTCTTATTCCTTATTCAAAATACGCTCGCGTTATTTCAATCCCGATCCGGGCCGGGTTGATGGTTGGGCGCGCAATCAGTATAACAACACCATATCAATTCGTTTGTTGTATTACTTCAACGAAAAATATATGCCCCCGCGTTTTCAGTTCCACAAAAAGAAAAAAGAAAAGAAAACAGAATGAAAAAAATCATGTTTTGTTATGCCAGATAAAGCGGATTTTTGGATTCAAAAACTGCAACTGCTGCCGCATCCCGAGGGTGGATATTATCGCGAAAATTTCAGATCCTTCGAAACCATAAGTGGCGATTCCTTGCCCAACCGCTATAACTCGGAACGCAATTTCACAACCTCCATCTATTTTTTGCTAAAAAGCAATCAGGTGTCGGCTTTTCATCGATTAAAATCAGATGAAATTTGGCATTTTTATCAAGGAGCTCCAATTCATGTCTACCTTATAACCAAAATGGGCAAACTGCTAAAATATACTATGGGTGCCGATATAGATGCCGGTCAAGTGTTTCAGTTGGTTATACCCTTCCATTGCTGGTTTGCAGCCACCGTGTCAACCCCCAATTCGTTTGCCTTGGTGGGTTGCAGTGTTTCGCCTGGGTTCGATTTCAACGATTTCGAACTCGCCGATTCCACACAGCTCATAGCACAATATCCGCAACATGCCCAACTCATTGCCCAAATGAAAAACCAATAAAACCCCCAAGGAAACAAATTTCGCGTTGCAAGGCGGTAGGTGCAACAGCGTGATTTGCAACGAGGCTAGCGGGCTAGTATTGTTCCAGAGAACTTAAGTAAGTTGCTACCTTTGGTCCTTTCAATACAAGGAAATTCTAGCTTCATTCTAGGAAAAAGCTGCTCGAAACAGGAAAAAAGCTGCTCGAAACAGGAAAATAGCTGCTCGATACATGGAAATAGCTGCTCGAAACAAGAAAACCCCAAACAGTAAC
>JBAXWF010000004.1:0-108974 GCA_037128515.1 Bacteroidota bacterium | reverse complement strand
GCATCTGTGAACAATGTTCCTGCATCTGTGAACAATGTTCCTGCATCTGTGTGCTTTGTTTTCGCATCTGTGCCTATTTCTCCCAGCTAAAATTCATCCTAAATTCATAATATCAATCATTTAAAAACATAAACTATGCAAGCATACGACAAACTCCGCCTCGACGTCCTTCACCGCATTCAAATCATTTGCGACCTCTATGCAGTCCAATTGGCTCTCATCATCTTATATCCTCCCCTAAAAGCACTCCTCGATGCCATCGTGCTCAAAATCGAAGTAGCCAGACAAATAAACGCACAAAACATCACCAATTTCACCACCACCAAAGAAGTCACCTGCGTAACCATGGTCGAAACCTGCTTCAAATTTATGCTTCGCGGTGCCATCAAAGCCGCCGCACTAAACCTGCCAGCGCTCGAACAATCACTCAGTATGGCAAAATCTCAGATATACCGAAACGACGATGCCACCATAGCCGTAAAATGCGAAATAATAAGAACAATACTAAACTCCAACATTGCCACCCTCACCAACATTCTCCCAGCCGACATCACACTCATGGAAGATACCATCAAAGCCTACAATTTGGCATTAGATGCCCCCAAAGTAGCCATCGACAAACGATCCAGTTTCGGCACCCAAGCAATTCACCTCCTGCTTAACCAGGCCGACGCCCACAAAATCAACATGGGCAAACTTTTTCATGCCTATCTCGATAACGAAGCCATCGCAGCTTTCGATTTAATTGCCAAAATCGGCAAACCATCCGGTCGTCGCCACACATCCATCATCATCAAATACCTCGATGCCGAAAAAAATGTACCCATCATTCGTGTAAAAACCACAATCACCAAAGGCGACCAAAGCCATGTCAAAATCAGTTCCAAACTTGGATTGATTCGCGCGTTTAGTCTCGAAGTAGGCGTTTGGAACGTAACCTCCGAAAACAATCTTTACGAACCCACTCCAAGTTTAAGTCTACCCATCAGCGACAACCAAATCCAACGTGTCACCGTCCTGTTAAACAGAATCGGCTCCCCGGTCAATCCCACGCCAAACCCCGACACATCCGGCTTTGGGCAAATATATGGCAACACCTTCAACAGCGAAACCAACGACCCCATCGAAGGCGCACTCGTGTATTACGACACCGTGGCCGAACCCTGTGTCACCGACGAAGATGGCGACCACGGCAACGACCATGTTTCCACCGATTGCAAAAACATTCGCGCAACAGCCGATGGTTTCGCCAACTATTTCAAAGCCATCAACATCCTCCCCGACCAACAAAACCAATTCGACATCCCCATGGAGCCCATCGCACCACAACCACCCGACCAGCCCGCCTAATCCACCAACATAACCATCCCCACCAACAAAAAAAGGCTTGCACACCGCAAGCCTTTTTTAATTTCAACATCCATCACAAACCTTCCGTCTTTGCGCCTCTTGGCGCTCGAGTATCTTCTCGGCAAACCAACCCTATTCAAATTTAATAAGCTTGTGTATGCTGCTGCCTTTTTGAGTTATTATGTTCACAAAATAAACCCCAACAGGCAAATTGTTAGTCGCAATGCTCATCTCCTCAACGTTGTTAGCAGAAACCGTTTGTATTTTTTGACCTAAGGAATTAAATAGTTCCACAGCGCTAATAGGGCTTTTCGATTTTATGGTAGTGTATGCCCCCCGCGTTGGGTTGGGGTAAAGCGCCCAATCCTCATCAGCAATCGTCTCCACACCAATCGCATTTTCTATGGGGGTGCTGGTCGTGTTGGTCACAATGGGCACATTGTAATCAAAATAAATATAAGCGCGGTTTTCAATAACATCGCCCACCACACACGTGCTCAGCGGCGCAATTTCATATTTTACAAAACCATGGCTTTCCGCCTCGTTGGTGTTGCTGTCGGGCAGGTTTATCGAATAAAATCGGAACCGTATTTGCTTGTTATCCATGTTAATCACCACAGGGTGACTCGAACTAACAAGAACAAAGCTACTCAAATTAAGTTTGTCGCTAATCGTATCGGCCAAAATCACCGTAAAAGCAGTATCATTGCCCGTGTTTTGAAAATGAATGATGTATTCCAACGCCTGGCCACTACTAACAAATTGCGGGGTGATATCGCCTGCCGGAAAAACCGCTTTCGAATTGGGGTCGAAAGAACCCATGATAATGCCGCGAACCGTGTCGGTATTGTTTTGGGGAGTCATATCGGCCACATCCAAAGCCGAAGCAGATGCCACCACAATACTTCCGATGTTGGCCGAAGCCGAAACAGTATATTCAATGCGATACGTAATTTGTTGTGTCGGGCTCAAACTGTAAGCCAACGTGGCCGTGTATGCCAAAATGCTTAATGGCGCAGGAATGCACGAATCAATGGTAATATCGGGGTGATTTAATAAAATCGACATACTTCCCAATTTAAATGTGGTTCCAATGTTTTTTACTGTGGCATAGCCAATGCCATGAAAACCAGGCCGCAGTTGCCCCATCACCAAATCAACCACCAAATCGTTTTGGCCCGCAACGGGTTGAAACGCGAAATCGTTTAGCGAATCCACCTGATTGCTTAAAGTTGAAAACACCGAAGTATACGAACTCGGCGTGTACGTATAATACAAGGGCGGTTGGGCCACCGTGCTTAGGTAGGTTCCTTTACCAACTGCCGCTGCATACAGTCCGCTTGCCACAACGGTGCAGGAGCTGCTTCCTTTGGTGATGGTGAGCGGGGTGGGCAAATTGGCATCACCGGCATCAAAAATATGGTTGCTGTTTAAATCGTAATAAACGCTTCCTTTAATAAGGTTGGCACTGTCGGTGAATTGAGCAACATAGTTCGAAGCATTAATTTGCGAACTTATCAACACATAGTTTCCAAAAGCGGCTTTACTGCCCACATTGCCGGTCAAATATACCCGCGAATCCGTGCAAGCCATCCCTTGGGTGTTTAGGGTAGCAAAATTAAAACTGTAGGCCGCTCCTTTCAGGGCATTGCCATTCAAATCCGCTTCAACCAAATAGCAAACACAACTAAACGTATTGGCAGCCGGAAGTGTGGCAGAATAGGTTAAGTTAATCGCGTCGAATTGGTTCGATGCAACGTATGGGCTAGTATACCCTGTCAAATAAATGCGGTTGTTGTTTTTGGTAGCACAGTAAAAATGGGCTTCGTCGCTGCCATATTTCTTTGCCCAGAGGTAATTTCCGGCATTATCAATTTTAGCAAAATAGGTGGAATTATTGGCGGCGGTCAGAGTCGTGCCCATATTCACAGTGCCACTGAATGTGCCCAAAATAAAAACATCCATGCCATCGCTCAGCACTTCGGTTCTCCACCACGATGAGCTTTCCAAAAGCTTTGCCCAAACAAAACTGCCGGCATCGTTTGCTTTACAAACAAAATCTTGTGGCGACGAGGTGAGAGTACTCAACGTGCCGGCCACGCCCAAGTTTAGGTTTCCCTTAAATTCACCCGAAATAAAAACATCGTTGTTTGCAGCCATGGCCAAGCTCAAACTGATATGCATACTTGTACCCCCCAAAAGCGTGGCATGTTGCCAAACACCGGCATCGTTTATAACGGCATAAAACAAATTGCCATTGGCAGGAGAAATAACCGAACTGCCCACGGTTTGCGGCGAAACATTATAGAAAAAAGAACTTACGGCTATTCTGTCGGTTCCGTTTCCCGTAATCCGAAACAAATCACCGTTGCTGCCAGCCCCCCCATTTGACACTTGTATTGAATTGCTCCACAACACCGTTCCGTCGGGTGCATATTTTATCACAAAATTGCTATACCCACTACTTACAGTAATTGGATACGGATTGCAGTCTAATGTCGAAGAACTTAACGAATCACCAAAATATCCGGTAACATAAAGGTTCGATTGTTGGTCGGTATACAATCCGCCAATAACCACCATTTTTCCGCAATCCAAACTTTTCGCCCAAACCAGAGAGTCGTTTTCATCTTTTTTAATAATCAACCCACTAATAGCTCCACTCGAGGTAAAAGAATAATTTCCAACGGTGATGGTGCCCGAATACACACTTGCGTTAATCACGTTATTCATGTTATCCGTTGCAATTCGGTGTGTTCCACCCAACGAACCTCCGGGGGTTTTGTCGGTGTAGGCCGAAAGAAAATTTTGCGAAAACGATTGAAATAAACTAAAAACAACAAGGACCAGCGTAAATAGTATTTTTTTCATAATTGTGGGTTTAAATTATACGTTTAATACATACTAGAACATTAAAATTTGTAAAAGGTTGCCTGAGTTATATATTTAAGTTGTCGGTTTAGAAACAAATCCTGTTTATGGGTTTATTGAAACCCTGTGCTGTCAAGGATTTTTTTTTCAATGACATGCAGCAAATATAACAAATTATTTACAGATATTGGTTGCTTTTTTAAAAAAAATTCCCACCCTATTTCCTCGCCAACCACTCTGCGGGGTTGCAGGTGAGTTTGCCTTGCCACACTTCAAAATGCAGTTCGGTTTTACCGTCGTCGGCACCGGTCGAAACAATTCCAATGTTTTGTTTGGTGGCAACCTGCTGATCTTTTTTAACCGAAACCGATTGCAGATTGGAATACACCGTAAAAAACTCACCATGACGAACAATAACCGCTTTGTTGTTGTTCGTAATGGAAACAATGCTCGAAACAACCCCGTTGAGCACCACCCGCACCGCCGCGCCCGGGGTAGTCGAAATGTCCACCCCATTATTTTTAACCTTAATGCCCTCCAGCACCGGATGGGGATGTTCACCAAAGCTGCCGGTGATAACACCCCTTTCAACAGGCCAGGGCAACTTGCCTTTGTTAATTGAAAAGTTGTCCGATACCACTTTTTCTTCAGGCGTCAGCACATTTTTAACCGTGGTGGTGTTGGTGATAGTGATGTTGCTTTTGTGCGCCGATTTCTTAATTTCGTCGGTAATAACCGATTCAATTTTGTTGCGCAACACCCGAGCCTGTTCTTCTTTTTGTTTGAGTTTGTTACGTAGGTCTTTTTCGGTTTGTTTCAGCTTTTTCACGTCGGCATCTTTCTTTTCTTTTTCAAGTGCCAGTTGTTCTTTTTCTTCTTCGCTCGATAGCAGCAAATCGTGTTTATCGTTTTTCTGCGCCACCAGCTCTTTGTTTTTTTCAAGAATCTCGTTCGTGGTGTTCAATATCAAATCAACCTGTCGGTGCAAATACTCATTATACTGCTGCAAATATTTCAACCGCTGATAAGCCTGATTAAAATCCTTGGATGCAAAAATAAACATCAATCGGTCGATAGCATTACGGTTTTTATAGGCATTGTAAATCATTTTGGCGTAGCCGTCTTTTATCGCTTGCAATTGCGCTTTCGAACGTTGCACTTTTTGCATATTCTGGTTAATGATATTATCCAACATCAACATTTCGCTGTTAATTTCGTCGATGAGGTTTTCGCGTTGTGCTATTTGGTTTTTAAGCAACACCAACTGATTAACCGAAAGGTTGCGTGTTTTTTTGGTTTCGTCAATCAGTTTTTTGTAGTAGGCTATTTCTTCTTCAATTTGCTTTTTCTTATCCAGCAGCTTGTCTTTGGCTTGCTGATTTTGAGCAAACGGATACACACACATAAAAACAATGATACCAAAAAAGCAGAAGAAAACAACCAGACTTTTTATATTGCGTGTTTTGAACATGAGCTGCATAAAAAAATTTCAGTAAAAATAACGAAATTAACTTCTCCGATTTTCAATCGGTAAAAAAAAACTACAAACAACCTGATGTTGAAACGAAAAACAAATCGGCATAAGTTGGCAACCATAATCAATTTCAATTGTAATTATGCTTACTTTTGCAGGTTGAAAACTACCCCCCTCTATTAAAAACGAGAGAAGATGAAAATAATTATACCAATGGCGGGAATTGGCAAGCGGATGCGGCCACACACACTCACCATTCCCAAACCCCTGATACCTGTTGCCGGAAAACCCATAGTTCAGCATTTGGTCGAAGGCTTGATAAAATCCTTCGATACCGTTCCCGAAGAAATTGCATTTATCACAGGTAATTTTGGTGAAGAAACCGAAAAGAAGCTACTTGAAATTTGCCACAATCTGGGAATTAAAGGCAGCATTTGCTATCAAAATCAGGCATTGGGCACGGCACATGCCATACTGTGTGCTAAAAAATCCTTGGATGGAAATGTAATTGTAGCCTTTGCCGACACCTTGTTTAAAGCCAATTTTAAGATAGATACCCAAAAAGACGGTATTATTTGGACTTATAAAGTTGATAATCCTTCATCGTTTGGGGTTGTAACAACCAACAACCATCACCGGATAACCCGTTTTGTTGAAAAGCCTGCCGATTTTATTTCCAACGAAGCCATCATCGGTATCTATTATTTTAAAGACGGCAAAAACTTACACAACGAGTTGCAATCATTGGTCGATAACAGCCAAATGAAAACGGGCGAATATCAGTTAACCGATGCGCTCGAAAATATGATAAAAAAAGATATCGGATTTTATACCCAGGAAGTTGAAGAGTGGCTCGATTGCGGCAACAAAGATGCAACAGTGCACACCAATCAACGGGTGCTGGAGATGATGAAAGATACCGAATTGATATCTCCAACATCGGTTATCCGAAATTCCGTTGTAAAACCACCTTGTTATTTAGGCGAAAATGTTGTTATAGAAGATTGTGTTATCGGGCCACATGTTTCGGTTGGAAAAAACACACAAATTCACAATTCAATTATCACCAATAGTATTTTACAGGAAAATTCGCGCATATCCGATGCCAACCTCGACAATTCGATGATAGGAAATCATGTGGAATATAAAGGACGGTTTTCGGAGCTAAGCATCGGCGATTATACCACTCTTTGTTAGCAAAATATAATTCCATGAAACAGATTTTATTGTTGGTTTATCTTAGTGGTTTTTTCGTATTTGCAAGTGGTTGTAAAACCACCAAAACAGCTGCCGATTCAAGCAAATCAACTAATTCAAAAAAACTCACCCAAGAGGAACAACTCTTTAACACCAATATTTTTTTGAACGCCGTGCGCGAAAAATATTTGGGCAACGATGATAAGGCTATTGGTTTGTTTGCACAATGTCTAAAACAAAATCCCGACAACGACGGGGCATTATACGAAATGTCGTGCTTGTTGTATCAACAAAAAAAATATGCTGATGCAGCAGTATTGGCACAAAGCGCAGTAAAAAAGAAACCCGACAATCCCTGGTATTTGTTATTGCTATCGGAGTTGTACATCTCGCTTAAAGATTATACCAATGCTGAGAAAACCTATAAACTGCTAATCGAAAAAAACCCCGACCAAACGGAATATTATCTCAATTTGGCCGACATGTATATTTCAATAGGTAAATACAATGAAGCAATAAAAGTTTATAATGATTTCGAAAACAAAGAAGGTGTTCAACCCGAAATTTCGGAGCAAAAAGAAAAACTCTATATGCAACTGGGCAAACCCACCAAAGCAATAGAGGAAATGAACAAACTAATTGAAAGTTTTCCCGGCGAAACGGAGTATTTAGGAATACTTGCCGATATTTATGTTTCAACAAACCAACCTGTGCAAGCCTATGAACTGTATCAAAAGATACTGAAAATAAACCCAAACGATGGCTATGTACATCTTTCGTTGGCCGATTATTACAGGTCGCAGAACCTGACCGAAAAAGCCATTGATGAACTTAAGATAGCCTTTGCAAATCGCAATCTGGATGTTGATACTAAAGTGAAGGTGTTGATAACCATTTTAGACACCCCAGGAAAAAAGAACGCTTACTACGATGCTCTTATTCCGCTTTCCGAGCTTTTTATTGCGTGTTCACCGGAAGAAGCAAAAGCCTATTCCGTTTATGGCGACATATTGTATCAACAAGATAAAACTTCGGAAGCCCGCGATGCGTTCAGAAAAGTAACCCAACTGGATAGCAGCAAATATGCAATTTGGCAGCAAATTATTTTGATTGATTATGATTTAAAAGATACTCCGGCAATACTAAAAGAAAGCAAAAAAGCCATTGAGTTGTTTCCCGAACAGTCCGAGCCCTATTTGTATTGCGGTATCGCCCAAATGAATCAAAAAGACTATTTGGCGGCTATTTCAACATTAAATGCCGGGAAAAGTTTTCTAGAATCAAAAGATAAAAATTTATTCTTTTTCTATTCTTATCTGGGCGATTGCTATTATCAAAATAAAAACTTCGACCTGGCTTTCGATAACTATGAAAAAGCATTAGTGATAAATCCCAACGACGACCGTACATTAAATAACTATGCCTATTATCTGGCATTGCAAAACACCAATTTAAATCGCGCACTTGAGTTAGCCGCAAAACTGGTAAACCTAAAACCCGACGATAGCAATTATCAAGATACTTATGCCTGGGTATTATACAAAAACAACGATTTGGTGAATGCAAAAGTTTGGATTGAAAAAGCATTAGCAGGAACCGGAAGCAAAAACGCAAGCATACTGGATCATTACGGCGATATTTTATTTAAGACCAACGATACCGTTAAGGCTGTTGAATACTGGATCAAAGCAAAAGAAAATGGTATGTCGACCGATTTGTTAAACAAGAAAATTGTTGAAAAGAAACTTTATGAGTAAAAAAATTATAGTTCCAATCCTTTTATTAAGTAGCGTGTTGTTTTTCGCTTCGTGCAAAACTAGCAAGCGCCAGATGATGGTTGAACCCTTGAAAGAACAAGGCCCCGATTATTTGTTTGCACAAATGAAAAAAAACGAATTTAACTTTACAAGAATCTCATTGAAATTTAGTGCCGAAATTGAAAACAATAATGAAAACAGTAGTTTTTCGGGAAATATTTATCTTGTAAGAGACAGTATGATGTGGATATCTATTCAGAAGTTTGGTTTAGAAGCTGTGCGCATTTTCATCACCCCCGATTCGGCAAAAATGATTAACCGGATTAATAAAACGTATTTCACAGGAACTTTTGATAAGGTAAACGAGTTATTTGACACCGATTTTGATTTTGATATTTTGCAATCAATCATTTCCGGAAACGATTTTACATATTATCAAAATGATGTTTTTAAAGCCAATATAGAAAATAAGCTTTATCATTTAAGTACTGTTGGCCGGCAAAAAATCAAGAAATATGTAAAATCCGAAAAAGAATACTCCATGGTGCTTATTCAGGATATTTGGCTCGACCCACTTACATTTAAAATATTAAAGACCACCTTAAAAGAAATTAAAACTCAGGACAGAAGAAAAATTGATTGTGAATACTCCGATTTCTTACAAATAGAAAAGCAATATTTTCCGCAAAAAGTTGAATTCATTATTACCGACACCAAACGACTAAAAGGGATAATTAGCTTTACACGCATCAGCCCTGAAAAAACCGAATCGTTTCCATTCAATATTCCGCAATCGTATACTAAATCGAAATAACCAAACTTAAAAGTATTCTTTAGATTAGTCTATGAGTTCTATTCTTTTGGTAATAGAACCTTTTGAAGTTGTAATTTTTATGAAGTATAACCCTTTATGCAATTCTGATAGATTCAGAATAATATTATTATTATTCAACCCGGAAGTATAAAGAATGTTTAAAACTTCGTTTCCGAGAATATCATAAATTTTGCAAGAAACATCTCCCTGCAATTCTAAATCAGTTTCAATAGTAATATCTCCATTGGAAGGATTGGGATAGAGCTTTATGTTTTGTAACACATCAGTATGTTCAACTCCAGCATCATCAATCCATACATGAATATAATTTGTTTTTGTTTCATTAGCCGAACCGGCAGAGTTGCTACTTGTAAGCGAAACAGTGTAATATCCAATATTGGCAAAAATCACATAAATATTTTTGGTTGATGTCGAAGTGCCTGATGTAAAAGTAAGTCCTGTATTCGGAGTTATCGACCATAAGTAATTTAAAGGATTATTGGTAGAGGTGTTGGTAAAAACAACTAAACCGTTAGGTGCAAGGCTTGTTTTATTTGAAGTAAAATTTGCTACAGGCAATGTTGCAGGTTTGGGATATATTTCGTAAACAATTTCCTGATTTTGCGAAAAAGTCATTCCGCTTGATTGTGGGGTTAAATTGCTGAGATAAACATAGCCGTTAGAACTTCCGCCCCAGCCCCAATTGAAATGAAACATGTTGGTATAAGTTCCGCTATTTTGATATCCATCGCAAACAAAAGCATGTCCTCCATAACTCACATCAGATCCGCCATATAGAACCGGTCGAAGTGAATCGAGACTGTTTTTAATTAATAATGTCCATGCTGCATCCGTATAGGATGTACGTGTTGCGTACTGTGCCGAATAAATGAAATAAGTCATAAATGCAGTTTGTGCATTCGAAAGATATGCACCTGAACCATTGATATCATAATCCATATTTACCGAAACACCGCAATGATACATTAAGGTTGCAACCGAAGTGTTTGTTGAGTTTACACTATTTGGCATGGCAGCCCAATTATATGTGGTTGTTCCGAAATTTGCTGAAAGTGTCCCTAAGTTATTCGAAAAACCATTGGCGATGGTGTGTGCATAGCTATGCGAACCATAACCATGTGTAGGGTATGCGTGATATTTCATAATCATAGCCATGGCTGTAGCCACACATCCTGTGGGGCAATGATTGCCGCTCATCGAAGGACACAAATCATTATAATAGGGGTCCTGGCTCCAATTGGTAGTTAACAATATGGGAACTGCCACTGTACTTGTCTTGTTATTGGGGGCGGTTGTTGACGAATAATAAGTCCACAAAGCGGTGGTTTTTTTCTCTTTAGCCACATTAGCATCTCGGGCAGCCACAATTTGCAGTTCATAATTCTTCATCCAATACACAAAATTGTCGGGTTGATTTGTGGTCGAATAACTTCCTTCGAAAGTATAAAACAACACGGGCACGCTACGTTCTTCGGCAGCCACAATCACAAACCCGCGATTGTTTGAAATATTAAATACATAATAAACCGGCTGCTGATTATTGCTAACAACAAAATCTTGACTAAAGTTGATATCCTGCAAATCAATATTTCCGCCTATATTGGCGCGTTCGTAATATATGTTTTTTGCAACTGTTCGTGCTGTTGCTATCGGAACTATTTGTGAAAAACTATTGATAATAAAAAATGCAACAAAAATTATAAACAATAAAACCTTTTTCATGTGTTTGGTTGGTGGTTTAATAGTATGCTTTAAAAAATAAAAAGTGACTCCGATGTACTTATTTTGGTAACGTAAAAAATACGTATCAAGAATATTTCTTTGCAAAAATACAACTAATATTTTTCTATAATTGCTATTAACAAAAAAATATCACTTATAATTAATTTCGTATAAACGAATAAAAAAACAGCATGAAATGAAATAATCCTAAGCAAACTGAATTAAGAAAGCTTTAGTAAATTCTTCTAAATCGCCATCCATTACACTTTGTACATCTGATGTTTCAACACCGGTGCGCAGGTCTTTCACCATTTTATAGGGATGCATCACATAGCTGCGAATTTGCGAACCCCATTCTATCTTTTTCTTATTACTTTCAATTTCATCAATCTTTTCTTTTTTCTTGCGAAGTTCAATCTCGTATAATTGCGATTTCAACATACGCATAGCTTTTTCACGGTTTTGCAATTGCGATCGTGTTTCTTGACATTCCACTACAATCCCTGAAGGAATATGTTTTAATCTTACAGCCGTTTCTACCTTATTTACATTTTGTCCACCCGGCCCACTCGAACGGAAGGTATCAAAGACTATTTCGGCTGCGCTTACTTCTATAACAATATTATCATCGATGATAGGATAAGCATAAACCGACGCAAAGGATGTGTGGCGCCGATTGGCTGCATCGAAAGGTGACAACCGCACCAGACGGTGTACACCGTTTTCGCCTTTCAGATATCCAAAAGCATAATCCCCTTCAAACTCAATGGAGGCCGATTTGATGCCCGCAGTATCGCCTTCCTGTATGCTGATGATATTTACTTTATAGTTGTTGCGTTCTCCCCAGCGTAAATACATACGCATGAGCATTTGTGCCCAATCCTGACTTTCGGTACCCCCCGCCCCGGGGTTGATATTTACAATGGCGCTCATGCGGTCTTCTTCGCCGCTAAGCATTTTTTTGAATTCGAGCTTTTCGATGTCGTTTAATGCGTCTTGATACTGTTTTTCCAGTTCTGCTTCGGTAGCTTCCCCCATATTAAAATATTGCCACATCACCTCAACATCGTCGAAAGCACTTTTGGCTCGCATATAAACATCAGTCCAGGTTTTTGTTTCCTGAATCACTTTGAGTAAGGTCTCGGCTTTTTTGGGGTCGTTCCAGAAATCGGACTGTTGAGTAATTTTTTCGTTTTCTGCTAATTGAATTTGTTTCTTATCAATGTCAAAGAAACCTCCGTAGATCTTCGAGTCGTTTTTCGAGATCTTTAATCTGTTCGTGAATAATCATACTCTGCTATTTTTTGCAAAGATAGATGGATTTGACCGTTTATCAATAATTATCTTCACGAACCTGCATAAATGCCTTAGGATGCAAGCAAGCAGGACAGTTTTCTAATGCTTTGGCCGATTCGTAAACATAACCGCAATTGATACATTGCCACCATACTTTGCCGTCTTTTACAAATACTTTATCATAGGAAATATTTTGCAGCAGCTTTAAATAGCGGCGTTCGTGTTCGGCTTCAACCTTTGCAATCATTTTAAATGCGGCGGCAACTTCTGAAAAACCTTCTTCGAGGGCGACCTTGGCAAACTCGGGATATATTTCGGCCCATTCTTCCATTTCGCCTTCGGCTGCTGCTTTTAAGTTTTCAAGCGTGGTGCCTATAATGCCTGCTGGATATGAGGCTACAATTTCGGCTGTGCCACCCTCCAGAAACTTGAAAAAGCGTTTGGCATGTGCTTTTTCCTGATTGGAAGTTTCCATAAATATATTGGCAATTTGTTCGTATCCTTCTTTGCGGGCTATGCTTGCAAAAAATTCGTAGCGGGTGCGTGCCTGTGATTCACCTGCAAAGGATTTTAGCAGGTTTAATTCGGTTTGGGTTCCTTTTAACAATTTTATCATAATTTGGCGTTTTTACGAAAATACAACATAAAATTTTTACTTTACTTTAAAGCATTGAGAATATTTTTCACTCAATAGATGTTTTAAAGCTTATTTTTCAACTATCTTCATATTTTTAAAAACAAACTCCGCTTCAAAACCACGCGAAATAAGGAAACGGGCAATTTTGTTTTTTTTCTTAAATAAATCTTTTTCTTTCACTTCTTTCGTTTTTTGGACAATTAGAAACTGTATCGCTGATTGATATTCATTTTCATCGATGCTGGTAATAGCTTGTGAAATAATAATTTCTGGAATTTTTTTTAATTGAAGTTCATACACAATTTTTTTGCGGCCCCATTTATTTAATCGAAGTTTGCTTCCCACGAAGTTTTCTGTATAACGTTGGTCGTTAAAAAAGTTTTCAGCTATAAGTGCGTCAATAATCTTGGGAATGCGACTATCATCAACTTTCCATCGGCGAAGTTTTTGCATTACTTCATTCGAGCAACGTTCTTGATAAACACAATATGCCTGAGCTTTGTGCAATATGGTTTTTAATCCAAATAAATGTTCATTTACTTCGTTCATAAAGAGTGTTAACGAATAAAATGTTTCCATACATCATTGAAAATGGCAAACACCATCAAGGCAATTAAAATAACCATGCCGACCACTTGTGAACGTTCGAGAAATTTTTGCGATAGCTTTCGACCTGTAATCAACTCCCAAGTAGTAAAAATTACATGGCCGCCATCTAGGGCCGGTATGGGCAAAACATTCATAAATGCCAACACAACCGATATCAATCCGGTGATAAGCCAAAAGCGGTGCCAATCCCAAATGCCGCCGTATATTTTCATAATGCCGATAGGACCCTGAATCGATTCGCTTGCACTTTCTTTGCCGACAAATATTTTACCCAATCCACGTATGTTGGCCCAAAGGTTACCCAAGGCATCGCTAATACCATATTTAACCCCCGAGGCAATACTATACTTTTTAGTTTGATAGGGCATCTTACAAAATACACCCACTAGGCCGGTTGAATCAATTTTCATAGAAAGTTGTAAAGTATCTTTGTTTCGTAGCACTCGCATAGGTAAGGTTTTTCCTTTTAGATTCCACACAATTTCGCGAAACGAACCGTAGCTTGTTATATTAAAGGTATCGAGGCGCAATACTTTATCATTCTTTTTCAGTTGGGCTTTTTCGGCCGCCATTTCGGGAATAACACTGTCTATTAAGCAAGGGAAATTGTGAGCATCGATAAAAAAGTCGCGAATCTTTTTGTTATAGATTCTGTATAGGGTATCGGGCACGGTTATAGCCATCGATTTTCCATTACGGTCTATGGTTATAGTTGAACCCATCAACACGTTGGCCGTGGTAACGTCTTTAAAACGTTCGATTTTTTCGCCATTCACAGCCATAATTTTATCTCCAGTTTGGAATCCTATTTCGCGACCGGCAGGATAGGCATAAATACCAGTATTCAATTGGTCGGTGGGCAAATATTCTTTTTCGTAATGCAGTATAACGCCTGTAAAAATAACCATCCCTAATATCAGGTTCATGAAAACACCGGCAAGCATCACAATCAATCGTTTCCAGGCAGGTTTCGACCGGAATTCCCAAGGTTGGGGAGGAAGTTTCATTTGTTTTTTATCCATCGATTCGTCAATCATACCTGAAATTTTCACATATCCGCCCAATGGCAACCACCCAATGCCATATTCGGTGTCCCCTTTTTTAAATTTAAAGATTTTAAATTTCCAGGCATCAAAAAATAAGTAAAATTTTTCGACACGAATCTTAAATGCACGTGCAGCCAAATAGTGTCCAAGTTCGTGAATAAAAACCAAAATCGACAAGCCCAATATTAATTGGGCAATCATAATCAAAGTGCTCATTATCGTTGTTTTTTAATGATTTCTCTACAAATAATTCGTGTTTCGCTGTTGCTCTTAAAATAATCATCCAGCGAAGGTTTCGTTATAAAGGTTGATGTTTGCATGCATTTTTCAATAACATCGGAAATTTGCAAAAAGCCTATATCATCGTGCAAAAAAGCATCAACTGCTATTTCGTTCGCAGCATTCAAAATACATGGCATGTTACCTCCTTGTTTCAAAGCTTCGAACGCGAGTGCAAGATTACGAAAAATTTTCGTATCTGGCTGTTCAAAAGTAAAATTGGGACAAGAAGCAAAATCAAAACGCGGAAAAGTTGTTTTAATTCTATAAGGATATCCCAATGCATAAATAATAGGCATGCGCATATCAGGCGGCCCCATTTGTGCTTTTATGGCACCATCGGCAAATTGCACCATGGAATGTATGATGGATTGCGGATGAATGATGACATCAATTTGTTTGGGTTTAAGATTGAAAAGCCAACGGGCTTCTATTACTTCTAAACCTTTGTTCATCATGGTTGCCGAATCAATAGTGATTTTATTCCCCATCACCCAATTGGGATGTTGCAAGGCTTCGGCTTTTGTAATTCTCGAAAGAGTGTCACGTGTATAACCTCTGAAGGGGCCACCAGAAGCCGTCAGAATAATTTTTTCTATCGGATTGTGAAATTCGCCAGCCAAACACTGAAAAATAGCAGAATGTTCGGAATCAACCGGAAAAACATATACACCTGCCTGGCGAGCATTTTCCATGATAATGTCGCCAGCAACCACCAGAGTCTCTTTATTAGCAAGTGCTATGGTTTTATTATGCTTGATAGCATTCAGGGTAGAACGCAATCCTGCAAAACCAACAATAGCGGTAACAACAATATCTACTTCGTCCGATTCTACAATTTGTTCTAAAGAATCTTCTCCGGCATATACCTTTATATCGTATTGTTCTAATGCCGTTTTTACTCTTTCATATTGATTTAAATCGGTCACCACAACAGCATTTGGTAAGAACTCTATTGATTGAGCAATCAACAAATCGGCATTCGCATGTGCTGTGAGTATTTCGGCAGTAAACACTTCCCGATGTTGTCTGATTACATCAAGGGTTTGGGTTCCAATAGAACCTGTAGAGCCTAATATGGCTATTCTTTTCTTCAATGGTTTCAGACTAAAAAGACATAAATTCTTTAGGGTTAACAGCAGTTTCGTTATGCCACAGTTCGAAATGCAAATGGGGGCCCGTGGATAGTTCGCCCGAATTGCCAACAATGGCAATTGGATCTCCTGCTTTTACATAATCACCTGTCTTTTTCAATAGTGCCGAATTGTGTTTATAAACAGAAACAATATTATTGCTGTGCTGAATGGAAATTATATAACCTGTTTCGAGCGTCCATCCGTTAAAAATCACAGTTCCATCCAATGTTGCTTTTACAGCATCATTTTGTTTGGCAGCAATATCAATACCATAATGCCCTTTTGCAGGATTAAAACCATTAACAACCATACCCTTAATTGGTGTGAAAAAGAAAAAACTGCTAATTGAGTTTTGTTCTTCTGTTTCGGATGAAAAAGAAAGGTTATATTTATCGAGATTATCAAATTCGTTTCTCAATGCCGAATCTTCTGAAGAAATATTAAAATCAAGATTATTATAATGGTGTACAGAAGTATCAGAAGGTTTTTGTGTGTCGGGTTGAGGAAAGTCTCTGCCTTCAATTATATATCGAATGTTTTTCAAATACAAATTGCGTCTTATAATTTCTTTTTCCATGGAATCGGTTTTAAGCGTTAGTCGATATAATTCGCGCTGAATATTAACATCACCGTAACCGGGAATATATTCGCGTAATGGGGTGTAGGCTATAATAAAAGTAGTGGCAATAATAAGTATCATGACGGCAGCACCAACAACAATAAAAACATTCATACGAGTAAGCCGAAATGATATTTTACGCTCAAAGGTAGAGTCGTTCATAATCACAAGCCGATACTTATCGTGAAGTTTTTTTCTAAAACTCTGCCAGCGTGTTAACTTTTGTGTTGTCATAATCTAAACTTGGTGCAAATATCCGAAAATAAAATTAAATATCGTAAACATTGAACAAAAGTTAATTAGAACTTTTCGGAATAAAATGCATAGATTTTTAAAAAAATAAAATAAATTTGTAAAATATTAGTTATTTTGTATAAAATCGAAAAAAGTGTCCAAAAAACTACTAAGTAAAACCATTTTCGTTGTCTTTTGTTGTTTCGGATTATTGTTTTTTTCATGCTCTACGAAAAAAAACACATGGTCGCGAAGAATGTATCATAACCTTACTGCCCATTATAATGCTTATTTCAATGGTAAGGAGGCCTTAAAAGAAGGCGTTGTTGAGCTTTATAAAAAAAACAAAGACGATTACACAAAAATTTTACCGGTTTTTGAATTAGGAACCAAAGCAGATGCTCAATCCGTTTATAATTATCTGGATCGTTCAATTGAAAAAGGTTCAATAATCATCACGCGACACTCTATTTACATAAAGGGCATTGAACATGTAAAGTGGATTGACGATGCTTATATGCTTATCGGCAAATCGTACTATTATAAACAGGAATACGATTTGGCTGCACAAACATTTAATTTTGTTCTTAACAGGTTTAAAGATGGCAATACAAAATACGAAGCAATAATTTGGAAGGCACGTGTATTAACCCAACAAGGAAAAATTGATGAGGCAGAAGCTCTTCTTGTATCAATCGAAAAGAAGATTGATAAAAACAAAGCCAATCGTGCTGCCGAAAAACTTTATCCGCTTGCTTATAGCGACGTGTTAATAAAACAACAAAAATACGACCAGGCAATCGAGTATTTGCATCAAGCCCTACACCTTAATAAATCAAGACATGTTAGAACCCGGCTCGATTTTATTTTAGCCCAAACATATCAACGTACAGGAAAAGTAAATAAGGCTAACGAATATTATAAAAAAGTGCTCGGTATGAACCCAACCTATGATATGGAATTTGCCACAAAAATTAATCTGGCGAAAAACTATGATGTAACGATGGGTGGAGGAAAAGATATTAAAAAACTTTTAAACAGAATGCTTCGTGATGAGAAAAACAAAGAATATCTGGATCAGATTCATTATGCTTTGGCAGAAGTTTATCTAAAGGAAAACAATCAGGAATTGGCAATTATTCATTTAAAAAAATCTGCCCGATCAAGCATTTCAAATAATTATCAAAAATCAATCTCCTTTTTAAAACTTGGTGATTTGTATTTTGCAATACCTGATTATCAAAATGCACAAGTCTTCTACGACAGTTGTGTGATGACGCTGCCAAAAGAATTTCCGAATTATACGCTAATTGAAAACAAAAAGAACACGTTAAACGATTTGGTTAAAAATCTTAATATTGTTTCAACGGAAGATAGTTTGCAGATGTTAGCAAGTTTGTCTCCAAATGAACGTAATAAGAAAATCCAGGCACATATTAACGAAATTGTTAAAGAAGAAGAGCGCAAAAGACAAGAAGAGATTGATCGTCAGGCAGGTCTTGCAAATATTCAACAAATCAATCAAACAGGAACCCAATCAACGGGATCGTGGTATTTTTATAACCCATCATCTATGAGTTTCGGTTTTACGGAGTTTGTCCGAAAATGGGGAGGGCGTAAATATGAAGATCTTTGGCGGTTAAAGAACAAAGCCATATCGGAATATAATTTTGAAGAAGTATCAGAAAAACTTGATAGCAATGAAATTATTAAAGATAAAACTATAGCGGATTTAAAAAATGTTCAAACATACATAGCGCGCTTGCCTTTAACTCCTGAGGCTATCACAAAATCAAATTTGAAAATTAGCGAGGCATTGTATAATATTGGGATTATTTATAAAGAGTCGCTCGACGATTATGATAGATCTATTGATGCTTTTAATAAATTGGAAAAAAGATTTCCAGATAGTAAATATATTTTACCTGCCTTTTATAATTTATATCAAATTTATATTGAGAACCAAGATGCGGGGAAGGCCGGTTATTATAAGGACAAAATACTTACAAAATATCCGGACAGTGATTTTGCAAAAATGATTTCCGATCCAAATTATTATCAGAAACTTGAAGAACAAAAAAACTTGTTTGCCACTTTTTATAAAGCTACTTATTTGGCTTATACCTCTGGTCAATACCCTATAGTAATACAAAATGCAGACAGTGCTATTCGTTCAAAAAAAGATAAAATCTTGATCCCAAAGTTTGAGATGTTAAAGACACTTTCCATTGGAAAAACCAGACCTCAGTCGGAATTTGTTGATGCTTTGAATAAAATAGTTAAAAAATATCCTGAATCTGAAGTTAAAAATGATGCCCAAAACATTCTAGATTTCTTAAATAAGAAAAAAACTGGGGGAAATGTTACAACTACCCCTGCAATAGACACTATTGTATCAAACACATCTTTATACAAATTCGACCCTTTGGCATTTCATTTTTATATAGTTGTTGTTGAAATAAAAAACCTAAATATTAATGATCTTAAAAATTTATTTTCGAATCATAATACCAAGTATTTCTCTACTCAAAAATACCTTATCAATACGTTGTTTTTAGATGATAAACACGAGGTGTTAAATGTGAGTCGTTTTGAAAATAAAAATAATGCAATGAATTATCTACAATCTATTGAAAATGCTCCGGAAATACTTCAGCTGCTTCAAAATTCGAAGTATAAACATTTTGTTATATCTGCAGCAAACTATCCTGTTTTTTATAAAAATAAAGACGTGGATTTGTATTTAAAATTTTATAATCAATTTTATACGAAACCTTAACAAAACACTTACGTATAATGCTTTAAAAATTAAAGTCATGGCAAAAAATATTGAATTAGAATCTCCAGTAATCAACATAATTGGTAATGGCACAACAATAAAGGGTGATATTAATGCTTCTGGCGATATGCGTATTGATGGAACACTTATCGGATCAATCAGCTCTTTGGGAAAAGTGGTGATTGGCGTAACAGGACTGGTTGAAGGGGAAATAGTTTGCCAAAATGCCGATTTTTCAGGGAGCATCAAAGCCAAAGTGAATGTTAACGAATTGCTCGCCATGAAATCATCCGCTAGCTTAATTGGCGATATTTGCACAGGCAAATTATCAATTGAACCCGGAGCAAAATTTTCCGGAAGTTGCAAAATGTCCGGTGATGCATCTAAACAGGTACCAACGGGCAAAACAATTGATGAAAAAACCGAACAATTCACTTAATTCCTATGCGAAATATTCCAGCATTACACTTCAAATGTTTGTAATTATTATTATAGGTGTTGGAGGAGGTGTTATTTTGGATAAATGGATAGGAATTAAATTCCCCGTCTTCACTCTTTTTTTATCAGTTTTTTCTGTTGGAACTGCCATTTATATTGCAACAAAAGATTTTATCAAAAAAAAATAATCATGCGAAAGAAACTATTAATCCAAACAATTTTGTTTTCATTATCGCTGCAGATTATTACCTCAATCTTATACTTTATACTACCAAAACCTTATATTTCATACGCCCTTTTATTTCTTGTCCCACTGTTTTTAGCTACAACATTAATTACAAATCTATTTTTATTTTCGGCCAATACCGAAAATCCAAACAAATTCATACGTACTTTTATGTTGACAACCTTCTTAAAGTTTATGTTTTATATCTTGGTTTTGGTTGCTTATGTCATGATGTTTCGTAATGATGCTGTAAATTTCATTATTAGCTTTTTCATTCTCTTTGTTTTTTACCTGGTTTTCGATGTTGCTTTATTGCTAAACAATAAACCCGACAAGCGATAGTAATGATTTCACTCGCAAAAATTCCATTCGCATACTTCTGAAATCACATTTTATAATTACATGATTCTTTCGTGTTTAAAATAATTTGCGAATTTTAAAATAATTTTTTTTTCATTTTAGAAAATGTTTATATTTGCCTTTCTTACTTTATAACGAAGAAACGTTGTGCGGATGAAAACAAATGTTTTAAAATCAAGTTTTTATTTATTTATATCCCTTTTTGTTTTATTGTTTTTTTCAACAAATAATGCATTTTCCGAAACCAAAGAAGCGGGAACTCATCAAAACAAAAAAGAAAAGTTTAATGCTGGTGAAATGATTATCGAGCATATTTTGGATAATCACGAATGGCATATTGCTAAAATTGGAGAAAAACCTATTACAATTCCATTACCAGTTATACTTTATGATAATGGAAAAATTGTTTGTTTTATGTCAAGCAAATTTCATCACGGTGCAGAAATATATAAGGGATACAAGCTGGAACTTGAAGGAAAAAATAAAGGAAAAATTATTAAAGTCAACCAAGACGGAGAAGAAGACACTTCTGCGGCGTTGCCAATTGATTTTTCAATCACAAAAAATGTTTTATCATTGTTTATCAGCGTGTTCTTATTGTGTTGGATTTTTATTTCAATTGCACGCCGTTATAAAAAACGCACCGACCTCGCTCCAAAAGGATTACAATCGTTGTTAGAGCCATTAATATTATTTGTTCGCGATGATATTGCCATATCATCTATCGGAGAAAAAAAATATGTAAAGTATATGCCGTTTTTATTAACCATCTTCTTTTTTATATTTATAAATAATCTTCTGGGACTCGTTCCGTTTTTTCCAGGAGGAGCAAACCTTACAGGTAATATTGCCGTAACGCTGGTAATGGCAATCTTTACGTTTATCATCACAACTTTTAGTGCAAACAAACATTATTGGAAAGAAATATATAATGCTCCCGGTGTTCCTTGGTGGCTCAAAATACCCATTCCCTTGATGCCTCTTGTTGAAATAATTGGTGTTATCACAAAACCTTTTGTATTAATGGTCCGTTTGTTTGCAAACATCACCGCCGGACATATTATCGCGCTGGGCTTTATTAGTTTGATATTTATTTTCGGAGGTATTAGTACAGGTGCAGGTTATGGCTTCTCAATAGTTTCGGTATTTTTCTATGTTTTTATGGCATTACTCGAACTTTTGGTTGCCTTTATTCAAGCATACGTTTTTACCTTGCTATCGGCATTATACATCGGAATGGCATCAGCCGAACATCACGAAACAGCACATTAATAACAACTCTATATACAAACTAAAAACAAAAATTATGTCACTCATGTCAGTTTTATTACAAGCAGCAGCCGATTTCACTCCTATCGCAAAAATGGGAGCCGGAATTGGTGCCGGAATTGCAGCAATTGGCGCAGGTTTGGGTATTGGTAACATTGGTAAAGGCGCCATGGAATCAATAGGCAGACAGCCCGAAGCTGTTGGCGATATTCGTTCTAATATGATTGTTGCCGCCGCACTTATCGAAGGTGTTGCTTTTTTTGCAATTGTTGTTTGTCTGCTTATTCTTTTCCTTTAACAGAAAACAACTAATCTTTACTCTGCAACGGTTGGTTGCAGGGTAAAGATTTTTTAGTACGAATTTTAATAAATTAATATATGGAACTCGTAAAACCCGAAATAGGACTTATTTTTTGGATGACGCTTTCATTTCTTTTCCTGATTTTGATTTTAGGAAGATATGCATGGAAGCCAATTATGAAGATGCTGAACGAACGCGAAACAAAAATAGATGAAGCATTGCATCTGGCCGAAAAAGCGCGTGAAGAAATGAAACAACTCAAGTTCAGTAACGAAGAATTATTGAAAGAAGCAAAAGAAGAACGCGATGCGTTGCTTCGTGATGCACGACTGGTTCGCGAGAAGCTAATCGAGGAAGCTCGTGCGAAAGCCACAGAAGAAGCAAATCGTATAGTAGAATCAGCAAAACAAAGCATACATTACGAAAAAATGGAGGCTTTAACCGAGCTAAAAAACCAAATTGCAGTGTTATCAATCGAAATTGCTGAAAAACTGATACAAGAAGAGCTTGTTAAAGATGCCAAACAAGACAAGTTGATCGAAAAATTTTTAAGTAATATTAACTTCAATTAAGGGAAATATTACATGAAAACCGGAAGAATTGCTATTCGTTATGCAAAAGCCCTCTTCGATTTGGCGTTGGAAGAAAACGTACTCGAAAGCGTTCATGCCGATATGGTGGCGTTGCAAAATGTTTGCGTTGCAAACAGAGATTTTAGGCTATTATTACAAAGCCCTATTATCAGTCAGGATAAAAAAATATCCGTTTTTAAAGTTTTATTTGCCGAAAACTTCAATTTTATGTCGTTTCGATTTCTGGAAATCATTATCAAAAAACGACGAGAAGTGGCTATCGACGAAATTGCACAAGAGTTTATCAATATGTATAAAGATAAACACAACATCAAAACTGTTTATTTAAAAACAGCAGTAGTTCCCGACGAAAACGTTATTGAACACTTAAAACAAATGCTCGTAAAGCAATTACATGCTACTATCGAGTTGGTTCAAACGGTTGTTCCAAATCTAGTAGGCGGCTTTATTCTTACTGTTGACGATAAACAGGTTGATACATCCATTAGAAAGAATTTAAATAAATTGAAAAAAGAGTACAATATAAATTTTTACGAACCAAAATTTTAATAGTTAATTATAATGGCAGAAATTAAACCGGCAGAAGTCTCTGCAATTTTACGTCAACAACTTGCAGGATTTAAATATGAAGCCGAGCTTGAAGAAGTTGGTACTGTGCTTCAAGTAGGCGATGGTATTGCACGTATTTTTGGTCTCAATAATGTTGGATCGGGCGAATTGGTGGAGTTTGAAAAAACGGGTGTGATGGGCGTTGTGCTCAACCTAGAAGAAGATAATGTGGGTGTGGTTATGATGGGAGAATCAGACAACATTATTGAGGGCGATATTGTGAAACGTACCCGGAAAATTGCTTCCATAGCAGTAGGTGAAGGTATGCTTGGACGCGTTATAAATACCATCGGTATGCCTATCGATGGAAAAGGCCCTATCGAAGGTCCCGTTTACGACATGCCTCTAGAACGGAAAGCTCCCGGTGTTATTTTCCGTCAACCGGTAAACCAACCGCTGCAAACTGGTATCAAACCTATTGATGCAATGATACCCATCGGCCGTGGACAACGTGAATTGATTATCGGCGACCGTCAAACTGGGAAGACAGCTATCGCTATCGATACCATCATCAATCAAAAATCGTTTTACGAACGAGGCGAACCCGTTTTTTGTATTTATGTAGCCATTGGGCAAAAAGGCTCTTCGATTGCCAACACAGTGAAAACCCTCGAGGAAAAAGGTGCCTTACCATTTACTGTTGTGGTTGCTGCCACAGCATCCGACCCTGCTGCTATGCAGTTTTTTGCTCCTTTTGCCGGTGCAGCTATTGGCGAATTTTTCAGAGATACTGGACGTCCGGCTTTGATTGTGTTTGATGATTTGTCGAAACAGGCTGTGGCGTATCGCGAAGTTTCTTTGTTACTCCGCCGTCCCCCGGGACGCGAAGCTTATCCTGGCGATGTGTTTTATTTACACTCACGCCTTTTGGAAAGAGCCGCTCGTGTTATCACATCTGATGTGATTGCCAAAAAAATGAACGACTTGCCTGAATCAATTAAACATTTGGTAAAAGGTGGTGGCTCGCTCACAGCACTACCTATCATTGAAACTCAAGCAGGCGATGTTTCGGCTTATATCCCCACTAACGTGATTTCCATCACCGATGGACAAATATTTTTGGAAACAACTCTATTTAATTCGGGTATTCGACCGGCCATCAACGTGGGTATTTCTGTATCGCGTGTGGGTGGTAGTGCTCAAATCAAATCAATGAAGAAAATTGCCGGAACCCTTAAACTAGACCAGGCACAGTATCGCGAACTGGAATCGTTCTCAAAATTTGGTTCCGATTTGGATGCAACCACCAAGGCTGTTCTTGACAAAGGTGCCCGCAATGTTGAAATACTAAAGCAACCACAATATTCGCCTATGTCGGTTGAGCATCAGGTTGCCATTATTTATTGTGGTACACGCGGTTTGCTTCAGAAAGTTCCTGTGAAGAACATCATCAATTTTCAGGATGAATATCTTCATCATTTGGATGTGTATAACAAAGATTTGTTGGAAAACTTGCGTAAGGGAGTCCTCACCGACGAAATGACACAAGAAATGGAAAAGGTGGCAAAAGATGTTGCCGCCAAATATGAAAAATAATATGCTAAAAAATCCAAAAAGGATTTTAATGATTAAATAAATTATGGCATGGCCGGATTAAAAGAAGTACGAATTCGAATAGCGTCGGTTAACACCACCAAGCAGGTTACAAGTGCAATGAAAATGGTGTCGGCTGCTAAACTCCGCAGAGCTCAGGGCGCCATACAGAAATTGCGCCCCTATGCAAACAAACTCAACGAATTGCTCTCCAATTTAAGTGCTAGTGCTGATGTTTCGGACGATGTGGTATATTTTAAAACACGCAAGATTAAAAAAACGCTCTTGGTAATCATCACGTCCAACAGGGGTTTATGTGGTGCCTTCAATGCGAATGTGCTGAAAGCAGCAATGGTTCATATAAACGCAAATCATGCTGAGCGCAATCAAAACGGCGGCTTGGATATAATAACTATTGGTAAGAAAGCAACCGAATTTTTGGGGAAACGCAAGTTTTCAGTTGTTGAAAATCACGACAGTATTTACGAAAACCTGACTTACGAAAGAACGAGCCAACTTGCCCTGAAACTAATGGATTTATACGCGACCGGAGTTTACGACAATATTGAGATTATTTACAACCAGTTTAAAAATGCCGTCACTCAGATTCTCACTATAGAGCAGTTTTTGCCTATTACAAAACTTGTTGCCAAAGAAAGCAAACTTAAACGAACACCCGATTATATTTTTGAACCCAGCAAGGATGAAATCCTGAAAGATTTGGTACCGAAAACACTGAAACTTCAAATTTATAAAGCACTCATCGATTCGTGGGCTTCGGAACAAGGTGCACGCATGTCGGCCATGCAAAAAGCATCTGATAATGCCGATGAGTTGTTGAAATCGCTACGTTTGTCGTACAACAAAGCACGTCAGGCTTCCATCACACGCGAAATCATTGAAATTGTGAGCGGGGTGAACGCACTGAAAGGATAAAATAAAACGATTATTCTCTTCCATTTTCTTTCAAAATGTTGTATTTTTGTATTAATCAAAAATGATAATTTTATTTTATTAATTTAAAATCAACTATATGTTATCAAAAAAAATGGAAGATGCATTGAACCAACAAATCAATGCCGAGTTTTATTCATCCTATTTGTATTTGGCCATGTCGGCCTATTTTGTGCGTAAAAATTTACCAGGTTTTGCCCATTGGATGAATATTCAAATGCAGGAAGAAGCGGCGCACGGGATGTTGTTTTTCAACCATGTGAACGAACGCGGTGGAAACGCCCACCTAAAAGCCATTGCACAACCCGATATGGAATGGAGCGATGCGATAGCTGTTTTCGAAGCTATTTTAGCGCACGAACAAATGGTAACTGGACTAATCAACAACTTGGTGGATATTGCCATACAAGAAAAAGATCATGCTACCAACAACAAATTGCAATGGTTTGTGGCCGAACAAGTGGAAGAAGAAGCCAATGCCACAGAAATTCTGGAGCAACTGAAGATTGTGGAAGGCAAAGGACAAGGACTGCTACTACTGGACCGCGAACTAAAAACTCGGGTGTTTGTAAACCCCTTGTTGCCCGGAGCCGTAGCATAGATTTATCTTCATATTAAAAATAAAAGGCATATTGTTTACACAGTATGCCTTTCTTTTTTTATAACGGTGTTATTGTATCATTTAAAAATAGCGCTCTCTTTATCCAAGCGTTCCATATCCTCGTCGGTTAAACGGAACGACATGGCTCCGGTGTTTTCTTTAACATGGTTTTCTTTGGTGGCTCCGGGTATGGCAACCACCGTATTGCCCTGAAAATTTATCAACCAGTTGAGCGAAATTTGTGAAGCAGAAACATTGTACTTCAGGGCAAGTTCTTTAATGAGTTTTATCAAAGGCAAACTTTTCGTCATTCCGGCAGGTTTAAATTTGGCACTATATTTTCGGAAACCAATGTTTTTAAGTAATTCGGGATTGTCGTGAAATTTTCCGGTAACCATTCCCTGCGCTAGGGGCGAATAGGCGATGATAGTAATACCAAGTTTTTTTGCCATTTCCATGACGCCATTCGATTCGATTTTGCGATTTAACAAGCTATAAGGCATTTGATTTGTTGCCAAGGTTATTCCCTTTTTATCAAGCGTTTCCCAGGCATGTTGCATTTTCTTAGCTGAGAAATTGCTGACACCAATATTCTTAATTAACTTGCGGTTGAGAAGGGCAGCCATGCCTTCCATTTCGGCTTTTTCGTTTGAAAAACCCCAGGGTTGATGCACCTGAAACAGGTCGATTGGATAGGGTGATAATGCTTCGATACGTTTATGGATGGTTTTCGACATGTTGGAAGCAAAACGAAACATTGGCCACCATTTGGTGGCTATTTGTATTTCGCCCGGTTTTTTTCCGGCTGCCTGAAGGGCTTTTGAAAGTGCTTTTTCCGATGCGCCGTTGCCATACACCTCGGCCGTATCAAACCAATTAATACCGCCTTGGAGCGAAAGGGATACCACTTTATCAATTAGGTCGTCTTCTAGGGTAGGCCAGAATTTTCCAGCCATGTTTTGTTGTTTGCTAAACTGCCAACAACCCAAACCTATGGGTGTTACCATCATATTGCTGCGCCCCAATGGACGTAATGTATTTGTGTTTTCCATTGTATTGGTTTTTAATGAATGAAACTTAAAATCATTTCATCTTTGGGGGTCGTCAAAAATTGTTCCTTATGCAATAAAGGCATGTTTTATGACAAAATTTCCGAATCTATTTCTTGATCCACCCAAACGGAAAAAAGCGTGGCACTCTTTTTTGATAGGCAGCATACTGCGGATATTTGCCTGCGCTAATTTCTTCGCTAAAATTTGAACTTCCCTGAAACAAAACTATGAGCAGCAAACATCCCGCTATACTCCAGTTGAACCACAAACCACTTGCAGCCACGCTAAACAAATAAAAACAAACCCAAATTGCTTGTTCGGCAAAATAGTTGGGATGCCGACTGATGGCCCACAAGCCTTTATCCAAAAATCCTTTTTCGTAATCGCTGTTCAGTTCCTCCGCTGCTTTAATCATCGCCCATTTTTTGCTTTGATATTTCCATTGTTGGATGTCGGCCACCATTTCGTAAACGATAAAACCAAACATCAGTGTGGCCGCCGTGTAATCAATACTACCCAAAGGGAAACTATTATTTTGAAGCGCAACAATGGTGGGCAAGACAAACAGCAATATCACCACGTTTTGATATCCCGAAATAAACAAAAGATTGAAAAGCATCCAAATCCAAGGTTTGCTGAACTCGGGTTTTTGGCGCAACACCTGCCATCGATAATCTTCTTCGCCCGACCAAAAACGCCATTGATACGCTCTTTTCATGGCAAAGTTTGCGGTGAGCCGAACACCCCACAAGGTGACGAGCACACCCATTAGCAGCAGCCGCGGTGCAAAATCGCCGTAAGCCACCACCACCCAAGCATAAGCAATTGGTATTAGGCTCCAGAGCTTATCCACTTGACTGTTGTTTTTGGTGAGTTCGCCAACAATAAACGAATAGGCTATGACTGCTGCTGCCATTAAAATTAGTGTGTGCAGGGCTTTCCACTCGTTTGGCCCCAATGCTTTGCCAAAAAAATAACTGATGAGCGGAACTATGAGCAAAGTAACTATCAGTAAAATGGCAGTGTTAAGTATCTTCATGGGTTTGGGTTCAATTGGTGTTTTTGCGTTGGCAAAGTTAAAAAGTAAAAGACAACATCGGTGGAAATATTGTATGATATTTATCGCATTGATTTCCACTATGGCTGTTTACGGCTTTGGTATTTTACACCCTGTTTCAAAAACCTATTGTGGTTTCTTTTGATTTTGTATATTTACAAAAAATTGAACTTTTACAAACCATCCTATTTTCGATAGTAACTTGACAACATCCTCTACTCTATTCACGCCGGCATCTATTGGTCCGGTGCGGCTTCGCAACCGAACGATACGCGCAGCCGCTTTTGAAGGCATGTGCCCTAACCACCGACCTTCGCAAATGTTATTCGATTATCATCTTTCGGTGGCCCAAGGCGGAATTGGCATGACGACCATTGCCTATGCTGCGGTTACGCAAAGTGGGTTGTCGTTTCCGCACCAACTGTGGCTGCGAAAAGAAATTATACCCGAACTGCGCACACTCACCGATGCCATTCACCGCGAAGGTGCTTCGGTGTCGGTTCAACTGGGGCATTGTGGCAATATGTCGAAGAAAAGTGTTGCCGGTTGTACACCCCTTTCGCCTTCGGGTGGGCTTAACATTTACTCGCCTACCTGGACGCGAAAAATGACAAAAGAGGATATAGTGCAAGTGGCGACCTCGTTTGGCGAGAGTGTGAATATAGTTCGCGAAGCCGGTTTCGATTGTGTGGAAGTGCATGCAGGACATGGCTACCTTATTAGTCAGTTTCTTTCGCCTTATACGAACCGGCGCAAGGACGAGTTTGGCGGTTCGTTGCAAAACAGGGCGCGTTTTATGCAAATGGCCATGGAAAGTGTGATGCAGGCCGCCGGCAACGATATGGGTGTGGTGGTGAAAACCAATATGCGCGACGGTTTTCGGGGTGGCATGGAAACTGACGAATGCATTGAAGTGGCGCGAATGTTGGAGCAATGCGGTGCGCATGCGTTGGTGCTGAGCGGCGGGTTTGTGAGCAAAGCACCCATGTTTGTGATGCGTGGTGCTATGCCCATTCGCACTCTGACGCATTATATGAAAAGCCTTCCGCTAAAAATGGGTGTGGGTCTTGCCGGAAGATGGATGATTCGTGAAGTGCCTTTTACTGAAGCCTACTTTTTGGAAGATGCTTTGAAATTTCGCAAAGCCGTGACTCTTCCGCTGATTTATGTGGGTGGACTTTTGTCGCGCAAGAAAATAGATGAAGTGCTTGGCTTGGGTTTCGAGTTTGTTTCGATGGCTCGCGCTTTGCTCAACGAACCCGGTTTTGTGAACCGCATGAAACTGGATGAAGACGCCGTGAACCGATGCATTTGCAGTAACTATTGTATTGCCCGAATGTATTCAATAGAAATGGCCTGCCATGAGCACGTTTCTGATTTGCCGCACTGTTCGGTTAAAGAAATTCATCGGGTTAAAAAAATGCGCACAGCATGACGCGAACTTCTACATTGGCAGGCACAGCCTTGATAACGGGCGGGAGTTCGGGTATTGGATATGCTATTGCCTGCGAACTGGCTCAACGAAATTATGACCTGATTTTGGTAAGCAATCAGCGCGAAAAACTACAGGCGGTTTGCGATGAGCTATCGCATGATTATGCTATTGATGCCCGAGTGGTGTATATGGATTTGGCGCAAGTGGATGCTGCTACCGCGCTCTACACGACATGCCAGGAAAACCAATGGCAGGTGGATGTGCTGGTGAACAATGCCGGTATGTTTTTTTTTGACGAAGTGGTGAAAACGCCTGCCGAAAAAGCACAAACCATGCTGGTGCTACAAACTGTTACTCCTGCTTTGCTTTGCAGCTTGTTTGGCAAGGATATGAAACAACGTGGGTTTGGATATATCCTCAACATATCGTCGTTGGCGGCTTACTTGCCGTATCCGGGCATAGCGCTATACAGTTCCACTAAACGTTTTCTGAAAAGTTTTTCGCGGGCGTTGCGCTCTGAAATGCTTGATTACAATGTGTATGTTACTTGCATTTTGCCGGGGGCCGTGTCGACAGATTTGTTGGGCTTATCTGATGCCAATCATAAAAAAGCTATTCGCTTTGGTATTATGATGCGGGCTGACAAACTGGCCCGATTGAGTGTGAAGGCTTTGTTTGGTGGCAAATCGACACTGATGCCTGGTGCCTTGAACCGCATTACACGAGCAGTGCTTTGTGTGGTTCCGCCGGGCTTTGTGGTGTGGTTTCGCAGGCATTCGGGGTTTTTGCCTGTGGATAAAAAGTGAGGACGAAGAAGGGATTAAAGAAGTTTTTTAATCTTGGTGTTATGCGCATACTAAATTTTCCGCAACAAGATTTTATTCCTGCAATCACCAACTTTGAATACTATCTAAATCAGCTTGAGTAAGTCCAGTACTTTCAGAAATATCATAGACCATATCTTGCAATTGCCATCTATGGTTGAATAATATACTATCATTTTTATTCTTTAGCGCATTTGTCAATGTTGCGACTTGATTATTGTTAGATATTACGCTCATTGTATAATAATTTACATAAAAATAGTTCTTGTGTTTATTAATGCAAGAAAACCTCAAAAGGATTCTCGTTGAGTCGTTCGAGGGAATCGTGAAGGTTACTGGATAAACCGTCATACCTTTTTGTGATGTATCATTATCAGGTAAGAAAATAAGACCGGCAGGAAAATTTACAGTTGCAGGATAATTGTTTGAATTTTTCAGCGTAAAGATTCCATTAATAATGCCTACTCCATATTTTGGATAAGAGGAAACCGTACTATCAATAATAACTATCGGGGTTGTCACTCTCACATTATAAGGCAAACAAAAAGGGTATCCAGAAGGTGTTCCTGGTCGGTCTCCAAAACCAGCTAAACTTGTCGTTGTTGCAAATTCATTTGAAGCACTGTAGATTGTTGAATTGTCTTTTTTACATGAGATAAAAAAAAGAATTATTGCTAATAATAAATATAAAAATAAGTTTCTCATTTTGTTTAAATTTTTGTTTGTTACTTATTTAATACTTTCAAGTAGCGATGCCGTTTGTTCGGAGCGCATTGGTTGCGCATAACAGCTGGCTTGTCGCGATAATTATAGGCGCTGTTACTGCTAAATTTTAATTATCCAATTTACTGCTGCATTCTTTGGCCGGGTTATTTATTAACCCCAATCAAAATTGGCCTCATTCAGTTTTTGTATATACTCAGGTGAAAGTAGTTCTTTTTTATCTCTTTGTTCCTGAATCCATTCATATATGGTTTTCTTTTGAACCGGATTGTTTCTTTCCTTAATGACATTATTGGATTGCTTCTTTAATTCCAGAAACTCGTTATAAAACTCCATCCTATCGGGAATAAAAAAATACCATTCGAAGTTTGCATCATTCAGTTTTTGAACTTTTTCGGCCGAGAGTTTATTTTTAAATTTTTGCATTCGGCGGCACCAGGAGTGCAGCGGATTTGCTTTGCCATGCAGAAAAGCATCTGGCATGCCCTTTGTTTTGTTTGCCCTAAACGCAAGATATTGCAAATAAAAATTTTCCCAGTTTTGATCATTGTTTTTTCTTGCCAACTAAAACCTGCATCATTCAGTTTTTTGATTTGCTCGGCAGTTAGTTTCGTTTTATTTGTTCGTTGCGTGCTGCACCAATCTTGAATCTTTTTAGGCTGTGCTGGTGTTAGGAAAGTAGGTTTCCCTGCATCTTTGCTTTCTTTATATTCGACAAATTTGCAGAACATGGAGTCCCATTTTTCTATTTTGTTTTTTATCTGCCAAACAAAACCGACCTCGTTCAATCTGTTTATCTGATTTTCTGATAACAACTTTTTTCCTTGGCATTGTTTCACATACCATACATTTAAGAAATTTGTTTTACCGTTTATTTTATACGGAGGTATCCCTGTTGGATTGTTTTTTAAAAAACTACGATATTGCTGAAACCATTTTTCCCAAGTCAAATCCTGTTTACCCACAAGTATTTCCCAAACAAATTCCAAATCATCCAGTTTTTTGATTTGTTCTGGCGACAGTTTAATTTTACGAGACCGTTGCCTTGAGCACCATCGGCTAATGATACCTTCTTGTTTGCTGCCACTTTCTACCAGTTTTTTTCCGGGATTTTCTTTAATAAAGGCTACATAGTCCTTATAATGATTCTCCCATGCCTCATCAAAATCAAAATATCCCCAAATAAAACCTACAGCTTCAAGTCGTTTTGTTTTTATTTCTGACAGCAATCCATTAATTTTATTTCTTCTTTGTATAAAACACCAATGATACAACGGTTTTTTTGCCTTATCGATTTTATCATACGTTGGCATTTTTTCAGAATTGTTTTTCTTAAATTCAACAAATGCTGCAAAATGCTGTTCCCAAGCCTTATCATTGTTAAAATTTTTCCAGTTCATGCCAACGGCATTGAGTTTGCTAATGCGTTCGGGCGATAGTTTGTATTTAAAGTCGCGCTGTTGCATATACCATGAATAAAGCGGACTGGCTATGCCATTTATTCGGGTTGGAGGCGAAACGGTGGGGTTGTTTTTCTTGAACTCTACAAATTCTTGATACCTTTTTTCCCATGTAGCATCCAGGTCTTTTATTACCCATACAAACCCGGCCTTGTCCAATTTTGTAATTTGTTGCCGGGTAAGTTTTTTTTGTTCTTTTTTCTTTATCTGTGATATACACCAGCCTTGCAGGGAACATGACACCCCATCATTGTATTTCTTTGGCATGCCATGCGGATTGTTTTTGCGCCAGGTTTAAAATTCCATATATCGTAGTTCCCATGGTGAAAAAATTTCGAGCTTTTCGAAATCAAACCCTGCGTTTTTAAGCCGCGCAATTCTATCGGACCCAAGCTTGCTTTTTAGAACCCTTTGGCTATTGCACCACAAATAGAGTTGGTTTACCATCCCATTGCTCATACACAAAGGCATGGTGTGGGTATGCTCCTTTTTAAACTCCACAAAGTTTTCAAAGTTCTTCTCCCAAACTTCTTCCACCAGTTTTATCCTAAATTCCCATTCAAAGCCGGCAGCTTTCAACTTGGCAAGTTGGTTGGCCGTGAGCATATCTTTGTTTCTGCGCTGTAGATAACACCATCTATAGAGTGGGTTACTCTTTTTTTTTAATTTTGCTGATGGCATCCCCGTTGGATGATCCTGCCTAAATTTTAGAAAATCGAGATACCCCTTCTCCTATTCGGGATCTATTTCGTTTGTGGCCCAAACAAATCGGGCTGCATTTAATTTTTTTAAACGTGTAACCGATAATAAAAGTTTAAACTGATGCTGTTGCTGCACCCAAGTAAACAAAGGATTGGTGGCTCCTGCAATTTTTGCAGGAGGCATTCCCTGGGGCTGTTTACGCCTGAAATCAAGAAATTCCTGATACATTGTTTCCCAATATTCGGAACTTTCTTTGGTTGTTTTACTATCGTGGAATTTGTTTGGTGTTTGCATCTTGTGTAGTTTGTTGATTACAAGGTTACCAATTTATTATTTGAATTAATGCGCTATTAAAAGAAAACCGTGTTGAAGTGGATTGCAGCTGCGTTGATATTTTTGGCTGGCAGGTCCCATTTCGCGCTTTGACATGCCCCGACAAAAAATGTTGGGACGGCTTAGCGCGACCTGTTTACTAAAACTGTTTTGAACCGCAGCTTAATGCATGTTGCTATGAAATAATAGCACCTTTATAAACTTTTGCCACGGGGGTTTCCTAAATTTTTTCGCCCTGCCTCCGTCGTGCTTCAAGTGCTTTGATTTCGGCTTGTTTTTGGGGCGAGAGTTGTTTCATTTTTTTAAGGATGGCGGTTTTTGAAAGCTTAATATCGTCATTGCTAAAGCCACAATCGTACAATAGTTGCATGCGTTCGGCATCGGCTTTGTATTGGGCATATTGTTGGTTGAGCAGGGCTTTGTAAACTATTTGTTCGTTGGTATTAAAATTGGCTATGGCGGGAAATTGGTAGAGCAGCATTTTTTCGACCAGCTGCATAAATTCTTTTTTGCGCTTGGCATCGTATTTTATTTGCAAAAGGGCAGATTTGCTTTTGCCTTTTTCATCTATGGGTTTTTGGGCTGAGTTTAGCTCGGTAGCCCACTTATTAAATTGGGGATACAGCTTGCACACATCCAAGCCCGCTTTTTGATCCATAATAAGTTTGTAGGTTCTTATTGGCATGAACCAAGCCGCATCTTCCGCAACCATTAGCACCTCTATGGGCAATTGGTTGTTGCTGTTTACTAGTATTGAAGGATATTGTTTGAAAAACAAATCGTCTAGTTTGTCGGAGAGTTGGCCATAGGCATCGTCGGCGATGCCTATAATAATTTGGAGGGTGGTGTGATAATTGTGGACCATTTTTTGAATGCTTTCGGGCAGGAGCTGCTGGTTGTCTTCCAAAAAGATACCGATATCCACTTCGTTTATTTTATATTTTTTCATATTGATGTGGGTTTGTTTTGCATGGGTTTCGATGAATTATAATAACCAAATTTATGACTATTTTTTTAGATACTATGCCTTTTTGCGGTTTATTTTTTGTTTTTCGGTTTTTGATTTTAGGACTGCGTGGTGAAAGGCTTGATGGGATTGGGAAAGGGAGGTTTTGGGGGGAGGATGGAGCGGTGTGTTTTTTGAAGGTTGGGTTTTTTGCCTATAGCTAATAGCAAGGGATTTAAATAATAAAAAGGGGCGGAGTGAACTCCGCCCCTTTTTGGTGTGGGGCTTTGGTGGTTATTCTTTTTCGAGGTAGAATTGGCCTTTGGTTTCTTTTCCGGCTTGGATGATGAGGGTGATGTTTTGCTGTTTGTAGCCATCGAGGTAAAGTGTTCCGGCTAGGGTGGCTGGTTGGAGTGTGTCTTGGAAGTTTTCGCCGTCTTCGTCGGTGGTTTCGACATACTGTATGGTGGGGAAAGAGACCTGGACGCCGGGCAGGGGTTGGTTGGTTTCCTGGTCGTAGACAATGATGTTGTAGAATCCGGTTGTTTTTTCGGGATCGTTGGCTGGGCTTGATTCTTTTTTGAGAATGATTTTGAAACGTGCGACGTGGGTTTCATCGACTCCGACTGGGGTTTGAACGTTGGTGATGAAGGTTTCGCGCTCGGAGGTGATTGTGTAGTTGTCGTTATCGAGGCTATAGAATTGTGCCCCTCCGCGTTTGGAGCTATATTTAATGAAGGTTTTGATGCCGTTGGTGACGGTGGTTTTTACGTTTTTGAGGCGGACGCCGGTATCGGCTTCTGTGTAAGAAACGGCAATGGAAAGGTGGCGAGAGCCCTGCGGTTTGCCGATGCGGGCGGCTTCGTTGATGACATTGGTTTGTTCGGAAATGTAGGAATAGAATAGTTTGACGATATTGTTTTTGGGGATTAGGGATTCTTTGACGAGTTCTTTAATGATCATGGAGCCGGTGGTTTTTCGTTTATCGATGGCTTGTTGTGGCAAGAGGAGCACATCGCGATAGGCTTGGATTTTGGTTTCCATTTCGGTGATGTTGGCGGGAAGGATGTTGACGAGGAGGGTGGTGTTGTTTTTTAGCATTTCTTTGACTTCTTCGGCTTTGTTGGCGATGGTTGCATCGTCGTTTGAAACGAAATAGGTTGGTTTTTTGTTGAGTGCTGCTTCGATTTTGGGTTTGTTGAGTTGGTTGGCTTTGACTGCGCCGCGATACATGTATTTTTTGACTGTGGTGAGCATATCGATTTGGGCTGCCATTTTGTCGATTGCCAAATAGGTTAGATCGGCCACATTGATGGCTTTGGCGGCTTCGAGTTTGACAATGAAGTTGTGAAGGTTGGTGCGTTCGACGGTGGCTTCGGGGATGAGGAGGAGTGCTGCATCGTTTTCTTCGCATACGACTTCTACATTGTATAAGGAATTGAGGTGGAGTTTGTCTGTTGCTTTCATGGTGTGGTTATTTTAATTTATAAATTGTGGTTTGTGGTTTATGAAATGATTTGATGAAGGATTACGGAATGAAAAAATAGGCTGAGCGGGGCAGAAAAGTGAAAGCGGTGCTGGTTTTGGTGAATGCGATGCCTGTTTTGGTGAAAGAGGTGCGTATATTGATAAAACACGTGCCTTTGTGGGTGGATGACGTTCCAATTTGGATGAAAGAGGTGCTTGTGTGGGTGCATGACGTGCTCCTATTGATGAAAGAGGTGCTTGTGTGGGTGAAACACGTGCTTGTGTGGGTGAAAGAGGTGCCAATTTGGGTGAAGGAGGTGACTGTTTGGGTGAAAGAGGTGCCCGGAATGCATTATTATAGGCCAAATTTCCGGAAACGGTATTGAAAATGTGGCTACTGTGGTGATTTATTGGGTGTGTTTTTTGCATTTGGGTGAAAGTGGTTTTTGATTTTTTTATTTTTCAAATTTATACTTTTTAGGTAGGGGCATAAAAGATGCAAATGCATCTTTTTATTCTATTTGTGAAAATTATATTTTTGTAGATTTATTAACACTACTTATTAAAAAGATATGGAAAATAATTTTAGACCGCTGTTGCCTTATAAAAAAGAGGCATTTGAAGATGGACACGGAGTGGACATAACTCGATTTTTGAATAACAAAATCAATGATTTACATTTTTTAATTGTTTTGAATGGTCGCGTTTGTGTGCAGTTTAATTGTGCGGCGGCTGAAAAATTTGGATTGAAAACCAATGAATATTATGAGCTGAATTGCGATTTTGTGAATACTTATTTTAGGGAAGTGGATTGCCATATTGTGAAAAATGGCTTGGAAAAGTTGCAGTATTGCCAAAATGATATTGGTGCGGGTTATCATTTTAGAAACCCGGATGGGCAATGGAATTGGATTTATATAACTGCTTGGGTGGTGGAACACAATTTGAAGCGCAAACCGACTATGATACGTGGTACTATTATAAATATTGGTTTGCCGATTTTGAAAATTGAAAATCTGCAGGCCATGCTTGTTGAAAATTTTAGGATAATAAACGAACCGATTTTGAGTAAATTAAATTCTCGCCATTTGGAGATAATAATACACATGAGCAAGGGATTGACCAGTGGGCAGATTGGGGAAAAGATGTTTTTGGCAAAAAATACTATCCGTTCTATACGTCAATCGATTTTTGATATTTTGGGTGTGCACACTGTGGCAGAAGTTACACGATTTGCTGTGAATTGCGGTTTGGAGTGAGTGGGGGGTGCTATGGCGGAAAGGAGGATGGGGAGGATTTGTGCGGAAAGGATTATTTTTAAGCTACGGGCATCTCACGACGGGTGCACAGCAAAATATCATATTAGGTTAAACGCATGTCAGAAAAATAGAAAATTATTGAACACGATTCAGCGCATTTTGTTACCTTTACAATTGTTTGGTGCCTCCATGTTTTAGAGGCTACTACTTATAGAAAAAGGTTTGGCATTAAAACTGGAAGAATAAAAATTTAGTTCGGCCAGAAATTGTGCTGAGTTAATTAGTTTGCTGAATGTTATATTCATTTCGAGCGAAGTGATAACCGTAAAATGATGCAAGAAAAAATAATTGAAACGATTATCGTGGCGCATGAGAAACCACTGCACGCGTCGGGAGACGCGCGCAAACGATGGGTGCAACGCGCGCCATCAGGGTTAATAAACTTGATAATTCTAAATAATAATGAAGAAGATTTTTCTTTTTTTTCTATTTCTAAGTAGCTTATATTGTTTTAAATCATCGGCCCAAAAAGATAGTATTCCTAAGCATCAGGTCTATTTTAATATTGGAGGTCAATCAAGTTGTTTTTTAGGTAGCAGATATATTATGCCGGATACAAATATTGGACATAAGGTCAATCTTGGTTTTCCGTATATTGGCTATTATCACCTAATGATAAGTAATTTTTATGTGGGGATGGATTATCAATTTACTTTAAAAAACAAATATGTTTTTACCTGTGGACTATTCTATAATGATCGGCGGTTTGCTTATGAAAGCGATAGTGCTAATTTAGCAAAGTTTAAAGATTATCACATAGGATATGATACAATTTCCAAATTTGACATACACAAAAATAATTTTGAAATAAATCTCTCTTTTGGATATTCTTATAAACAATTCGGATTTTTCATCGGTGCAAAAATACCTTTGGCTACATTTGAACGAAAAACTAAACATAGTCTGAAGGGCAATAAAAGCATTGAAAATGATGAATTCATAACTGTTTTTAGTGGAAATTTCAATCAACAGGTTTTTTTTCCTGAAATAATAATTTCTTATACTATCAAATTTAAGAAAATATCTCCGATGGTATATGTTGGATTTGACGATTTCATTCATTTTAATCTTAAAAGAAGCTATCATTTAAACCTACTTTATGGTGTGAAAATTCCAATTATTCCTTACAATAAACATTTAAAAAAATGAAAACGATAATAATATTTATAATCATAAGCTTCCTTGATGGCGCGCGTTTCACAAATGTTTGCGCGCGTTTGTAACGCGTACATTTTGTAATAGCTCATGCGCGACAATGTAAGAAAAGAATAAAAAATGTATTAATTTTGTTGTAACTGTCGGAAAAATATAAAACAACTGATAAATTATGTTGAGTTAAGTAGTTTGCTGAATTTTATATTCATTTCGAGCGAAGTGATTACCGTAAAATGATGCAAGAAAAAATTATTGAAACGATTGACATGGCGCATGAGAAACCACTGCACGCGTCGGGTGACGCGCGTAAACGGTGGGTGCAACGCGCGCCATCAGGGGAGGATATTATGAAACGTTTTATTTTAATATTATTTGCACTCTTTTTCTTAACTGCATATAATAATCAATGTAAAAATAAGTCTATCTGCGTTAGGATAACAAAGCATATTAATAATAAAATCTTAGCGTTATGTCTATCCATAAAAAACAACCAAGATCGGAATATATATCTATCGCCGGGTTCTTGGTTTTTTAATGTAAAGAAAGAATATAATGGAACTATTTATGACGCAATGGATGATGCTTATGGTGCCATTCCACATGCTGATAGCGGATTATCCATGCTAGATAATTTAAGTAAAAATGATAAACAGTGCAATTGTGGAAAGAGCTATCGTGGTCCGGTTTATGAAGATGATAATTTTAGATTAAAGGTTGCTAATGAGCTATTTTATCATATTTCTCCTTTATACAGAACTTTTGCTTTTAATCATCATTATGGTCGGTTATCATTTGAAACAGAATCAGAATTTGCAGATACTAACCAACTTGACCGTGAGATAAAACATTCTATATTGCGGAATATGCATTGTTTGTTTATTCCTGCAAAGGAAGTAATTATTATGCATTGGAATATAGATTTGGAACAGATACAATTTGTTTATCCAAATAACTTCAGGGATTTATATTACCTTAAACAAAACAATAATCCAACAACTAGTTTAAAAAACCAAATTGATAGTTGTATAATTAATTATCCTAAAACCATTCTGGGTTATGAATTATACAAGGATTCAATAAAAAGTGATGTGCTTGAGATAAATAATCCAAATAAATAATTGGGACATACTACTTGCATTATTTATTATTGCAGGAATTAGCCAAGTGCTTATGGCGCAAACCAGCATGGAGATTCTGAGAAAGCAGCTGGGCATGGAGGATTGGACATTGATTTGTTAGGATGGGGAGGATTTGCGCGGGTTATGTTGTAAGAAAAAAATCGACTCGACTTTGGGGGGGCTGCGGTTTGATTTGTATACAGTAGTGTGTGGCCCCTGTTGAACTGTGGGGTGTTCGGTTTGTTTAAAATAGGTGTTTTTTAGTGTTTTGTGCCTAGCAATTTGTCGGTATAGGCTAACATAACGGCTGAGATAAGAAATACTAAATGTATGGCAATTTTAAGAACGACACTTTGCAGGGGCAAATCTTCGGCTCGTAAAAACACTTCTAATAAATGAACGCCGGAAATGCTGATTAAGGATACAACCAATTTTATTTTTAGTGTGCTTGGCGATATTTTTCCGAGATAGCTGAATTGCTCAAAGTCTTTGTCGTCTTCAACATCAATTTTGCTAACGAAAGCCCAATACCCTCCAATAACGATTATTATTAAAAGATTAATTACCATGGAAGCATCAATTAGGCCGATGACCAGCAGCATAAACTGCGATTCGGTTAGGGCGGTGAAGGAGGTGCACAAATGCCACAACTCGATTAAAAACCTTACAGAATAAAGGATGGCCACAACGATTAAGCCCAAATACATGGGTACTTGAATCCATCGGCTATGATAAATTAATCGTTCAACAATTTTCTCGAGTATTTTCATCATTATTTGTTTATCATTTTATGTACTTTTTTGACGTTTTTTGTTGCGGCTGCTTTGCCCGTGTGTTGGCTGATGGTTCGCCCTAAAAGGTTACCAAGGAAAACACTTCGCAATTTTTTTTAATTTGGTTGATTCCGTGCAAAAAGGCCAGTTCGCAAATAAAGTTTACATAAATTTTTTTCACATTGAATTGTTCAATTAGTGCGATGGCCGCTTTGGCTGAACCGCCGGTGGCGAGCAAATCGTCGTGGAGCAGCACCACATCGTTTTGGTTGAGGGCATCTTGATGAATGTGCAAAATGTTTTGGCCATACTCCAGGCTATAAGATTTGGAAAAGGTGGGCGCGGGCAGTTTGCCCGGTTTGCGAATGGGCACAAAGCCTGCGTTGAGTTTGGCGGCCAGTGCGCCACCCAAAATAAAGCCGCGCGATTCGATTCCCGCCACTTTGGTTATGCCCAAATCTTTATATTTTTCGTAAGTGGTGTGGAGCATAAACCGAAATATTTCGGGGCGTTTGATGGCCGTAGTAATATCTTTGAACAAAATGCCCGGCACCGGAAAATCGGGCACATTGCGAATGGCTGCTGCCACATCGCTCACAGTAATGGTGGTGGTATCGTTGGTATTCATACGATTATTGTTTTTTGTTTTTTACTAATTGTCCGCAGGCAGCCTGTATGTCGTCGCCTTTACTTTTGCGTAAATTTACAACTAAATTTTTACTTTCCAGAAATTCAACAAATTTTTTGGTGTTGATTTGGTTGCTGTTTTTAAAGCCTTGGTTGGCGGTTGGGTTGTAGTGTATCACGTTGACCTTGACGGGGAAATTGCGACAAAAGTTGGCCAAAGCCGCAGCATCTTCCGGGGCATCGTTTAGGCCCTCGAACAGTATATATTCGATGGTGATGCGGTTGGCGGTTTTGGCATAATAATGTTTGAGCGCATCGATGAGCATGAGTAGCGGATACTTGTTGGCTATGGGCATTAATTGTTTGCGCTTTTGCTCGATAGCCGAATGAAGGGAAATTGCCAAATGGTAGGGAACGTTTTTGTCGGCCATTTTTTTTATGGCAGGCACAATGCCTGCCGTTGAAATGGTGATGCGCTGTGGGGAGAAGTTGAGCAGGGCTTTGTCGGAAATTTTGTTGAGGGCTGCCAAGGTGTTATCCAAGTTTAGCAAGGGTTCGCCCATGCCCATCACCACAATGTTGTGGAGCGTGGCACCCATTTTTTCGCTGGCCAGTTTCATCATCAGGATAATTTGGTCGTGAATTTCGGTGAAATGCAAATCACGCACTATGCTCATGTTGCCTGTGGCACAAAAGCGGCAACCCAAAGCACAACCCACTTGGGTGGATATGCACGCGGTAATTCGTGTTTGGGAAGGAATGAGTACACTTTCGATCATGCAATCGTCGGGCAAAGCCAGGGCGTATTTTCGGGTGCCGTCGGCTGACACTTTTTCGTCGGTGATTTGCAGCGAAGTTATCATATAATCCGTTTCCAGGCTTTGCCTGAAGTCTTGCGGCATGTTGGTCATTTCGGCAAAAGCTAGGGCTTGCTTTTTCCATATCCACTCGTGGAGTTGCTTTGCGCGAAAAGCCGGTTGGTGGTTTGCCAGCGCGTAGTTTGTGAGTTCGTTTAACGAAAGTGATTTGATGTGTGTTTTCACTTTGGGGGATTTTGTTTGTTGAAATGTGTTACAAAATCGTCGACCATTTCGATGTAATCTTCCTTTTTTTTGTCGGACATAAAGGATGCGCGGAATGAATTTTTTGCCAGTGTAATGATATCGTTTTTATCTAAATTCAATGCCTGTTGCACTACCATAAGGTTTTCGCTTAAGTAGCCACCAAAAAAAGCAGGGTCGTCGGAGTTGACTGTGGCGAGCACGTTTTTATCTAAAAAGTGTTTTAGGGGGTGCTCTTTAAAATCATTTATCACTTTCAGTTTTTTATTGGAAAGCGGACACAGTGTGAGGGGAATTTGGGATTGAGCGAGTTTTTGGATTAAGGATTCGTCGTCGATGGCGCGGTTGCCGTGGTCGATGCGTTGTACTTTGAGCAAATCCAGTGCTTGGTGAATGTATTCCACCGGACCTTCTTCGCCGGCATGTGCGACGGTATGAAAACCGTATTGACGTGCTTTTTCGAACAGGCGTTCGAATTTTTTGGGTGGGTTGCCGAGTTCGGAAGAGTCGAGCCCGATACCGATAATTTTCTTTTTGAAAGGCAAGGCCATTTCGAGGGTTTCTAAGGCCGACTCTTCGGACAAGTGGCGCAAGAAACACATAATGAAGCTCACATCGTGGCCAAATCGCTTTTTAGCATCGCGGGCAGCATCGCTGATAGCATTGAAAAACACGGAAAAGGGAACGCCGTTTTGGAGGTGTGTTTGCGGATCGAAAAAGATTTCGGAGTGCACAACACTCTGATGGAATGCTGTGGTGTAATAGGCCATGGCGATTTCGTAGAAATCGGAATACGTTTTCAGGACCCGCGAGCAGAGATAATAAATATCTAAAAACTCCTGCAAATTGCTGAAGTTATAGGCGGCACGCAATTCGTGGGCGTCGCGATATTTCAACACGATGTTATTGCGTCTGGCAATTTCAAATATCATGGCGGGTTCGAGAGTGCCTTCGATGTGCAGATGCTGTTCGGCTTTGGGGATCTTGTATATAAATTCGAGGATGTTGTCGTGGTTCATAGGGTGTGGTTTTTTTACAAAGATAAAAAAAGCGGAAAAACTTCCGCTCTAATCTTTTGAAACTTTTGTGGATTTGGTTACCAGGTGTCGGGTGTTTCCACTTTGGGGACCATTCCTTTTTTGAGGCTCACAATCATGTCGGTTACCCAAGTGTTCACCTGTTTTATGTATTCTTCGCAAGCGGGTGTGTATTGCGGGTCTTTTTTGTTGAGCCAACGCTCGAGCGGGAATTTTGAGGTTGCTTCCAGTGAAAAGTCGGTGAAAATATACCGATATTTGTTTGGTTTAAATTCTAACTTCAGGGTATAAATAATTGCTCCGGCATCGGATTTGTCGCCTGTTTTTACATCAAAATTATAGATTTTGAAACGGTGCCGAATGACGATTTTGCCGTTTTCGGGGTCGCGCACGGTGGTAGCTTCGTTGGGGTTTTTATAGTTGGCATTAATCCAGGCAATGGCTGTGACGTATAATTTGTTCACATCGGCTTCTTGCTGCACCACTTCTTTATAGGTGATAAGCTTGGTGATGGAATCGATGGGTAAGATGCTGCTTTGGGCAAATCCCGACAAGGAAACGCTCGCGAAAAGAAGGGAAAGGGCTGCCACGGTAAGGTTTTTTTTCATTTTGGACTCGTTTGGTTCTACAAAGTTAAAGATTTTAATTGGAGTGCAAACAAAAATCAAACCAAATCTAGGTGTGCGACCGGGTTAATAGTTGATGGTGGTGCGGAAAATGCGTTGGTTGTTGAGCTTGTCGGTTACCCGCACTTCGATATCGTTGCTCCCTTTTTTGAATTGCAGGGGGTCGGTTTTGTAGATAAGCATATCTGATTTGGCATCGTAGGCAGCCAACACCCATTGGCCGTTGATGGTGAGTTGGTAGGTGGCTATGCCTGAAAAATCGTCGGTAATTTTAAATTTGATTTGTCCGTCGGTGTCGATTTTTTTGGAGCCCCCCATGCCCAGATAAGCTATTTCGGGCGCGATGGTATCGGCCACAATGGCATAGTTGCCAAAGCGGCGTATTTTTGCCGACAGGTACTCGCCAGCCCATTCGCTGCGTGTATACACAAAGTTCTTTCCCGAAACCTCGGCCAGGGTGAGTTTTTCGCGCATGGCAAGGGGCAGAGTGGTGTCGGGTTTTATTTTCAGGGTTGCAAAGGAGTGAATGGGTGTAAGGTTGTTGTGAATCTTAAAAATCTTTGAATAGGTTTGTTTGCTTGCGGCTAGAGTTTGGCAATCAAAATAAATGGAATCGTAGAGGGCGTCGGGAGGCAAATCGACTGTAATGTTTTCGGCTTCGAAATGGTTTTTCAACCCATAACGAAAAAGCGGTAAAACGGTTTTGTTTGACTCGTTTTGCTTGCTAATTTCGGGTTTCCATTTCACCGTTTTCTCAACCGAAGAAAGGTTGCCCTGAAAGTCGTAAACCCAAAATTTTACCATATGCACACAGGTGTCGGTAATTTGCCAGAGGCCATTGTTTAGCGCATCCACATTATTGTTCAAACGATTACCTGGGGCTACATAGGTTTGAATGATGCGTTTGCCCCGCGTTACATATTCGGGATAATCAATGAGGGTGTTGATGTATCGGCCATCGTTGAAGCTCAACGAATCGAAATGCAGATTGAAAACCAGGGTGGAATCGACAAGTATTTTCAGGGCATAAATTCCGCAAGTGCCCCCGTTGTTGATATTGTCGGATGCCGCGATGCCAAAAAATGTTTTGCCCGACACCGTTAGTGTGTCGTTGGTTTTTGGTTTGAAACCGTTTCCTACCTTTTGGATGTCGACAGCGGTTTTGTTTATACCCTCCGCGCTGGTTGTGTAGAAGTATATTTTTTCGATGTCGGGGCTTAGCTTGTCAACAGGATAGGTGCCAAAATAAAAGGGGTTGATGGGCAGTTCGGTGCGCGCATTGCGAAACTCGAAATGCAAATGCGGACCCGAAGAAGCCCCTGTGTTGCCCGAATAGCCGATGATGTCGCCTTTTTTGACATGAAACAAGGCTGGGTTGGGAAACAATTCTATTTCGTAGGTTTTTTGTTCGTATTGTTTGCGCCTGACATAATCTTCAACCACCACATTGAACTCGTTCAAGTGTGCATACACCGTAACCCATCCGTTGGCATGTGTCACATAAATTACTTTTCCGTAGCCTGTGGCAGAAATCTTGATGCGCGAAACATAGCCGTTGTCAATGCAAAACACGTTGACGTTTTCTTTGTTCTGCGTTGAAAAATCGAGACCCGAATGAAAATGATCGGAACGAAGTTCGCCGAATGTGCCACTTATCACAGGCAAAATATCTAAGGGCAAACGGAAATTGCGATTTGGTGCTAGCGTTTGCGAAAATACAAAAGGCAAGCCATTAAGGACACACAGAAGCAGCGTAAGGTATTTATTGAAAAACAAGTTGGTGGTTTTATGATTCTGAAAAGGATAGCTACTCCAGTTCGCAGAATTTTTCGATTAGTTTAAACGCCGGGTCGTATCCTTTTTCGTAAGACAGTTTCCAGTCTTGGCAGGCACCCTCTTTGTCGCCCAGTTCGGCTTTGCACACACCGCGCATGTCGTAAACTTCGGCAAATTCGGGTTGCAAAATCAGTGCTTTGTTAAAATCTTCGAGCGCTTCGGTAAAGCGCAGTTGATAACACTTTGCCTGACCGCGAAACGCATACGCATCGGCATCTTCGGGGTTTATGCGAATGAGCAAGGTAAATTTTTCGATCGCAGCATTATATTCTTTTTCTTTAATGCGCATTATCCCTTGGTCGAAAAGTTCTTGTGCAGTTTTGCTTATGGGCACTACAACATAGGATTGTTTATTTTTGCTTTCCACCATAGAGGCCAAAATATCTAAATCGCGCAAATCGCCCATGTTGTTAATAAGATTGGCTATTTTTTCGGAAGGTGAAGCAAAACTTGTGATGGGATCTAAAATGGGTGGACTAACCGACATGCCAATAACATTTCCCAAAGAATCCATGATGGGTAATCCAGGCGTTTGGTATTGAGCGGCTGAAATAATTGTAATTAATTTAATATTACCATAGTCTTTGAGTGCTTTCAGCTTGCCCGGACTCATTCCTTGTTTTTCGCCGACAACCTGGTTTGTTATTAAAACATTTTGCCCGGACACTGGCTCGTAGGGTGCGACAATTAAGGGCGTGGCACTATCGTAATCTATTTTAAGAAGAACCAGGTCGTTTTCGGCATCAACGGCAGTATATCCGAGAATATTCGCAATTTTTCCGTTATTCATAAGTGCCTGACAATTTTTATAATTTCCGATGGTAGTAAGTACGGTGTTTTTTGAAATAAAAAACCCGTAGTTGGTTTTGGCATCACTTTTCAGTAAAACCAAAGAGGGAGCTATTTTTTGCAGCATTGTGGTGGTGTTTTGAGAAAACCCAGAAAAAGCGGATGCTACAGCAAGAAAAATGAAAATGATTGCCCGTTTCATAATTATTTTTTTTTCAAAGTTAAATTATTATTGATAAAGTTCAAAGAAAATGTAAAATTTTTTCCATAATTCTGTTCAGGGAAATAATAATAATGAAAAACAAACAGTGGGTTGTGTATAAAAAGTTGTTGTTTTTACGTTTAATAAATGATAGTTGAATTAAATTTGCAAAAAAACCCGGTGAAAAAGCTAAGTTTAAGGATAAAAAATCCGAAAGTAGCCAAACGACTTAAAAAGGCCGCCATAACTCTTTTGGTTGTATTCGTGTTTTTTGGTTGTATTGGTATTTTCATGGGGTATTATTATGAGGATACCGTTAAGCGAATCATCATCAACGAACTCAATAAGCGTTTAAATACCGAAATTATTGTTCAGGATGTAAATCGCGACATTCAATTTTCCATATTTAAAAAGTTTCCTTATGCATCGGTTAGTTTTAATCATGTTATAATTCTTGATGCCATAGCGGATAAAAAAAATAAAAAAAACTTGCTTGAAGCGAAAAGTGTTTCTCTGGAATTTAGTATTTGGAATATGCTATTCGGTGAGTATCACATAAAAAGAATAGCAATTGATGAGGCTATTGTCCTTATAAAAACGTATAAAGACCGAAGCGATAATTATCATTTTTGGAAACCATCGACCGATACTGCAAGTTCGAAATTTTCCTTTGATTTGCAAAAAGTTGTGTTGAATAAAGTAAAAATATCGTATATCGACTATGGACGACAGCAGAACTTTACTTTTTTGGTTAAAGAGGCATTGTTTAAAGGCAGGTTTTCGGATGTTGAGTATACATTGGATATAGACGGCGATATTTATGTTCAGAACATAAAATCGGGAAACGAGCTGTATTTGGCAAACAAAGGAAGCGTTGTGGACGCTACATTATACATTAATAGCAAGGAAAAATACCTCTCTTTTAAAGAATCGAGTATTGCTATGGGTAAGCTTGTTTTTTCGGTTGGCGGAAATATTTCGTATGCCGATAGCCTTACTTACACAGATTTGCAAATTGATGGGAAAAAGATGCGGCTGCAATCGTTTGTTAACGAATTGCCCCCCCAATACCGTTCCTATTTTAATGGATATGAATGCTCGGGTGATTTTTACTTTCAGGCAAGTATCAAGGGTTATGTTGGAAACAATGCTACTCCCGCCATATATGTTTCGTTTGGACTCAGCAAAGGAGAGATTGTTCGTTCGGAAAATGCTATTGCTTTGAAAAACGTGGGTTTTAGTGCGGTATATTCGAATGGAGCTAAACATGAAAAACAAACCTCTCGATTAAATATCACCGGATTTTCCTCTTCATTAAATGATGGTACTATCAATGGAAATGTATCGATTCACAACTTTTTGAAGCCGGAGATCGAATTAAAAGTATCGGCCAACCTGGGCTTAAAGGATTTTATTGATTTTATTAAATTGGATACCATTGAATCTGCCGATGGGAGAATTGTGGTACAGGCCGATTTTAAAGGAATAATTGAAAATTCTGACCGCTTTACAATGAAAGATTTTATTTCGAGTACATGCACGGGTAAGATGGACCTTGAGAACGCCAATATTATTTTAAAGGGAAAGCAACAAAAGTTTATGAACTTAAACGGAAATTTTGTTTTTAACAACAACGATGTGGAATCTCAAAATTTCACCGGAAGCTATATGTCGAATGATTTTTCGTTAAAAGGGCGCTTTATAAACATTTTGCCTTATTTGTTTTTAGAAAATCAAAACCTTATAATTGACGCCGACTTGGTTTCGCAAAACCTTGACTTGGGAGAAATTTTGAAATTCTCGGAAAATAGAAATGATACTGTTTACAAACTTCGCTTGCCTGATAATATCGGTTTTAATCTTACCGTACAATTGAAGAATTTTGTATTTAAGAAGTTTAGTGCAAAGAATATTTCGGGTACCATAATAATGAAAAACAAACAACTAATTGCTAAGGATATTTCGCTTCAGGCCGTGAATGGAAAGATTGATTTTGCGGGACTTATTGATGGTTCTCAACCCGACAAGCTGTTGATAAGTTGTGATGCCTCGATTAAAAAAGTGACTATTCAACGATTGTTTTATGAATTGGAAAATTTTGGCCAAAAAAGTCTTCAAGATAATAATCTTAAGGGGGTGCTCACGGCCGATGTTCAGTTTGCTTCTGTGTGGTCGTCGACACTTACGGTTGAAAAACGCACGATTTATGCTAAAGCCAATATTGTAATTGAAAATGGAGAGCTGATTGATTATGAGCCCTTGAAGGGTTTGTCTAAATATCTAAAAAACCGAGACCTTTCGCATGTTGCTTTTCAAACACTGAAAAACACCATTGTTATAAAAGATCAGTTGATTACTATTCCGGACATGGAAATTAACAGCACCGCCATCAACTTTAAACTGAATGGCACCCATGGTTTTGATCAGACTATCGACTATCATTTAAGTGTATTAATATCGCAACTTAAGAATAGTGGTGAACACAAAAATGATAAGGTTGAAGATATAGGACAAATTATTGACGACGGTCTTCATAAGGAAAAATATTTTTTCAGAATTACCGGAACTGTTGATAAACCAATATATAGAACGCTGGATAAAGATGGGTATAAAGAAAACATGAAGGAGAATCTGGTTAAAGAAAAAGAAAACTTGAAAACTATTTTAAATCGCGAATTTGGTTGGTTTAAAAAGGACAGTACTCTAAATAAAAATATTAAGCCAAAGGACAAATACGATTTTAATGTGATTTGGGATGAGGAGGATGCTGTGGAGAAAAAAGAGAAATAAAAAGCCCTTGCCTTTAAGCACAGAATAAAATCTACATTATTTTGTTATGTTCTAAATTATTACGACCTTTGTCCCTCTTTTTTAAAAACATGCGTTATTATGCATTACGATGAAATTAAAACTCGCCTGAATCAAGTCTTTTGTACGGTTTTCAAAGATAATACAATCGTTATTTCGGAAGAAACCACTGCTAAAGATATTGAGAAATGGGATTCGCTGACCCATCTTATTCTGATTTCGGCCACCGAAACCGAATTTGCCATTAAATTTAAACTGAAAGAACTGATTTCTATGAAAAACGTGGGTGATTTCATGAAGTCAATAGAAACCAAACTGGCTGCCTAAAAGGCTATATTATGAGGAACAAGCCTGTAGGGGTACTCATTATTATTCTGATTTCAGAATTGCTGCTTGTTGGTTATTCGTTCTATTATAACTCTATGGCCACAACCTTTGTAAAAGAAAATATCCGTTTTCTTTCGCCTGAAAAATTATTTGACTTTTCGTTGAAAAATGCCAATAAAAATGCGGACAGTTTGCTCGAAAACTATCTTTCGAACACCGTAAACGATGATTTGATATTGAAGCGCCCCAATCTTTCGAATGTGGGACCAAAAAAACAAAATATCTTTCTGGTGAATCCGGTAACAAAAGACGGCAGTGCCCTTGATGGTTTTTTTAAATCCTTATTACACGAAAAAGATTCAATAACGGTGCGAATTGCACACTATGGAGATTCGCAATTGGAAGGTGACCGTATGTCGTACATAGTTCGTGAAAAATTTCATGAAAAATTTGGCGGAACTGGCATAGGATATGTGCCTTTAAAAGATCTTACACCTGTAAGCTATTTCCGAAAAAGCAGTGGTAACTGGGCAAAATACACTGTTTTTCATGACAGAAGCAGCGATAATAATTATGGTATTTCGGGTGCTGTTTTTAGATTCAACAAATACTTTGTTCATCAAAGTGAAGATGATGCAGACAACGACACTTTATCATCAAAAAAAGATACCCACCAATTTAAAGCAGGTAAATCTTATTATAATGCCAGTGTTTCGATGAAAATGGGTAGTCAATATGCATACAATTCTGTTTCGTTTTTATATGGCAAGGCCACCGACGATTGTATTGTGAATTTTTATGATAATGTTCGTGGCGACCTTATTAAATCCGATACTCTTATATCGTGCAACAAAGTATGTTTGCATAAAACCCAATTGGGCAATTATTTGAACGTGAAAGTTGAATTTACTGCTGATAATAGCCCCGATTTTTATGGGATGTATTTCGACAGCGGTAAGGGTGTTCAGGTTGATAATTACGCTATCCGTGGTCATTCGGGTGATGGATTGATGATGATTAATGATGACAGGCTTAGTGACATGTTGAATCTTACGAACACCAAACTTGTCATATTTCAGTACGGTGCCAATGTGGTGCCCTACATTCATTCTGACGAGGCTTGCGAATGGATTGGAGGTATTTATTATAAACTTTTCATGAAATTTAAGAAGGCAAAGCCCGATATAAGTATTTTAGTGATTGGTGCAGGAGATATGGCCAAGGGTGGCGAAGGCGGCTACTCATCTTATGCATGGTTGCCCAAAATTACAGAAGCTCAGAAAAAAGCTGCCTTGAAAGCTGGATGTGCCTATTGGGATTTGTTTAATATGATGGGGGGGCTCAATTCTATTTTAACCTGGACCGATAAAAAACTTGCTGTAACGAACGGACATTTTTCGGAAAAAGGACAAAAAATAATTGCAAAAGAACTTGTAGAGGCCTTAATGATAGAATACAATATTTATGTTCACAAACAACGATTAAAAAAATAGTGATGCATCGTGCTCGACGATATCGGTTTTGGATTTTGGCGCTTATACCAATGATAGCAATATTGCTTGCGTTCAGAAATTATATGAAACCGGTTTTCCGTGCCCAACTTGTTGAAGATTCTATTTCTAGTCCGAAGTTTATGAATGAACTGATAAGGTACCAAAACTACTACCCTTTTATCAATTATAACAGAAATTATATAGAATGGACAAACCTCGCGGCTATTGATTCGTTTTTTAGAAAAATACCAAAAACTCCTAGACGGAAATTAAAAATATTACACATTGGCGACTCGCACCTTCAGGCCGACATTCCATCAGGATATATACGCGAACGCTTGCAGGATATATTCGGCTATGGAGGACGTGGATTGATTTTTCCATACCGAGCTGCCGGAACGCATTCGGCTTATGATTATAAAACCTATTGCACCGGAATATGGGAATGGACCCGTAACACTCAGCGCGAAGCAGTGTTCGACATGGGATTGATTGGTGCCACCATCCATACAAAAGATTCGGCTGCAAGTTTTAAAATTGTGTTTCGTGATGGATTTATCCGTGACAACTTCAGTGTTATTAAACTCTATTGCAAGCAAGACAGTTTGAGCTACGATATCAAGCTTAAAACGAATTCGGGTTCGCTACCGATTTATGTTGATTGCAGCGATAATGCTGCCAAAAAACCCTATATCCTTATCTCGCTTTCGAAAGCATCGGACACCATCGAGGTTACAATGAATAAAACCAACAAAAAACAAAACTTTTTTGAGTGTTATGGCTTGATGATTGAAAGTCGGGAAAACAGTGGGGTGCTATACTGTAGCACCGGTATAAACGGTGCTGGCTATAAAAGCATATTAAAACAACGAATTTTCGAAACTCAAATTGCCGAATTTTGTCCCGATTTGGTAATCTTAGATTTGGGGGCAAACGATTTTTATGGAGGTGCCTTTAATACGGCAGAGATGGAAAGTAATTTGGTAAAAATTATTGATATTATTCAGCGGGCAACACCGTCAACATCTATCATCATTTCAAATTCACAAGATATTTTGTACAGACGAAAAAGAGATATTGTAGAATGCAAAGATTTTATGGAAGTAACCCGACGTGTGGCCGAATACCGTAAATGTGCTTTTTATAACTACTATGATGTGAGCGGCAACAAAGGCTCGATGAATTTGTGGTATAAACGTGGACTATCTAAACCCGACAAAATTCATTTGACCACTCCCGGATATTATACCAAGGGCGAATTGTATTTGAATGCAATTTTAAATTCTTATGTATTGTGGTTGAAAAGCAAATCGGATAGTTTGGTGGCCGAAAAACATGCACTGGACACCACACAATTAAAGAAATATTTTGTTGAAGAACTTAACTTTAAAAAAGAAAATACCAAGGTAGAACCAACTGTGGTATATACCGAACCCGAAAACGATACAGAGGGCACTGACCGGCGTTATTATACTATCCGTTCGGGTGACAACTTGGGAGCTATTGCCGAGCGGCATGGTGTTTCGGTAAAAGACCTACAGTATTGGAATGGTTTGTCGGGCACAAAAATTATTGCGGGTGAATCGTTGGTGATATATAAAAAATCGCACGTTCCTGCCGTTAATCCGGTGCCAAAATCAGTGGAGAAAACCTCTGTGCCTCAAAACCAAACTGCCATTAAACCCACAAACGAAACTCGACCCGGTCAGCGAAAAGCTGTTTATAAAGTTGCTTCGGGCGATTCGCTTTGGTCTATTGCACGAAAATATAACACCACAGTCGATAAAATTAAACAATTAAACAAACTTAAAACCGAAAAATTAAGCATCGGACAAACTTTGCTTATTCCATAGTTTATGAACATCATTAATGAATTTTTAAACGCACTTGTTTATAGCCCCAAATCGCCTTTGGTGTTCAATTCGGTGTTGTTTATTGTGTTGTTTTCGTTTCTGTATATCGGCTATGTTTTTGTGTATAACGACATCAAAAAGCGAAACCTGCTATTGCTGGCTTTTAGTTTGTTCTTTTATTATAAAATTTCGGGGTTTTATTTGATTTTGCTTATACTAATGGCCTCTTCCGATTATTTGATCGGGAAAAAGATGTTTCGAGTTAGCACTCAGCAAAAAAAGAAATTGTTGTTGTTGCTTTCAATTTTTATCAATATTGGGGCTTTAATTCTTTTTAAATACACCAATTTTTTGTTAAACACTTTTTTTGGTATAACCACAGGCCAGCCTTCGCCGGTGATTTTGAATTTGATAATGCCTATTGGTATTTCGTTTTTTGTGTTTAAAACTTTGTCGTATATTTTTGATATTTATCGCGAGGTAATTGATAAGCCCGAAAAAAACTATTTCAATTATTTACTCTACGTTTCGTTTTTCCCAAATATATTGGCAGGTCCTATTTCGAAAGCACGCGATTTGTTGCCGCAGTTTCAAAGCAAACTGAATTTTACACGTGAGCTGATTGGAAAAGCCTTTTTGTTGATACTAATCGGTACATTTAAAAAAGTTTTTATTGCAGATTTTTTAGGTGCAAATCTTGTTGATAGGGTGTTCGATTCGCCCGAATTTTTTACTGGTTTTGAAGGGTTGATGGCTATTTATGGTTATGCCATTCAAATATATTTCGATTTTTCGGGTTATACCGATATTGTTATCGGGTTGGCAATGCTGCTAGGTTTTGCAGTGAGTCCGAACTTCAACAAGCCTTTTATGGCTAATAATGTGGCGGATTTTTGGCGACGTTGGCACATGACTTTGTCGGGATGGTTTAATGAGTATGTGTTTTACCCGCTTTCGTTCACTTTCAGGCGGTTTAAACAAGCGGGTGTTGTTTTGGCGGTGCTTATTACGTTTTTTATTTCGGGTTTTTGGCATGGGCCAAACTGGACGTATATCTTGTGGGGCACTTCGCACGGATTGGCCATTGCATTAACTTTTGTGACAGTGAATACGCGCTCAAAATTATCGAAAAGTAAATTGAGTGGGCTGTATCGCTTTCTAAGTATTTTCGTTACTTTTCATTTTTTGGCATTTTCTATGGTGTTGTTTCGTGCCGAAAGTTTGCAGGCCGCAGCAAAGGTTTATTCGCTGGTGTTTTCGCATTTTACTTTGAGTGTGGCAGGGCAGTGGGCACAGCTTTATACGCGACCACTTGTGATCATGGTGGTGGCTTTTTTTCTTATTTATTCGCCTATGAAATGGAATGATATTTTCACTCGCCGTTTTGTGGCCTTGCACTGGGCTTTGAAGACTTTGGTGGTGGCGGTGGGTGTAATTTTTATTTATCAGGCATTTTCGGCCGATACGCAACCTTTTATTTATTTGGAGTTTTGAGTTTTTCGTCTCAAGTTTTATGCTGAATTTCTTTTATAGATATCTTTTATCCGGAGGGATGCGTTTAATAAAAAAAGGCTAGCATAAATGGTAGCATTTATTATCAAAATCATTATTTCATTATGGCAAAACAAAGGAAATTTCATCAATCCACATTTTGCTACCCACTTGGCCTTTGCAGTTCATTAAATCGTTGAACCGCACTCCAGCGCTTGAACAAATCAGCAGGGTTAAGGTATCGGGGGTATCAGCCGAATTATATATGATTGGTAAATTAATGGGGGTATAGGTTGTTACGGTATTTTTATACAACTGTTTAACCCACCCAATTGTATCTCTTTTGTTCAATGCGGTGTTATACTTTGATAAAACTACTGATATCATGGCACTATCGCCAGCCACGGGTTCGTATTTATAATAACCCAAAAAAGCTGTTGGGCGCAATGTGTAGCGTTTTCCAAGTCGGATATTGGCATTGGGAATATCGAGAGAATCGGTGCCAACTAGACCGGGTATTAGGATGGGAGATCCCATTGGGCTAAAGGTTCCTGTAATTAACAGGGCGGCATATTTGCCCGAATATGAATCAGTGGTGCTGTCGGTTGTAAGAGGTCCTGGGCCTCCGGCTGCTGCAGGCAGTGTGTGCAGGTAGTTGAGTGTTCGTAAATAATTGCCGGCGGGTTCCATACTAAAAAAATCGTTGCCATCGTTCAACATTACCCACTGATCGAAACAACCTCCAGTTATGTTTAAAGAGCAGTTTAAATCAACGTTTTTAACCGGTATGGTGTCGATATATTCGCGGCAAGCAGTTGTTGCTGCAAAAATGCTGAGTCCTGCAATTATTGTTATGATAAAAGAATAGGGGAGTTTTTTCATCTTTAATTCGGGTTTATTATTCTGAATTCTGTTTTTGAAGTTGGAAGGTTTTAAACTTTATAAATAATTTGTATGGATGTAACCCTGGGGGGTTGAACGGATATTGGTCGCAAGGAGTATTCGGCATTTAATATATTATTAACCAGTACGGAGAATTTAAAATGTTTTTTGAGTTCATAGCTTATTCGCGAATCGAATACATAATCGCCGTTGTGATGATCTTTGCGATATTGTTTTATACCGGTATCGAACAAGCCCGGGCGGTCGTTTTCGAGAAAGAATTTATCGATGTTGTACATAAATCCGTAATATTTGCCACTAAAGCCCAATGAAATGCTTTTGTAGGTAAAATCGATATCCACTTTTGCCAATTGCTCGAAACGATATTTGAGAATACTTTTTCGTGTATCGGACGAACTGCTAACATAGGTAAAATCTTGTTTCAGGACCGTGTCGGTGTAATAAATCTTTTCGGGGTCAAGTGATGTTGGACGCGAGAAGGTATATCCTGCCATAATGGTCATAGAGAAATTTTTGGAGAACTTGCCTTCTCCTACCAAAGCGCAATCAATTCCCCACACTCGGGCATCGGCTGTGTTTAAAAACTTGTAGCCTAAATTTTTCGAAATGTCGTATCCCGAGCTATCGGCATACATATTGCGTCCCCACAAAGCGGCGGTAAATTCGATGTAGTTATGATATTGTTGTAAAAATCCGCAGACATCAATAAATCCAACAAAATTTTTGATTTTAAACAGTTGCTTTATGCCCAGTTCGGTATTCCAACTTGTTTCGGATTGCAGATTGGGGTTTGGATATATTCCGAAATTGCCCGAATAGGTGGAAATATAACGTTCGCCAATGCTGGGAAACCGGAAACCTTGTCCAAAAGAAGCTCTGACATAGGTGCCTTTGGTAACTCTCATATTTAAACCTGCTCTGAAAATGGGTTTGTTATCAGTATAATCGCCCAAATGATAATATTCCCAACGTGCACCGCCCGAAAAGGTGAGCCAGTTGAAAAATTTCTTTTCGGCCTGCAAATAAACGGCAAAATTGTCGGAGGATTTAGATCCGTTTTTTCCGAAATCGCCGGAAAACACTTTTCCGTAAGAATAGGAATACATGTTCATGATACCGGCATTAATAATGAGGTTGCCCAATTTTTTAAACACTTTTGAGAACTGATATTCGTCGTAAATGGAATACGACATGGTGGATTGGTTGTTGTTGGCACCATTGTTGGCATAATAAACTCTGTTTTTTAGCGAATGCGAAGCCCCTTTGGGGCCAAAATATTTTACGTACGGATCGACATAAAACTGAAATTCGTTAAAATTTGTGATGGCTCCAGGATATGCCCTAAAAATATTTGAATCGGCGTCCATCCAAAAATATGCTTGTGTATTTTTAGAATACATGAAATTGCCATTCAAACCATAGGTTAAACCCTCAACACGAACTGAGCGAACCCGTGTGCCAAAATTTAATCGAAAGTTTTGATCGAATGCGCCTTTGTTATAACTTCCAGTTGTATCGTGGGGTGGAGCGCCTATATAACCCGGATCGGATAAAAAGTTGCCACCAATTACGTAATCGAAATTATTAATTCGCTGCGAATGAATGAAGCTTGCGCCCAGAATTATAGGATTAAACCCTTCCCATGATTTTGTGTAGCGCTTGGGCGGAACACTATAAATGCCGCTTGTTAAGGTTACCTTGGTAAGGGTTTTTTCTTTGGGATATGCCGTGCGAATGTTAATTGCGCCATTTAATGCTGCAGAACCATACATCACCGATGATGCCCCTTTTACAACTTCTATTTGTTCAACCGACTCAACAGGTAAAAAACTCCAAACCGGTCTCCCTGCATCGGGACTTAAAATGGGTATTTCGTCGATTAAAATCATTACCCTGCTCCCTAATCCGGAGCTAAAACCACTTCCACCTCTGATTTGCGGCTCATTATCTACAATAGCAACGCCGGGAACCGATTCGACCGCTTTATCAAGAGTAAGAATATTTTGATTTTCAATCATCGACGGTTTGATAATATCAACTGAATTTGTAGCATCTTCAAGTTTTTGTTCATATTTAGAACCCGAAACCACGGTCATATTTAATTCGTGTATCACGGGAATCATAAAAATATCAACTGTTAGTATTTTTCCGGCTTTAACAGAAACGGTTCTATTCGTTCTTTCAAAACCTATAGATGAAAACATTAGAACATAATCGCCGGGCAAAACCTCTAACTCATAATTTCCGTCAATATCGCTCATAGTCCCTTTGTGCTGGTCTTTAATGCCAATGTTTACAAAAGGTACCGACTTGTTTGAACCTTGTTCGGTAATTTTACCTTTAATAGTGCCATTTTGTGAAAAAAGCATAGCAGGAAAAAAGATTCCTGCTATAATAAAAAGCAATATTTGGCTAAGCTTTTTAAAAAAATATGTCATTTTAAATATATTAAATTAAAACAAAAACAAGGAGCAAAATTAATCAAATTATTATTTAATTATCACCTTTTGGCTGAACCTTTGTCCGTCTTCGTTAACCACATCAACAACATAAACACCCTTGTTGAATGTATCGAGTGTAATGCGCTTTTGTGATGCTGTTGCATTTATTTGCGTATTGTAAACAACTTGTCCTCGCATATTGTAAATTGTAATATTTGATTTCTGTTGTTTTTCGAATAGTAATTTTATAACCAAATCGTGTGCATCGGTATAAACATTAATGTTTTTAGCGTAATTAACACCACCAATGCTTGCATCATTATATTTTAGTTCTAAATCATCAATATATAAACTATCCCCACCGGTGCCTCCGCCCGGAGTTTTGTTTGTTGTTAAAGAAATTAAGATATAATCGGGTGAAGTTGCCGGTCCTGCATAATTAAATGCGAAACTTTTACGAACCCAAATATTATTAGTTGTTGCAAAATTTAATGTTGCTTCGCCTACCACATGTGTTGCAGAACCGGCATCAATAGGATCTTTGCAGTCGTAAGTGTCGTGAATTGTGGCATGAATTCGTGCCGAATCCGTTCCTGCAACATTTGCGGGTTTAAACCTTACCCAAACCACCAACGAATCTGGAGTTCCTCCTAAAGCTTCGCGAAATGCTGGTAATGCTGTATGCGAAATATTATAATTACTAGGATCTGTAGCCGTTGAACTACCCATATTTATTTGTCCTGTTGTAATATTACCATTTGCTGTAACTGTAAGTATTGTTCTTGACCAAATCACGGCACTATATGCTCCTGTAGAACCAGGTCTTTTTTGTGTTGATCTGGCGACTTGTTGTGCTGCAAAAGTTAATAAAAAAGCATCACCGGATGCAGATTTAAAAGAATTCCAATCACTGGGCTCTTCAGTAGCGGTTGCCAGATTATCCCAATTCTCGAATCCCGAATTATTAACTTGTTGTGCTTTTACCACACCAATAGTAAAAACAAATAAACAAATAATTGAAAGCGTAATTTTTCTCATTTTTTTAGTTTTAATTAATAAGCGATTTAATTTCCGCACAAAATTAGTGAAAAAATAAGATAAACAGGCTCGCTAAATCGTTTAGTTAACCAAGCAAAATCTATGTTTTTTCAATCATTTAATAATTAATATTTTACTTTAATTATAATAATTTGTTTTAACAAAATTTATGATTTTTAATAATACTCCTTGTTTTCTTAATTAAAAAAAATAAATTTGTTATCATATTGTCCCTAAAAAATTTCAAATGCTGATAAAAACTTATGGTAGCGCAATTTTTGGCATCGACGCCATCACCATTACAATTGAGGTGAACATTGATTTAGGTATTAACTTCTTTATTGTTGGTTTGCCCGATAGCGCTGTAAAAGAAAGTCAACAACGTATTGTTGCATCATTTAAAAATAATGGTTTTAACTATCCTGGCCGACGAATTGTAGTTAATATGGCTCCGGCCGATATTAAAAAAGAAGGTTCTGCTTACGATCTACCTATTGCATTGGGTATTTTGGCTGCTTCAAATCAATTAAAACCGGATGAATTGGACAAATATATTATTATGGGAGAGCTTTCGCTCGATGGTTCAATTCAGCCTATAAAAGGTGCTTTGCCAATTGCTATTGAGGCCCGAAATCAGGGCTTTAAAGGTTTTATATTGCCCGAACAAAACGCCGCAGAAGCTGCAATTGTAAACAATTTGGATGTTATAGGTGTTTCATCATTACGACAAATTGTGGAGTTTTTTGATGGAGATATTCAAATTGAGCCTACGGTTGTGAATACACGTGGTGAGTTTTTTTCACGTTTGAACGAATACGAATTTGATTTTTCAGATGTGAAAGGACAGGAAAATATAAAACGTGCTTTAGAAATTGCTGCTTCAGGTGGGCATAATGTCATTTTTATCGGACCTCCGGGTGCCGGAAAAACAATGCTTGCAAAACGTTTGCCATCTATCCTTCCTCCACTTAATTTGCACGAAGCCCTTGAAACAACAAAAATTCATTCTGTTTCGGGCAAACTGGCAAAAAACTCTTCATTGATTTCTGTTAGGCCTTTTCGGGCACCGCATCATACCATCAGCGATGTTGCTCTGGTTGGTGGTGGAAGCTTTCCACAACCGGGCGAAATTTCATTGGCGCATAATGGGGTATTGTTTCTCGATGAATTACCCGAATTTAAAAGAACAGTTCTTGAAGTATTGAGACAGCCTGTTGAAGATAGGGTTGTTACTATTTCAAGAGCCAAATTTACTGTCGAATATCCAGCAAGTTTTATGTTGGTCGCGGCAATGAACCCTTGTCCTTGCGGCTATTATAACCATCCCGAAAAAGAATGTGTTTGCGGTCCTGGGGTTGTTCAAAAATACCTAAATAAAGTCTCGGGGCCTTTGCTCGACAGAATTGATATTCATGTTGAAGTCACTCCAGTGCCATTTCGTGAGTTAAGTCGCCCACAATTGTCCGAAAAAAGTGAGCTGGTTCGCGAACGGGTAATTACTGCTCGTTTAATTCAGGAAGAACGTTTTGCCCAGGTACAAGGAGTATACTGCAATGCGCAAATGAACACGAAGTTGTTGCAAACATATTGTAAAATTAGTGAATCGGGGCTGACTCTTCTGAAAAACGCTATGGAAAAACTTTGTCTATCTGCAAGAGCTTACGATCGAATATTAAAAGTCTCCAGAACTATTGCCGATCTTGATAACTCTTCAGATATTCAAAATCATCACCTTGCCGAAGCAATACAATATCGGAGTTTGGATAGAGAAAATTGGGCAGGATAAAAAAAGGAGGCACTATGGCCTCCTTAAAATTTTCGAAATATTATAATAATGCTGCTTTTACAGTTAATTCTGCCAATCGTTCCGAATAACCGGCCTCATTATCATACCACGATATCACTTTTACAAAAGTGCCGCTAATAATTTGGGTTAGTTTTGAGTCAAGTATTGAAGAATGTCTGTTGCCAACAATGTCTATACTAACAATCGGATCAGTACAATACTCCAAAATACCTTTCATTGGACCTTCGGCCGCTTTTTTCATCACTGCATTAATCTCATCTTTTGTCACAGCAACGTTAAGTAAGCATGTTAAATCAACCACCGAACCATCCGGTGTAGGCACTCTCATCGACATGCCGTCAAGTTTTCCTTCAAGCTCCGGAACAACCAAGCCTATAGCTTTTGCAGCACCAGTACTGGTCGGAATTATCGACATGGCGGCAGCACGGGCTCTTCGCAAATCTTTGTGCGGCGCATCAAGTATTATCTGATCATTCGTGTACGAATGGATTGTGTTTATAAGTCCATGTTTTATACCAAAACTATCGTTCAGCACTTTTGCTATTGGTGCCAAACAGTTCGTTGTACACGATGCATTTGAAATAAAACGGTCGGTCGGTTTCAATTCACCATCATTAACTCCAATAACAATAGTTTTGTCAACATCTTCTGATGTATTTGAAGGAACTGACAAAATAACTTTTTCAGCACCAGCCGAAATATGTTTCTCTAGCTTTTCTCTTGTTCGGAATATTCCCGTGCATTCAACCACAACTTTAACACCCAAAGCTTTCCAGGGCAACATGGCAGGATCTTTTTCGGCATACACTTTATACTTTTTCCCATCTATTATTAAAATATCATTTTCATAACCAACCTCCCCTTGATATATACCATGCACCGAATCATATTTAAAAAGGTGTGCAAGTGTTTGGGCGTCGGTTAAATCATTTATTGCAACAACTTCTACGTTATTTTTTTTTAATAGTGCTTTGAAAGTTAAACGACCTATCCGACCAAATCCGTTAATAGCAACATTTATATTAGGCATAGTATTTTTGTTTTATGTTTGTTTGCTGCAAAATTACAAAAAAAAGAGGAAGCAATGCTTCCTCTTTTTGTAAAATATACTCTCTATCGATATAATGTAACTACGCCCCTCAAATGATGTATCACATTCTGAGTATCCATAAATTCGATTATATAAATATAAACCCCTTCCTCTGCATCCACACCTCCAATGGTTCCATCCCAACATTCTCCCCAAACATTGTTTGTATAAATCAATTGACCTACACGATTATAAATATGAATAGAATAATTTGTTTCAAGCACACCATATCCTGTAACACAAAAAAGTTGATTGCTTGGATCGTCATTTGGTGTAAACGCATTCGGAACATAAATTGCATACGAGGGTGCTACCCAAACAGTTTTCGACATAGAATCCGTACAACCATGATTTGTCGAAACAACAAGGGTAACATTGTAAGCTCCGGTATCTTCAAAAAAATGAAAATTATAATAAACACTCGGTTCTGAATAGCTATGGTGTGGGTTTTGAACTGTATCATACGTTCCATCACCAAAAGTCCAATACCATTGCGTTGGATATCCTAAGGAATAATCGTAAAAACTAAAATTCGGATCATAGGCTTCTGCCACATTGGGTACCGACGAAAATATGGCAACGGGATTGGGATAAACCGTTATATAATTCGTTTTTGTCAATTGCGATGTAAACCCACCCGGATTGGTCACAATTTCTGTAACATCATATGTGCCGGCATGATCATAATAGGCTGTTGGATTTTGTTGATAGGAAAACGTGTTATTGCCAAAATCCCAATAATAGGTGGTTCCGGGAACCGTTTTCATCGAACTGTCTTGAAACTGCACTATCAATGGTTCACAACCATTCAATGGGGCTCCATAAAAATCAACTATGGGTAAAATGGGCACAACAAACACGCGAACTGTATCAAAACTTTGACAACCATTAATATCGGTTCCAACAACCAAATATATTGTTGTAACCGATGGAGTAACAACCGGACAAATACTGCTTGTTTGACCTGCCAACGAGGGATCCGGTGGATTGGCTGTCCACGAATACGTATTCCCGCCCGAGGCACAAATAGTGGATGTTTGGCTCATTAATATCGACGAAGGTGTTGCAGTTGCCGAAATTACTGGCAATGGAAATACAAACACTATAACAGAATCAGCCGAAGGACAAGTTCCTGTTGCGGTAACATAATAAGTAGTGGTTGTTAGTGGCCCTACCAATATCGAAGGGGTTGTGTCTCCCGTGCTCCACAAATAGGAAGCACCGCCACTTGCCGTCAATGTGGAGGTTTGCCCCACGCATATCGAATCATTCGGTCCGGCATTTGCATTACTGGCTCCAACCGTAACAACAACGCTTTGGGTTGCTGTAGAACCACACAAGTCCGTCACCGTAACATTATAGGTTGTGGTGCTTGCCGGCGACACCACTGCCGACGCATTGGTGCCCGCAGCGTTATTCCACAAATACGTGTATGGCGACAAGCCACCTGTTGGTGTCACTGATATTGTAGCCGATCCCGAACAAATAGCGGTATCGTTACTCGATGTAACACTAAATGGATTATTGTTTAAAATATTCACCGTAAGCGTATCGCTCGCCCCGCAAATACTCGTTTGAAATACTAATTGTACTGTTTCAGTACCTTCCACCACTCCATCCATAAACGGATGAATTACCAAATTCACCGAGTCCTGGCCCGCAGGTATGGTAACACTAGTTGGTATTGTTGTATAATCTGTGCCATTCGTGGCGGTTCCTCCAACATTATATATAACTGTATATGCTGACGGTTGTGGATTCTGCAAACTAAACGTAATTATAGCATCATTACAACCTTCTATTGCATCTGTTGTCGAAGCCAGTGGCGTGCTAAAATGCGTTTCCATGGTAACCGCACTCGTTGAAAAACTATTTGCCTCCAAAAAAACACCCGAATCATACGATTGATCTCCGGCATCACCTATTGCCAGTTTTATATGATATGGTGTACAAGGCACCACCCGGCACCAAGCAGTTAAAACAGTGGTAAACCCATCAAAAACGATGGTTTGCCCTCCCGTATTATCAACATAATACATACTGTAAGCTGTCGAAATACAACCACTCGGATCATAGCCCGAACCTCCAGGTCCCGGGTTCACAGTATTAATAGCAACCGGCAATATGGTTCCGGGTATCAAGGCAATATTTTTGCTAACATAATTACCTCCTGCCGGATTTTGTCCGCTTACAAAAAAACCAAAAACATCCGTAAAGGTCGAACACGTAAATTCAGGATATTCTTCCGAGGCAAACACATATCTAAACTTAATAGTATCCGACAAAGGAAAAAAATCAAATTGCAATACCGCTGCATCCGAAATGTGGGGGGTTACCAATGCCTGCAAATCCGCATCTGTTGCCGAATTGTTTATCGACGATTCAAAGTTCGTTGCCGCACATCCTATTGCCGGAGGCAAACTCAATGGCGTGGTCCCTGTCACCAATCCTGTCGACATCAAAATACCACTGGTCAAACCCAAATTGGTTGGTGTGCCACCGGTGGTAAAAACACCTATCGATCCCGGCGTACCTGTATAAGTGATATTATTTACCGTAACTCCAGTGCCAGTCAACACATTTTGAACCATCTGTGCTGGTGTCATGGCAGTGCTAACGGTTAATTGTGCCCAACTGTTTATCGAAATCATCGAAAATAAAATAGCACCAATTATTATTTTTAATGTTGAATAGTTTAATGTTTTCTTCATGTTTTTGTGTTTTTTATTAAATCAATCGTACAAAATCAAACGAGAACCAATTTTTTGTTTTTTTACCAATTTTCAAGGTTTACGGCCTGTTTATTTTTAAAAAAAATCAAAACTCCTTACAAATATAAGAAAGTTATTAAGTTTTACGTAAGTTATTAAAAAAAAGTTGTTTAAAATGATAAAAAACTTTTTCTAAATCATAATTGTAATTTATCTTTTTTTATAACGAATTTTACACGAAAAAACTTGGTGTACCTATGAAATTTTTTTTTCCATCAAAATATCAAACGCTGATTTTCTTTCGTAAAAATGCATGGATTTTTATTGTTTTCCTTTGTTTCCTAGTGTTTCTGGCATCTCTTCCCTCACCATTATTTCACGACCCAACTTCGTCTGTCATCCAAGATCAAAACCAAAATCTTATGGGAGCTCGCATCGCCAACGATGGTCAATGGCGGTTTCCGCCCGGCAGCCAAATTCCCTATAAATTCGAAAAAGCCCTCATACAATTCGAAGACAAATATTTTTACCTCCACAATGGCGTCAACCCCATTTCAATCGCCAAAGCGGTCTTTCGCGACATCAAAGCCCGAAAAATTATCTCTGGCGGAAGCACCATCACCATGCAGGTCGTCCGCTTATCGCGAAAAGGAAAATCGCGCACCATTTTCGAAAAAATCATCGAATCTTATCTCGCCATCCGGCTCGAACTCACCTATTCAAAAAAACAAATCCTCCAACTCTATGCTGCCAATGCGCCTTTTGGTGGCAATGTTGTTGGCCTCGATGCCGCCTCCTGGCGCTATTTTGGCAAAAGCCCCGAAAAACTTTCTTGGGCCGAAGCCGCCACACTCGCCGTGTTGCCCAATAGCCCATCCTTGATTTTCCCCGGAAAAAACCAACAAAAACTCAAACAAAAACGCGACCGCGTGCTCACCATGCTTTACAAATGTAAATACTTGGGCAACGACCAACTCTGGCTTGCACAAAACGAACCCCTGCCCACAAAACCATTTCCCTTGCCACAACTAGCTCCCCATTTGCTCGATAGGGCTATCAACCAAGGTTACAAAGGTAAACGCATCCAAACCACCCTGGATGTTTCTTTCCAGGAAATCGTAAAAAATATTATCGACCGCTATCACGAAAAACAAAAAGCCAACAACGTCAACAATGCTGCCGCACTAGTTTTAGATGTCGAAACCGGCAACGTGCTCGCCTACATCGGCAACACCAACGATCCCCTCCATCCCGAATACGGTTGCAACGTCGATATCATCACATCAGCCCGAAGCACAGGCAGCATTCTCAAACCCTTTCTCTATGCCGCCATGCTCAACGATGGCCAACTCCTCCCCAATTCACTCGTACCCGACACACCCATACAACTCGGAAGCTTCATCCCCGAAAATTTCAGCCTAACCTACGATGGAGCCGTACCCGCCAAAAAAGCACTTTCGCGATCACTAAACGTCCCAGCCGTAAAAATGCTACAAGCTTATGGAATCAACCGTTTCAACTATATCCTAAAAAAAATTGGACTCACCACCCTCAACAAACCCCCATCCCACTACGGTTTGTCAATAATTCTCGGCGGGGCCGAAGCCAATTTGTGGGATATGGCCGGAGCCTATGCATCCATGGCGCGCACCCTCAACCACTATCAAACCTTCAATTCCCGCTATTCCAAAAACGATTTCCATCCCCCAAACTATATTTATCAGCAATACCCCCCAAAAACCTCCGGCACCGACAAAGCATCCTACCTCAGCGCCTCCTCCATTTGGTTCACCTTTCAGGCAATGAACGAAGTTTCCCGCCCCGACGAAGATGCCCAATGGCAACAATTCACCTCATCCGCCAAAATTGCCTGGAAAACCGGCACAAGCTACGGAAGTCGCGATGCATGGGCCATTGGCACCAATCCACAATACGTCGTGGCCGTGTGGGTAGGCAATTCCGATGGCGAAGGCCGCCCCGGAATGACCGGCCTAACCTATGCCGCACCCATCATGCTCGAAATCTTCAAAGCCCTAAAACCCCACGGCTGGTTCTATGCACCCTACGACGATATGATTCAACTCCCCGTTTGCCGCAACAGCGGATTCAAAGCCACCAACCTTTGCGAAACAATCGACACCGTTTGGGTACAAAAAAACGGAGCCAAAACCCAAGGTTGCCCCTACCATCAAATTATCCTGCTCGACGCCACCCTCCAATGGCGTGTCAACTCCAATTGCGAATCCGTTTCCAACATCCAACCCCAAAAATGGTTTATACTGCCCCCCGTCATTGAATATTTCTACAAAACCAAAAACCCCTTCTACAAAACCCTGCCCCCCTACCGCGCCGATTGCATGCCCACCGACAACACCACCAATGCCCTCGACATGATATACCCCAAAAACAACAGCCGAATATACATCCCGGTCGATATCAACGGAACACGCCAAAAACTCGTTTTCAAAGCTGCCGACAACACCCCATCAATTAAAATTTACTGGTATTTAGACAACACCTTCATCGGCATCACACAAGATTTTCACCAAATGGGCCTCACCCCCCCGCCCGGCATGCACCAGCTCACCCTAGTCAACCAAAAAGGCATCAGCCTCACCATCAATTTCGAAATAATCGATAAAAAAACCAAATAAACCTAACATCCTTGCCCGCTTTAGTTTTCCAATGTTTTTTCACCAAGTAAACAAAAAAATTTAATTAAAAAACGCTTACCGCGGAACGCTTAACCAATTTCCGCCCTTCACCCTTTCCATCCTCCTCACTTTTCAAACAAAATCACCATTTTTTCTAACATATCAGACATTTAGTATAGTTTTCCGTTCATTCACTATAGTATTTCAGAATTTACATCTATTTTTTAAGATATAGCATATAATATTTAAGAATTTTCCTATAGTATATAAGATTTATACTATACTTTAATTGCTATTTCATCAAATTGAATTACATTTGCCCCACCATCAATCCAAAATCCACATTACCCCCCCAACCATGGACCATCATATAGGTAGAATCCTTAAAACATTATTGCATCAAACATGCCATCAAAACCGAAAAACTAGCCCAAGGCCCTTGGTATCAGCATCGATGCCATCTACAAAATCCATCGACACCCCGATATCAAAGTAAACACCCTATATAATATATCGGTGGCACTTAAACACGATTTATTTCAAAACTATCGATTCTCAGTCAATGATGGCGTATTAATCGAATTCGACCAGCTCAATGCCCAGTTAACGCTCTTAAAAAAAACGAACGAAAAACCAACCATCGAAAACGAACTCCTCAAACAACTAATAAACAAGCCGTAACCAGCAGACTATTCCCTGTTTTTTGTATCAATAATTATGGTCACTGGGCCATTGTTCACCAGAGCCACTTGCATATCCGCGCCAAACTCGCCGTGTATCACTTCTTTTTTTATTTCGCTTTTCAAAGTTTCAATAAACTTTTCATATAGCGGCACAGCAATTTGAGGTTTGGCAGCGCGAATATATGATGGACGATTTCCCTTTTTGGTGCTTGCGTGCAGCGTAAACTGACTTACAACCATCGCTTGCCCCAAAACCTCCTGAAGCGAGCGATTCATAATGCCTTGCTCGTCCGCAAAAATCCGTAATCGGCAAATTTTTCCGCAAAGCCAATCAATATCATCCAAGCCATCGTCATCTTCAATACCCAACAAGATAAGCAAACCCATTGATATGCTACGCGTTTCTAAATTATTGATGGTAACGCTGGCCTGGTTGACTCGCTGAATAACAACTCGCATTGCATCGCGGTTAAATCATTTTTTGGGGATCAACCCACTGGGTAAATTGCTCCTCTGTAACCAACCCCAGTGCAATGGCTGCCTGGCGCAACGTTAAATTTTCGGTATGGGCTTTTTTAGCAATCTTGGCGGCGTTTTCGTAACCAATATGCGGGTTCAATGCAGTCACCAACATCAGTGAATTTTCCAGATGATGCTGAATATTGACTTCGCGAGCTACAATTCCGTCAGCGCAATTATCATTAAACGATACGCATGCATCGCCAATCAGGCGGGCTGCCATCAGCAAGTTGTAAATCATGACGGGTTTGAACACATTAAGTTGAAAATGACCGTTCATGCCACCAATATTAATGGCTGCATCGTTTCCAATAACTTGTGCACACACCATGGTCATGGCTTCGCACTGCGTGGGGTTCACTTTACCGGGCATAATTGATGAGCCGGGTTCGTTTTCGGGCAGCAACAATTCGCCAATGCCGCAACGGGGGCCGGATCCGAGCAAACGTATGTCGTGAGCAATTTTCATTAAACTAACTGCAACGGTTTTTAAGGCTCCGGATGTTTCAACAATGGCATCGTGGGCCGACAAGCCTTCGTATTTGTTTGGTGCAGTGATAAAGGGCAGGCCGGTGAGGCTTGCGATGTGTTTGGCCACCAATTCAGAATATCCTTTGGGGGTGTTGATGCCTGTGCCAACAGCGGTGCCACCCAAAGCTAGCTCGGCCAAATGAGGCAAGGTGTTTTTTATGGCAATTATGCCATGTTCAATTTGGGAAACATAGCCCGAAAACTCCTGACCAAGTGTGAGGGGCGTTGCATCCATGAGGTGGGTGCGGCCAATTTTAACGATATGTTGAAATTCTTCTGATTTTTTGGTTAGGGTGTTGCGCAGCATTTCCAAACCGGGGATGGTGGTTTTTATCAACATTTTGTACCCGGCAATGTTCATTGCTGTTGGAAATGTGTCGTTCGAGGATTGCGATTTGTTGACATCATCGTTGGGATGAATAAAGGTTTTTCCCTCGCCCAGTTTTCCGCCCCGAATCACTTCGGCGCGATTGGCCACCACTTCGTTCACGTTCATGTTGCTTTGCGTGCCCGAGCCGGTTTGCCATACTACCAAGGGAAATTCGGCATCAAGCTTGTTGGCTTGAATTTCGTCGCACACGCTAGCAATTAAATCACATTTATCTTGTGACAGCACTCCGAGTTCGTTGTTGGTGATGGCTGCAGCTTTTTTCAATATGGCAAAAGCTTCGATAATTTCTTTTGGCATGAGATGACCACCAATTTTGAAATTTTCTTTGGAACGTTGTGTTTGAGCGCCCCAATATTTTTCGGCCGGTACTTCAACCGGACCCATTGTGTCGTGTTCAATGCGTATATTCATGGTTTTTTTAATTTAAAATGGAGCATCAAACGTATTACTATTTTTTAAATTAAACAAATTTTATGTGCATTTTTTATGTAAAAAATAATTTGTCTTAATAAGAAGAGCGTTAAAAAGCATTTTGAAATTTTTTTTAGTACTTTTACACTAAAAATGGCGAAAAATAAAATACCAAAATCCTCTTCGAATAACGACGGTACCTCAATGCTTGTATTAAACATTTTCTTTAAGAATCCACAAGTTGCCTTAAATTATAAACAAGTTTCGAAAGCGCTGAACATTAACGATAAAAGTGCCCGAGAGATTGTGATAAAACAATTGGTTATTTTGTTACGCAACAAAAATTTGATTGAAGATAAAAAAGGTAGGTATAAATTAAACCCCGAAAAACATGCTGCGTATTTTCCAAAAAGGAATTATGTAGTGGGAACCGTTGATATGAAAGCCACGGGGAAGGCCTATATTATTTCGGACGAATTGACCGAAGATGCTTTTATTGCTCCTTACAATACCAACAGGGCACTAAATGGCGATACAGTGAAAATACTATTATTGCCACGACGCAACAACAAGAAACCCGAAGGCCAGGTGGTTGAAATTATAAAACGCGCGAAAGAAAAATTTGTTGGAACGATACAGGTGAGCAAGTATTATTCTTTTCTGATTCCCGACAATCATGGTGTGCCTGTGGATATTTATATTCCGAATGATAAAATTTTGGGAGCGAAAAATGGCGAAAAAGTGCTGGTGAAAATTACAGAATGGCCCGAAAACTCTAAAAATCCATTTGGGGAAGTGATACATGTTTTTGGAAAACCTGGCGAAAATCAGGTTGAAATGCAATCGATTATTGCAGAATACGGCTTTCCTTTAATATTTCCCGATAAAGTTGAAAAAGATGCTGCCAGTATCCCGTTGTCAATTACTGCGGATGAAATAAAAAAACGTCGCGATTTTCGAAATATATTTACCATTACCATCGATCCCGAAGATGCCAAAGATTTTGACGATGCTATATCGCTTCAGAAATTAAAAAATGGCAATTGGGAAGTAGGTGTGCACATTGCCGATGTTTCGTATTATGTTAAAGAAAACACTTTGCTGGATCAGGAGGCATACGAACGTGCCACATCAATTTATATGGCCGATAGAGTGGTACCCATGCTTCCCGAAATATTGTCTAACAATGTGTGTTCGTTGAAACCGCATGAAGACAAGCTTTGTTTTTCTGCCGTGTTTGAAATGACCGACGAGGCTGTAATAATTAAAGATTGGTATGGAAAAACCGTTATCAACTCGAATCATCGTTTTAATTATGAAGAAGTACAGCTTATAATTGAAACAAGCCAGGGAGAATTTGTGAAAGAAATTGCCACCTTTAACCGTTTGGCCGGTATATTGCGCGAAAACCGATTTAAAAACGGGTCTTTTGCTTTTGATACCGAAGAGGTTCGGTTTAAACTTGACGAAACCGGAAAACCGATTGAGGTTTTTATAAAACAACAAAAAGATTCGAATAAACTGATAGAAGATTTTATGTTGCTGGCAAACCGTAAGGTGGCAGAAATAATTGGCAACCCTGCCGACCATAAGGTACCTAAAACTTTTGTATACCGAATTCACGATAAACCTCAACCCGAAAAACTGCAAACTTTTACTCAATTTGTTGCTAAGTTAGGCTATAAAATAAATAGCATATCAAACAAAGCTATTGCTGATTCTTTTAATTTGTTATTTGAAAAAATTAAAGGAAAAGGCGAGGAAAACATGATAAATCAGCTAGCAATTCGCACTATGGCCAAGGCAGTATATTCAACAGATAATATCGGTCATTACGGTTTGTCGTTTAAATTTTATACTCATTTTACCTCACCCATTCGTCGGTATCCCGATTTAATGGTTCATAGACTATTGGAGCGATATATGAATAATTTGGCATCGGTAGATAAACATGAATTTGAGGAAAAATGCAAGCATTGTTCGGAGAAGGAAAAATTGGCAGCCGAAGCAGAACGCGCTTCTACAAAATACAAACAGGCGGAATATATGCTTGATAAAATTGGGCAAACCTTTGAGGGGAAAATTAGTGGTGTTAGTAAATGGGGGGTGTATGTTGAAATTATAGAAAATAAATGTGAAGGCATGGTATCAATCCGCGACATGGAAGATGATGCTTATTATATTGATGAAGAAAATTATGTTGTTATTGGCCAATACAGTGGTAAACGTTATAGATTGGGCGATACGGTGAAAATAAAAGTTAAGAAAATAAATCTAACTAAAAAACAAATTGATTTTGCTTTTATAAAATAGATTTATAGCATGTTTAATCTACTGTACAAATCCTTACGGAAAAAATTACCAACCGCAAGCTCTTTCATTGATCCATCAATAATAAGGCTGGTATATTTAATAGAAAAAATCTTATCAAGGCGAACAATATGAGATTTGTGAATTCGAACAAAATCTCTTTCTGGAAGATATTTTGTGATTTCTTTCATGTTGATACGAACGGTGTAGTTGTCGGATATTGTACTTATAATAATATAGTCTCTCAGTGCTTCAATATAACAAATTTCATCGAACTTTACGCGTTTTAAACGGCTATTTGTACGTATATAAATGCAATCGGCTGCATTTTTATTATCAATTACCGAATAATACAAATCGCGTTCTTTTTTAATTTGTTTTACTTTTTCATACTTGTGAATTACAATTTCTATGGTTGTGTGTAATTCTTTTTCATAAAAAGGTTTAACTAAATATGCATACGGATCGGATTCTTTTGCTAATTCAATAGTTTTGGCATCGGCATAAGCTGTTAAAAAAACAATGGGCACATCTATCATTTGCTTTATCTTGTAAGCAGCCTCGGTACCTGTCATTTTGCCACTTAGTCTAATGTCCATTAATATTAAATCCGGGTTCAGTTCTTCTGCTTTTAAAACAGCCTCTTCGCCAGATGTAATAACTTCAATAGTTTCATAACCAAGGTTGGTTATACAAGCTTCGATATACTTCGAAACAATTATTTCGTCTTCTACAATTAAAATTCTAGGAGTTGACATAATTACAAATTTAATTAGACCATAAAATTAATATAAAATTTTGCTTTTCGGCAATTCATTCAATTTTATTTCCATCATAACTTATTTCTATTCCATCTTCGTAGCGAATAGAAATGATTCTCAAACCGTCATAATCATTAACAAACCAATCTCCTTCTTTCTGTCCCATAACGTATTTACCCTTTTCGCGAATTTTTCCGTTATCCCAATACGTGATATATTCCCCATCAAGATTTCCTTCAGTGTAATTGCATTCAAAATTTAATTTACCGTCAGCAAAAAAATGTTTCCAATTTCCCTCCCGGTTTCCTTCCAAATATGATCCTACTTCTTTTTCATCTCCAACTTCATATATCCATTGTCCATCTTGTTTTCCTTCAATATAATTTCCTTCAATAATAATTTTTCCTGAATCCGTAACTTCTTTATAATAACCATTTAATACACCTTTTGTAAAGTTATCTTCCTTGCGCAAGTTTCCCGATTCGTAATACCATTTCCACTTTCCATCGGGCTTTCCGTTGCTTGCATAATTACCGGTTTGGGCGATGAGTCCGTTTTTATAAAAAAACTTCCAAGCACCAAAGTGTAAACTATTTTTATATTCACCTTCAGCTTCTTTTTCGCCCGTTTCGTAAAACTCTTTCCATATTCCTTGGTGTAAGCCCTTTTCATCAACAATTCCTTCGCCTATAATTATTCCATTTTTATAAATATACGATTTTACAATTTGTCCTTCTGGCGAATACTCCCTGCGTACGCCTTCTGGTATATTATCTTTATAACTTTGAACAATCCTTAATTTACCATTTCTGTAATAATCGGTTTTAACTTTTAAACTGGCTAATTCAGGTGCATCTTCAATTAAAATATCATTTTCATATTTTTCAATTGAAGTCAGGTTTCCATCTTTATCGTATGCTTTAAAATAACCGTCTTTTCTTCCATAATTATAAACACCTTCAGATTTTACTTTTTCATTTTTATAAAATTCTTTCCAAACTCCATGTTTTAAATCCTCTCTAACGCGATTTATTTTCTCGGTGTTTATAACATATCCGCGTTTATAATCAATCAATGTGATTATAGTTCCATCAGGAGCATATTCTATTCCCAAACCCTCCTCTCTTCCATATACAAAATTAACTTTTGATTTAATGGCTCCATTCGGATATAAATGAAAACTCATACTGTCTTTTACGTCGTTTTTAAAAAATTCTTCAATGGTTTCTGTTTTTAAATATGTTATTCTAAATCCATTCTTTTTTCCTTTATCATAATTTATACTAAGGTTTAACCTTCCCGAATCGCTATAAAATTTCCATGTACTATCCAGCAAAAAATCTTTACGGTTTCCTTCCGATTTTACCTGACCGTTTTCATAAAATGTTTTCCAATATCCATTGGGTTTACCTTCTTTCATAAACCCTTCGCTTGATATTTTTCCCGAAGAATAATAAAAAGTATTTAAACCATTTTTAGTAATAGTATCTTGAGCAATGCAGGCAATGCTTATAAACAATAAACAAATTAGTAAAGCGAATTTTTTCATGCTATAAATATAGTCATTTTTTAATAGAAGCCGTTATTTCTAGCATTTTTTGTAATGGTATTTTTGCTTTTTCAATTATTTCGTTCGCCAAAATTATTTCAGGTGTTTCATTTAATAAACAAAAATACAATTTTTCAAGCGTATTTAGCTTCATATATTCACAATCATTACAACTACAGTTTTTATCACCCGATGCTACAATAAATTCTTTATTTGTTGCTGCTTTTTGCATCTGATGTACAATGCCGGTTTCTGTTGCAACAATATATTTTTTTGATGAATCATTTTGTATAAATTTCAACATGGCTGCTGTTGAACCAACAAAATCAGCCATTTCAAGTATAACAGCTTTGCATTCAGGATGAGCAATCAATTTTGCATCTTTATTTTTAAATTTTAAATTTATTATTACTTCTTGATGAATCATATCATGAATTTTGCATGTTCCATCCCACAAAATCATGTTTCTTCCTGAAATTTTATTAATATATGACCCCAAATTTTTATCAGGTACAAAAATCAATGCTTGGTTTTTATCAAAAGAATTCACAATTTCAACAGCATTTCCGGAAGTACAAATAACATCTGAAATTGTTTTTACTTCGGCTGTGCTGTTGATGTATAAAATAACTTTATGATTTGGGTGTTTTTCTTTAAATGCTAATAAATCTGAGTATTTACATGAATCAGCTAACGAACATCCGGCATGTAAATCGGGCACAAAAACTTTTTTACTGGGATTTAGTATCTTTGCAGTTTCGGCCATAAAATGAACGCCTGCAAAAATAATGATGTCGGCATTTGTGGTGGATGCTTTTTGTGAAAGACCAAGACTGTCTTCTACAAAATCAGCAATATCCTGTATTTCAGGAATTTGATAAAAATGTGCTAGAATAACAGCATTTTTTTGTTTTTTAAGTTTTATAATTTTGTCTTGAATAGTCATAAAAAAAATTTGAATGCAATAATACGATGTTTTATTTATACCTTATTTTTATTTTCTTAATAATATTTATTTTTATAAAAATATTTATCATTAGAACTATAGCGTTGTTAATACTGTTGATAAATAATTTAATTTGTACTAAAAAAACAATTATAACTAGTTTTAAACATTATTTATTTTTATCGTTAAACTTAAAAAACTTAAAATTAATATATTAAAAAAACAGTAACAAGGGTGTTAAAAAAGTAATGATTGATAAATTTTATTTAATTTTACTTTTAAAACGTGTTTAAAAAATTTAATAAGTTTGAAAAATCACAAGTAGTAACGACTAATTATTTGTTTTGAGTATTTTTTGAACAAACAAAATGTTTAAAAAATAAAAGTTTGATTTAAAAAAGGATAACGAAATTAAAATTAGAACAGCTTTTAATTATCAAGAGAATATTAAATAACAAATAAAAATTTTATTAACAATCAAAAATTAATGGAAACAATAAGTTTAGGGTGCGATCATGCGGGTTTTGAATTAAAAGAAAAACTAAAAATATATTTAGAATTAAAAGGCTATACCGTAAAAGATTATGGAACAAACAGCACGAATAGCGTTGATTATCCAGATTATATTCATACTTTAGCATCTGATATAAACAAAGGAATTTATAACAAAGGAATTATTATTTGTGGAAGCGGAAATGGTGTTGCAATCACAGCAAATAAGTATCTTAATGTTAGGGCTGCCTTATGCTGGGAAACCGAAATTGCCGAATTAGCCCGAAAACATAATGATGCAAATATTGTTTCTTTACCTGCACGTTACCTTGATTTGGAACAAGCCAAAAGCATAATTGATATTTTTTTAAAAACAGCATTCGAAAATGGAAGACACCAAATTCGGGTTGAAAAAATTAAAAACATTATTTTGTAAAATGAACGAAAAACAAAAAGAATTCTCAAGAAAAGCCGAAATTAAGGCTTTTGATATAAACCACAGGAAAACCATTAAATTTAATATTTCTAAATACGACGCGGCCGTACTGCGAGGTAAACAACAATTTAAAAATCTTCCATTAGCAAAACAACGTGTTTCGGTTATAAAACATCGAGCGGTGAACGATATGGAAGACTATTTAAAGGAGTTCGAATATAATTTTATGCAAAATGGCGGAAAAGTAATTTGGGCTCAAAACGCTAAAGAAGCAATTGAGGAAATTTTGAAAATTTGCATAAAAGAAGGGGCATTAAAAATTGTTAAATCAAAATCGATGGCTACCGAAGAAATAGAGTTGAACCACGAACTTGAAAAAAACAAAATAGAATCTGTTGAAACAGACTTGGGAGAATATATAGTACAAATTGCAGACGAAAAACCTTACCATATTATTACCCCGGCAATGCACAAATCAAAAGAAGATATTGCAAAACTATTTAACGAAAAGTTCAACACCCCGCCCAACAGCACCCCGGAAGAGCTTACGGCTTTTGTAAGGCAGTTGCTACGCCAAAAATTTGTACAGGCCCACGTGGGAATTTCGGGTATCAATTTTATTATTCCTGACGTTGGCGGTATCGCCTTAACTGAAAATGAGGGAAACGCTTTGATGTCGGTATCCTTTCCCAAAATTCATATTGCGATTGGCGGTATCGACAAAGTGATACCGTCGATGAAAGATCTGGGACTTATTTGGCCTGTGTTGGCGGCTCATGGCACAGGACAAAATATTACAGTATACAATTCAATTATTACGGGCCCACGCAAAGAAAATGAGTGCGATGGCCCCGAAAGCATGTATGTTGTTTTGCTCGACAATGGTCGTACTAATTTGTTGAAACAAAAAGACCAAAAGGTAGCATTCACCTGCATTCGTTGCGGCGCTTGCCTAAATGCATGTCCAATCTATAAAAATATTGGCGGCCACTCCTATGGAACGGTTTATAGTGGTCCTATAGGTGCTGTTATCACACCCCACATCAGCGGAATGAAAGAATATAAACATTTGAGTTTTGCCTCTTCGCTTTGCGGAAAATGTAGCGAAGTGTGCCCAGCCGCTATAAAATTGCACAAATTGCTTCTCTATAATCGCCGCGATTCGGTCGAAAGAAAGATGTATCGACCCATCGACCGCATTATTATGTATGGTTGGAAAAAAATGATGCTCAACCGATGGATGATTGACAAACCAAGCCACAAAATGAAAAACGCAGTTATACGCCTTTTTTTCAAAAGTGCCTGGGGGCCTCGCCGCGATGTGCCTGTAGTTCAACCCAAATCTTTTAACAAACTTTGGAAAGAAATGAAGGGTATAAAATAATACCGTAATGAAAAAGATTTTTTCTTTTGAATATAATTTAACCGATGATTATCGCGCAATCGGCATTAGTGCTCATTTAAAAGATTATAAGCTTTGCTGGAATCTGAATCATATTCTTGAAATAAATTTGCAAAAAAACCAAAACTTCATCTCATCTAAAAAAAAATCAACCCGCGAAGAATATTCTTTCTACCATTACTATGATGAGAATAATCGCTGTTTTTTTTATTTGCTTTCAAACAAAAAAGATAATGCAATGCTTATGTCCAAAATGCCTGAAATTGACTATATTTTACTTATAAAAGGATTCTTGAATGATGAAAAAATAGAACACACGATTGCAAATATCAAAAAAACAACCAATATACTTACAGCTTTTTTAATTAATATGAATAAATATAGCGAAATGAATGGTTTTTTAACCGACATGGAACTGCACTATATCAACGTAATTAAACATTCAAACAAACAGTTACTTTTTAACTAATATGAAAACAAAAATAATTGCAACGGTGGGACCGGCATCATCCACCGAAGAAATGCTTACCCAACTTATCAATGCAGGAGTGAATGTGTTCAGGCTTAATTTTTCGCATGGCGACTTCGTTTTTTTCGAAAACATCATCAACACCATTCATAAAATTAACAAGGAACATAAATCACATATTGCCATCTTAGCCGATTTGCAGGGACCTAAAATTCGCGTTGGAATGGTTCAAAACGATGAGGTGATGTTGGCCGATAATACTATAGTAACTATTACAACACAGCAATGCGTTTCCACGGCATCTCGCTTGTTTGTGAGTTATCCACTTCTGGCAAAGGAGGTGCACAAAGGAGAAAAAATTTTAATTGACGATGGAAAAATACTATTGAAAGTTGTTTCTTCTGATAATCAAACCGAAATAAAGGCAAAGGTATTACACGGGGGGGCACTCAAATCAAAGAAAGGTGTAAACCTGCCCGACACCAAAATTTCCCAACCAAGCCTAACCGAAAAAGATAAGCAAAACCTCGATTTTATTCTCAACCACAGAATTCAATGGATTGCCCTCTCTTTTGTGCGAAGCGCTCACGATATTCTAGAGTTGAAACAATATGTCACACTACACAAACGTGCCTCCAAAGTGCGGATTATGGCAAAAATCGAAAAACCCGAAGCCATTTTGGATATCGATTCGATTATTGAAAATTCCGACGGAATTATGGTTGCCCGCGGCGATTTAGGCGTTGAATTGCCTTTAGAACAGGTGCCGCTGATGCAAAAAGAAATTGTTCGAAAATGCCTACTTCAGGCCAAGCCCGTGGTTATTGCTACGCAAATGATGGAAAGCATGATAACCAACATTAGCCCCACCCGCGCCGAAACCAACGATGTGGCCAATTCCGTGCTCGACGGTGCCGATGCCCTGATGCTTAGTGCCGAAACCTCTGTGGGTGAGCATCCCGTGGATGTGATCAAAGCCATGCAACGCATCATCACATACACCGAACAAAATTCAAAAGATATCTATTACAAACACACATCTCCTCTTGATTTAAAAAACAATCGCTACATCTCCGATTCAATCATTTGCAATGCTTGTAACCTTGCCGAACAATCAGGTGCTAAAGCGATTATTGGTATGACTTATAGCGGCTATTCAGCATTTGCCATCGCCGCACAACGTCCGCGCGCTGCCATATATATTTTTACCAACAACCATGCTTTACTAAGCATCCTAAATTTGGTTTGGGGTGTTCGGGGATTTTACTACGATAAATTTATAAATACCGATAATACGATTCACGACATAAAACAACGTTTGCAGAAAGAAAAACGGCTCTGCAACAACGATCTCATCGTGAACATTGCAAGCACACCACTTGCCGAATTAGGAATGACCAACATGCTAAAACTAAGTCGGGTTTAATTTCCGTGATAAAAAAACCCCTAAATTAATACGTACCTTTCCCTGCGCTCATTTCATCCCCAACGCCTAGCTGTTGCTAGCTCAAATCTATTTTGCCTGTAGCATAAATGCTCTTGTTGCCTGCCATATTTCTTTGCTATTCAAATCCCACAACGTGCTGCCTCCCTGTGCTGCATCGGGCAAATTCGTCAACTACCGACAAAAAATAGTAGTTTTAATAAAAGGCCATTTCATTCTCCCTACCCCGTCACCCTATCCATCAGCACCTCCACCTGCTCCATGCGTCCCTGTTTAAAAAATAAAATCATTTGCTTGGTAACATAACCCTCCTTCGTAACTCCACATGATAAGTTCCGTGTCTAAACTTTGCTATGCCACTCAACCCATAAATATCACTCGTTGCAATCAGGTTCAGTTCAACAATTTTCATCTTCACTTTTTCAATTGCGTTCGTCAGCAAACCTACAGGCGGGTTCGATTCCACACACATAGCTATAATTCCCGTATTTCTAACACCTTCGCTGTCCATAGCCAAACAATCCCCCAATAGCTTCACCAAATCAGGTCTTGTTTTCTGATAATAACCATAAAAATAATCAAACATATTGGCTGTCGTGGCTTCACCCCTCTTAAACAAATCCAACAAAGCCGCCGTTCCCATAAATTTTTTATTTTGTAATGCAAAATCCGGATTTTCATGCGACAAATCGTAGGCTTTTATACTATCTCCTATCGCTATCAAATCAGCAGGCAATATATTCGTAAAAAGTTGTCCCACAACCGAATTAACCGCCAAAACCTTATGTATTTCTCTCGAACGGCTCAAGGCATCCAGCTTCGGTGCCCGGTATATAAACGATCCTATTTCACCATGTTTAGGTGGCTATGCACCATGTTTAAGAGCACAAACCAACAAACAAAAAAAAGATGTAAAGCAATCAAGCCCTACATCTTTTAAATTCTGAAGTTAAAAATCAAAAAACGCCTTACAAAATATTATATTTCCCAGGTATCCCCGCTATTTAGCAAGTCGTCAACATTTTTAATTGTCGAGTTTGCTTTCGCATAATTAATTTGTTCTTCAACCAAATCATCGTAAGTCGAAAACATAGCCGAACGTATCACACCCATAGCAACCGGGAAATACGGAGGAGTCATTTTCGCCAGCATTAGGTGAATGCCGGGGTCTTGCGAATATTGGTCGTGAACCAGCAAATCGGCTTCACCTATTCCGTTTTCGCCAATTGTAACCACTTCCAAACCGTTTTGGCCTAAAACAATGCCCTTTTCGGCCTTAGCTCCAAATATCATGGGTTCACCGTTTTTCAAATGTATTTGATTTTCGGCCCGCAAATCTTTCGATGTAATCGGATTATGGCATCCATCGTTATAAATAACACAATTTTGCAAAATTTCAATCACCGAAGTCCCATCGTGTCTGGCGGCTTCAAACATCACATCCGTCATAATTTTAATATTGTTATCAACGGCTCGGGCAAAAAATGTTCCTTGCGCACCCATCACCAGTTCGCCGGGATTAAACGGATGCTCTATGGTGCCTTGGGGCGATGTTTTTGTGATACTGCCCATGGGCGATGTGGGCGAATATTGTCCTTTCGTCAACCCATAAATTTGGTTGTTAAACAACAGAATATTCACATCCACATTGCGCCGAATAATATGAATAAAATGATTTCCGCCAATGGCCATAGAATCGCCGTCGCCCGTGGCTATCCAAACGCTGAGATGCGGATTGGCAATTTTAACACCGGTAGCAATAGCATTGGCTCGCCCGTGAATACCATGAAATCCATAAGTATTTACATAATACGGAAAGCGCGAGGAGCACCCGATTCCGGAAACAACACAAAAATTTTCTTTTTTATAACCAATTTTAGGAAACACATTGGCAACCGACGCCAAAATAGCATGTGCGCCGCATCCGGGGCACCATTTAACCATTTGGTCGCTAACAAAATCTTCTTTTGTTAGTGGAACCCTTGAGCGTTCAACTGTGAAATTATCTTCCATGGACTATATCTCCTTTAAAATTTGGTTAAACTTATCTGATAATTCGGTGACAACAAATGGCAAACCTTGAACTTTGTTGAATTGTTTGTATTTAAACTGAGGAAAATTAATTTTTAGATATTGAACAAATTGTCCCGAATTCAATTCACATACCACAATCTCTTTAAATTTGCTTAAAACAGTTTCTGTATTTTTAGGAAGCGGCATAATGTATTTGAAATGCGCATGACTTACTTTTTTACCTTCTTTAATCAAATCCTCAACAGCCGTATGAACAGCACCATAAGTACCACCCCAGCTCACCACCAGTAAATCGCCTTCGGCCTCACCTGTAATTTCTTGTTCGGGTAGTTTTTCGGCAACTTTCATCACCTTTTCGTAACGCAAATCGGTCATCAACTGATGGTTTGCGGGATCCATGCTAACATTGCCAATTCCATTTTCTTTTTCCAAACCACCCACCCTATGGCGCAAGCCTTCGGTTCCGGGCAAAGCCCATTTTCTAACCAAAGTTTTTGGGTCGCGGTTAAAAGGTTTATAATTGGGATCATTGGCTTTGGCAATTGGAGGTATAATTTTGGGTAGGCTCGATGTTTTTGGTATAAGAAAAAGTTCAGAACCTTGGCCAATATACCCATCGGTGAGTAAAATAACCGGAGTCATGTTTTCCATAGAAAGTTTTGCCGATTCAAAAGCAGCGTAAAAACAATCGGAAGGCGATGCCGCAGCGATAACAATTAAAGGGCACTCACCATTTCGTCCGTATAAAGCTTGCATTAAATCGGATTGCTCCGATTTGGTGGGCAAACCTGTCGATGGGCCGCCACGTTGAACATTTACTATAACTAAAGGTAATTCGGTAATAACTGCCAGTCCCATAGCTTCGCTTTTTAACGACAAGCCGGGGCCCGAAGTTGTAGTAAGTGCCATAGCACCTGTGAAACTGGCACCAATTGCCGAACAAATACCAGCAATTTCGTCTTCAGCCTGAAACACTTTTGCGCCTAAAGATTTGTATTTAGACAATTCCATTAATATTTCGGTAGCTGGGGTGATAGGATACGACCCTAAAAACAAAGGCCGGCTAGAACGTTCGGCTGCAGCTAAAAAGCCCCAGGCGGTGGCCACGTTGCCCGAGATATTGCGATATCTGCCTTTTTGTAAACTTGCAGCAGGTACTTTATAAGTAACACTAATGGCTTCAACAGTTTCGGCATAGTTATAGCCGGCCATCAAAGCCAATTTGTTTGATTCAACAACGATAGGTTTCTTTTTAAATTTCTTTTCAAAAAAATCAAAAGCCTTATCTTGTTTCCAGTTGAACAAAAAATACATCATGCCCAAAGCAAACATATTTCTTGATTTTTCGGCAGCTTTGTTGTCGAGGTTTAAGCCCAATAAAGCTTCTTTATTTAAAGTAGTAATTGGTGCGGCAATAATATTATAATCTTTTAAGCTACCATCTTCAAGCGGGCTAACTTTATAGCCCGATTTCTCGAAGGCTTTTTCGTCATAAGTGTCGATATCGGTGATAATGGTAGCACCTTTTTTCGCCCATTTTAAATTGGAGCGTAAAGATGCGGGATTCATTGCAACCAAAACATCGCACATGTCACCCGAACTGTAAACCCTTTTATGTCCAATGTGAACCTGAAAACCGGAAACTCCGGAAATAGTATTGTGAGGACCTCTTATCTCTGCCGGATAATCGGGAAAATTAGATAAATCATTGCCTTCTAAGGCAGCAGTATCAGAAAAAAGATTACCGGTAAGCTGCATGCCATCTCCCGAATCGCCTACAAACTTAACAACAACATCTTCTCTGGTTACAACGTCGCTTTTCTTTTTTGCCATGGTTTTTTTTGTATAAAAATTTCGGCAAAGTTATAGGTTTTATTTTGAATGGATAGTTATTTTGAGGGATATTTTTTTATAAAAAAAGGGCTGTGAAATTTCACAGCCCTAATTAAATAATCAAAAAAAAGCTATCATGGTAAATCCCACCAAACTCTGTCAGCAATAGTAGCAATAGGCATATTAGCACCATTATATAAACGTTCTGATGTAGGATATGGATAACGTCTAGGTATTGTGCTCATAGTAGAATTTGTTGCAGGAACCAAAACCGGAAATCCAGTTCGTCTCCAGTCGTTATAAACTTCGAGTTGATAACACAATGCAAAGTACTTTTGGCCGATAATTTTTTCAAGAGTAATAGTCGATCCGGTTTCGTTTGCATATAGAGCTTCCCATGTAAGATTTGTAACACCCATTTTAGCTAAAGAAGCCTTAACAGCATCATTGAAAGCCGTGGCAGCACCCGGAGCATCGCTTGTTCCTAATTTTGCTTCGGCTTCAATAAACTTCAATTCAACATAACTCATAAAAGGAACGGGTGAATTTGCAGATGCCCAGAATGGACCCGGATAGGCAAATCCATCAGCAGCACCCGGATGTGAACCCGTTCCGCCGCCGGCAGTATCAACCAGCTTGTCGAAGCGAGGATCGCCGGTTGTAATCATACCGTCGATCAACTTTGCTCCAATAACAATATCGCCAGGACGATCCACAAACATAAACTGATACATTGGGTTATTTTCGTTTGTTGAATTCCCAAAAGGTGCTTGCATATCCTCAGCATTTGAAGTAAATCCATTAGCCAAAGCAGTGAGTGCATTTGCATAGGCCGAAACATCACGCTTTGATTTATGCAAATAATAGCGTGCTTCTAATGAATATGCAGCTTTTGTCCACAGGGTAATATCGCCACCATAAATAAAATCATCGCCACCAGGAAAACTAATATTTGCAGTAGCAGGTTGATTAAAATCTGCAATAGCATCGTTAAGTAAAGCAAAAATTGCATCATAAATTGCCGATTGTGTGTCGTACTTTGGTGTTAGATTTGCATCACCCTGAAAAGCTTCAGAGTAAGGGGCGTCGTTCCACAAATCAGTGATACAGCCGATAGAATAGGCCATTTCAACTTTTGCTATTCCGGCATACCATGGAGAACCTTCACTTTTTGCTTTATCCATCATTTTCTTCATATCTACCATAGGTCCAGAATACATAGCGTATTTCCAAACATTATCCACATCGCTTTGTGTAAAGGTATATCTGTCGTAAGCCAAAGGTTGGTTTGCACCACCGGCCAATTGTTGCATCCACATAGAGGCTGCATATTTTAAATCGCCTCCAACTGCATAGCCCAAACCAACTTGTGTGCCTGGGGTGAGCAAAGCTAATGAAACATCAGATGGTCTGCCCGGATCTTTATTATACTCAGGATCCATCCATTTTTTACAGGAACTGATTACAACCATTAGTAGAATCAGGGTTCCTATGACTTTTATTTTATAATTTTTCATGTTTTTTAGTATTTATAATTAAACATTACGACTATAAGTTAACTTTTAAACCAAAATTGTATGATCTGGTATTTGGCATATTGAAATAATCAATACCTTGAGCATTGTCGGCTCCGTAAAGATTGGTTTCGGGATCAATGCCAGTATAAGGTGTCCAAAGGAATAAATTTCTTCCGGAAACAAAAAGATCAATCCCCTTAAAGAAGGTTTTATGCAACCACTTGCTTGGCAAAGTATAGGTTAATGAAACTTCGCGCAAACGAACCCAATTTGCTTTTTCAACAAACTGACCCGAAGGTCCACCAAATCCACCCCCCAAACCATTATACCAATATTGGTCTTTAATAACAGAAATATCGTTTGTTGTTCCGTCGGTTACACCGTTTCCATCTGCACCAACCGTACCTTTTACTCCGTCGAATACATAAGATTCTCCGCGAGTTTCGGTATCAATGTGTGTACCTAATGCATACATAATTCCCTTGGTTCCGTTCCACATCATGCCGCCTTGTTTAATGTCAAGTAAAGCATACAGTGTAAATCCTGCATATTTAAGGGTAGTTGAAATACCCATGGTCCATTTGGGTTGAACTGTTCCCAAAAAGTTTTCTTTATCCGACATGAATGGGAATCCATAATGTGCGTTATAATCTGGACTTGTAGGATCATTTGAGCCTTCATTGTCAATTATAAGGTTTCCATTTCCATCTCTAACAAAGTCGGTACCATAAATTGAACCAAATGGTTTGCCAACAACTGCACGAATTTCGGCACCTGTAAATCCACCCAATCCAACATTTTCTACACCTTCGGCAAGTTTATCAACATTGTTTTTGTTTTGGGTAAAGTTAACAGTAATATCCCACTGAACCTTTTTGGTTTTTATGGGAACAGCATTTAAAACAATTTCAATACCCTTGTTCGACATTTGTGCAGCATTCATCAATTTATCGGTATATCCAGATGATCCAGCTAATGGAACCCAAATAATTAAATCTTTGTTCACGTTGTTATAATACGTAAAATCAAGCCCGATACGGTTGTTGATAAATTTCAATTCAGTACCAACTTCAAAAGAATAAAGTTTTTCGGGTTTTAAACCAGGGTTGCCAAGTCCCCCATCCGACATATAACCAGTATATCCAGCATAAGGAAAAGAAATACCTGTTGTCCATCCATCACCATAGAAAGAGGGTGCAAAATAATTATATGTACCGTAAATAAACGCATCATTAGCAATAATTGAATACGATGCTCTTATTTTTCCAAATGGTAATATTTTATTATCTTTTAGTTTTCCAAGTTCGGTGAAAACAAAACCTAAGCTAAATGATGGAAAGAAAAACGATCGTTTTGCTTTTGGCAATGCGGTTGACCATTCATTTCTACCGGTAATGTTTAAGAAAAGTAAACTTTGGTAAGATAAGCCCAATGCTCCATAAATAGCCTGAGTTCTTTTCCTGCTGATATTTTCTCTTGCCGTAATAGTTGAAGCATTCGAAATATGATAAAAATTGGGTTGTGCAAGTTGGTCGCCTTGAACATACAATTGTTGGTGATAGGTTTGATAAAAGTTATGACCAAGGGTTAAATCAAATTTAAAATCCTTGCTTATATCATGTTTAATAGCAATAATTAAATCACCATTGATATCACGACTGAAATGTTGGTCTTCCTGAACCTGTCCGGCCGGAGCCGCACTTGAATATATTGCAAAATATCCTTTCCTTCTATCCGAATAAAAATCGGTTCCGATGCGGTAAGTTGCCGATAACCAATTTAAGGGCAGGTAGGTTAATTCGGCACTTCCAATCATGCGGTTTACATTATCTTTAAAAGAATTTTTGTTTACAGTCCAATACGGATTGTCATAAATTCCAAAACCTCGGTATGTACGTTGTTCTCCATCGGCAAACATATAGGCTTCGGGTGTCCCCACGGGATCTTCATAGCCATTAGCATTATCGAAAGTGTTTGGTGTGCGAAGCAATCCAAGCATAACACCCGAAAGGTTTGAACCCTGTTGAATTCTGTTTCCTCCCGAATTAATGTAGTTTACAGAACCCGATGTGGTGAATTTGGGCGATAATTTTGCTTGTCCGGCCAATTTCAGCGTTGTTTTATTAAAAGTATTATTGGGGACGATTCCTTTACTACTTAAGTTTCCAATTGATAAATAATAGGTAGCATCCGGATTTCCCCCCGAAATACTCAACGAATTATTCCAGGTATGTCCGGTTTCATAAAAATTCTTCAGATTCTCATAAGGGGTAACCGCATTTCCGTTTGCAGTAGGGTCATTTTTACTGACAATAATTCCATTTTTGTCCCAAGCATAACTTCCGGTCCCAAAAGGATCTTGTGAAGCAGCATCGGTTAAAACGGTTGAATAACTACACTCATCCAATTTAGGCCCCCAAGAATTGCGATTTGTGGTTTCGGGTCCAAACCAAGTACCGTTTAATCCTTGCCCATATTTCATCTGCATTTTAGGAAGTTTATTGACTTGCTCAATCGAAAATGTTGATGAAAAACTAACAGCATAGGTATTACCAGTTTTTTGAACCGCTTGCCCTTTTTTAGTTGTTATTAACACAACTCCATTGGCAGCGCGCAATCCGTAAAGAGCCGTAGCAGCACCCCCTTTTAATACAGATACCGAAGCAACATCTTCAGGATTTAAGTCGATTCCACGGTTCGAATAAGCAACACCTTCGGTAAGATTGTTCGAACCATTATCAGGATTTCCTGATGAATACTGAGAGTTATCTATTGGAACTCCATCAACCACAATCAAAGGTTGATTGTCGCCACCAATAGATTGAATACCCCGAATAGTAAAAAATGTTGATCCACCCGCTGCTCCCGATCCGCTGGTTACATTAACACCGGCAACTTTTCCGTTCAACGAGTTGAAAACATTGGCTTGATTTGTTTTTTGCAAGTCTTCGCCACCAACTTCCTGAACAGAATATCCCAATGCTTTTGCATCGCGCGAAATTCCGATAGCGGTAACAACAACACCCTCGATGTTCATCACATCGGTTTCCATCACCGCATCAATGGTTGTTTTTGTACCAATGGTTACATCCAGAGGTTTCATCCCAACAAAAGAAAATGTAATAACATCGTATTTTGCCGGAACTGATAAGGTATATTTACCGTTTGCATCGGTAACCGTACCATTGGTTGTACCTTTAACAACAACAGTAACGCCCGGCAAGGTTGTGCCATCATCTTTGCTGGTCACCTTTCCTGTTAAGGTTCTTTGTTGTGCAAAAGCCACCTGCAATCCTGTGAATAGCAGAATCACACATAGAAATGTAAATTTTCTCATAAGCTTTGTTTTTTGGTTAGTGTTATTTGGTTAATTGTGTTGTATTGTGTTTTTTTTGGTTATTTTATCTCTCAAAAGCTTAAATTTTTATCCCGAATGGCAAAGAACATCTATAAAAACGAACAACAAATATAGACAAAACTTTTTCAGATTGAAACAATTTTTACGTTTTTTTTTCACAAAAGGTTTAAAAAAAAAAAAAAAAAGTAGCATAATGAATGATTTATAAAAAATAATCTATCAAAAAATTTTGTAATTAAATTTATTTTATTTAATTTAGCAACACAAATTTTAAGCAAGGAATATTAATTTTAACGGACGAAAGGAGGTATAAAAAAATGTCCATGACTGACAATTTTATTTCAGGAGAAATAACCCCAACAATCAAAACACATCTCGAAGGGTTTATTGCTAGTTTCATAGCCGAAATGCCATTTCTCAAATCTGCAACGCTGCAGCAGCGCAAAAAACTACCCAAAATGGGGCGCAAAAGCGTCGATTTTGTTGAAAAAGCATACCAGGCCGGAAAAAATCATCCCGATTTAATCCTTAGCACCTTCGATTATGATGCCTTCGATAAGGATATGGCACTGAAAGACAACCTAACCTATTTCAGACAAATGATCCAAGACCTTTTGGAAAAAATGAATGATACCGAGTTGCTTTTAGGAGTCGATCTCATCAAACAAGCATTGTATATCTTAGCAGCACTACAATTAGCCGCCAAAGATAACGAAGATGTAAAAAACCTGGTTGCCGAATTATCTGCCAGCTACCGTCAAGTTTCATCCAGTGCAGCCAACACCTATTCAATCGCCCCAAGCGCTTCAATAACTGTTGTGAATGTCGTAACCGGAAAATTATTCGTAAACAACGGTACAACAATTTTAAAATTCAAATCAGGTAATGATTTAGCTGGTCGCCCCCGCACGATGGACCCCATAACGGTCGATCCTGGAAACTCAGCAACCATCCCCAAAGGATGGACAAGCATTGAAATAACCAATATCAGTGCTACCACCGAAGGAAGTTTTTCGGTAAAAGTTAAATAAAGCGACGAAACGGTGCAAAACCATTACTAACAACACTACTTTACCCAACCGAAATCGCACCCCCACAGGTGCGATTTCTAATTTACCCCCCCCGGCTGTGGTCTGCTGCCAAAGCAAAAACACTCCCCGCCAAGTATACATAGGTCTGAAACCAGAACAAAAACACCTGCCCCCAAGTATACATTGGTCTGCTGCCAGAACAAAAACACCCCCCGCCAAGCATACATAGGTCTGAAACCAGAACAAAAACACCTGCCCCCAAGCATACACACATCTGAAGCCAGAACAAAAACACCCCCCGCCAAGCATACATTCATCAGGTGCCAGAGCAAAAACACCCCAAAACACATCAATAAATGAAAAAAGCGATACAAACCACCCCAAAATTTCGTAATTTTGTATTACCATTATAATATAGTATCATCCTTGGCGTTTAAAATCACAAAAACAACCCGTGTCCGAAAACTATACCATATTAATACAGAAACTAAATTTCTTTATTAAAAAGTATTACAAAAACCAACTCCTCAAAGGGCTCATGCTCTTTTTGTCGTTTTCGCTCGCCTTTTTCCTGATTCTGGCCCTGCTCGAATATTTTGCCTACTTCAATACCGTGGTTCGAACCCTGTTGTTCTACAAATATATCATCACCAACTTATTCGTGCTGTGGCGATACGTTGCCACCCCCCTATTTCGCCTTTTCAAAATCGGCAAAATCATCACCCACGAACAAGCCGCAGCCATCATCGGCAAGTTTTTCCCCGATGTGAACGACAAACTGCTCAACACCCTCCAACTTCAGCAAATTTCTAATCAAGCACAACAAAGTTCCGATTTGCTCGAAGCCAGTATCAACCAAAAAATCAAAAATCTCACCCCCATACCATTTTCGGCCGCCATCGATTTTCGCATCAACAAAAAATACCTCAAATACCTCCTGCCCCCCACCGTGGTTTTGATTATCATACTCATAGTTTCGCCAGCCCTAGTCACCGAATCCTCCAACCGAATCCTCAACTACGCCACCTTTTTCGAAAAACAAGCCCCCTTCAAATTCTTGATACTAAACAAAGAATTAAAAGCCATTCAGCAACAAGATTTCCAACTCAACGTAAAACTCACCGGAAACGACATCCCCAACGAAGTTTTCATTGTAACCAGCCAAAACCAATACAAACTCACCAAAGAAAACATCGTTACATTTCATCACACCTTCAAAAACCTTCAAAAAAACCAAACATTTTATTTAAAAGCCAACAACTTCCGCTCAAAAGAATATACACTTAGCGTGATACCCAAACCCACCATACTCAATTTCGAACTACAACTAAACTACCCAGCCTACACAGGCAAAAAATCCGAAACACTGCAAAACTCCGGCGACCTCACCATCCCTTGTGGAACCACCATAACCTGGAAAATTAAAACCAAAGACACCAAAAAAATCTACTTCCGCTTTATCGACAAAGGCTTTTTCCTACAACCCGCAACCGACAATCAGTTCACCTACAACCAACATTTTTTCGTCACACAAAACTATTCCCTTGCCACCTACAATCAGTTCATCAAAAACCCCGACTCCCTGCTTTATACCATAAATGTAATCCCCGATGCCTACCCCTATATTGATTTAAAAGAATACCGCGATTCACTCTACAACAGCCACCTGTATTTTAAAGGCCTCATCAAAGACGATTACGGTTTCAACAAACTCCTGTTTAAATACAAAAAAACAAATCTCGACTCCACCACCCAACCCGAACAAACCACCATTATAAACATCAACCGCCAACTCAATCAACAAGATTTCTACTATTATTTCGATCTGTCGGGCCTAAACGTTCAGCCCGGCGACAACATCGAATATTACTTCGAAGTTTGGGACAACGACGCCATTAAAGGAAGCAAAGCCACCCGTTCCCCAAAAATGATTTTCAAAGTACCCACCCTCGACGAAATTCAGAAACAAACCGAACAAAACAACCAAAATGTAAAAGAAAAGATAGATCAAACCATAAAAGACATCAATCAGCTTCAAAAACAAATCGACGAACTCAATAAAAAACTTCTCGACAAAAAAACACTCAACTGGCAGGAGCGCAAGCAAATCGAAGACTTGTTGAATAAACAACAACAAATGCAAAAAAACGTTGAAAACCTCAAAACCGAGATGCACCAAAACAACGTCAAAGAACAGCAATTTAAACAAGTCGACCCCAACATACTCGAAAAGCAAAAACAGCTCGAAGACCTTTTCAACAAAATAATGACCGACGAAATGAAAGACATGTTTCAAAAAATGCAAGACATGCTCGATAAACTCGACAAAAACAAGGTCAACGACATGCTCGACAAAATGAAACTAACCAATAAAGAAATCGAAAAAGAACTCGACCGAAATCTCGAATTGTTCAAACAATTAGAATTTGAGCAAAAAATGACCGAAACAATTGATAAACTTCAAAAACTTTCCGAACAACAACAAAAACTTTCCGAAAAAACCAAGTCCGATAATGCAGAACAAACCAAACTCATCGAGCAACAAAAAGACGTGAACCAAAAGTTTAACGACGTAAAAAATGACCTCAAGAATTTAGACAAATTAAATCAAAACCTCGGATCACCCAAACCCCTCGAAAAAACCGACGAAAAACAAACCGCCATACAACAAGAGCTCAACAACAGTCAAAACAATCTGCAAAACAATAAAAACAAAAACGCATCCAAGTCGCAAAAAAGTGCCTCCGACCAAATGAAACAATTGGCCGAAGATTTGCAAAAAAATCAGGAAGAAATGCAACAGCAAGCCGATGCCGAAGATGCTCAGGCTTTGCGCGCATTACTCGAAAACTTGATCAACGTTTCTTTTAGCCAAGAAGACCTAATCGCAAAACTCAAAGTAACCAGCATTTCCGATCCTAAGTATACTGGGATAATGGACAAGCAAAAAGAGCTTAAAGATGATTTGGGTATGATCGAAGACTCGCTTTTCGCCCTGAGCAAACGCCAAACAATGATACAACCCCTTGTCAACCGCGAAATATCACTAATTAACGATAATGTTACAAAAAGTATCGAATTTCTGCACGATCGCAACGTTCCAATTGCTCAAAAAGCCCAACAATACGTAATGACATCCGTAAACAACCTAGCCTTATTATTATCCGAAGCCCTAAACCAAATGCAACAACAATCCAAATCGAGCAAATCATGCAAAGGCGGATCATGCAGCAAGCCCGGAGGCGGCAAACCATCAGCATCCTCAATGAAAGCAATGCAAGAACTTTTAAACAAGCAAATGGATGCACTCAAAAAACAGATGGAAAATGGTGGAAAAAATGGTCAACCCGGTAAAGATGGCAACAATGGTCAACAATCAATAAGCGAACAATTAGCACGAATGGCAGCGCAGCAAGAAGCCATTCGCCAAATGATGCAGCAATATGGTGAAGAACTAAAAAAAGAAGGAACAGGAAACGATGGTAATGTAAACGACATAATGAAAAAGATGGATCAAACCGAAACCGATTTGGTGAATAAAATAATAAATACTGAGACGATGAAACGTCAACAGGAAATTTTAACTCGATTGCTTGAATCAGAGAAAGCCGATAAGGAAAGGGAGTTAGATGATAAGAGAAAATCAAATGAAGCAAAAAGCAAAAATTATAGTAACCCAAATCAAATTTTTGAGTATAAAAGATTAAAATCGAAAGAACTTGAACTATTAAAAACAATTCCCGTATCTTTAACACCATTTTTTAAGTATAAAGCTAACGAATATTTTTATAATTTTGCGGAGTAATGAAAAAACACGCTATAAATATTAAATCAGATTTACAAGAGATCAACGAAGTTGAAAAATTTATTGAGGATATTTGCGATTACTACAATATAAACAACTCCTATTTCGGAAATATAATTGTTGCAATCACCGAAGCAGTAGAAAATGCCATAATCCATGGTAATCATAGCGATGCCTCAAAAAAAATAAACGTGTCATTTGATTCTTCCAAAAAAGGAATATCTTTTACAATAGAAGATGAAGGAAACGGCTTTAATGTGAATTCAATCAAAGATCCTACGGATGTAGAGTCAAATCCCGATAAAAAAGGAACAGGAATATTTTTAATGAAAGCTCTTGCCGACGAAGTAATATTTAGTGAAAACGGTAGAAAAATTCAATTAATCTTTAATATCACTTCAATTAATCAAGAAGTGTATATGAATAGAAAAAAAAATGTTGACGAATATTTGCATACTCAGAAGAAAATATTCGAAAAAAACAACTAAAATTAATGCCTCTTAATCAAATAAACTTTTTTGCTCAAAACGTCACAATACCAGTCAGAAATAAAAAACTTGTCCGAAAATGGCTTTTACTTTTGATACAACAAGAGATGGGGCAGAAAGTATATACAGAAATCAATTTTATTTTTTGTGAAGATGATTATTTGCATCAATTAAACACAAAGTATTTACAACATGATGTACTAACCGATATTATTACCTTTAATTATTCGGAACATAACACCGTAAAGGGCGATATTTTTATCAGCACTGATAGAATTAAGGAAAATGCTAAAATGTATTTACAAACATACATCGGGGAGTTATCCAGAGTGATGGCTCACGGAGTTTTGCATTTATGCGGTTATAAAGATAAGTTACCAAGACAAAAGAAAATAATGACGGCAAAAGAGAATTTTTATCTAAAAATTCAGTATGAATTCGCAAAGAATAAAAGATGATAAAAATTCGCAAAACAAATAATATTTATTCGTTACTCACCTTACTGATACTTTTTTTAATAATTGTATTTCTTAGGTTTTTTTACCCACCTGAAAACGCACTTTCATGGGATGTTTTTGGCTATTACTTGTATCTTCCGTCAAAATTTATTTATCATGATTTGGGACTTTCGGATCAGACATGGCTTAACAAGCTTATTGTCCAATATCATTCAACCGCCACGCTATATCAAGCTTATATTGGTCCAATAGGAAAATGGGTAATGAAGTATTCAATGGGATTGGCTGTTCTTTACATGCCTTTTTTCTTTATTTCACATTTATTAGCAGTACCATTGGGTTATCCAGCCGATGGTTTGTCACTTCCTTACCAATATGGAATTGCAATAGGAGCCTTATTTTATACATTTATTGGGTTGATTTTTTTTCGAAAAATACTTCTAAAATATTTTAGCGATAAAACAGCAATGCTTGTTTTGATTTCGATAATATTAGGTACAAACTATATTAACCAAGCAAGTGTTGGAAATCTTTTATCACATAATTTTCTTTTTTCTTTTTTTGCAGCACTAGTATGGTTTACCATAAGGTGGCATGAAAAACAAAAAATAGTTTACATAATACTTATTGGTTTGTTGGCGGGAATGATAGCACTAATAAGACCAAACGAAGGCGTATGTTTAATAGTTCCTTTTTTGTGGGGAGTCTATAATAGGAGAACGTTAAATGAAAAATTGAAATTATTAATAAAAAATAAAATTCAGATTATATTTGCGATTTTTTGTTTTTTACTAGTTCTTATACCACAATTTTATTATTGGAAGAAATATGCCGGAAGCTATATTTTCTACAGCTATCCTAATCCCGGTGAAGGCTTGGATTTGTTAACACCACATATAGGAAATTTTTTGTTTAGCTTTAGAAAAGGATGGTTTATATATACCCCATTAATTTTGTTTTCAGTAACTGGTTTTTATTATTTATTTAAAAATAAAAGAAAGATTTTTTGGCCAATACTAATTTATTCAATAATTTCCATTTATTTAGTTTCAAGTTGGACATGTTGGTGGTATGCCGGTGGGTGTTACAGTCAACGAGCGATTATTTCGTTATATGTTGTCCTTGCAATACCCCTGGGTTTTTTATTTGTTAGGGTAAACAAGTTGCAATTATATAAAAAATCAATTATTTACTTGATAATATCATTTTTTATTGCTCTTAATGTATTTCAATTTTGGCAGTTTAATAAGGATATTCTCAAACACGATGGTGTTACTGCACCATATTATTTTTCAATTTTTGGTAGAACAAAAGTTCCAAATAATGCAGAAGATTTATTGTTAGTTGATAGATCGGTTACTGGTTTTGAGAAGCTTACAAATCTTGAAAAGTATAATAAAAAAATAGTAGGGAATTATGATTTCGCCAAGATTGATTCCGTAAATTCAAATCATTATTTGAAAGACCCATATGATACTACGAGATATTGTTTGATAATGGATAGCACTTATTGTTTTTCACCTGGGGCAATTTTGAAATATAAGAATATTACTGGAGAATATTATGCATGGATAAGGGCCTCTGTTGAGTATATTTTTTCAAAAGATTATAAAGAAGAAAATCCATTATTAGTAATTACTTTTGAACACAAAGGAGGTTCTTATAAGTATTTTGCAGGAGAATTAAATTCTGCAGATTCAATTAAAACAAATTGGAATAAGAAAGAATTTGATTATCAAACTCCCGAAGTTAGGGATATTAACGATAAGTTGAAAGTATATATATGGCATAGAGGGAAGAAGCCGATATATATAAAAAACCTAGTTATTGAAGTTTTCGAACCAATTATAGCCAATTAACAGATATGCAGGTTAATACTAAATACGTTCCACGTGAAACTATCATATGCTATTAAAAAAATATGACATTATTGTAGTTGGGGCAGGACATGCTGGTTGTGAGGCGGCCTCAGCAGCAGCAACTCTCGGCTCATCAGTTTTATTGATTACAATGAACTTAAACCTTATCGCTCAGATGTCTTGCAACCCGTCAATAGGAGGAGTGGCAAAGGGACAGATAATAAGAGAAATTGATGCATTAGGCGGAATGACTGGTATTATTACAGATGAAACAATGATACAGTTTCGTATGCTTAATCGCTCAAAAGGCCCTGCTATGTGGAGTCCTAGAGCGCAATGTGATAGAAAGAGCTTTTCAGATAAATGGAGATTGACACTTGAGAAAAATAAGAATATCGATTTTTGGCAAGATAGTGTAAGGGAAATTTTATTTAAAGAAAATAAAGTAATTGGAGTAATAACACTTCTTGGGATTCGAATTTTTGGTAAAGCTGTAATCTTAGCAGCAGGGACTTTTCTAAACGGTTTAATTCACATCGGAGAAAAAAGTTTTCAAGGTGGACGTATGGGAGAAAATGCTTCGCAAGGGTTAACAGATTCGCTTGTAAAAGCAGGTTTTGTAGTCGGGCGGTTAAAGACTGGCACACCAGCTAGAGTTGATGGAAGAACAATAAATTTTAGTGTTTTAGAAGAACAGCTTGGCGACTTAATACCAAGTAAATTTTCATTTTCGAAAACATCAAAATTGAAACTACAGAAAAGTTGTTACTTAGCATATACAAATATTGAAGTTCATGATATTTTGAAAACAGGATTTGAGAGGTCACCCTTATTTTCAGGAACAATTAAAGGCCGTGGGCCCAGATACTGTCCTTCAATTGAAGATAAAATTGTAAGGTTCTCCGAAAAAACACGTCATCAACTTTTTGTTGAACCTGAAGGATGGAATAGTATTGAATATTACATTAATGGGTTTTCTTCTTCTCTTTCTGAAGAAATTCAACTAAAAGCGTTAAGAAAAGTTTCGGGATTTGAAAAAATAAAAATGTTCCGACCTGGATATGCAATAGAGTATGACTATTTTTCACCTAACCAATTAAATGCAACTCTTGAAACAAAGCTATATAGTAATCTTTATTTCTCAGGTCAGATAAATGGCACAACAGGATATGAGGAAGCTGCCGCACAAGGCTTAGTTGCAGGAATTAATGCGCATAATAAAATTTCAAATAAGACAGAATTCATATTAAACAGGTCGGAGGCCTATATCGGTGTATTAATTGACGACCTGGTAACAAAAAACATTGATGAACCTTATAGGATGTTTACTTCAAGAGCAGAATATAGAATATTATTAAGACAGGATAATGCAGATATGCGGTTAACCCCAATAGGATATAGTTTAGGATTGATTGGAAAGCATACAATGAAATCCTGCATGGTAAAAAGTTGCGAAATAACAAAATTGATTACTTTTTTAAAAAACACTGTAATTTTGCCTAACCAAATTAATAATTTTTTAATTAGTGTTAATACACCGATTATTTCTCAAAAAACCAAAATTTCAACATTATTATTGCGGCCACAATTAAATATTAAGGGACTATTAAAATATTCACCACAACTATTAAATTATATTGAGAAAAGGAAGTTTATTTCAAAGGATATTTTAGAAGAGGTAGAAATTCTTATAAAATATCAATCCTATATTGAAAAAGAAAAGGAGATTGCTGAAAAAATAATAAAACTTGAACAAATAAAACTCAAATTAAATTTTAATTATAATGATTTGAAAGCATTATCAATTGAAGCTAGAGAGAAACTAAACAAGATTAAACCCGAAACTATTGGACAAGCCTCTCGTATAAGCGGAGTGTCTCCTGCAGACATTACTATACTTTTAGTAAATATTGGTCGATAAAGTATCACGTGAAACCAAAATATGGAACAAATAGAAACGTGTGAAATTTGTGGAAAGAATAGCTTTTCAAAATATTTAGATAGTCAGGATTATTTTCTAACTCAAGAAAAATTCACTATTGTAAAATGTAACAATTGTCAATTTCTGTTTGTAAATCCTAGACCAACAGAAACAGAAATAAGAAAATATTATCAATCAAAAGAGTATATTTCTCACTCAAACTCAAAAAAGGGGTTAATTAATCAAATTTATCAATTCGTTCGTAAAAGGAATAATATAAAAAAATTTAATTTAATTCAAAAATATAAACAATTTGGTACAATACTCGATATTGGTTGTGCAACAGGCGAATTCTTAAATTATTTCAAGAAGAATGGATGGAAAGTCGTAGGTTTAGAACCCAATGAACATGCAAGAAATTTTGCAAAAACAAAATATGGACTAAATATTTTTCCAGAAAGGTTTCTTTATGAAAAACATAAAGAAAAATTCGATGTAATTACAATGTGGCATGTTTTAGAACACATACACTTTTTGTCACAAAGGATAGAACAAGTTAAAAACAACCTAAGGCAGGGAGGAGTGTTAATAATAGCAGTTCCAAATGTTGAAAGCAAGGATTCTAAAATTTATGGAAAATTTTGGGCTGGTTATGATTTGCCAAGACATATTTATCATTTTACTCAAAGCTCAATTAAAGAACTTTTTAAAAAATTTGGGTTCGATATAATTGAAACAGTACCGATGAAATCGGATTCATATTATATCAGTATGCTTAGTGAATATTATATAAGAGGTAAAAGAAGTTTTATAAGAACTTTGCTAAATGGATTTTTATCGAATCAATGGGCAAAAAGAAATAATAATAATTTTTCTAGCCTGATTTTTGTATTGAAGAAGCATTAGCAAAAATAAAGCCTCCTCACTAATCGGTCATACATTATAGCATAAATACCTGATTTTTTTTTTAAACCTCTTATATGCGTTAATTTTAATTCAAAATTTATCAACATGGAACATTAAAAATAATGTCAGTAAAAAAACGCACTTTAACAAAAATACTTTTGGCAATAATAATTGCCTTATTTTTTATTTTTTCAAATACTCTTTTCAAAAAATATTTATTATTACTTCAAAATGATAGTATTTCAAGAACTCAAAAAGTAGAAAATAAATTAAAAATAAAAGAACAAATTGCAAACAAAAATCTTTTCATATTAATCAAAAATTACAAAAAGGATTCGCTAAATATTTGGTTAGATATTGATAAACTAACGAAACTTTATGATGATGAAAAAATTTCTTTTTTTATATATAGTAATGATAGTTTGGTTTTTTGGTCTAGGAATACATTTCCAATTACATCTTTTAAACCAAATAAAATTTCTGATAGCCTTATTAAACAGTTGTCAAATGGATGGTATGAGATTATTTTAAAAAAAGAATATAACCATATTTTTATTGCAGCAATTTTAGTTAAATCTGAATATAAATATGAAAATGATTACCTGATAAATGAATTCGACAAAGGATTGAACATATCAACAAAAAATGCAAAAATTGTTAAAGAAAATAAAGTAAATGCAATAAAAAACCTTGAAGGAAAACCATTATTTTCTATAATTTATAAAGACACAAATAAGTATTCAAAAAATACAGAAACAATAATTTTTTTTAATTATCTAGTCGTATTTTTAACACTATTATATCTGATTTTTTTATTTTGTAGAATAATAATACCTAATTCATCACAAAAAAACATAAGGAATTTTCTTTTTTTCTTTATAATAATTCTATTTCGTCTAATTCTATTTTATTTCAGGGTTCCTAAAGATTTGTACGACTCTCAGTTTTTTAGCCCTGTGTATTTTGCTAGCTCTGAGTTAATTCCTTCGTTTGGAGATTTGCTTATTAATACAATAATTTTATTTATTGTCGCAGTCATTTTAAATAAAGGGATTGCATTTAGTTTGCAAAAAATTAAAAGCAATTGGGTTCGATTTTTCACATCATTTTATTTATTATTATTTTCTGGTATTTTCTTTTGTTTTATTAATAATCTATTGAGGTCAATTATATTAGATTCAACCATTTCTTATAATTTAAATCAAATATTTACATTAAATGGCTTAAGTATTATTGGTTTTTTCATAATTTCTTTTATTAATCTTTCTTATTTTTTAATAGCAATATTCATTCTCAAGTATGTTATGCTATTCTGCAAAAAAGAACCCTCATTCATATTAGCAGTCTTTTTAGCAGTTTTAACGATTATTTTAATACATCCATATGGATCTTCACTTGACGTTCATGTGCTATTGGGATTTTTATTGTTTAATACAATTTATTTTCTTTATAGACGCAGAAAAAGAAAGGTTTATAATTTTTATGAAATTAGCCTATATCTAATTTTGTTTACTTATATTACATACTACACATTAAATACATGTAACACGTTTAAGGAAATTGAAAAAAGGAAATCGCTAGCACAAAAGATTTCATCAGGCGAAGATCCTCTCGCCGAATACCTTTATAATAATATACAACAAGAAATTAGTAATGATATAATAGTAAAACAAAAACTAAGTAGGAATACGATTAAAGATAACGAAATTAGTGATTATATTATAAAAAAATATTTTTCAGGATACTGGGAAAAATATAAGATTCAAATAACTGTGTGTAATAATAATGATAGTTTACTTATAGAACCTTTTCTTGAGAAAAAAAACTGCTATATGTACTTTGATGATTTGATAAAAACTATTGGAAAAAACTCTTCTTGTGAGAATTTATATTCATTAAATGACGGTAGTGGTGGTAATAATTATATTTCTAGAATGGAGTTTATTGATTCTTTGTATTCAAACTCTATATTTGTGGAATTAAATTCAAAATTTATTCCCAAAGGGCTGGGTTATCCCGAGCTTTTAATAGACAAAAAATTATTCATTAATACAGATTTGTCTAATTATTCATATGCAAAATATTTAAAAAATACTTTAATAGACGCCTACGGAAAATATTATTTTCCATCCGAATTTTTTTTGAAAGATTCATTAAATGAAAATGACAGTTACGTTTTTGAAAAAAATGGGTATAGTCATCTCGTATATAATTTAGATAATCTGTCATTTATAATTATTAGTAAAAAAACGGGCAATTTACTAGATACACTGGCACCTTTTTCATTGCTTTTTTCATTATTTTGTATAACACTTTTTTTGTTTTTAATAATTAATAACCCACCATCAAAAATTGTTTCTTTCAGATATGATTTTAAAAATAGACTTCAGATTTCTATAATTTCAATAATTTTTATCTCTTTTATTATAATTGGTGTGTCGACTTATTTTTTAATTAGAGGGTTAAATGAAAATAAAAATGTAGACATATTAAGTGAAAAAGCCATGTCAATACTTATTGAACTTCAAGGGAACCTGTCTGATAATGATACATTGAGTTTTGACCAAAAGAATGCTTTGTCTAACCGACTTGCAAGGTTGTCAAATATTTTTTTTACAGACATTAATATTTTTGATAAACAAGGAGATCTACTGTCTTCCTCGCGACCACAAATATTTAATGAAGGACTTATATCAAAAAAAATGAATGCGGTTGCATTCCAAAAAATGATTACAGATAGAACAACTTTATTTATCCAAAAAGAGAATATTGGGAAACTTGATTACTTTTCGGCCTATATTCCTTTGTATAATAGAAACGGTAAAATATGGTATTACATTAATTTGCCATATTTTGCAAAAGAAAGTGAACTAAAAAAAGAATTGTCGGCTTTTTTAATGGCTTTTATAAATATATATGTTCTTTTGGTTGCAATAACAGTTTTAATCACTCTATTTGTGGCGGGAAGAATAACACAACCATTAAATATTATTAGAGACAAGATAAGTGCTGTTAAGCTTGGCAGTAAAAATGAAAAAATTAAATGGCCAAGACGTGATGAGATAGGAAGTTTAATTTCTGAATATAATAGAATGATTGATGAATTGTCAAAAAGTGCAGATATGCTTGCGCGCTCTGAAAGAGAAAATGCCTGGCGCGAAATGGCCATGCAGGTTGCTCATGAAATAAAAAACCCACTTACACCTATGAAGCTTAGTGTTCAATACCTTGATAAAGCTTGGAAAGAGAAAGCCCCCGATTGGGATAACAGACTTGAACGCTTTACAAAAAATATTGTAGAACAAATTGATTCACTTTCAGCAATTGCTTCCGAATTTTCATATTTTGCAAAAATGCCAAAACCTTTTAATGAGATACTTAATATTATTGATGTTATAAAGAATTCTATTGAGATTTTTAAATCAAATTCTGATATTCGAATTTCAACGATTTACGATTTAACTATAGATTTAAAAATATTTGCAGATAAAAATCAAATTATCAGGGTTATGAACAACCTATTGAATAATTCATTTCAGGCAATTAATCTAAATAAAGACGGGGTAATCGAAATTGATATTAATTCAACCGAGACAAAAGTAATAGTTTGTGTAAAAGATAATGGCGAAGGAATTTCTGAAGAAATGAAAGAAAAGATATTTATTCCAAATTTTTCAACAAAATCAGAAGGCATGGGCCTGGGGTTAGCAATAGTTAGTAGCATTATTGAGAATTGTAACGGAAGAATTTGGTTTAAATCTGAAAAAGGCGTTGGAACAACTTTTTTTATAGAACTGCCAAGGTTTAGGGATGAATCAAATTTATAAGACAGTTTTAAATTGCCTCAAAAAACGAATATCATTTTCGGAAAAAAAACGAAGATCTTTTATTGAATATTTAAGATTTGCAATACGTTCGATTCCCATTCCAAAAGCAAAACCAGTAAAATCAGTACTATCTATTCCACAATATTCCAACACATTAGGATCAACCATTCCACAACCAAGTATTTCAACCCATCCTGTATTTTTGCACATATTACAACCTGAACCCTTGCATATTGTACATGAAATATCCATTTCTGCAGAAGGTTCTGTAAATGGAAAATATGATGGTCTTAATCTTATTATGGTGTCGGCACTAAACATCTCTTTTGAAAAATAGAGAAGAGATTGCTTAAGATCAGAAAAAGAAACATTTTTATCGATATATAAACCCTCAATCTGGTGAAAAAAACAATGAGCTCTTGAAGAAATTGCCTCGTTTCGATAGACTCTTCCTGGCATTAGAACTCGTATGGGGGGTGGGTGGGTTTTCATTAATCGTATCTGTACTGAAGAAGTGTGGGTTCGTAATAATAATTCGGGTTGTTGTTCAATAAAAAAAGTGTCCTGCATATCGCGTGCAGGGTGATCAGGTTGAAAATTTAATCCGGTAAAAATGTGCAAATCATCTTCAATTTCAGGCCCTTCAGCAATAGTGAACCCAATATGCGAAAAAATTTGAATTATTTCATTTTTAATCAAAGAAAGAGGGTGTCTCGAACCAAAAAATCCTAAATCAGTAGATAAAAAAAGGTCAGTATTTCCGGATATTATTGAGTAATTATCATTTAATGTGTTTTTTAAAGATTCGTATCTGTCATTTACTGAATTTCTTAATTGATTTAATAAATTACCTACAACTTTTTTCAGATCAGGAGGTGTACTTTTAAAGGTTTCAAACAAGATGTTTAATATCCCGTGTTTACCAAGATATTTTATGCGAAAAGATTCTAACTCTTGTTCATTTGATGTTGTAAATAGTTCAACATTACAAATGTGTTGTTTAATTGTTGACTCCATTATTTGTTAAATGAGTTAATAGAAATTACCAAGTTACAGCAGTCTTGAGAAATGAAAATTAATTTTATTTCATCTATAGTAATCTTGTTATCATCAAGAGGTTTGTCAGCAACACCTGTTTTAATGTCAACAATTTTATCAACAACATTAAGTCCTTCAATTACTTCCCCCAAGATAGTATATGAACCATCTAAAAAAGGGTTGACCCCTATTGTTTTAAATACTTCTCTTTCTTCTGATTTAAATTTTTTATCTAGTCGTATCTCCGAAACAACAAGTTCGATGTCTTTAAATGTTTTTTCCTGAACAATATAAAATTTTGAACCTGATAACTCTTTATTTGGATTAATATCATCCTGCATTCGTGAAGCAGCCAACGCACCTTTTTTGTGAAAGAATTTTACAATAATTTCAGCAGGAATTTTGTACTCTGCATCTTTTGTTTTATCTGCCTCAACCCCCTGTACTATAAAATTATTCATGACTCTATTAAATATTGTTCCATAAAAAAACCTGATTTAACAAGTCTTACAAAATTACCCCGATGTTTAGGTGTTTCGCTGTCTAATTTAATTTTTATTTCACCAGATTGGGTTTTAATTAAAAAGTTCAATTCAAATTGTGTCTCGGTTTGCGCATAAATCATTCTTGTTAATAACACTAAAATAAAAAAAGAGAAGATAATTTTATTCATGATATTTTTTTTTATATATTTGCGTATGTTTTTAAATCAAAATGATTTAATTTGCAAAATATTATTTCAAAGCAAAGTTAAAAAAAGTTTACAATTATGAAAATTTTTTCTGTAAAAAATCTATTTGCCATTTTAATGGTAATAAATGTTGCTTCTTTAATTTTCTGGGGATGTAAAAAAGAAAGCACCGAGTGTACTGCTGTTATAATGGTAAAATCATTAACCGATACCAATGTTACAATTCCTTTTGCAGATGTGATAATTGCCCCTAATTATCCTGATGTCAGAGTTGCGGGAAAATCTGATGCAACAGGTCAATTTAAAAATGTTTTTAAGTATGAAGGAATTTTGGATATTATTGTTACAAAGGTAATAAATGCAGGAGATACTGTTAGGGGTAAGGGCGTAATCCGCCTTACACCCGGAGAAACATCCCAGAAAACAGTTTTTGTTGATTAATTTATTGTTTTTTTATTTCATTAAAGCAGTTTCTACAAAGAGGCGCATAATTATCTGTCTCTCCTAACAGAACTAGATTAGTGTTTTGAACAATTCTATGAGATACATAAGCCAAGTTTCCACAGTTTAAACAAATAGCATGAACTTTGGTAACATATTCTGCTGTTGCAATTAAGGCTGGCATTGGCCCAAAAGGGTTTCCTAGATAATCCATATCTAATCCGGCAACAATCACTCTTATGCCCTTTTTGGCAAGAGTATTACATACATTAATAATTTCTACATCAAAAAATTGAGCTTCATCTACCCCAACAATATCTAAATCGTTTGCTAGTAATAAAATTTGTGACGATGATTGAACGGGAGTTGAAATTATCGAATTTTCATCGTGTGAAACAACTTTTTTGATATCATATCGTGTGTCAATATCGGGTTTAAAAATTTCGTATCGTTGTTTTGCATACTTTGCACGTTTTAATCTACGAATTAATTCTTCGGTTTTGCCCGAAAACATCGATCCACAAATAACTTCTATCCAACCGTTTCTATGTGTTTCTATTGTTTTTTCTAAAAACATTGTCAAGAGTATAATTCTTTTTATAATTTTATACTAAAATTCAAATCAAATTTTATAAAAAAAAATTTATTTTTACAACTATGAAAAAAATTTTTATTAAAGACGAAATAAAAATAATTTTGGAGACCCTCCATGAACAATATCTTATTATTGATGAACATGAAAACAAAATTCCTCAAATTGAAATTGATATAATTTTGACGAATATCCAAAAACTTTATGAACTTTTTTATGATTTAAATAAATTAAACAACCAATATAAAAACAGTATTAATGCAAATATAGCAGTTAATTTTGAAAATAAAACTCAGAAATTTTCGATAGAAAAGGAAAACAATGCTTTTTCTAATTCAGACAATGAGACAATAGAGAATCCGATTGAAATGTTTTCAGACATTTCAGAAACAAATATTCAAAAAAACACAAATAAAATAGAGACTCTTACAGAAAAAGAAATTTCTGAGAAAAATAATAGTTCTGAGTTAAATTCGACAACCATTGAAGGAAAAACAGATATTTCGTTTATTGAAGAATATAAAATTGAAACAACGAATACTCTTTATGAGAGTACTAAAGATGAAAACATTCCGAAAAAAGAAGAAAATACAATTAATGACATCTTTCGGGATATATTACCCGAAAAGCCCAAAACAATGAAACCTGAGAAAAAAACAACTGTTGATTTATTTTCTTCTGCAGAAAAAGAATTTGTGGCCGATAAATTTAAAGAGTCTCCCAAGTTGATACATGATAAAATAACAAAAGATAATTCTGAAAACACATTAGCAAATAAAGTTGGAAAAACATCAATTACAAATTTGAAAAATGCGATTGGAATTAATGATAAGTTCTTATTTATCAACGAACTTTTTAAAGGTGATTTACAGGAATATAATAAAACCATTGATATTCTTAATACGAAAACAACTATTGAAGAATCAAATAAATTTATTGAAGAATTGAAAGAAAAATATATATGGAATGACAAACTGGAAACCATACAAAAATTAGAGGAATTAATAATAAGAAAATTTTTATAAAATGAATAAGAAATTAGTTGTTTTGCCATTTTTCTTGATTTGGTATACCTTGCTTTTTTCACAAAACCTCATTTATGTGCGTGGTGTTATTGATACATTATCGTCTCCTGATTTTTTTGGTCGGGGATATGTAAATAATGGGGATAAAATAGCTTCAGATTTTATAGTAAAGCAATTGAAGAAAGACAATCTGAAACAATTTGATACAAGTTACCTTCAACGATTTGGCATAAGTGTAAATACTTTTCCGGGGTTATTAGATCTTAAAATCAATAATATAAGCGTACAGCCCGGGATTGATTATTTGGTTTTGCCTGATGCGCAGACTGTGAAAAAAACGTATGGAGCTATTGTTTTAAATGGAAAAACGGCACAGTCGGGGGAGTTGAAAAATCTAAAAAATGTCGCTTTGGTTGTTGATACCGGATTTAAAGATTTAAATTGTCCTAGCATTAAAGATGCCCCTCTGATATTGTTTATAAAAGATAAAGAAATAACGTGGGAAAGTTCTCAAAGTCAAAATACAAAGAAACACGTGGAAGTTATTATTAATAGAAATGCTATTCCTAAAAAGATTTCAAAGATTTCGATAGATATTAATGCTCAATTGATAAAAAACTATCAAACCCAAAATGTAATTGGGTATATTCCTGGGAAATTATACCCTGATACTTTTGTGGTATTTGGCGCACATTACGATCATTTAGGCATGATGGGCAACAAAACCTATTTTCCTGGCGCAAATGATAATGCCAGCGGAACCGCGATGCTGCTCGATTTGGCAGCATATTATTCCAATCCTGCAAATCAACCGGAGTATTCAATGGCCTTTATTTTCTTTGCAGGAGAAGAATTAGGATTGTTGGGATCGGAATACTATACCAACCATCCTGTTTTCCCATTAAAAAAAATTAAGTTTATGCTGAATTTAGATATGGTGGGTACGGGTAGCGATGGTATTAAGGTAGTTAACGGCAGTATATTTAAAAAAGAATTTGAGCTATTAAAACAACTTAATGAAACGGGGAAATTTCTGAAAAGCGTAAATGTGCGAGGCGAAGCTGCAAACAGTGATCATTATTTTTATTATGAAAAAGGCGTTAAGTGTTTTTTTATTTATACCCTGGGTAATGAGTATAAGGAATATCATACTTTAGCCGATAAAGCTATGGGGCTTCCTTTGACGAAATATCCTGAACTTTTTCAGCTAGTTTTATCTTTCGTAAAGTCGTTATAAAAAAAATTATAAGCACCTAGTTTTTTTCTTTCTACGTTATGGTATATAGACCCAAAAATTTATTTGAGGGATTGTTTCTAACCCTTACAAAACCTCATTTAAAAATCGCGTAATGCAAAAAACTGCCCACTAGGGTTGCTTTTTTTATAACAAAACCAGCAACTTTGTAAATCTATTTTTTTATTTTTGTTTTTTTATTAAAATGGCAGAAAATAGTCAAACACAACAAATTCTTGTTCCTTTCGATTTTTCAGAAGCCGCCAACAATGCCATAGTTTATGCTATGGAGTTGGCCCGGTTGTTTAAGTGCGAGATAACCATTTTTTATACGGTTAATAAAAAAAATGGTAAGTTAAATGTAAATGAAGATGGTTCAGAAAATACTATAAAACAAAAACTGAGTATATTAGCCAATAATTTAATTGCCGACTATACGATTGCCATTAATGTTTATATGTTTACAGGCGAGGTACATGAAATAATTCATAAAATTTATCCAAAAATAAACGCAATAGCACTAATTGTTGGTTTGAATAGTAAAAAATCAAGAATGCATTTTTTTACTTCAAACACTATTGTTACTAATTACCGCGACCTGCGCATTCCGTTGATTGTGGTGAGCGACGAGGCCGAACAGGCGCGCTGGGTCGCCAGCCGGATTCTGGAACAACGCGAAGCCGGACTGC